>CALPMT020000017.1 GCA_943324745.2 Chitinophaga pinensis | reverse complement strand
CTTCGTAACATCTGTTCCGTAAGGTACCGTTGCGTTAATGTTAAAGCCTGAAATGGTTGCTTTAACTACTGGATTCAAGCCTTCAAAACTAAATGCGGTAAGTTGTTTGTCCGAAGATTTTGGAGCTGGTCCTTGTGTGATAGATACCACATAATTTTGACTCGTTCCGTCTTCTGCCGTAACCACATACGTGACTTCGTTCGTGAAATCATTTGTTGAAACTCCACTAGTTTGTGTTGCTTGTTTTACACTAACTGTTGCTTTTGCAGACGCTGTAAAGGATGCAATCAACTTCGTAACATCTGTTCCGTAAGGTACCGTTGCTGTAATGTTTAATCCTGAAATTGTTGCTATAACTATTGGATTCAAGCTTTCAAAACTAAAAGCGGTAAGTTGTTTCTCTGATGATTTTGGAGCTGGACCTTGTGTGATAGTTACCACATAATTTTGACTCGTTCCGTCTTCTGCAGTAACTACATACGTGACTTCGTTCGTGAAATCATTTGTTGAAACTCCACTTGTTTGTGGGGCTTGTTTCAAACTTACCGTTGCTTTTGCCGATGCTGTAAAAGTTGCAACCAACTTCGTAACATCTGTTCCGTAAGGTACGGTTGCGGTAATGTTTAATCCTGAAATTGTTGCTTTGACTACTGGATTCAATCCTTCAAAACTAAAGGCAGATATAAAATTTTCAGAACTTAAACCACAAGTCGTACTCCAAGCTGCTGTTGAATCTTTCGTAAATTGGTGAATGTATTTTAAATGTAAAGTATCAATACAGATCACTTTTAACGCTGGATTATTAGAACATGCCAATCCTTTATTCATACCATCCGTCAAATTGAGATTTTTGCGGATATCTAATTTTTGGAAATTATTTTTATAACAAAAGAAATAAAATAATCTTGGTAAATTACTAACATCAATGGAAGTCAATTTATTTTCTTCACAACGTAAGAAACTAAGTTTTGAATTATTGCTTAAATCTAACGTTTCAAGCGAACATTTGTTTAATACCAAGGTATCTAACAACGTGTT
The DNA here is from genome assembly GCA_943324745.2 of Chitinophaga pinensis. Taxonomy (GTDB): domain Bacteria; phylum Bacteroidota; class Bacteroidia; order Flavobacteriales_D; family Crocinitomicaceae; genus CANHVK01. The sequence continues at coordinate 69,607 of CALPMT020000017.1, read as the reverse complement.
TTTAGAAAGATTAATTTGTGTTAAATTACTATTTTCTCCTGCTTGTAAAAAACTTAATTTCGGGTTCGAAGAAAAATCTAAGGATTTAAACTTATTTCTTATACAAAACAAATACCTTAAATTAACAAAACCCTCAATCCCTTTTAGATCGGCTACATCCCTGCTTGCAAAAGATAAACCTGTTACTTCTGCTGTTTCTGGTAATTGTAGTAAATTATCATTATTTGCATCAATTTCACATTCAGCAAGTAAATGCCATCTAAAATTAGAATCAGGAATTTGTACCGTTTGATCTGGGGAATAAACTATAATCGTATAAAGTTCTTTCGATCCTGATGTTAATTCAACTTCATAATTAAGAGGGGTTGTGAAATTGTTTACGGTTATGGCATTTTGTTGAATAACACCATTCACTCGAACTGTTTTTACCTCATTTGGCAAAGTGTATTTCGCTACTAATTTAGACTTATCTGTACCATTCGGGACAACTAAATTGATAATTCGATTCGAATATTTGTAAGACCCGTTTACAAATTTACCAGAAACAGCAGGCGCAACTATCTCAAAAGAAGTAATTGTTTTTACAAATTTTACATAGTAATTTTTAAAGCTAGAATCCTCTGCTACTACTTTATATGTAAGTGTGTTTACAAAATCATTCGATGATGAATCGCTTTTTTGCTTCAAATTACCAATAAATGCATTCGCCTTAGAAGAAAGGGTAAATCTTGCAATTAATCCATATTTATTTACGTCTCTAGGAGAGGCTATAAAAATAGTATCTCCAATCAATTCTCCTTTTAATGAAGGAGAAACTATCTCATAAGTTAGTAGCTGTTTCTCCGAACTCTTTGGTATTGGCGCTAACGTGATGGTTACAGTATAATTTTGACTCGTTCCATCTTCTGCAGTAACAGTATAGGTCACTACTTTAGAAAAGTCATTCGGTGTCGTGCCACTTACTTGTGAAGTAGTTCCCACTTTAACTGTCGCTAAATTCGATGCGGTAAAGGTCGCTACTAAGTTTGAAAGGTTCGTGTTATACGGAACAGTTGCTGTAATGTTCAATCCTGAAATGGTTGCTGTAACCACAGGATTTAGCCCATTAAAACTAAAGGATGTAAGCAATTTTTCCGAACTCTTAGGCGCTGGCGCTAAGGTAATGGTTACGGTATAATTTTGACTCGTTCCATCTTCAGCGGTAACAGTATAGGTCACTACTTTAGAAAAGTCATTCGGTGTCGTACCACTTATTTGAGTAGTTGAACCCACTTTAACTGTCGCTAAATTCGATGCGGTAAAGGTCGCTACTAAGTTTGAAAGGTTCGTGTTATACGGAACAGTTGCTGTAATGTTCAATCCTGAAATGGTTGCCGTAACCACAGGATTAAGTCCATTAAAACTAAAAGAAGTAAGCAGTTTTTCTGAACTCTTTGGCGCTGGCGCTAAGGTAATGGTTACGGTATAATTTTGACTCGTTCCATCCTCAGCAGTCACTATATACTGAACAGTATTCGTAAAGTTATTGACTGTCGTACCACTTATTTGAGTAGTTGAACCCACTTTCACAGTCGCTAAATTCGAGGCAGTAAACGTAGCAACCAAATTTGAAAGGTTCGTGTTATACGGAACAGTTGCTGTAATGTTCAATCCTGAAATGGTTGCCGTAACCACAGGATTAAGTCCATTAAAACTAAAGGAAGTAAGCAGTTTTTCCGAACTCTTCGGCGCTTGCGCTAAGGTAATGGTTACGGTATAATTTTGACTCGTTCCATCTTCAGCGGTAACAGTATAGGTCACTACTTTAGAAAAGTCATTCGGTGTCGTGCCACTTACTTGTGCAGTGGTTCCCACTTTAACTGTCGCTAAATTCGATGCGGTAAAGGTCGCTACCAAATTTGAAAGGTTCGTGTTATACGGAACAGTAGCCGTAATATTCAATCCGGAAATAGTTGCTGTAACCACTGGATTAAGCCCATTAAAACTAAAAGCTGTGATTGCTTTTAAATTACTTTTTGAATTTGTAATCGTTAATGTAATACTTGAAGCATCACTCTTACAAGCATTAATAGTTTGAGTAGCATAATACGTTGTTGATCCTACACTTGGATTTGCAGGTGTATAGGAAGTTCCTGTACCTACTTGACTTGTCAAATTAACATCTGAATACCAAACGATGTTACTACCTGTAGCTGTGAATGGAGACAAACTTGCCCCCTGAGCAATCGATATATTTCCACTCGTAGTTGGAGCTGTTGGTTTTGGTTTAATTGTTATAGTCACTGCTACTGGCAAACTTTTTATATTATTCACAGTCTGTGTTAAATAATAAGTATATGTTCCAACTGCTGATATCACTGGCATCAATACATTTCCAGTATCTATTTGTGTGGTTGCAGCAGCATCGCTATACCATACTATTTTTGTACCAGTAGCAAACAAAGCTGTTGGTGAATCACCAAAACAAATAGTTCGAGGTTTTACGGTTGGTAAAGCAACGGTATTTGTTACTCCTTTGTATGCAATGATTGTTCCTGATGCACCTACTGCCCAACCCGTATTTGCATCACTAAAGGAAACTCCATTTAAATTGTTGGTAGTTCCACTTGTAACTTTCGTCCAAGAAGTTCCATCGTATTTCAAGATTGTTCCTCCATCTCCAACGGCATATCCATTCGTTGCACTTGTGAAATATACTGATCTTAAGTTATTCGTAACTCCACTCGTAACTGACGACCATGTCGTTCCATTGTATTTTAATATTGTGCCAGTTGCTCCTACTGCCCAACCTGTGTTAGCATCTAATAATTGTACACCAAATAAATCAGCTGTACCTTGTGTCGTAGAAGACCAAGCGGTTCCGTTATAGGTCATGATGGTACCTGAACCTCCTACGATTATTCCTTTCGTAGTTCCTGCAAAAGAAATTGAGTTCAAATTCGCACTTACACTACTATTTGTTACTGATGACCAAGAACCTCCAGTATACTTTAACAAACGACCTGAAGCACCTGAAGCAAAAGCTGTGGTAGCATCGACTGCACATACGGCATATAAAGTAGTTGTACTGTTATTAGTTGCAGCAGTCCATGTTGTTCCATTATATTGTAAAATTTTACCGCTTTTCCCTACTGCCCATCCATTGTTCGTTCCATTGAAAGAAATGGCGTAAATATCACTGGATAAACCACTTGTAGCAGTGGACCATGTAGTTCCTGTGTTACTCACTAAAACTCCAGCTGCTCCAATCGCCCAATTCGCTGTTTTGGAAGGTGTAGCTACTCCATATAAAATCGATGATGTAGCATTTGGTGTTACCACCGTCCAAGCTGCAGGAGGTGTATTGATAATTAATTTAACTGCTGTAGGCGCACTTACACAACCATTCGTATTAGAGACCTCTACGGCGTAATAGGTATAAGTTCCTGCCAGCGTTTTCCCTGTGTTTAATGAACTACATACACACGCTGTACTTGTAAGTGCTAAATCACTATACCAAATAATCGTATTCGTAGAAGCAACAGATAATGGAGGTATTGAGCTACCTTCCATTGCTGTTTGATCTCCTCCTGAAGGAGGAACTGCAGGTGTAGCTTTAATTGTTAACGTTACTGTAGTTGGTAAACTTTCTAAACCATTGGCAGTTTGTGTCACATAATAGGTGTAAACTCCCGCTGAAGTTTTACCGGTAACAAATGAAGAGCTTGTACTAGCCACATTTGTAAGTCCAGCATCTGAATACCATTTTAACGAAGCTCCAGTTGCAGTCAATGTTGGAATGGTTTGACCTTCACACACTGCTGTTGGAGAACTTGCAACAGGTGCATCTGGTTTTGCTAATTGTATCGTTACCGTATAATTTTGCGCTGATCCATCTTCGGCAGTAACCACATACGTTAATGAATTTGTAAAATCATTAACAGTCGACCCACTTGCTTGAGTCGTTGTACCCACTTTTACCGTGGATGCTGCAGACGAAGAAAAAGTGGCAACTAATGATTTAATGTTTGATGCATTTGGAACGGTTGCAGTAATCGTTGTTCCAGAAATCGTTGCCGTTACAATTGGGTTTAATCCATTAAAACTAAAAGCGGTGATTGCTTTTTCTGTGTTTTTAGCAACAGTTACTGTTACACTATAAGGAAGCGAAGAACCGTCTTCCGCTGTAACTACATAATTTTTAGAGGTCGTAAAATTGCCAGAAGTAACTCCACTTACTTGGGTCACACCACCTGAAGTAATTGTTGCTTTCGGAGAAATAGTAAATGTTGGTACGAGATTATTTACATTCGTTCCAAAAGGAACTGTTGCAGTAATATTTGTTCCTGAAATTGTAGCTGTTACTATAGGATTTAAGCCATTAAAACTAAATGTGGTAATTGCTTTTTCTGTACTTTTTGGTGGTGCAATAGTAACAGTTACCGTATAGTTTTGAGTTGAACCATCTTGTGCTGTGATTGTATACACTTTAGAGGTGCTAAAATCATTGCTTGAAGATCCACTTACTTGCGGAGTTCCATTCACTTTAGCGCTTGCGAAATTAGAAAGTGTAAAAGTTGCCACCAAGTTGTTTACTGCTGTTCCATAAGGTACGGTTGCTGTAATCGTATTTCCAGAAATTGTACCAGTTACAACAGGATTTAAGCCGTTTAAACTAAAAGCAGTGATGTTTTTTGCTATACTTACAGGTGTTACATTTACTGTAACCGTGAATGTTTTCGTGGTATTATCTTGACCTGTAACTACGTATTGTTGTGAGGTGCTAAAATTCAATTGAGAAACACCACTCGTTTGTGCAACGTTATTCACTGTTACCGATTTCGCATTTGGTGCCGTAAAATTAGCAACCAACTTTGTTACATCCGTTCCATAAGGCACTGTAACATTGATGTTTGTGCCACTAACACTTCCTGTTACATTTGGATTGGAAAAAGAGAAAGATGTGATTTCTTTAGCAGGTTGTTCGATGCTAACCACCAATTCATAAACTACAGAACGCCCAGATTCAGCAATTACCGTGTATTTATAACCCTGATTAGGAATGAAATTATTTACTGTTACCCCACTTTGCTGTATAACACCATTTATCTTTACAACAGAACCTGTGGAATTAGTAAAGTTTGCGATTAAGTTATTAGTAGAAGTTCCGTACGGTAGGGTAATATTAATTTTGTTATCAGAGGCTCCCCAAGGACTTCTTTCGACAGAAATATAAGCTTTTGCTGTGTATCCTGAAAAATTGAATGTTTTTATTTCGGCTTCGTAATTTTTGTAACCCGCTACTGCTATAACAATTGTTGGGGACGAACAAAACAATAAATCACCGTTATTTATTTGAAGCATAGTAGGTTTCGTCAAATCAATAGAAGAATTATTATAACCAATCCCATTTAAAGATAAAGTCTTCAAATCGGTCCCTTGAGGGAGATTAAAAAATACAGTATCGTAATTTCCAGTATAATCCCAAGAATATCTAACAGTACCACTCGTTGTAGAATTATTAAAAATCCCTGCTGTATTTGTTTTAGTTTCTGTTATCGACAAAGATCTATATAACTGTTCTCCAACTCTGGCATTAAAATAATCAACCGTGCCATCTTCTGCAACTATTTTTAAACGAATATTACACGGACCTTGTGAAATATCTACTGTTGTTACTCCACTTACTAACAACTGATTTGTTTGAGCAAAATAAACCGTTGAACCTGGTGAAGAAGTGAATATTAAACGAACCTGTTTTAACGCATCGGTGAGATTAGTTGAATTATTTATACCAACAGGGTAATTTAAATTCCTTGATATTGGATCATAATTATTTCCGAAATTATAAGGGAAAGCACTAATATTAGGCGAAGAAATATCAAATGAAGTAATAAAAGCAGCAGAATTTTTTGCAAGCTTAACATTCACGTAGTAGTTTTGTGTCATTTCATTGGCTGCTGTAACCGTATATACTTTCTGAGTTGAAAAATCATTTATTGTTGTACCTGAAGTTTGAGTCGTTGTTCCAATTTTTACTGTTGCACCCGAAGAAACAGTAAACGTTGCTTTCAAAGAACTTAAATTGGTTCCATAAGGTACTACCACATCAATAGTTGTTCCTGTAATTTTAGAAGAAACAGCTCCACTAAAACTAAAAGCAGTAATGAAATTATCTCCGGAAACTAACGGAATAGTAGCACCTGAATTTACCTTCATCAAACTCCAACTGTTTGGATTTGGATTGATGGAAGTAACTATTTTTCCTGGCAAATAAAATTTGAAGACATCTTTGTTGCTTACTTGATTGGCTTGAAATACTGTAGAACCTGCAGCGTAATTCACTTTGAAATCTAGTTTCATTTTGAATAAACCAGTAGTAGAAGAACCAGATTGATTACTTGTTACATATACCGTATCTCCGCGTTGAAAATAAGAGAAATTATACACAGGATTTCCAGAACCTTTAATCCATTGATTGAAGAAATAGGTGTAATCTTTTTTGGTATATTTTGAAACAAAAGACGCTAAGGTATCTGTAGTTGCTGTTTTTCCAGCATATTTCTTCTGGAAAGCAGTTAACATATTGAAAAATATAGAATCGTGCCCAAGTTCAAAACGTAACATGTGAAGCACCGTAGCGCCCTTTGCATAGGAATTGGTATGATTAAACAAGGTAAATGGATCAGTTGTATTTGAGGCGTATGCTTGTGAATTGACTAAATTTAAAACCTCTGTTTGAGACGCTTGAATCTTTGTATCACCTGCTGTTTTGGAAACCAAAAATTCATTGGCTAAACTTTCACAGTATTCAGCAAAACCTTCGTGCATCCAAATATCGTTCCATGCGCCACAAGTAACATTATTTCCAAACCATTGATGAGAAAGTTCGTGTGCAACTAAATCAAAATCAAACTTATTCATCATCGACATCGTTTGATTTTCGAGCGCTCCTAAATTACATGGCGCAGAATAATGACCATATTTCTCTTTACTAAAGGGATACATTCCAAATTTCGTCGAAAACAATTCTATCATTGAAACTGTTTTATCAATGATTGTCTTATTGGAAGTTAAATAGGATTGGTCGTACAAAAAGTTATGAATCAATATTGGGCTCGTTGCACCAACAGGATTGGCATACGTTTTGTATTCTACATAAGGGCCTGTAGCAAAGGTTATTAAATAATAATCTATTGGATAGTTAGTCTTCCATTCATGTCTTTTTTTACCATTTCCAAGATTGATTGTGTTTTTCAAAAGACCATTTGCAGCAACTAAATTGGTGCTTTCAGTGGTAATATTAATGTACACAGAATCTGCCTTATCTTCTAAATCTTGTTTACACGGCCACCAGAGGTAGGAATGATAAGGTTCAGAAACAGTATATGTAAACGTTTTAGAATTATAAGTTCCGTTTAACATACCTGCAGGAAAAGGGGAACCAGCTGAACCATTTCCACGATAGTAAATTATAGCATCAAACAAGGTGCCTACATTTGGTAATGCTGTACCTAAAGAAATGGATAATTCATCCCCAACTTTAGAAGATGTTGCTTTTACGCCGTTGACTTTTACTGAGTCCACTACAAAAGCATTTGCAAGATTGACAACGATTTTATTGAAATTAGCAATCTTCGTTACCGCTTTCATTTGCACAAACCCTGAAATAGCGGTAGAAGTATTGGTCGCATTTAAGTCGATGTTATAAAACTTCACATCGTAGTTGTTCATCAACGAATTTGAACTTCTTTTGATTGGTGATGTTACAGCCGGTGATGTTACACTAGATGGTTGGACAGGTAAGATTTTACAACCAGTTGTGTTTTGAGCTAAAACTACCGATTGAATAAATAACAATACAAGAATCAAATATTTCATATGGGTACTTTTTGAAAGTTACTCAAATATAGAAAAACTACATTAATTATTAATCAATCTAACGAAAAACAGGTATTTATACCCGTCCCTAACGAAAAAGAGGTTGCTACTGAATGTAACAACCTCTTTTCAAATCGTAAGGGAAATTTTACTCGATTACTTCCAATTTATGGGTACTACTTACTCCGTTATTAGTAACATTCACCAAATATGTTGCTTTTCCAAAATCAGCTAAGGATACAGCCATTTTTTCTCCAGTAAACGAATTATTTAAGGTTCTGTATACTTCTCGCCCTTGTAAATCAGTTACTGAAATTGTTAACGAACCTGATGTCGCATTTACAAAGAAAGTTCCATTCGTTGGATTTGGATACACAGAAACGGTTGAAGCTGTTACCTCATCTATTCCTAACGGATTTTTATCGATGGTCACAGTAACACTATATGTTTTCGTTGTCCCGTCTTCGGCAGTGACCGTGTAGGTAACTGGTGCACTGAAATTAATAATACTAGCGCCAGTAATTTGACCAATACCATTAATATAAGCAATTGCTTTTGGAGAAAGTGTAAAGAAAGCTGTCAACGATTTCACATCCGTACCATAAGGCACCGTCAAAGCAATGTTCGTTCCAGAAATTACACCTATCGTATAAGGGTTTGTAATCCCAAAAGTCAACATGTCTTTCTCGCTACTTTTTGGTGCTGCAAGCAAATATACTACTACTGTATACACTTGTGATGTTCCATCTTCTGCTGTTACTGTGTAAGAAACAGGATTGGTAAAATCATTTAGTGTTACTCCACTTTGTTGATTAATAGTCCCAACTTTCACATTTGCACCCGCAGAAACCGTAAAACTCGCAATCAATTTTTTAACATCGGTTCCAAAAGGAACTTGAAGTGAAATTGTTGTCCCATTGAAGGTCGCACTAGCTGCTGGATTTGTGAATAAAAACGATGTAATCTCTTTCGCACTATTTTTTGCTAAACCTACAATTACTGTAAACTCTTTCGTCGTTCCATTTTCTGCCGTTACTTTATAAATCACAACGGATGAAAAGTTGTTTTTTGTAGTTCCAGAAATCTGAGGTATTCCATTTATTGAAACAGTGGATTTATCAGATGCTACAAAATTCACTAATAAATTATTCAAATCTGTACCATAAGGTAAGGTTGCCGTGATTGTAGTCCCATTAATCAAAGCAGTAACAGCAGGACTAACAAATCCGAACGATACTAGCTCTTTCTCATTACTTCTTGTGTCTGGAGCTATTGTAACTATTACCACATAATTTTGAGTACTACCGTCTTCAGCAGTAACTACATACGTTACAGAATTGGTGAAATCATTCACCGTTTGACCACTAATTTGTGTTACTCCTTTTACCATCACAGTAGCTAAATTAGAAGCTGTAAAGTTTACCACTAATTTGGTTAAATCAGTTCCATAAGGTACCGTAGCAGTAATATTATTTTGATCAATTGTAGCAGTTATTGTCGGACTCACAATACTAAAGTCTGTAATCTCTTTCGCTTTGCTTTTTGATTCAATTGTTAAAGTCACATCATAATTTTGATAAGAACCATCTTCTGCTGTAACTGTGTAAGTAAGTACTTGTGAGTAATCATTTACAGTGGTGCCATTGGATTGAACTACAGACTTCACAGTAACTGTACTTAATGCAGAAGCATTATAAATGGCTACCAACTTGGTTAAATCAGTTCCAAAAGGCAATGTACCTTTAATGTCTGTTCCGTTTACAATACAATTAACGGCTGGATTTTTAATACTAAAGGATGTGATTTCTTTAGCAGAACTCAATACTTTAGCAGCTATAGAAATAGTAACAATGTAACTTTTCGTGCTACCATCTTCTGCGGTAACAGTATATACGACCGCGCCTGTGAAATCTTGTGTACTTGTACCACTCACCTGTTTAACAGAGTTGACAGTTACTTTCGCAGAATCAGATACTATAAACGTAGCAACTAAATTTGTAACATTCGTAGAATAAGGTACTGTTGCAGTTACAGTTGTCCCATTGATAACACATGCAGTATTTGGACTAGAAATACTAAATGCGATCAGCTCTTTTGCTGAACTTTTAATTCTTGGAGAAACTGATACAATGACTGTATAATTTTGTATTGAACCATCTTGCGCTGTAACAATATAGGTTACCGGAGCCGTAAAATCATGTTGTGTAACTCCATTTGATTGTACATTATTGCCCACTTTCACACTTGCGAAATTCGAAGCTGTAAAGGTAGGAACCAATTTTGTTACATCTGTTCCATAAGGAACTGTTAAAGTGATCGTTGTGCCATTAATTAGACCTACTGTTGCAGGCGTTACCAATCCAAAGGCTACTAGTTCTTTCGCAGGACTTGCAGGAGTAACAGCAATAGTCACTTTATAACTCTTCGTAGAACCATCTTGAGCAGTCACTACATAAACTACAGGATTACTGAAATCGTTTAGCGTGGTAGCAGAAACTTGATTTGTTACACCAACTTTTACGGTAGAGAAAGCAGAATTCGTAAAGGTTGCGATCACTTTGTCAACTGCTGTACCATAAGGAACTGTCGCTGTAATCAACGTATCTTTAATGGTACAAACAATGTTTGGTAGATTTACACTAAATGCTGTGATTTCTTTCGCAGTACTTGCTGGAATAACATTTACTGTAACGTAGTAATTTTTCTTAGACCCATCTTGTGCCGTAACTACGTATTTCACAGTATTCGTAAAATCATTAAGGGTGGTTGCAGAGACTTGATTTGTTGCTCCCACTGTAACTGTTGCTAAGTCAGAAGCTGTAAACGAAGCCACTAAATTACTAACGTTAGTACCAGAAGGTACTGTAAACGTTATGTTTGTATCTTGTATGGTACCATTCATAGACAAAGAAGCAAAACTGTACTCAGTAATATCCTTCGCTGTACTTGGCGCGGCAATATTTACTGTCACCGTGTAATTTTTTGAAGAACCATCTTGAGCAACCACTGAATAAATCACTGGACTTACGAAATTATTTGCAGTCAAATTACTGACTTGTGGGGTACCAACAATATTTACCTTAGATAACGGAGAAGTCGAAAATGTTGCTATTAAATTAGCAATATTGGTGCCAAAAGGCACATCCACCGTAATGTTTGTTCCTGAAATAACACCAGCGGTATTTATAGAAGCAAAAGTAAAAGCAAACATTTCCTTTTCAATACTAGGAGTACTAAAACTCACCGTTACCGTAAATGTTTTTGTAGAACCATTTTCAGCAGTTACAACATAAGTAACTGGCGCAGAGAAATCATTAATAGATGTAGTACTAACTTGTAACGCATTTCCAACTTTAACTGTTGTAAGATTTGAAGCAGTAAATGTGGCTGCTAAATTGCTTACATCTGTGCCAAAAGGAACAGTTGCTGTAATGTTTGTGCCATTAATAGTTGCTACTACAACAGGACTCAACCCGTTAAAACTAAAAGATGTAATCTCTTTTGCGTCACTTTTTGGAATTACTGTCAACGTAACTGATGTCGCAGGACTTTTACATCCATTTACCGTTTGCGTAACATAATATGTATTTAATCCGTTACTCGGAGAAGCAGGTGTATACGAATTTCCAATTCCTACTTGAGCACTCACTTGTACATCCGAATACCAAACAAGACTAGTACCTGTTGCAGTCAAGGGATTTACGGTTGCTCCTTCATTCATTGACGCATTTCCTCCAGATATTGGAGCAGAAGGAGTGTCATTGATTGTTAGAGTTACCGATGACGCAATCGTTGTACTTCCACTTAATGAATCCGTTACATAATAGGTATACGTTCCAGCGTTCGTTACACTTGGTGTATAATTCAACCCAGCACCCACTTTCGTTTTTAACTGTGCGTCTGAATACCATTTAATATTTGCACCTGTCGTTGAAAATGCTGGGATAATTCCACCTTTACAAGCAGTAGTTGGCGTCACACTAGGTGGAGTAATTTTGCTTGCTAAATTTTTAAAATTCAGGATTGTTCCTGCAGCACCTACAGCCCATCCATTGTTCGCATCACTAAAGGAAACGCTATTTAAGTTGTTTGTTGTTCCACTAGCTACAGTCGTCCATGAAGTTCCATCGTAATGTAAGATTACACCTCCATCACCGACTGCCCAACCATTCGTTGCACTTGTAAAATATACAGAGCGTAAAATTGCCGTTGTTCCACTCGTAACAGGCGACCAAGTTGTACCATTATATTTCACAATTGTACCTGCAGAACCGACAGCCCAAGCAGTGTTTACGTCCAACATGTGTACTCCATAGAAATCATTGGTGAATTTTGCAGCTGTCTGTAATGTCCAAGTTGAACCGTTATATACAATAATTGAACCAGCCACACCTACTAATACACCTTTCGAGGCATTTGCAAACGAAATCCCTCGAATATTGTCTGTATTTCCAGTATTAATAAAAGTCCATGAAGTTCCGTTTGACGTGCTTTTATACAATCCACCTGATGCGCCACCAGCATAAATAGTTGCTGAATCAAGCGCATAAACAGCATATAGAGTTGTTCCACTTGTATTAGACATTACTGACCAACTAGTTCCGTCAAACTTTAATTTTTTTCCTGATTTACCAACAGCCCAAGCAGTTTTAGGACTTACAAAATGTACCGCATTAATATCTGATAAAGGAGATAATTTACTGTCTCCTACTTTCCATGTACCATTATATTGATCAACTACACCCGTTGCACCAACAGCAAGTACAGCATTTGAAGAATTAGCACTGACACCAAATAAAATATTACTCTGTAAAGAAGTCATCACTGACCAAGTAGCACCATTTAAGATACTTAATTGAACCATTGTAGCAGTACTTTTACAGGAATTAGTGGATGCAGTCGCGTAGAATGAATAAGTTCCGATATCAGTTTTACCCGTATTTAAAGAAGTTCCTGTTCCTACTTGTTGCGTAAGCGCTTGATCACTATACCAGGTAATTGTTGTACCATTAGCAGCATTTACATTTAAGTTTGGGATGTATCCACCTTCATAAGCAGTTTGATTTCCAGTAGAAATTGGAGCTAATGGACTAGTTAATATCGTTAATACAACTTTAGTTGCAAGACTTGAAATTCCATTACTCGTTTGTGTGGCATAATAGGTGTAAACACCCTCTGTAGTTTTTCCAGTTGCTAAGGTTGATCCTGAAAACACCAAGTTTTGCAATGTACTGTCCGCATACCAAGATATGTTGGATCCAGTAGCCGAAAGTGATGGAATTACACCGCCCTCACATACTACTAATGGTGAAGAACACACTGGCGCATCTGGCGCTTGCAATGAAATAGTAACTGTATAATTTTTTGTGGTGTTATTTTCTGCTTTCACCACATAAATTACCGGATTTGTAAAATCTACCGAAGTTACACCACTTGTTTGTGCAACTGAATTGACAGTCACAGTAGCCAAAGAAGAAAGCGAGAAATTTGCTTTCAAACTCGCACGATTCGTTGCATTTGGAACTATTGCGGTGATGTTTGTTCCATTAATTGTTGCCGTCACCGATGGATTTGAGAATCCAAAAGATAAGATGTCTTTTTGATCACTTGGAGTACTAGAAGAAATGGTAACTGTAACCTTATATTGTTTCTTAGAACCATCTTCAGCAGTAACGGTATAAATTAGAGTGTTTGTATAATTGTTTTGTGAAATACCACTAGTTTGGACTAAAGATTGAACAGATACGGTTGATAAGGAAGAAGCTGTAAAGTTTGCAGTCAATGCACTTACATTCGTTCCAAAAGGAACAGTAATGGAAATAAGTGTATCATTGATCACACCCGTCATTGCAGGACTCACAAAACTAAATGCAGAAATTTCTTTTGCAGCACTTTTCACTACGGGATTTACCGTTAATGTAATTGATGTCGCTAAACTTTTACAACCTAAAACTGTTTGAGTCGCATAATAAGTAGTCGTTCCTAACACAAGTGAACTTGGAGAATACGAATTTCCAGTTGCTAGTACTGAAGACAAATTAGCAGTTGAGTACCAAAAGATTCTACTTCCCAACACACTTAACGGTGCTAGTACACTACCCTGAGAAATTGTTTGATTTCCTGAAGAAGTTGGGGCAACTGGAAGATCGCGTATTGTTAAAGTAACAGCAGTTGCGACACTTTCGTTGTTATTTTGTGTATCCGAAACATAATAAGTATAAGTGCCCACATTGCTTTCTGTTGATGTAAATGCATTTCCTATACCTACGACTGTTTTCAATGTAACGTCGCTGTACCATTTCACGGAAGTCCCTGAAGTTGTAAATGCAGGAACTGTTTCACCTTTACAAATAACAATTGGAGAAACACTTGGAGGAACTACATTACTTACCTTATTAGTATACTGAAGAATTGTTCCAGCTGCACCAACAGCAAAACCATGATTGGCGTCACTGAAAGCGATACTATTTAATGCATTCGTAGTTCCACTAGCAACTTTTGTCCATGAAATTCCATCACAATGTAATAAAACACCGCCATCACCTACGGCCCATCCATCCGTTGCACTTGTAAAGTATACTGAACGTAGCGTTGTAGTAACTCCACTGGTCATAGTCGACCATTTTGTTCCATTATATTTAACTATGATTCCACTCGTTCCAACTGCCCAAGCATTTGTAGGATCCAACATGAATACCCCATTAAAGTCATTTAACACCGATAAATCTTTTTGTTCAGTCCAAGTCGTTCCATCATACATATAAATATACCCAGATGTAGCAACGTAAACACCTTTTGATTTATTTGCAAAAGATAACCCTTTGATATCTCCATATATATTGGTTGAAACAGTTGACCAATACGTACCATTATTTTTAATCAATTTACCAGCCGCACCAGCCGCCCAAATAGTTGTTGAATCTATCACAAAAACAGTATTTAGAGCTGCACTTGAAAGAACTGCAGAAGCAGACGTGCTATTCGCCGCTGTCCAAGTTGAACCATTATATTTTAAGACCTTACCACTTTTACCAACCGCCCAAGCAGTTTTTGAATTTAAAAAATGTACACTATTAATATCTGTTCCTAAACCACTAGTTGTCGCGATCCAGGAAGTACCTTTATATTGATCCATTACCCCTGACGCTCCAACAGCAATTGCATTCGTACTAGTAGTTGCAGAAACACCATATAAGTTAGTTGACTGAACAGGTGTAATCGAAGTCCACGTTGATGGTGCATTGTTCAAGGTAATTTTAATCGCTGTAGAAGTACCTTTACAACCACTTATAGATGCAGATGCATAATATGTATAAGTTCCTGAGTTAGTTACAGGAATAGTGTATGTTGAACCTGTAGCAACTGATTGTGTAAGCGCAAGATCACTATACCAAGTTATTGTTGATCCTTGATCGGCAGAAGCAGATAAATTTGGAATTGCTCCTCCAACATAAGCAGATTGCTCCCCTCCAGATACAGGAGCAGATGGTAAAGAAATGATTGTTAATGTATCAGTAATTGCTGCACTTTCTATATTATTTAATGTTTGTGTTACATAATAAATATAAGAACCTGCTTTCGTTTGTCCTGTTGCAAAAGAATTTCCCGTTCCTACTACATTTGTCAAACCAGCATCAGAATACCATTTGATTGAAGTTCCTGTAGCAGTTAAATTTGAAATGGTAGCACCTTCACATGTTTTATTAGATACAGTTACTGTAGGACTAACTGGAGGAGCCAATTTTACAGTAACTAAAAAGTTTTTCGTAGATCCGTCCTCAGCTGTAATGGTGTAAATCTTACTCGTTGAAAAATCATTTATTGTCGAACCACTTATTTGATTAACGCCCTGAATACTAGCCGTAGCTCCTGCTGACAAACCAAATGTAGCAACTAGATTCGTGATGTTAGTAGCATTTGGAACGGTAATAGTTATTGCATTTCCTAAAATAATTGCTGTTGCGTTTTGTGAATTAAACTGAAAGGAAGTCATTTCTTTCGCCGAGCTTTTTTCAGCAGATTGAGAAACTGTTTCAATTGCAATATCATCCAAATACAATCCGTCTCTATTTAATACATCATCCGAAATTAAATTAAAGCGAATCAACACATTTGAACCAATGTAGCTATCTAGGCTAATGTCTTCTTGAACCCAGGAAGATTTTACTCCATCAAATATAATATCACTACCCTGAGTTGCTGTACCTACTTTAGAATATTTACCGCAAAGTGATTGCCAAGAAGATCCATTGTTAGTAGAAATCTGAACTTTAAATAAATCCATGCCAGATTCGATATCCCATTTTGCCTTAAATTTCAGCGCCGCATGCGTTATCCCACTAAGATTAACAGCAGATTTTAAGGTCAATGTTGCATTTGCATTCGCTGTGTATTTTCCAGATGGAGAATCAGTTACACACGATGGTGTTGAATTATAGGACCCATTGTACAACTGAAAACCTGAAGCATTCCATTTTGCTAGAGAAGTCATGTCATCAGAAAAAGCTTGAACTGGAGTTCCGTAAATTTTAGTAATGGTATCAACGATACTATACGATCCATTGGATATTGCTATCGAATAAGCAAAAGTTTGACCTGCCTTGATAGCGGATGAAAGTGTGAGTGCGATAGAATCTAATTTCGTTTCCAAAATAGATAAGCCATTGTAGGATTTTGAAATTCCAACACTTGAAACATTTGAAACTGGAGCTAATGTAACTGTGAAATTTCCGTCATTCGCCATTCCAAAACGCTTCACATTATATTTTGCGTACAGACTAGTAGAAGAGGTAATTTTTGGAGAAATATCCTCCGCTGTGGCATATTGCCCAGCGAAAAGTGCTGCCTCAATATTTTGCAATAGATTCTCTCTACAAATAGGTATTATTTTATTCGAAGTTGGCCAAAAACCATCATTAAACGCTCCTGACTCTGGAGTCATAGAAATAATTTTGTTTTTAGTGCCTTGTTCGCCATACATCCAATCGTCAGAGTTACCATTTACGACATATCCTACAGTTTTATTTCCAAGGCCATACAAATAATGATTTTCAGCAGTTAACTTTTGAGCGAAATTATCATACAACGTTGAGTCAGGAGTAAATTTATTCTCTTCAGCTCCCCATGGATAAATCAATAAATTTCCAAAAGTATGGTAGTTTAAAGCCAGTAAGAAATTATGACTTTCACAAAAACTTTTCATGGTAGAAGTCTCGATTTCAGAAAATGCACTTGGACCTCTATATGCTTCTGAAACAGTAGATCCCGAAGATCCTTGTTCGTCATACCCCCAATCTTTGCCATAATTACGGTTCAAATCTACTCCATATGTAGATCCTAATTTTTTTCGATTTTTTCTCCACATTCCTCCTCCACTCGGATTTGTAGATTCGTTGTACTTATATCCGTCAGGATTTACACAAGGTACTAAGTATAATTCTGTGTTATCCACAATGTGTTTTATAGTCGCATCTTTTGAGTAATTTTCCAGCATGTACCACATAAAATACATCAATTGAGAAATCGAAGCTGGTTCTCTGGAGTGGTGTAAAGCAGTATATAACACTTCTGGTTCTGTTTCATTGACAGAAGGATTATCTGATATTCTTACATAGTAAATGGGATTTCCATCAATCGTCGTAGCTAACGATTGTTTCACAGAAATTAGATTTGGATATAATTGAGCCATTTTATCCAAATCTGCTTTCATTTCATTAAAGGTATAATACCCTCCCATGGAACCTAAATTGAAATTCACTGGATTCTGAACTTTCCCCATTTTAGAGTTACAACCAGTCGTATTTAAATTTACACCTCGACTTTGAGCCAATCTATTTCGTTTTTTGAAATCTGATGCAACATCATCCACCAACACTTCGTAATTGAAATTATTGTTTTTCATAATTGCAATTTCATCAGCTGAGAAATCAGAAGTAAAAGATACACCTTCACGATAAAGACCGTGATCAATACCTACTCCAAGTGCCGCAAGACGTGTTAATTCATTTGGTTTTGAATCCAAATTAATTTTCACTTTAGAATATTTTGTGTTTTGCGCAAACGAAGTCACTGTAAACATGCTTAACGCAAACACCAAGAATAAAATAAATTTTTTCATAAATCTATAATTAATAAACAATTAGCCTAATTTAATAAGCGTACAAATTTACGAATTTTAAATTAAATTGAGTTAAGTAAAATAAAGACCATTTTTCTACCTTTGACTATGACAAAAAAATCACTTGCATGGGTATACCTCCTACTTCTTGGAATTATCTGGGGAGGTTCCTTTATTCTTATGAAACGTGGCATGCACGCCATGGATGGGACTAATTTATTCAGTAGTTCGCAAGTTGCAGCATTGAGAATGGTCATTGCAGGATTGGTTCTTCTTCCGATTACTTTACTGAACCTGAAGCAAATCAAGCAAAAAAAAGATTTAATTTTCTTCGCCTGTGTGGGTTACTTCGGAAACTTTTTTCCTGCTTTTTTATTTACTTATGCTGAAACAGGATTATCCTCTGGATTGACAGGTGTCATGAATAGTTTGACCCCTATTTTCACCATATTCATTGGTTTTATGGTGTTTAAACATACCATTTCCAAATTTCAATTTTCAGGAGTAGTAATTGCTGTTACAGGAGTAGTATTATTGATTTTAGGAGGAGAAAATGTTTCTTTTTCAGGAAATTTGAATCAAATTATTGCGGTGGCAACGGCTACCTTATGTTATGCAATTTCTGTGAATGTGATAAAATACAAACTCTCAGAATATAAAGCCATTGAAATCGCTTCTATAGCCTTTGGAACGACTTTAATTCCGAGTGCAATCATTACCTATTTTAGTGGAGCCATTGATTTTCTTCAACACGAACCAAAGGCATGGGAAGGATTAGGATTTATATGCATTTTGAGTGTGGTGGGTACGGTCATCGCTTTGTTTTATTTCAATAAATTAATAGCCATTTCCTCCACTATTTTCGCAAGTAGTGTTACTTATATCATTCCTATTGTCGCACTATTTTTCGGTTTATCCGATGGTGAATCCATTCATTATTTACAGGTACTTGCCATGTTTGTAATTCTTGGCGGGGTATTTATGGTGAATCGAAATACAAGACAAAAGACTTGAAGACAAAAGATTAAAGACAATAAATTGTTGGTCTTTGAGTGAAACGATCTTTTTTCTTTTCATCTTTTATCTAATTATCTATTTTTACAAAAAAATCAATCATGCAAAACACACAAAATTATATCCAAAACAACAAAGAAAAATTCTTGAATGAATTAATGGATTTGTTACGTATTCCTTCTATTTCTGCAGATCCAGCATATGCTACAAATGTACATGACGCTGCTCAATCCGTAGCAGATCATTTGACTTCTGCAGGTGCGGATAACGTGACGATCTACCAAACGAAAGGATATCCTATTGTGTATGGCGAGAAAATGATTGATCCAAGTTTACCGACCGTATTGGTTTACGGACATTACGATGTTCAACCTGCGGATCCGTTAGAATTATGGGATAGTCCTGCATTTGAGCCTGTGATTAAAACAACAGCCATTCACCCTGAAGGTGCAATTTTTGCACGAGGTGCGTGTGACGACAAAGGCCAGATGTTTATGCACGTGAAAGCGTTCGAAGCGATGGTAAAATCTGGAGAACTAGCATGTAACGCGAAGTTCATGATTGAAGGCGAAGAAGAAGTGGGAAGTGTCCATTTAGGAACATTCATTGAAGAATACAAAGAATTGCTTAAAGCAGATATCATTTTAGTTTCCGATACTGGTATGTTAGCGAATGATACGCCATCAATCACAACAGGATTAAGAGGATTGAGTTATGTAGAAGTGGAAATTACGGGACCAAACCGTGATTTACATTCAGGGTTGTATGGAGGTTGCGTAGCCAATCCAATCAATATTCTAGCAAAAATGATCGCCTCTTTGCACGATGAGAATAACCACATAACCATTCCTGGTTTTTACGACAAGGTAGAAGAATTGACGCGTGCAGAACGCGATGAAATGGCAAAAGCTCCTTTTAGTCACGATGCATACTGCAAAGCTTTAGACATAAACAACGTATATGGTGAGGAGGCTTATTCTACCATGGAACGCGGTTCGATTCGTCCTACATTAGATGTCAATGGAATATGGGGTGGATATACCGGAGAAGGAGCTAAAACAGTAATCGCTTCCAAAGCGTATGCAAAAATTTCGATGCGTTTGGTACCTCATCAAGTGCCAGATGAAATTACAGCATTATTCAAAACACATTTTGAAAGTATTGCACCAGCAGGAACGAAAGTAGTAGTTACACCTCATCATGGTGGGGATCCTGTAGTTACACCGGTAGATTCTATTGCTTACCAAGCTGCTAGCAAGGCATACGAAACCACTTTTGGGAAACCTGCAATCCCTGTTCGTAGTGGAGGTAGTATTCCAATTGTTGCCCTGTTTGAAAAAGTATTGGGATTAAAAACAGTCATGATGGGCTTCGGATTGGATAGTGACGCAATACACTCACCGAACGAACATTATGGATTGTTTAATTACTACAAAGGGATAGAAACGATACCGTACTTTTATAAGAACTTTGCGGAAGCGAATAGATAGTAATTAGTTTTTAATTGATCTTGTCTTCCTTCCTTGAGGAGGGATTGAGGGAGGTGACCTAATTATGAACTACATTTTTATTTCATTTGTTGTAATTCAAGTAATCTGTATGGTATTTCATATATATTGGTTAAATAAATTACGAAATGTTAATTCGGTATTGCTTTATGATATAGGTAAGTGAAGAGTAACGAAAAAAAGATTGAAACTAATTCGTGACCGATGTGAAAATGAATTTGAAATTAAGATTGTGGATCAACTAATAGTTTGTTCACAAATCTCAAAGTTTGTAGCTATAGCATTCTTTGTCTTAATTTTTATTCAGTGTTGCATTTGGTTTATTGAAGCCTGAAAGTGACATTTTAGTAATTTAGCGCAGAGGAAAAGAGAGGTTTGTGAAGTAGATGTTGGAATTAGAGGGCGCAGAGTTTTTCTAACGTTGTTAGAAAATGAAACTATTTATTTTTGACTTCGTCAAAATCTCTGCGAACTCGGAAACGCTAATATGTCAAGTATCTCAAAAAAAACTCTGCGCTAAAAAAGCATAAAAACTTCAAGTAGTAAAAAGGTAAAGTAACCAATGAAAACTTTAAATTTGAAGTAATTTCAGATAAACAAAAAAACATCCATGAAATCATACGTCACTCTTCTCACGTCACTCTTCGCTATACTTATACTTTCTTCTTGTTCTTTATTTCAGGATATTCAGATCAAAAATGTAACAGATTTTGCACCAGTATTTGAGGATAAACAACTGCTAATTAAAGCAAATGTATCTGTCCAAAATGATAATTTATATGCGATTAAATTAAAGCATTCAGATTTGACAATCTGTATCGAAGATAAAGCACTTGGAAATATTACATTGGCCGAAAAAGTGATTTTTAAACGCAAAAGCGATAACTCCTATCCTGTCAAACTAAAAGTAAAATTAGCGGATGGAGCACTTTTTATCCTCTTGCGAAACGCATTTAAAAAAGAAGTTACGATAACTATTAAAGGAACGATGAAAGGTTCTACTTTTGGAATTCCAAAAACGATAGCTATTAATGAAACCAAGACCATTGATGGGAACTTGTTAAAATCGCTTTCTAACTAAAAACAGGTAGGTATGCAAGATATTTACGACTTAAAAGAACAACTCGCACTAACCATACGTGCGTATCATGCTAAGGGATGGTCGCCTGCAACAAGTACCAACTATTCCTTCCGTGAAAATACAGAAGCAGATGTGATTTATGTTTCGCGTTCTGGTATTGATAAATCTCAATTTCACGAAGAAGATTTTATGCGTGTTGCCATGGATGGTCACCCAGTACTAGAAGACCGTGGGATCAAACCTTCTGCAGAAACGTTGATACATTGTGTGTTGTACCGTTTGTTTCCAGAAAATACCGTGATATTACATAGCCATTCGGTGTATTCGGTGTTGAATTCTCAAATCTATGAAGAAACCATACCGTTTGAAGGATATGAGATACAAAAGGGATTTGCAGGTCAAACGACGCATGACAACATAATTCACATACCGATTTTACCAAATTCGCAAGATATGGTTGAATTTTCTACATGGATGGAAGCACGAAAAGACGAATTTCAACACCATGCATTTGTGATTCGTAACCACGGAACTTATGCTTGGGGTAAAAATTTGTTTGAAGCAAAACGACATTTAGAGACCTTGGAATATTTGTTGGAAGTGAATTATAAATTGAAAGTGATAAATAAAATAAGATAATTAGTACATTCGAAGTGATATATTTTCCCTCCTTGAGGAGGGATTAAGGGAGGTGAAATAATCAGTCACCCTCCTTAATCCTCACAGCTCTATCGTTCGTTCTTCGAAAGTAGAACTTTCTCTTTTCAAGGGAGGAAACCAAAACCTCAACTATGAACAACCACATTAAAAGACAAGAATTACTAGTACGTCGCGAAGAATCTCAATTGGGAGGTGGACAAGCACGTATCGACAAACAACATAGTCAAGGAAAATTAACTGCGCGTGAGCGTATTGAATTGTTATTGGATGAAGGTTCGTTCCAAGAAATTGGAATGTTTATTACGCATCGTTCGACCTATTTTGGTTTGGATGAACAACATTATCCAGGTGATGGGGTAGTAACAGGGTATGGTACGATCCATGGTCGTATGGTTTATCTTTTTTCCCAAGATTTTACGGTACTTGGGGGGTCGTTATCTGAAACACATGCCGAGAAGATTTGTAAAATCATGGATTTAGCATTGAAAAATGGTGCGCCAGTGATTGGTTTGAACGATTCAGGAGGTGCGCGTATCCAAGAAGGGGTTGTTTCGTTGGCTGGTTATGCAGATATTTTTTACCGTAATACACGTGCATCTGGTGTAATTCCACAGATAAGTGTCATTATGGGGCCTTGTGCCGGTGGGGCAGTATATAGTCCAGCATTGACAGACTTTGTGTTCATGGTGGAAGATACTTCTTATATGTTTGTAACAGGACCCAATGTGGTTAAAACTGTAACGCATGAAGAGGTTACCTCCGAAGATTTAGGAGGTGCTAAAACCCACGCAGAAAAATCAGGGGTTACCCACTTTACGTCTTCCAATGATGTTACGACTTTACGTCAGGTGAGGGATTTCATGACCTATTTACCACAGAATTATGGCGAATATGCACCAACAACTTCCTTTGAATTTTCTAAAACTAAATTAAACCAAATACAAACCATTTTACCAGACAATCCATCTTTTCCATACGATATTCGTGAAGTAATTGAGTGTATTATTGATGATGCATCTTTCCGGGAGGTACATGCCGATTTCGCAACAAATATTGTGGTTGGTATGGCGCGTTTGGAAGGTAGAACCATTGGTGTAATTGCCAATCAACCGCAATCCATGGCAGGTGTATTAGATATAGATTCTTCTCGAAAAGGAGCACGTTTTGTACGTTTCTGTGATTCATTCAATATTCCATTATTGGTATTAGAGGATGTACCAGGATTCTTGCCAGGAACCGACCAAGAATGGCGCGGTATTATTTCACATGGTGCGAAGTTATTGTATGCATTTTCAGAAGCAACAGTTCCACGTGTGACTGTCATTACGCGTAAAGCATACGGAGGTGCATACGATGTAATGAATTCTAAAAACATTGGTGCAGACATGAATTTTGCATGGCCAACAGCAGAAATTGCCGTGATGGGTGCAAAAGGTGCAGCAGAAATTATCTTTAAACGTGAAATTTCTAGTGCACCAGATCCACAAACGAAGTGGTTGGAGAAAGAAGCAGAATACGCTGAAATGTTTGCTAATCCGTATCGTGCAGCAGAGCGTGGTTTTGTGGATGAGGTGATTTTACCAGAAGAAACACGTGCGAAATTGATTCATGCTTTTAAAATGTTAGAAAATAAGGCAGAACATTTACCACAAAAAAAACACGGGAATATACCGTTGTAGGTCTATAGATCTACATGCGAATTCTAGATTCTTTTTCTAATTTTTAAATACATTAAAAGACTAACATGCGTTTTTTATATCTACTAGTCAAAATTTTCGCTCAATACGCTTTGCGTATCTATTATCCAAGAATTGTTAAAATCAACTCACCAAAACAATTTTTCGGTCGAACAATCTTCGTAAGTAATCACCCTGCTTCGTTTATGGATCCAGTTTTACTTGGGACATTACAACGACCAATTGTGTTTTTTATGACGCGTTCAGATATTTTCACCCCCGTAATGAAGCCAATTTTATGGTTGACTCAAATGTTGCCAATCTACCGACAACTAGATGGAGATGGTGCAGTTGGTAAAAATGCAGAAGTTTTTAAGGCGACATCCAATGTATTAAAAGGTGGTCGTAACTTATTGATTTTCGGGGAAGGATTTACGGATGACGTATTTATTCGTCGTTTAAAACCTATCAAAAAAGGTCCTGCACGGATTGGTTTTATTGCTTTAGAGGCAATGAACTGGAAGAAAAACGTATATGTGTCTATGATTGGAATCAATTACGGTCAACCAAATTATTTACGAAGTGATGTGGTAATTTCGAATTCAGAACGTTTCTGTTTGAATGATTACCAAGCGATATACAAAGAAAATCCTAACAAGGCCATTACGGAAGTAACACGTCGCATTGAAGCGATGTTAATACCCTTGATTACCCATGTTGAAAATAAAGAGTGGGCTGAACTTCACGAACAAGTGATGCAAATACGTCGAGATGGTTTACATCCAGAAAATACAGATTTTTCGATTCCTCTTAAGCAACGGTATGAAAATTCAAAACAATTAGCAGCTTGGATTAATCAACAAAACCTTGAAAACGAGGAGCTAATTACCTTAAAGAAGCAAGCAGATACGTATTTCCGTTTACAAAAACGCCTCGGACTTTCCGAGAAATACCTCTTTGAAAAAGCAAGAACCGGGAAATTAGCAACTGGAAAAGAATTACTTTTTTTAATCACTACTTTACCAATTGCTTTATTAGGCGCTGCACATTTGCTAATACCCTATCTGTTGGTGAAGAAATTTACCGAAAAAACATTTAAACGTCGCGTGTTTTGGTCATCCGTAAAAATGATGGTCGGGATGCTAGTAATGGCATTATTTACTTGGCCGATAGTAGCACTTTTAAATGCCTATCTAATTCATAACGGTTGGTTGTCGTTACTTTATTTTTTTACAATTCCTTTATTTGGTTTAGTTGCATACACTTGGAAACGAGCTTTTGTTAATTTTCAAACTAAACAAAAACTCAATAAAATGGATTTGAAAGAGTTTATCCAAAAACGAAAAGCGTTGGAAGAAAAGATTAATTTACTTATCTTTAAATATCAATGGAAAAATTAAACAACATACATCCAGGGGAGATATTACTTGAAGAGTTTTTAATTCATTTAGAAATTTCTGCTTATCGTTTAGCGAAAGATACTTTTATTCCTCAAACAAGAATTAGTGAAATAATCAAAGGTAAACGAAGAATTACTGCCGACACTGCATTACGTTTTGCCAAATATTTTGGAACAAGTCCTAATTTTTGGTTGGGTCTACAAGATGATTTTGATTTAGAAGAAGAAGCTTTTCAAAAATCAAATGAATTGAACAATATTATCCCTTCTTCAAAAGGTTCAGCTGCTTAAGGCATGATCATAGCCATCAACACTCGTTTCTTGCTTCCTACAAAAATGGAAGGCTTCGGTTGGTTTACCTACGAAGTGGTGAAGCGTATGGTGGAAAATCACCCGGAACATACGTTTTTGTTTTTCTTTGATCGCGCATACGACAATCGTTACTTATTTGCTCCAAATGTAGTTCCGATCGTTTTGCGACCACCAGCGCGCCATCCCATTTTATTTATTCTTTGGTTTGAATTTGCAGTCAAACGCGCCTTAAAAAAATACAAAGCGGATGTTTTTTTGTCTCCGGATGGGTATTTGAGTTTACGAAGTCAAGTTCCGCAAGTGAATGTCATACACGATTTAAACTTTGTACATTATCCCAAAGACTTACCCTGGAGTTCACGGGTGTATTACAATTATTTCTTTCCGAAATTCGCAAAGAAAGCCAAACATATCGTGACAGTTTCCAATTATACCAAACAGGATTTAATCGGTACCTATCAAGTCCCTGAAAGTAAAATAACAGTTGCTTGGAATGGAGCAAACGACGTGTTTGCACCTTTAGCAGAAGACGATATTGCTCATGTTCGAAATCACTTAACACACGATAAACCCTATTTTTTATTTGTAGGTTCGATTCATCCACGCAAAAATGTCAAGCGTTTGATAGAATCCTATTTAAAATACCGAGAGAAAGACACTTCTTTTGATTTAGTTGTTGTGGGCGAACCGATGTGGAAACACAACCAAGAATTATTAGCCTTAAAACATGATAGTATACATTATACAGGGCATTTAACCATACAAAAATTAGTTCGTGTCATGGGAGCTGCTGCTTGTTTTGTGTATGTTCCTTATTTTGAAGGATTCGGAATTCCATTGGTCGAAGCGATGCGATGTGGAATACCATTAATTTCTGGCAACTTGACTTCCCTACCCGAAGTTGTGGGTGATGCTGCGCTATTGGTAGACCCTTTTTCTGTCGAAGACATAACAAATGCCATGATTCAAATTTCAGAAAATGAAACACTTAGAAATGAATTAGCTAGAAAATCCTTGGAAAGAAGTGTTGTATTTACTTGGGATAAAACTGCTGAGACGATTTGGGAGGTAATCAAAAGATATAACCGTTAAAAATGTCGATTATACCAAATTCTTTAAAAACTACCTTTCACATAACGAATAATACGTTGCACAGGGACATTCACTGATCCAAACACTTCATGTCGATTCATCGAATCTAATTGGAATCCATATTTGGTGTAATTGTGCATCCATACCCCTCCGTTATAAGAAGACATTTCAGTCATGGGGACGTTGTCAGATGAATAAAAATAAGCGACATTTGGTGTCAACTTCAACTTAATTGCAGGTGAAAACAAGAAACGTAAATGTTCACCTTCTTTCCGTAAAATTCCTTTTGCAAACAATTGATATAACAAATCATGAATGTTATTATTAATTGAAAATAATAAGGCAAAACCAGGAACTTTTTTCTCTTTTAATGTTTCTACTTGTGATACATTAAAATTTTCATCCAACACAGATTCAATGACTTTTTCTCTCACGGTGATTGATCCACCTTGATGGTATGAAATATCTCCTTCCCAAGCATTTAAAAATGAATTTAATGGGAAACTTACACGCTTACTTAATCCAGTCATAACTTTGTAAAAAGGATCGTTTTTAGATTTTCTTAAATTATTAATATTCATGTGAATATTCATTAATCGTCCCGTATAATAATAATTCTTAAAAGCAATACCTTCTTTTTTTGGTACTACCGCCAATGGAACTTTACTTCTAAAATATACTTTCAATTTTAAAGAATTAGAATCAGTATCGTGAGCGAACATAGCGGTAGTAATACCTTTGTTAATCAACTCTTTGTAATTAGAATAAAGTACTAACTTCTCAAAACGAAATTGTTTTTCAGTAGAAAATTTCTTCCATACGCTTGTCATGTCACCTTTTTCAGAATACATCACGTGATACATTCTTTTTAACAGTTTTTTCCCTTTGTAAAGAAAGATCCAATTCTTCCCGTAAGTGATGTAGGAACTTTTCTTTTTAAAGGAGAAAACTTTCTGTTGACCTACAATCGTATCTTGTAAATCAATTCTCTTTTTTAGTCGAACAATCCCAGAGTAAATTTTACTTGAATCGGCAACGTGAATTAATGCGCCCCATTCCCCATTTACATTTGAAAAAAAATAAGATGGACGTTGAAAATCTAATCCATAACTTTTACCTTGTGCCAATAAAAATTCAGGAGTAATTAAATCTCGAAACGGAATTTTATTAAAAAACAGCATTGCATTTGATTCTTTTGCAATGTTTAATACGTTTAATCTTCCTATAAAATCACCATCAGGCATACGATCCATTAAAGATGGCTGTGGCTTCTTACTTGTCAATAAGGGCCTAAAATAGAAGAATGCTATCAATAACGATAACAAAAAAAGAATAAATGTTACTTTACGAACCATGCGAATTATTTAGCCAAAACAAATGCTGAATTGATCAAATCTAGCAGGTATTTCCCAGAATCTTTGTATTCTCCTTGGAAATAATAATTAATTTCAAAATCAGTGTTTTCTATAGAAGTATTGATGGTTGTCAACTCAATATAACCCTCCTTACCACGCATAGAATCTAATACTTTATTTTGTTTCGTTGTAAACAGTTGTTTTGGGATTTTACTAAGTACTTCTCCAATATTGAAATACGAGTACATAAACTTACTCTTCTTCGCATTTTTAGCTTGTTTTCCAGAAAGTGCTTGTTTTCCATAACCATCAATGTGTTCTTTTGCTAAACTTTCATCGTTTGTAATTACCAACAAACCATTACGATTGATGACATATACTGGTATAGAATTAAAAATAGCATCATCAATTTTCCAGTAATTATCCGTTTTTTTAAATCGGGTAGTCATTTTGCCCATGTATTCTAAAATCTTTTCAGGAATATCAGCGCGTCCAGTAGAAAACCCTACAGTAAACATGGGCATTTCTTCTTCACCAATAATTTCTTTTTCACTGTACTCGAAGGTTTTTTCATCATAACTAAACTCAATGCGCTTTGTTTTAACTTTTTTAACTCCATTAAATGTCCCAAACATACTCCCGTGGTAGGTATCAAATACTGCGTCTAAATTGATGAATTCATTTAATAACTCTGCTTTTAAAACGTTACTTGTAACTCTAGGATCTTTCTGTTTGCTCAACATAGGTATAATAATATCATATGCTTGTTTGTAACCTTCTTTTAAATTAATATTATAGGTGAAAAATCCTGCACAATCTTCGTGTATATAACGCAGTACACTTTTATCAAATTTGGTGCTGTTTAATTTCTCATATATTTTTCCTAATTCTTTTCCGTAATTTGCTTGAAGTTTAAATTCAATGGCATTGTCTTTTAAATAAATATCTCCAACAACTACATTTCCAGAATATAAGTTTTTAATATCTTTAAATAATTCCGGAAACATCGTTTGAAAATACCATAATCCTTTAGCATTCTGCAAGTTGCGTGAATTATCCATGTAGAAAATCCCTTCTGAATCATGCGTTAATTGAGTTGCAAATTTGCTGTCTTGATTTTTTAAATGAACATTTTTCTCAAAAATCTCACTCAGAATAAATTGCAAATAATTAACCTGTAAATCGTTCGTTACACTATCTTTTAATTCCCAATACGTTTTATTAATGATGTCTTTCGCATTTAATTTTACTTCTGTATCATCCGCTTCCAATTCACCCTCTTTCAAAATTTTATTAAGCGGATCTACAGCCTCATCATCGCCTTCTCTTTCGCCTTTTTTATCTTTATCTTTATCATCAAAGAAATAACCATTTCCACGTTTGATCCAGATGGAGTCTGTCACATGTTTGATTTTTTCATAAGAAGGATCAACGCGCAATACTAACCCTGCTTTCCCTTTAATGATTAAATGATTAAAATAAGAATTATAGTATTCGATACCATTTATTGGACTTTTAACTTTATCAAAATCATCAAAAACAAGTAACAAATCTTTTAAACTACTTATCCCAAATGAAAAACCAGAAACTTCATAATTGTTTGTTTTACCATTGAAAACATGCAATTTTTGTCCAAAATCAAATCCAGCATCTTTTAAAGTTTTATTGTCTGCAGAACCATCAAACATTTCAGCTTGTACTTCTTCCATGAATTCATACTGTATTAACGAATCCATCGAAATTTTCTTTAATAATGAAGTATTATTAATCCCTAAAACAATTACAGCTTCTTTTGGAATCAAGTCATCTGATGTCTGCCCAAATGTGTAAAGATTAAATAAACAAACTAGTAATAAGAATCTATTTTTCATAAGTAATGGCTATTTTTTATCGCTTAATACAATCGTGTTTTCAAGTAGATTCAAATTTTGTATCAAAGCGTAAGGAGAATTTTTTAGCATGACTGCCATCTTGTTTGCAGAAATTAAACTAGCTGAATTTTCGCACTTTTCGACGGGTCTATCAAATCGTGTAATTGACATATAGTTTCCTTTTTTTAATCCTTCAATGTCTTCTTTTTTGAGTCGTGAAGTTAAATCTTCAGTAATCGAAGGTATAGATCTCGTCAATCGATTTCCTTCCCAGATCAACCAATAGGATTCGATTTCTTTTTTGTTTTTGCTTTCGTCGAGCACAATTTCTTTAACCGCTTTTTGTAATGCAATAATTGAAGTGAAATCACATTGAATTTTTAAGATAAAATTGGTAAAGTCTGTTTCCACTTTTACGTTAGAGATCCCTTCTTTTTGCGAAATGATCTCTTTGTATTTTGCGATTTTATCTTTTATCTCTTGAATAGAAGGTACTTTTTTTCCGTCCAAACTATCTAGTGCTAAAATCGAATTCATACGAACCTTACTTGCACTTAAGTTTATTGTATATTTAAAAGTCCCTGAGCCATCGCTTTTAAATGTCAAGTCATCAATGATTTCTATGCAGGAACTCATTGTAAAAAACACCACCAAAAAAATTAAATACTTCATATATAAAATCTTAACTCGTCGCCCGTAACTCGTCACTCATTATTCCGCTTCACCTCTCATTCTCTCCGCATTTTCTGCCATTTTTAGGGAATCAATCATATCCTTGATATCACCATTCATAAATGCAGAAAGGTTGTAAATGGTTTTGTTAATTCTATGGTCTGTAATACGACCCTGAGGGTAATTATAGGTTCTAATTTTAGCTGATCTATCGCCCGTAGAAACTAAGGTTTTACGTTTTGCAGCACGTTCTTCATGCACACGGTCCAATTCTTTTTGATACAAACGAGAACGTAATACAGAAATCGCCATGGCTAAGTTTTTGTGTTGTGAACGGCCATCCTGACATTCTACTACGGTATTTGTGGGAATGTGTGTCAAACGAATCGCTGACTCTGTTTTGTTGATATGCTGACCACCCGCTCCAGATGCTCTGAACGTATCTTTACGTACATCACCCATGTCCAATTCAAAATCCACTTCTTCCGCTTCTGGTAAAATAGCAACCGTAATGGCAGAAGTATGAACACGACCTTGAGATTCTGTTTCTGGAATACGTTGTACACGGTGAACACCAGACTCAAACTTTAACATCCCATAAATTCCATCCCCAGAAATTTCCAAGGAAATCTCCTTGATACCTTTTGTTCCACCTTCCTGTGAATTCAAAATTTCATAATGCCAACCCATTTCCTTGAAAAACAGCGTATACATACGGAAACAATCTTCCACAAAGATACATGCCTCATCTCCTCCGGTACCAGCACGAAGTTCCATGATCGCATTCTTATTGTCTTCTGGATCTTTAGGTATCAAAAGCACTTTTAATTCCTCTTCTAAAACTGGTCGTGTATTCTCTAACTCATCAATCTCCATTTTTGCCATTTCTCGCATTTCTGGATCTTCTTCGATGGCTAATAATTCCTTTGAACTTTGAAGATTATCAATGATGTTTTTATATTTTTTGTAGGCTGTAACAACTTCTTCTAATTCTTTGTACTCCTTGTTCAGTTTCACATAACGGTCCATATCCGAGATAATATCTGGATCGACAATTAATGTTCCAACTTCTGTAAAACGATATTCAATCGCTTCTAATTTTTTTAATAAATCTTGCATCTATGTTTAGTAAATGAATTCTCCAAATTCGGAAGTGATGGTTAATTTTTTGCCTGTATGTTTTTCTACACGACCAACAATTTTTGCAGGTACATTAAACGATTCAGAAATCGCAATGATTTCAGCAGCAAGTTCTTTTGGTACATATATTTCCATACGGTGACCCATATTAAATACTTTGTACATTTCTTTCCATTCTGTATTGGATTCCTCTTGAATTGTTTTAAATAAAGGAGGAACGTCAAATAAATTGTCTTTAATCACATGTACATTGTCTACAAAATGTAGCACTTTTGTTTGTGCACCACCACTACAGTGAACCATTCCATGGATATTAGCACGGTGATTATCCAATATTTTTTTGATAATGGGCGCATACGTTCTTGTTGGAGAAAGTACTAATTGCCCAGCGTTTATTGGACTACCTTCTACTGTATCTGTCAAACGGTATTTTCCTGAGTATACTAGTTCTGCAGGTACAGATGGATCAAAACTTTCCGGGTATTTTTCAGCCAATTCTTTACAGAATACATCGTGTCGCGCGGAAGTTAAACCATTACTACCCATTCCACCGTTATAACTGTTTTCATAACTCGCTTGACCAAAAGAAGCTAACCCGATGATTACATCTCCATCTTGAATCGTATGGTTAGAGATCACATCTGAACGTTTCATTCGGCAAACAACCGTAGAATCCACAATTAATGTTCGAACTAAGTCCCCTACATCAGCTGTTTCACCTCCAGTAGAATTAATACCAATTCCTTGATTGCGTAATTCTGTTAATAATTCTTCAGTACCATTGATAATAGCAGAAATAACTTCTCCAGTAACTAAATTTTTGTTTCTACCGATAGTGGAAGAAAGTAGAATATTATCTACTGCTCCAACACACAATAAATCATCAATATTCATGATTAATGCGTCTTGTGCTATTCCTTTCCAAACAGATAAGTCACCTGTTTCTTTCCAATACATGTATGCTAAGGAAGATTTTGTTCCTGCACCATCTGCGTGCATGACTACACAGTAATCTTCATCCCCAGTAAGTGTATCTGGAACGATTTTGCAAAATGCTTGTGGAAATAACCCTTTATCCACCTTTTTAATGGCATTGTGAACGTCCTCTTTTCCAGCGGAAACACCACGTAAATTGTATCTTGTATCTGACATAACGAATAGAAAAACACAAAATTAATAAAAAGTGGCGAGTAGCGAGGAAAATCAGTTGTTTTTAAGAAATTCTACCCAATTAATTTTTTGTTGTCCACGAAGTATACGTGGAAATTTATTTTGTGCACCTAATTTCCCGATGCTTTCTAAATAGGTATAAAATAAGTTGCTCGAAATCAAATGTATAGAAGGTGATTTTAACGTGCTTTTTCGGGCTGATTTGTAATCGTCATTTAATAGCGACAACTGTTTATCCAAACATTTTTGTAAGATTTCGATGTCTATTTTTTTGTCTGTTCCAATATACCAAGAATGGTTTGGATTTTCCTCATTGGCAAAAACCGTAAATTCTTCTATAACAACGTTTAATTCTTTGCTAACTTCTACTAATCCTTCTCGAATGTTATCGAGCGATAGATGTTCGCCTGCCAAGGAAAGGTATTGTTTCGTTCTTCCTGTAATTTTAATTTCACGATTAGCCACATTTGTGAAACGAATCGTGTCTCCTAATTGGTAACGCCATAATCCTGCATTGGTAGTAATAATCATTGCATAATCTACCCCTTCTTTTACCTCCGCTAAGGTATACGCTTTGTATTGATCGATTAAGTTGCCTTCTGAATCAAAATAGGTAGCATTGAAAGGGATAAATTCAAAAAACACCCCATTATCGATTAATAGTCGCATAACCATCTCATTTTCATTTAATTGATATGCAAAATATCCTTCACTAGCAAGGTATGTATCGAATTGAAATAATGGTTTAGCGCATACTTGTGCTAAGCGTTTTTCATAAGGCTCGATAAAAATTCCGCCATGGATGTATACTTTTAAATTTGGCCAAATGTCGTGAATGGAATTCAGGTTATATTTTTTTACGATTTCCTCCATTACTAATACACACCAACTCGGTATACCTGCAATAATTCCAATGTCCCAAGTAGGTGCCTCTTCCACTATTTTTTCCAATTTTTTGTTCCAATCTTTGATATCACTGATACGCTTGGAAGGTTTGGTAAATGGAGTTGCGATTTTTTTAGTATGTTTCTTGAGAATACCACTTAAATCTCCTTCAAAACGCTTTTGAATCTTGGTGATTTTGGAAGAGCCGCCAACAACCAAGACTTGTTTTTGAAAAAACTCAGTTGGTAAATCCAATTGACAAAGTGTAACGATTTGTTTCAAACTTGTTTTTTGAAATGATTTAATCATTTGTTTTGAAACAGGTATCTGCTTACTTGGAGAACCTGTTGTCCCTGAGGATAGCGCAAAATAATTGATTTTTCCAGGCCAAATTATATTCTTATTACCTGCTATCGTTTGTTTTAACCAACTTTCATAAAATTCATCATAATTTTGAATTGGAACTTGATTTTGAAAACTTTCTATAATACCTGTATTGGCTAAAATTTTAGTAAATCTATGCGCCTTCCCAAGTGCTGTTCGTTTTGAAGTTTTTAGTAGTTTAAATAAGGTATCAACCTGTAAAACAAACGATAAATCTTTTTTTAAACTTCGTTTGTATTCTAATTTTGCTGTTTGTTTTACTAATCTTCCTACAAATTTCATATCCTTCTTTTAAGTAATAAGAGCATGCCAAAAGTCATGCTAAAAACACATTTAAACATTAAGCATGAATTAAGAAATCGTTTATAGAGATTAATTTTTAAATATTTTATAAAAAGAGAACAACTTTTACATTAAAAGTGCGTTATATAAAAAGTGAATTGACTACTTTTGTGTCAGTTTTTGAAAACATAACATATTAAATATTAAACCATATGAATCATAAAGTATTTGTTGTACCTCATGACTTCACTTCAGTTGCTGATAATGCTCTGAATCATGCAATCGCAACCGCGAAAATTGTAAATGCTCGTATTTATTTGTTACATGTTGTTAGTAAATTGAAAGAGATTGATGCAGCTGAAGCACAATTGAAAAAAGTTATTATAGATAAAAATTCAGACGTTGAATTAGTTCCATCAGTACGCGTTGGAAATATTTTTGAAGATATCGGTGATTTTGCTGCCGAGCATCATGCTGAATTAATTTTTATGGGGACTCATGGAGTGAAAGGTTGGCAACAAATAACTGGATCACATGCTTTGAAAGTAATTACTCATTCTGAAGTTCCTTTTATCGTTGTACAACAAAAAGAAATCGGTGAGACTGGATACGATTGTATCGTTGTGCCTTTAGATTTAAATGCTGAAACCAAACAAAAATTAGGATATGTGGCAAATATTGCTCAATATTTTAATTCAAAGGTACATGTTGTTATTCCAGATGAAACCGATGATATCTTCCGTTCTCAAATAAAAGTGAATATCAAATTTGCTCAAAAGTTCTTAGGAGAAAAAGGGATTAGCTATGATATCTCTTTCTTAAATCCTAAAAATTTCGAAAAAGAAGTGTTGAAACATGCTGAATCTGTTGATGCAGATTTAATTACCATCATGAACTTAAATAGAACTAACATACTTTCAGGATTAATTTCTAACCCAGAAGAGTATTTGATTACGAATGACGCAAACATTCCGATCTTAATCTTGAATCCAAGAAAAAATATTTCTGCCTTTTCATTAGGATAGAGAATAGAGTGAATTTTTAAAAGGCTATCATTTTGGTAGCCTTTTGTCTTTTTATAAAGAAAGAAATGTTTGTTTTCAAATCATCCACATATAAAAAACTATTCTACACATATATTTGTTGTATCATCATTTTACTGATAATACCACTGAATGGAACTATTAATTTAACACATGTATATTTTGGGTTTCGTTCGGATCATATTGTACATAGTCTGATATTTCTTCCATTTATGTTTCTTTGCTTTTTAAGTCAGGTAGTAGAAACAAATATTAATTTGCTAATTATTGGTTTTTTGTTTGCAGCGTTTTGTGAAACTCTGCACGTTTTTATTCCTTATCGTAATGCAAGTATTTTTGACTTTTATGCCAATTGCATCGGGATTACCTCCAGTTTTGTACTTTTTAAATTAGCACAACGTATGAAATTAGTGCCAACATTAGATTCGTAACTTTTTTCATGGTTACTCGTTAAATAAAAATTGATGAAGTATATATGTTTCCTTTTTCAATTAAGTTACTTGCGTCGCAGTTTAATTGTGATTGGGTTTTTTATATCTTTTTTTTTTCAAAGTTGTAAAGACACACAAAGAGAACATATTAAAGATCATGTGTATTTAAATGAATATAAAAACAGAAAATTCTTTGGTATCATCGATTCATCATTAGCTGCCACGTATCCATTCATTCGTTTAGATCGTAATCACTACCAATTTTATACAAAACGTAGCCCAAATTTTGAAAAATTATATTTCGATATAAAACAAATGGTGCGTTTTAAAGATCGTAAATTAAACTTTTATCATATCGGAGGCTCTCATTTACAGGCTGATGTATACACCCATGAAATGCGCACACTGTTGCAAACTAATTGGAAGGGATTACCGGGTGAAAGAGGATGGATTTTTCCATTTGATTTAGCTAATACCAACAATCCTCGGAATTATACCTTTTATTCTCCGAATCATTGGAAAAATTATCGAAGTACGTTAGATCGTCCTGATTCCTTGGATTATGGATTATTAGGCATGGTACTCGAAACGACTGATTCAATTATTGACATCAAATTTAACTATAAAAAAACCTTGGTTAAACCTGCATTTGATAGGGTTCGGGTATACCATAATAAAGGGATTTTTCCATACAAATTCTCGTTTGCTGAAAATGACACATTTGTAATAAGAATACAAACAAATGTAAATATTGGGTATACAGACATTCATTTCGATAAAAACTTGGATAATTTTCATATGATGTTAACCAAGCAAAGTCAAGATAAATTTAAATTTCGGTTATTAGGTTTTCAACTCTCAAATAATGAACCAGGAATTTCGTATACAACGATTGGTGTCAATGGTGCATCACTACCAACGCATTTAGCAAACAAATTATTTGAAGAACAATTAAGAGAGTTACCACCCGATTTTTTTGCTTTTTCCGTAGGCACAAATGATGCAAATGTTTTATTTGAAGATTTCCATCCAGAAATATTCAAAGCTAACTTAGATTCTCTTATCCAGTTAGTTTTAAGTGTAAATCCTAACTGTGCTATTTTATTAACTGTACCGAATGATGCACATTTTCAAAAGAAATATCTTAATAGAAATGTAGCCCGTGAACGAGAAATGATTCGTGAATTAGCTAAAAAATATGAAGGTGCGGTATGGGATATGTATGGAATTATGGGAGAATTAGGTTCTTCAACGACTTGGAATAATTATGGATTAATGCGACATGATTTAGTCCACTTTACAGCGTCAGGCTATAAAATCAAAGGGGATATGTATTTTGAATCCTTTTTAAAATGGTTAGAACAAATGGAATTAAGAGATCGCGAATTGTTTGATAAGCAATCGTTAAGGTAAGTTAGGTTAATTTATTAATCTCATCTTCCGACAAACCTGTTGCGACTGATATTTTATCGATGGATAAGCCGATTAATAGTAGATTTTTTGCGACATGTTCAATGCCTTGCTCTATTCCCTGTTCTATTCCTTGTTCAATACCAACTTTAATTCCATTTTCAACACCTTTCATAAATCCTTCTTCTTCTGCAGTATCAAATGAATTTTTAAGATCTCTAAAATATTTCAAGCTATTTTCGTAAGATTTAACTTGTTTTGGTGTGAACTTTGCTATTTCAGCCGTTCTAAATAATTTTTCAAAAATAGATTCACGAAGCGTATCTGGAATGCGATCTAACTTACTTAAATTTTTAATAATATAAAGCCATTTATCAAAGCGAGTTTCAAGTTCTTCAATTTTTTTGTTGAACTTCGGCATCTCTAAATGAATGAAAGTCAATTTATTATAGAATATCTGATTCGTGTCTATGTCTTGTAGCTTAACATCATATCTAAATTTATCAGTTTCTTGTTTGTCTTCATCAAACACAAAATCTAATATCGCAATGGTATAGACCGCTTTCAGTTCATAATTCCAATTCGCAAGTTGAGCTTGATCACGAATAGGAAAGGTTGAATAATAAACCGTACGATCTTTAAAAAATTTTTGTTTAGTCTTTTGTAATTCAACGATAAATTTCTCCCCTTTTTCATTTTGACAATATAAATCAAAAATAGCTTTTCTGTCAATGGAAGTATCACCTAATTGTTCCGATTTAATATAATTTATACTTACTATCTCCCCTTGTTCTTCTTTCAATAATTCATTCAAGAAATCCAACAACAAATCCTTATTTGGTTCTTCTCCAAATAATTTTTTGAACCCATAATCGGTAAACGGATTAATGTATTTTTCTTGAAAATAATCCATGAGTTATCGTGATAAAATTATATAACAAATTTAGGTATTTTGTTGTTTATTTTTTATCTATGATGAAACAATGCGTATAAATACTGTAATTTTTAAAATTGTTAGAACCAAAATAATGTACAAAATCGGAATTTTTCAGTACCACGGATTTAATCGATAAATTTTATTCTCTTTTCACGACAAAATACGTAAACAAAATGTAAACTTTTGTAAAATAATGTTGAATTAATGTCGTTTAATTATTTACACTTTCGTTTGTATACTTGTCATATGGAACATCGAGGTGAAATAATTGAGAAAGCAATCCGTCGTAGTGGAATACCTTTAACATCTATTGCACGAAAAATCGGGAAAAGTAGACAATGGGTCTACTTACTTTTTCAGAATCCAAACGTCTCTTTAAATATAGTTGTACAAATTGGTAAAATTATCTACTATGACTTCAGTTCAGAAATCAAAGGGTTAAATACTGTAAATGAGAATTTTAGAGAGCCCAATTACGATAATACAAATGATGACGATAATTGGAAAGAAAAATATTACCAATTAATGGAAGAATATCTACAATTGCTTAAAAAGATCTCTAAAGAATCAAACTAATTCCAGCGTGATTTGACGTTTACGTGTATCAACTGCAATCACTTGAACTTCTACTGCATCCCCAAAATTGTACTGTTTTTTATTTCGTGTTCCAACAATACAAAAATGCTCTGCATCAAAAACAAAACGATCTCCAGGTATATCTTGTAAGGAAATCATTCCTTCACAATGGGTTTCATTTAACTTCACAAACATTCCAAAATCGGATACGCCTGATACCGTTCCCTCAAATACCTCACCCAAATGATCTTTCATAAATAAGGCCTGAAAGTATTTAGTAGATTCCCTTTCTGCTTCTACTGCTTTACGTTCCATTTTCGAAATGTGCTTGCATACCATTCCTAATTCTTTCCCGTAATTGTGTTTTTGGTGCGTTAATTCTTCTAATAAAATACGATGAACCAATAAATCGGCATAACGACGAATTGGGGAAGTAAAGTGCGCATAGTAATCAAATGCCAAACCAAAGTGTCCGATATTATTCGTTTCATAACTCGCTTTTGCCATCGAACGTATTGCCATAGTTTGCACTAAAGAGTATTCATTACTATCAACAATTTCTTTAAATAAATTATTAATAGATTTTGCAACGTCTTCAATTTTTCCAATCTTGATTTCATGACCAAATTTTTGAATAAACATTTTGAATGTTTCAATCTTGGCTGGATCTGGTTTATCGTGACAACGGTATACAAAAGGAATAACGTCCTTATTTTTTTCTTTGGAGTGTATATATAAAGCCACATGTTTGTTCGCCATTAACATGAACTCTTCTACCAATTTATGCGCATCCTTAGATGTTTTCGTAAATACGCCTTCTGGATTCCCTTCGTCGTTCAATTTAAAACGTACTTCTTCTGATTCAATATTTAAGGCGCCATTATTCAAACGATAATTACGGTGAATTTTAGCAATGCTATCCAACAAGTGAAGTTCTGATTTGAAATCTCCTTCTGCACCTTCTAAAATTTCTTGAGCTTCTTCATAAGTAAAACGACGATCGGAATGAATTACGGTCTTTCCAAACCATTGCTTCACAATAGCTCCTTGTTTTGTTAATTCAAACACTGCTGAAAATGTAAACTTATCTTCATGTGGTCTTAAAGAACACGCCAAATTAGAAATTTGTTCTGGTAACATTGGAACCACACGATCTACTAAATAGACAGAATTTCCGCGCTTTGCTGCTTCTTTATCCAATACAGAACCTTCGCGGACATAATAACTCACATCTGCAATATGCACACCAACTTCGATGTTGTCATTTTCCAAATATTCAATGGAAATGGCATCATCAAAGTCTTTGGCATCGACTGGATCAATGGTAAAGGTAGTAATACCTCTAAAATCTCTGCGTTTTGCAACCTCTTCTGGATCTAATTCCATAGTTACTAATTCTGCAGCCTCAATCACTTCCTGTGGAAACTTATAGTCAATCCCTTGCGAACAAAGTATGCTGATCATTTCGATGTTGTTGGAGTTCTTTTTACCCAAAACTTCAATCACTTCTCCAAAAGGAAATTCAGCAGACTTGGGCCAAACTGTAATCTTAGCAATCACTTTATCTTGGTCTTTCGCTCCGTTTAATTTTTCTTTCGGTAAGTGAATTTGCACGCCAGATTTTTGATTGTCTGGCATCAAGTAAGCAAACTTTTCTTTCATGACGATCGTACCAACAAACTGTGTACGTTCGCGTTGTAATAATTCAATGACTACTCCTTCTCTTCTTCCACCACCATCTTTAGACAAGATTACACGCACCACATCACCATTCATTGCCTGACCCAAATTTTGAGGTGCAATAAACACATCAGTTGCCTTATTTCCTGTCAATAAAAACCCTGCTCCTCGCGCTGTAATTTGAAGTTCACCTTCCAATGAAACTACCTCCTTATTTAGGATAAAAACACCATGTGTCTTCTCTTTTAAAAAATTAGAAGAACATAAATAACGCATTGCATCATATACTTGTTTGCGTAATTCGTTCTCACGTACACTCAAAAATGAGCATACTTCTTGGTGTGTTAATTCTTTTCCGAAATTTTTCTCAAAGAGTCTGCGTATGGAATAGGTAAGGCTATCTTTTGTTTTGGACTTTGAGTTATGGTGCTTGGATTTTCTAGACATGGTTGTAATAATTAGTACTAATATAAGATTT
Organism: Chitinophaga pinensis; assembly: GCA_943324745.2. GTDB lineage: Bacteria > Bacteroidota > Bacteroidia > Flavobacteriales_D > Crocinitomicaceae > CANHVK01. The sequence continues at coordinate 28,574 of CALPMT020000017.1, read as the reverse complement.
ATTAGTGTGTTGAAGTGTTTCTTTTATTAAGTTACAAATAAATAAGATGCTTTACAATTTTTTAAATTAAATGAAGGTCACACGTTTGGATTAATTTTAACTTTGTAATAAACAAATATCACAAGCGATGAATACACGTGTTGAAACAGCATTAAATGACCAAGTAAATAAAGAAAGTTATTCTTCTCAATTTTATTTAGCCATGGCCTCTTGGGCAGAAAACCAAGGTTTAAACGGAACTGCAAAGTTTTTGTACTTACACTCCGATGAAGAGCGTTTCCACATGTTAAAATTGATAAAATTCATTAATGAACGTGGAGGTAAAGCAGTGATTCCATCGGTTGAAAAACCACCTGTTGAATTTGATAATATCATTAATGTATTTGATTTATTGTTACAACACGAATTAATGGTGACAGATAGCATCAACAATTTAGTAGATATTTGCTTGCAAGAAAAAGATTACACAACCCATAATTTCGTACAGTGGTATGTTTCTGAACAATTAGAAGAAGAAGCTATGGCACGTTCCTTATTGGATAAATTGAAATTAATTGGTGGTGATTCTGGAGGAATATATATTTTTGATCGCGATTTAGAAAAGTTTATTCCAGCAACGAATGGTACAACGGAAAAAGCTTAAAATCAAATTATTAAACAGAAAGAGCCTCATATGCATGAGGCTCTTTCTGTTTAATAAATAATCTTAAAAAAGCACAAAGTAGTTATTAAACATATCGTTCATCCGATTCCATCACATGTCCACATTTGTTGCACGTTCTGTATTCTAGATTGGAATAGAAATCTTTAAAACGATCTAAGAAATCCGATTCTATGTTTGTCAATGGGAAAGGGTAGCGATGTAATTACACTTTTTCGTACGACTTTTTGTGAAATGTTACACTTTTTGGCGGGAGTTTGTATAATAACTAGTAATATTCTTTCATTGCTTTTATTACTAAACTGGTCACATTTTTAACGTTAAATTTTTTGAAAAGGTTTTTTCTGTAAGTATTTACGGTGTGAATACTTAAAAATAAGGAATCACCAATTTCTTTAGAGTTTTTACCATTTAATAATAAGGATAGCACTTCTGATTCTCTTTCAGATAATTGCACTTTATCTATTGCATTTATTGGCTGAAACGATGCATTCGAAATTTCCGTTTGATCCGCAATTGATTTATAAATTGATGCAGGGAAATAATTTATTCCATTAGCCACTGTTTTTATAGCAAGTTTTAGTTCTTCCGCATCTATATTTTTTGGTAAATAACCGCTACAACCGACCTCAATGGCATTGTTAATATTCTGAACATCTTCAAACATTGTAAGAAAAAGTATAGCTATTGAATTTTTCTTTTCTTTCAACCATCTTGCTAATTGAATTCCACATTGTTCCTGAATCTTAATGTCTAATAATAGTACATCAATAGGTACTGAATTAGTAGTAACAATTTCTTTGACTTCGTCCGTATTTTGCGCATATCCAGAAACAAACAATCGTTTGTCTGAATTAATTAATTCTTTTAACCCTTTAATCAAAATAAGGTGATCATCACATATAAAAACGTTAATTTTTTTTGGCATGTTCGTGTAGTTTAAAAGTTATTTTGATTTCAGTACCAATACCAATGTGAGATGTGAGTTCAAAATTACCACCTAGTGAATCTACTCGTTGTTTCATATGGTTTAATCCATTTTTACGTGTTAATTTTTCAGGCAGAAACCCGATACCATTATCACATATCGAAATGTATATTTCGGATTCCATTTGTGTTATTTGAATAGTAATATTCGATGCTTTAGCATGATTTATTACATTATTAATAGCTTCTCGAAGTATTAATTCTATACTTTCCTTTTCAAAGGGACTTAAAATAACTTCATCCATCCTAAAATCTAATTGGATCTCGATTTGTTGTAAGGATTTGAAAAATGAAATGATTGCCCTTAAACTATCAATAAGTTTGGAATCATGTTTGTTAGAAACATCCGAATTAGATAAAAGTTTGAGCTCATTAAATGTTTGATCCATCAATTTTAAGCAGGTTGTGTAATGCTTTATTAATTCTGCTTTTTCAGGCTTTAAAAAATAAAAATGAAGTTTAGTGGCAGAAACTAATACGCCCAAGCGGTCATGAAGATTTCTTTTAAATTCATTCCGTAACGTTTCTATTTGAATACTCAACGCATCACTAAAATGTTTATCGGATGCTAACCTAGTATTTTTTAATGTATGTATAAGGGATCCTACATAATCATCAAGCTCATTATTTTTTCGTGTTTCAATCTCCGAAAAATCTTCCCCTACAATGATTTGATCAACAAACATGGTGATTTTTTTAATCCTTTTAATTACAAACCATATCAATAAGGCGGTGAAAAAAATAAATAATATAACAATTGTAAAAAATGTATTGGAAATTAGAGCTGTACGTTCTTTATTAAAGTTAATCACATCTAATGTGTTTTTTGTAAACTTATTAAATGAGATTTTATAATTTAATGTTTTTAAGTCTAGGTATTTCTGTATTAAAGATTTGTACTTAACTTTATAAAAATCATATTTTTTACTATCTAAAATAGAAATAGCTAGTTGGTTATCTTTTCGATTTATTGCTTCAAAACTGCTTTTTTCCATAATAGCAAGTTCAGAATTAACTTTATCAAATTCTTTGAATAATTTTAAATCTTTTGATTGTGATTTAGATAAAATGAGCGCGATAAGTTTATACAGATCTTTTAATGTCTGATCATACCTATTTTTCCATTTAAGATCATTTGTACTTGCATAATTTCTTGCGCTATGCGTTAATACTTCATCGTAATAAATAAGCCAATGTGACCACTCGTTAATCTCAAATTTCGTTTCTATTATTGTTGGTGAAATTTTTTTCTCATTTAAATTAAAAGAATCCGAACGAAAAAAAGCAAAAAAAACAAGTGCAATAATGGCAACTAAAACAAACATAAATGTAAGTCTAATTACAACCTTTCCTAAGACCTTTTTAATTACTAAATTTTCCAATGTTTTTTTGTGCTAAGTAACCGTAATAAGCAAGAACTAACAATACCTATTTTTAGTTATAATTTTACTTTTAACACATATAAAACAGCTAAAAATGCTGAATCTAGAGTTGATGCAAAAAAACTAATTAATCAGTTATATTGATAAAATATAGTTTAATAAAGACTTTATACAAATAATCAAATTATTGATATTGAACTAATTAAAATTATTTTAAGAAGATTTTAACTACTTTATGTGATGTGTATTCACTATTATAAGTGAGATGCCATTCATTAGAAAATAAAATGAAATTATTTTAATTTTGTAATAGACAACATATTACATTAGATCTTCAATACTACAATGAGTCTTTATTTTGCTAATTAATGAAAAAAAAAACGTATAAAAAATTTAGAGAAAATTATTTAAATTTTTACAATGGTTGTTGCTCTTTATTTGGAGCTAAAGGTTTGACAGATCTTAAGCAAGAAATAGACCTTGAAGCCATCATTCGAAACTATGATGCAATAGGACCTTTTGTTTATTACATCTGTGATTATACAACGCATAAATTTATTCAAGTAGGGGGTTCTTGCGAGCAACTTTTTGGATATAAAAGCAGTGATTTTGAAGGGAAGGGCTTTAGTTTTTGTTATAAAATCACCCCTGTGTTAGATATCATTCGTTTGCTGCGAGGTGGCAGGGTATTTTGGAATCAATTTAAGGAAACACCATTAGAAGACCGTCCATTTTTACGCGTTAATTTTACTACAACCTTTAAACGAAAAGATGGGACCACTTTTGAAGGCTTTCAGCAAAATAGACCAATATTATTTGATGAAAAAGGCAATGCTATCTATTTTTTAGTGATTATAACAGATATTTCGGATTTCAAAACACAATTTTCGACCCATGAACATTATATTTTAAATGTGAAAGATCCTACAAATGTGATAAAAACGCAAATTAAATTTAAGGATACGGAAAAGAATAAACCTGTAAGTCCCGCTGAAATTAGAGTTTTAAAGTTATTAGCAGAAGGATTGAAAACAAAAGAAATAGCTGCACAATTATATTTGAGCGAGCATACGGTAAATGTTCACCGAAAAAATTTATTACAAAAGTTGGAATGTTCTTCCTCTTCGCAACTGATCAAAAAGGCATTGATGGCAGGCATACTTTAGGTTCAAAAAGCGATTATTTTCACTATAAATAGGTATAGTTTTCATGATTGCTTATGCATATTTTCGTGTAAATCCCTTACTATGAATCGTCCGCTTACCTTTCTAATTGCAGATGACCATTTACTTTTTGTGGAAGGTCTCAAAATGATTGTAGAAACAAATCCAAATTACACAGTGGTTGGTACCGCTTCGAATGGGGAAGAAGTAATGATTAAGCTTAGTTCCCAATACATAGATATTATTCTTATGGATATTAATATGCCTAAGTTGGATGGTTTGAAAACAACAAAATTAATTACCGAAAAATTTCCAGAAGTAAAAGTGATATGTGTTAGTTCACATCACGAAAAAATATATATCGAAAAAATGTACCAATATGGAGCAATGGCATATTTGGGTAAAAATTTACAAATAGATGAGTTGATGAAGGCTATTCAGAGAGCATCTGCTAATCAAAAATATTATTCCAATGTAATTCTTCAGCTTTTGTTTGATAAAAGCAATCCAAAAAGAAAAACGAACAATTTGGAACGGTTTAATCTTACAAACCGTGAGATAGAAGTCTTAACATTAATTGGCGAGGAATTCACCTCACCAGAAATTTCAGAAAAACTGTGTATCTCCACACACACTGTGATTTCGCATCGTAAAAATTTATTACAGAAATTACACGTGAAAAATACTGCAGGATTGGTTCGTTTTGCGTTAAGTTTAAAGGACATGCAAGTGTTGTAGAATATTTGATTAACCATCATGCAAAAATAGATGCAAAAGACAGGTGGGGTAACACAGCATTAGAGGATGCTAAAAGAGCTGGTCACAATCAAATTTCGGAAATAATTTTCAGTAACTAATAGTTCCATAGTTATAACCTAATTTTTATGTCAAAATAGAATTTAGAAAAATATCCCCCAAAAGGGGGAGTTTTTATTTATCCTCAAAAAAAGGGTTACAAATTAAACGCCAAGTCAAGAATTTTACTTCAAAATTTTAAACTACAGTTAGTGAAGGTTAACAACCTAGGTATGGAGTCCAAAAAATGGCACAATTTAAATCAATTAAACAATAAAAAATGATAAAAAAAATTACTAAAAAATTAAAATTAATAGTTTTATCATCACTAGTAATTAGTACTTCTTTTGCACAAAGTTCTTTAGGTAGAATTACATTCTCTTCTGGTGGTATAAGTTCCTCGGGGTTGTCTGTAACAGTTGGTCAAAGTATGGCAGGAAGTTTTAAATCTGAAGATGGAAAAACTATTTTAACTGTTGGTGCTCAAGCAAATATCATCGTACAAGATCCAGTTGTTTCAGATGAGTTACTGATTGATAAAAATTCTTTTATAGCTGATAGTAAGTTAGACTCATTACTAATTAACGTAACTTCTAATATTTCTTGGTCTGTTTCTGTAACTAATAGTTGGATTTCTTTAAGTAAGACTTCTGGTGTAAATAGTGGTGTTTTTAAAATTTATCTTTCTGAAAACAAGTCGAATAGTTTACGTACAGGAATTGTTACTATAAAAGGAAAAAATATTGAGAGGCAAATTACAATTAATCAAAAAGGAGTGGTTAATGAACAAGATCAATTATCAATCAGTTTGCTTACATTGAATTTAGAAGCTGTTAAATTAGATACTACAATTAAAGTTTCTTCAAATAGATCATGGACAGTTTCAAATAGCGCTACTTGGTTGGATTTCAAAACAACCCAAGGTTCAGGAAATTCAGATGTGAAGTTTACTGTGTTAGCTAATCAGGATAAAGTAACTAGAAATGCAATTGTAGTCTTTACAGCTGGAAGTAATACTCAATTTTTAAATATAACACAAGCCGCAAATAAAACTAATGGTATCGAGGAAATGGATTTTGCAGACTTAATAAAAATCTTTCCAAATCCAGTAAATACACATTTGAATGTACAATTAAATAAAACATTAATTTCTAATGCTACATTATTTATTTATGATGCTATTGGAAAACAAATAAGTTATCATCAAGCAACCGATCAAAATACGGCTATTGACGTTTCAGGTCTTGCATCTGGTGATTATATATTACGAGTTGTTAGTATTGAAAATAATATCAACCAACAAATTAAGTTTAATAAAATAAATTAAAAAAAATGAAAAAGTTTAATAAATCATTACTTGTGGCTTTTATGGCGCTTTCTATGTTTGGAGGTTTAAAAGCACAATCTAAGATACCGCAATATGTTACTTTTCAAGCAGTAGCAAGAGACGATAATAATAAACCAATTATTAAGCAACCTATTCAAGTTAGATTAATAGTTAAACAAGGGGGAGAAAATGGAACACCAGTATACGGAGCTTTATATCAAGATTCGACCAATCAAAATGGAGAATTTACTAGGATTTTAGGAAGTACTTCTACGTATTCTATTACGGGTGTAAATTCTGATTTTAATACTATTCCATGGGAAAAAGGAAATATGTGGGTAACCATTGAATACAATTCATCTATAGTTGGAACGTTTAAAAAAATGGGGGCATTCCAATTTCTAGCTCAACCTTATGCTTTTGCATCTTCAACTGCAGAAAAGTTAACTACCGCAGCAACTATTGGTCAAGTATTAACCTATGATGGGACAAATTGGGTCGCAAAAGACGCGCCAAAATTTGCTGATGCTAGTTGGACAAACTTAAAAGACAAACCAACCTTAGCACCTGTTGCTACTTCGGGAAGTTTTACAGACTTAACCAATAAACCAGCAGATGCAACTTGGTCTAGTTTAAAAGACAAACCAACCTTAGCACCTGTTGCTACTTCGGGAAATTTTAATGATCTGAAAGACCAACCTTTTATACCAACAAACACTAGTGAATTGAATAATGATGCAGGATTTGGTGTTTTTATGCCTGGTATGATTATGCCTTGGGCAGGGGATGCTACTACCGTGCCATCTGGTTGGATGATGTGTGATGGAACAGTTTTGAGTAAAACCGATTATCCAGAATTATTTGATGTGATTCAAACATTTTATGGAAGTGGAGATGGTACTGCAGGATCATTTCAACTTCCAGATTTTAGAGGTATGTTTTTGAGAGGTGCAAATAATGGTGCAAAATGGTCTGATGGAACTGATAGAGATCCGAATGCTACAAAACGATCTCCATTTTATACGGGTAGTAACTATGGTGATAAAGTAGGTAGTTATCAAGGTGATGAACTTGGAAGTCACAATCATAAAATTACAAATGGCTCTGTAGAAACTGGAGGGGCAAGAGATCCTGGTGGATATCCAACGATTGATGGAAGCAACCTTACATCAAATGTTGCTACAAATGCTATTTCTTTTACTGGTGGAAGCGAAACGCGTCCAAAAAACATAGCAATTAATTATATTATTAAAGTATATTAAAAAAAGAAAGAGCAGACAATAAATGACTGCTCTTTCTTTTCTTATAAAATTAGTATATGCGTTATTTTATATTCTATTTACTAATGCCCTGTTTTGTAATTGGACAACAGCAAAAAATAAACTCAACAATTGAGAGAGAGTATGTTGTTTTTTCTGGTGAAAATAAAGAGCAAAATTTATTATGTAAACTTATTTATAAAGACTTTACTAAAAATTGTAAACTTAGAAAAGAAGAGGTTAAATATGGTTTATCTTTGGAATACAAACCGAATATGAAAAAAACATATAAATACAATTTTAAAGGAAAATTAAAAAAAATTTATATAAGTTATTTAATCCCTGAATATAACGGATATGTTAAAACTTTTAAAGTGAAGTTATCGTATGATAGATACGGTAATATCACCAAACAAAAATCTAAAAATGTTTATCCGACGAATAAAAGAAGTGAATATCTGTTGAATTCTCCGTATCCTAATTTTAAGAAAAAATACATTTATAATAAAGAAAAACAATTAGTTAGCTTAATAACTAGTACCTGGGATTCAAAAAATAATCGATTTATACTTGCTGAGAAGAAAATAATTACGTGGAAAAATAATACCCCTTCAGAACTAAGTATTTATGTTTATAACCAAGGTCAATGGATACAAAAAACCTTAATCAACAACATCACTTGGCTTCCAGAGTATAGATTTCCCTTCTATGCACATGTCGATTCTTTAGAGGAGCATACCGCTATTTCCTATATGCATAAAACTGAATTTTTTGGATCTGTCACTAAAAAAATGCAAATAAAAAACTTGCGTACAGACTCTACTTTTATTCAGTCCATTGATACACTCGCTACCAATAATACTTGGATGAGCATCGCTATGTCGGAAACCAAATTCAACAAACAAAAAACTGCGGAACAACAGATCGATTATACAATTGAAAAGGACAAAAAAGTGGAAATAGGAAGAAAAATAATAGAGTTAAAATTTGATCCCACTACAAATGTATTAGCGCATAAAAAAATAAAAACATTAGATTCAAATAAGCAAGAACATATTATACAATTTGAATACGATGGTTATTTTAAATGTGGCTGTGATAAAATTAAATGATATGCTTCAACGCTTCAGGTCAAAAATTACGTATGTAAAAATATGTGAAGGAAAAATTTAGCGACCTATTTTTTGGAAGTACTTCAGCACACTCAAAAAGTACAAACATTTAAAATTAGTAAAAATCAATAAGTATGAATAAGATTTACACATTCATTTTAGCGGGAGTTTTAGATGTACTCAAGTTGTCAAGAGACAGATAACAATACAAAAAAGCCCCACTTACGTGAGGCCATTCATAATTTATATCCCGAAAGCTTTCGGGACATCATTCATAATTAAACATACCTCTCATCCGTTTCCATTACATGTCCACATTTGTTGCACGTTCTGTATTCTAAATTGGAATAGAAATCTTTGAAACGATCTAAGAAATCCGACTCAATGTTTGTCAATGGGAATCTGTAATGGTGAAGCGGGTTGTTACATGCTTCACAAAACCAAAACAAGCCATCCGACAAATCGGTTCCTTTACGCACGCGTTCGATTACCAAACCGATCGTGTTTTCTGGTCGCACAGGATTATGTGGAATATTTGCAGGAAGTAAGAACATTTCTCCTTCTTTGATGGTAATTTCTTTCTTTTCTCCGTCGATTTGCGCAAAAACCGTCATATCCCCTTCTAATTGGTAGAATAACTCTTCACTTTCGTTGTAGTGGTAATCCTTACGCGCGTTTGGTCCGCCTACGATCATTACGATGAAATCACCTGCTTGTTTGTACATGTTTTTATTATTGATCGGCGGTTTCAAAAATTCGCGGTTTTCTTCAATCCACTGTTGCAGGTTAAATGGCATCATTAAACTCATACTCGTTCTATTTTATGCAAATGTTATTAATACTTTTCCTTTATCTACGACGTCTTGTAACTGAATATCGATCGATTTTACGACTCCAGTACCGTCAGACTTTAACACGTTTTCCATCTTCATGGCTTCGAATGTCAGTAGTTCGTCTCCGACATGTATTTCATCCCCAATATTTACCGCAATAGCAATCACGCGACCAGGCATAGGAGATTTTAATTGGTGCAGTTTTCGTACTTTTTCTTTATCTAATCCTAATTCAGCAATCAAGGAATCTAAGGCACGTTCTTTTTGAATTACAAATTCGCGGTGGTTGATTTTCACTTTTAAAAATCCTTGTTCCATGCCATTTTCGACAATTTCTCCATGGAATTGTTTCTCCGCAACAAGCAAGGTAAAAAAGTGTGCATCTTCCCAAATTACCGAAGCTTTGGCAGTGGAAGCAAAACTTTCACCATCGATTTTCCAACCTTGTTTTGTCATAGTAAAGAATTAGTATTACAATAATAATCACAATATCCCAATCACAAAAAACATTCTCTCATTTTTGTAATATATTTGTAAGTAACAATCATTTACTATAACATGCAGAAACAACTTTTTTCCTACCTAACATTTTCCATTCTGTGCACGTATTTTTTAGTCGCATGTGGTATTCAAAAGCCAACTGAAAACGAAACACCAATTACGGAAAATATCCAACTAGAAGGAGATGTTTCAGAGGATATCGTAATTCCATACAAGACAAGCAGAACTTTATTCACCGACTTAATCCACACAAAATTAGAGGTACGTTTTGATTGGCAAAAAGCATGGATGTATGGGAAAGCAACCATCACTGCAAAACCCCATTTTTTTACTTCTGATAGTTTGTTTTTAGATGCACAAGGCATGGAAATTAAGTCGGTGCAAGTAAAAGATAAAAATGTAAATTATTCCTACACGAAGGATGTACTACGTATTCAATTAGATAAGTCGTATGCCCGAAACGAGAAGTATACGGTTGTGATAGAGTATGTTGCGAAACCGAACGACCGTAAAGAAGAAGGGGGTAAAGCAATCAAAAGCAATAAAGGGTTGTTTTTTATTAATCCTACAGGCGAAATAAAAGATGTCATGCCACAAATTTGGACACAAGGGGAAACACAATCTAATTCCGTGTGGTTTCCAACAATCGATAGTCCAAACGCAAAGTCCTCCCAAGAAATGCTGATTACGGTAGCAGATAAATATGTTACCTTATCGAATGGTAAATTAATTTCTTCTACAAAGCATGCAGATGGTACGCGCACCGATCACTGGAAGCAAGAGTTACCACATGCTCCATACTTGTTTATGATGGCGATTGGGGAATATAAAGTCGTAAAGGATCATTATACTAGACCTGATGGTAGTAAAATGGATGTGAATTATTATGTAGAACCAGCATGGGAAAATTCTGCTAAAAAATTCTTTGGAGAAACGCCTAAAATGATTGCTTTTTTCTCCAAATTGACGGGAGTAGAATTTCCGTGGGATAAATACCATCAAATAGTTGTGAGGGATTATGTATCGGGCGCGATGGAAAATACCAGCGCTGTAATTTTTGGTGATTTTGTATACCGTACAGACCGAGAATTATTGGATAAAAATAGCGATCCAATTGTCGCACATGAATTATTTCATCATTGGTTTGGGGATTTAGTGACCTGTGAATCCTGGGCAAATCTTCCTTTAAATGAGTCATTTGCTAATTATTCGCAGTATTTATGGGATGAGTACCGCTATGGTTTAGATGTTGCCGATTATGGCAACGAAGAGGAAACAGGCGAATATTTAGAGACCTATGATGCGGGAGAAAACCACGACTTAATTTGGTACCATTACGATAAAGATGTAGAGATGTTTGATAAACACTCTTACAGTAAAGGCGGACGTATCTTGCATATGTTGCGCACCTATCTAGGAGATGAAGCATTTTTTGCAGGATTGCGTAATTACCTGCAAACCAATAAATTTAAAGCAGCAGAAATCCACCATTTGCGCCTGGCGTTTGAAGAGGTGTCAGGTCAAGATTTAAATTGGTTTTTTAATCAATGGTTTTTGAGTTCTGGGATACCAGAATTAACGGTGGATCAATATATTTCGGTTGCAAACAAAGAAGTGGTGGTAACTGTAAAACAAATACAGGATTTACAATTAACACCTTTGTATCGTTTACCCGTTAAAATTGCCGTTTGGGATGATGCTGGGGAACATATTTACAACGTAGAAATCGATGAAGAAGAAGAGAAATTCATTTTTCCTGCGAATGGAAAGGTTAAGTTGGTATTGTTCGACTATGATCAAGTATTGTTAGCAAAAGTAGTAGAAAGTAAGTCCACTGAACAATTCATTGAGCAGTACTATTTAGGAAAAAAATACATATCACGTAAATTGGCTTTAATTAGTGGGTCAGCAGATGACACACCAAAAGGTCAACAAATGATATTGGACGCATTGAAAGATCCATTTTGGAAAATACGTGAACTAGCGATTGAGAAAGCCGCATTTTTAACGGAAGAAAACAAGAAAACAGGGATTGAGCTGATCAAAGGGTTATTAAGAAGAGATGAAAATTCTTCCGTACGCGCTCAAGCTGTGAGTTTTCTGGCTGAGAATCTTAGTCCAATGGAAACAACAATCGTATTAAAAGATCAGTTATTAGAGGAATTATCATACAAAGTAATTTCGTCTTCCATTATTGCGTTGAATCAAGTAAATCATGAGGCAGCAGTGGAAGTTATAAAAATGTACGAAAATGATCAAATCCCGACAATTCGCTTATTATTAGCCAATGTATATGCTGTAGATGGCAATATTGAACATTTAGATTTTTATTTCAACATATTCAAAAACAGCAAATTAAAAGGATATGATGCGCTTTATATCTTAAATTCATTCTCTATTTACATGTCCAAACAAGCAATATCTATCCAAGTAAAAGCATTAGAAATCTATAAAAACCAACATGCGACGGGTAATTATTACGCAAAAATGGGTTTACCAAATAATGTAAATTTCTTGATGCAATCGGTAGAAGCTCAATTGACAAATACGACAAATTCTCAGGAATTAGAACTGAAAAAAACATTTATTAAAGACTTAAAATCGTTTTTAGAGACGATTGAACTTAAAAAATAAGAATATGAAAAAGATTACAATAATTGCTTGTTCCTTAATTTTAGCTGCCTGTGGAAGTGCTAAAATGATTTCAATTTCACAAGCTGACGTTGATAGAGCTGCGGCTAAATATCCTGGAATTACCTCAGAACAATTAGTAGAAGGACAAAAATTATATGCAGCTAATTGCGCAAAATGTCATACGTTATATGCACCAAGTAAATTTGGTGAGAAACGTTGGAACCATGAGATTGATGAAATGTCCGGAAAAGAATACGCGAATATCGATGCTAAAACGAAAGAATCGATTACCAAATATATTTTAACGTTTGCCAAACAATAATCAACCAATTATTTCCATCAAACGTTTCACCGCGTGATCAATCGTATGAATATTGGTATAAATCATACGTAATCGGTCATTTTTTTCACTCAACTTACATTCACTCGGATTGGTTTGAATGTAGGATAAAACGCGTTGAAATTCTGGAGAATCATAAAATGCGGACTGTGGATTTGCGATAAAATAACAAACCATGGTCCCAGATTTGATGACCAATTTTTCGATTCCGATGTCTTGGGCTAACCAACGCAATTCAAAGGAACGAAACAATTCTTTCACTGTTCGTGGTAATGGACCAAAACGGTCGATTAATTTGTTTGAGTATGCTTCAAGTGCTTCTTTGTTTTCTAAACTATCCAGTTTTTGGTATAAACTTAAGCGTTCGGCCACGTTGTTTACATAATCATCTGGAATTCTGATTTCTAAATCGGTTTCTATCACACAATCTTTTACAAATTGAATAAAGTCATCGGTAGTACGTTCGGCATACAAGTCTTTAAATTCTGTTTCTCGCAATTCTTCCATCGCTTCATTCAAAATTTTCTGATACATTTCAAACCCAATATCGGAAATAAATCCACTTTGTTCTCCTCCTAATAAATTTCCAGCACCACGAATATCTAGGTCTTTCATGGCAATATTAAATCCAGCGCCTAAATCCGAAAATTGAACTAAGGCTTCCAAACGTTTACGCGCTTCCGTGGTCATTTCGTGAAACTTCGGCGCAATCAAATAACAGAATGCTTTCTTATTGGAACGACCTACGCGACCGCGTAATTGGTGCAAGTCACTCAAACCAAAATTTTGTGCGCTATTAATGATAATTGTATTCGCGTTGGAAATATCGATACCAGATTCAATAATGGTAGTTGCTAGTAACACATCGTATTCGCCTTGAATAAAGTCTAACATGATTTTCTCTAAGGCTTTTCCATCCATTTGTCCGTGACCAATGGCTACACGTACGCCAGGGCACAAGCGACAAATCATGCCAGCCACTTCTTTGATATTTTGCAAACGATTATGTACAAAATATACTTGTCCACCACGGGAAACTTCATACGCAATGGCATCGCGGATCGTTTCTTCGTTAAATTGAACTATTTCTGTTAATACCGGTTGTCTGTTTGGCGGCGGCGTATTTATGATACTTAAATCTCGTGCTCCCATCAAGGAGAATTGCAGTGTTCTAGGAATTGGTGTTGCAGTTAGTGTTAATGTATCAACGGTTGTTTTTAAGGTTTTTAGTTTGTCTTTTACAGCTACCCCAAACTTTTGTTCTTCATCGATAATCATCAAGCCTAAATCTTTAAACTTCACTTTCTCACCGATTAATTTATGGGTACCAATTAAGATATCGATTTCCCCATTTTCGACTTTTTTAAGCGTTGCGGTAACTTCCTTTGCACTTTTAAAACGATTAATGAAATCTACTTTCACCGGAAAATCTGCCAATCTTTTGGAAAAACTGCGGTAATGTTGGTGGGAAAGAATGGTTGTTGGGACTAATACTGCCACTTGTTTACTATCGCAGACCGCTTTAAAAGCAGCACGAATCGCTAATTCAGTTTTACCAAAACCTACATCCCCACATACCAAACGATCCATCGGGGTAGCAGACTCCATGTCCTCTTTGATAGCTTGTGTAGTTTTTAATTGGTCAGGGGTATCTTCATACATAAAGGAAGCTTCCAACTCTGTTTGTAAATAGTTATCAGGACTGTAGGCAAAACCTGGTTGACTTTTACGTTTGGCATATAATTGAATCAAATCAAAAGCGATTTCTTTGATTTTTTTCTTGGTTTTATTTTTAAGTATCGCCCAGGTTTGTGTTCCTAATTTATTCATTTTAGGTGCAATACCATCTTTCCCTGTAAATTTAGAAATACGGTGTAAGGAGTGAATACTGACGTATAATACATCCCCATCGCGGTAAACTAATCGGATTGCTTCTTGTGGTTTTCCGTTTACATCAATGGTTTGTAAACCAGAGAATTGTCCTACTCCATGGTCAATATGGGTGACATAATCCCCTTTTTGTAAATCGTAAATTTCTTTTAACGTAATTGCTTGTTTTGCTTGGGAAAAACCTTCTTTCAATTTAAAACGATGGTAGCGTTCAAACACTTGGTGATCGGTATAACAAACGAGTTTTAAGTCTGGTAAAATAAATCCTTCGTGCAAAGCGATCGGCATAGGAATAAATTCTACTTCCCCACCGATGTCTTCAAAAATTGAATAAAGTCGATCAATTTGTTTTGGTTGGTTCGAAAAGAATAAATTGGTAAATCCTGCCTTTTTATGTGCGATCAAATCGTCGCGCAACATTTCAAAATTCTTATTGAACGTAGGTTGTTGATGTACTTGAAAACTTGTTTCGAACGTAGATTTAAAATGGTATTCAGGTCCCCATTCTATGACATTATATGCTAAAATTTGTTGTGTCCATTCCGTTTTGTGGGTGTACAATGCACTTGGTAAAGAATGTTTAATCACATCGTGGTTTAAGCCATCGTATGTTTTTACCGCTTTCTCGTATTCTTTGTCGAGTTTATTGATTATTTCTCCCATCGAGGAGATCCATACAGTCGCATTTTTTCCTAGAAATCCCAAAAACGTATCTAAACCATGCTTAATAAATTGCTGTTGAACATTTGGAACGATATGAAAGAAGTCATGGGTAGAAATAGAAAGTTGATCTACCGGATCGAACGTACGAATAGATTCTAGTTCTTCCCCAAAAAACTCCATCCGAAATGGATAATCATTGGCAAAAGAAAAGACGTCTAATATCCCTCCACGAATGGCAAATTGACCAGGTTCGTATACAAAATCAACACGCTCAAACCCATAATCCATCAATAATTCGTTCATAAAATCGAGCGAATACTTTTGGCCTTTTTGAACCTTTAAGGTGTTTTCAGTTAATTTTTGCTGTGTTGGAACTTTTTCAAATAAAGCTTGCGGATAGGTTACAATCCACGTATTTGTTCCATTGTTTATTTTTTCTAGAACTTCAGCACGAGAAACAACGTTTGCATTGTCTGTTTCTTCAAAATGATATGCGCTACGGTAAGATGCTGGATAAAAAACACTGTTTTTTTCATCGGGAAAGAGACTTTCTACATCGTTGAAAAAATAAGCCGCTTCTTCTTTATCTTGTAAAACGAATAAATGGTGTCCTGGAACTTGTGCGCTTAATTGTGTCGCATACAGCGCCCTAGCAGAATTTGCTAATCCTTTCCAATGTACTTTGGATTCGCTATATTGAAGTTGATTCGCAGTTGCATCAATGGCTGGATGTTTCGCAAAAAGAGATCTGAAAGTTTTGAGTTCCATAGATTTTTGAATGTAAACAAAAGTATAAATAATGGAACAAAATCATAGGGAAAAATGTCCGGGATTTGATTAAAGAATTTCACTCAAGTTCCAAACTTGTATGTGCTTGATTCCCTTATTACTTGGAAAAATCCGCTGTGCTGGATTTTTAATCCTGCACATAACTGACTTTACGTAAATTACCCCCTACAAAAAAATAAAAACACCGTAAAAAACAATATTTACGATACAGTTAGCATTTTAAAAATCAAATTCAAACTTACCACTGGTATCAGCGCCAACCAGCTTTCAAGTCTAAGCATCTATCCAAACCCAACCTCGGATGTTTTACACATCGAAATTCCGGATACCAAAGCCCTAGAAGGCTTCCGCTATCGTATCGTAAGAAGTGTCCAACCAATTCGTAACACAAACCGCTACCGAAATATCACTAAAAACACTCGGTGCGGCGGGTATCTACCAATTTGAGATTTTGGATGCTAAAAATGTATCCATCCAATCCAACAAGATTGTGTTGCAATAAAGGATAAATAGAGCAAATCGGAAACCGTCAACAATGGCGGTTTTTTTTGTGTAAAAACGATAATAACCTTGCAAATTGAAACTTTTACTTTCAATTTGCAAGGTTATTAATATCTTTATATCCAAATAATAGAAAATGATAGAAAGAAATATCGTTGGGAAATTAGAGAATGCATTAGCAAATATGCCAGTTGTTGCTCTTTTGGGACCAAGACAAGTTGGTAAAACTACATTAGCATTTGAAATCTCAAAAAAACTGAATAAACAGACGACCTATTTAGACTTAGAATCGGATTCAGACTTTAATAAACTATCAGACCCAGAATCCTATTTTAAACGTTTTGATAACGTATTAATAATTATAGATGAAGTACAAAGAAAACCGGATTTATTTAGAATCATAAGAGGAGTTGTTGATGAACGAAAAAGAAATGGTGAAAAAAACGGTCATTTTTTGTTATTAGGTTCAGCTTCACGAGATTTATTACAATTATCCTCCGAATCATTAGCTGGAAGAATACGATATTTAGAATTAACTCCTTTCACCTTTACAGAGATTGAAAAAAAGGAAGGAAAAGATTTTAACTATGAAAATAATTGGTTGAGAGGAGGATTTCCAGACAGTTATTTGAATGAAAATGATACGCAAAGTTGGGAATGGCGCTCAGACTTTATCACAACATATGTAGAAAGAGATATACCAAATATGGGTGTAGGGATATCCCCCGAACACTTAAAACGTTGTTGGAAAATGTTGGCGCACTACCATGGAAATCAAGTTAATTATAGCGAGTTAGGTAGAAGTTTAGAATTAAGTCATACAACTATCAAACATTACATAGATGTATTAACAGACTTTTACATGGTAAGACAATTAAAACCCTGGTCTGGAAATCTTAAAAAAAGATTGGTGAAATCACCAAAAATATACATCAGAGATAGTGGAATTTTACATACATTATTACGTTTACCCAAAATGACAGATTTACTGTCACATCCTTCAATTGGAGCAAGTTGGGAAGGGTTTGTCATAGAAAATATAATTAATCAACTAAATGATCAATGGGAGATCAGTTATTACAGAACAGCAACACAAATTGAAATTGATTTAGTTCTCAAAACACCTGATAATGAAATATGGGCAGTAGAAATAAAACGAGCATCTGCACCTAAACTTTCCCGAGGATTCTACGAAGCATGTAAAGATATCCAAGCTACACATAAATGGATTGTTAATGCACTAGAAGATCAATATCCTTTAACAAACGAAATTGAAGTCATTGGATTAAGAGAATTTTTAAAACAAATAACTTCAAAAAATGAATTGAAATAGAGCAAAAAACCTAAAACTCCGCTATGCTGGATTTCCGCTGTGCTGGATTTTCAATCCAGCACAAAACTGACTTTACGTAAATTTACACCCTAAAAAATAAAAAAAGTCTGAAAAACAAGACGATAAATGAATATTTTATACATTTGTGTATACTAAAAAATCATAAAATATGCATAAAAATTACTTGTTTGTATTACTAGCTATCATATTCACAATGAATGTAATGGCACAAAACATCCCTTCCTACGTGCCTAAAGATGGTTTAGTAGGTTGGTGGCCATTTAATGGAAATGCGAATGATGAATCTGGAAATGGGAATCATGGAACGGTTAATGGCGCTACGTTGACTAATGATAGAAATGGGAAAGTGAACAATGCTTATAGCTTTGACGGTGTTGATGATAAAATTGAGTTTCCTTCTAATAATTTTACAAATTTGCAATTCTCTATTTCAATTTGGATAAATAACCAAACCTCAAATAAATTGAGCGCAATAATTGGGAAATCAAATTGGGAAGACTCAAAATCTGAAAGTTTTCTTATAGAAAATTCAAATTCAAATGAGATAGGATATGGTATTAAAGGTATTTCATGTGAAGAATCAAAATGGAACAGTGTAAGAGTAAATAAAAACTCAAGTTTTGATAATAAATGGCAACATATATTATTAATAAATGATGGTGAATTTACTAAAATATATTTTAACTCATTATTAGTTAAACAGACAACGATAATTTATAAAAATATTAATTGTTTGGGTGGACAAATAAAAATAGGTGCATGGTGGAAAAATGATAATCTCTGGTTCAACGGCCTACTCGACGACATCGCCATATACAACCGCGCCCTTTCCGAACAAGAAGTAAAACAACTCTATGCTGGCTGTACCAAAGAAACGGCAACTTTAAATACAACCAACGGAGTTGTATTAAAAAATTCAAATCCAATTACTTTAAGTGCAACTCCAACTGGAGGGTTATTTACAGGTAAAGCTATTTTAAATGGAAATTTTACACCAAAAAATGCAAATTTAGGTTCAAATTCAGTAGATTACCATTTTATTAATAGTCAAGGATGTAAAGATTCTACCCAATTTAAAGTGGTTGTTTATGATACATTGGGAACTGTTTGTTCAAGTACAGACACCCTTAAAATCAAAGTGAAACTAACCACTGGTATCAAAGCTGGTCAGCAAACTTCTATGAATGTTTATCCTAACCCAACATCAGATAAGTTAATCATTGAAACAAATGATATCCAAGCATTAAGTGGTTATAGCTACAAAATCGTAGACCTTCAAGGAAAAGAAGTATACAATGCATTAGCAACCTCTGCTAAAACTGAAATCTCTCTAAAATCCATTGGTGCAAAAGGAATGTATATCCTGCACATCGTAGATGAAAAAGGAGTTTCCATTGAAAATAAAAAGATTGTGTTGGAGTAAAACCAACTAGATATTGATAAAGAGACCGTCAGCGACGAAAATGCCCCAAAAGTTAGACACTTTTTGGGGCATTTTTTATGAAAGAAAAGAGCTATTCACAATCATTTATTTATATAATCAAGAAAAAGATATGGGTATGAAAACCCTATATTTGTAATGGATAAATTATTGTTTAACCCAAAAATTACCTATGTCACTTGAATTCAGCAAATTAAATATAGCTAAATTTGACGATTTGAAAAAAATTAGTAAAAGCATTATGAATAAATTTTTCCTCATTACATTATTGCTAAGTATTTCAACACTACTGTTTTCTCAAAATACGACTACTAAAATATTCTTCGATAAATCCGGAAAAGCAACTACCGAAGCATTAGCATATTACTATCGTACTATTGAAAGTCCCGCGTATTATAAAAGCTTCTATTTGACAGGGACGATTTACTTTGAAGGAAAAATACTCAACGCGAATAAAAACAATGAATTAGGAAATTTATATGCTGGGAAATGTCAATGGTATTATAAAAATGGAAAACTCAAAACAGTGAAGACGTTCGATGAAAAAGGGGTTGAAAATGGAGAATCTATCTATTATTTTGAAAACGGAAAAGTGTGGAAGGAAATCTCTTATGTAAATGGTAAAATAAAGGACAACACCTTTATTGAGTATGATGAAACAGGACTAGCAAATAAAATTTTTGAAGAAGAATTTAACAATAATGTGAACGATTGGGATCTGTATCAAAGTGATAAAAGCGCATGTGTTATTGCCGATGGCATGCTCGAATTAAATGCGTTAACTGCAGAAGGAACGAGTCGTTTTATAGCTATTCCAAACAATTCCTCTCACATCATTATCGAGGCATTAATTGATATCTCTACACTTAAAAATGGAGCGAAAGCTGGAATAATTTATGGTTTTAAAGATTGGCAAAATTATAACTTCTTTGTAATTACAAATTCCACTTTTTATGTAGGAACTGTTTTTGAAGGATTAAGTGCCGTGAAAGCTGAAGACATGTATGCTAGCAATATCTTAAAAACAGGTTATAATAATTTGAAAATTTTAAACATAGAGGATAAAAGTATTTTTTCAATCAATGGAGAAGTTCAAATAAATGCAAATAGCTATCGTCTCTATGGCAGTAAAGTGGGATTTGTCGTAAGTGGAAATAATAAAATAACAATCGACAAATTAATTACCAAGGAAGTAAATTATAACGTTAATAATAATGCTGAAATAGGAGGTCAGAACGAAGACAAAAATGTAAAAGCTACGGGTTCAGGATTTTTTATTTCTAAAAATGGATATTTGGCTACAAACTATCACGTCATTGATGAAGCAAAAACAATATTTGTTGAAACGAAGTATGATGGTGTAGTAAAAAATTACAAAGCGACAGTCATTAGAAGTGATAAGGAAAATGATATTTCTATTCTCAAAATTGACGACGAAAAGTTTATGGGTTTACCTAAATTAGAGTACGCTTTCAAAGAGAGTGGCGCAATGGATGTTGGTGCATCTGTATTCACAATTGGGTTTCCATTAGCCCTAACAGGTATGGGTAAAGAAGCAAAATTTACAGATGGAAAAATAAGTTCAAAAACAGGTTATAATAATTCTATCAATACCTTTCAAACAACCGTGCCAGTTCAACCAGGCAATAGTGGAGGGCCATTATTTGACGACAAAGGAAAATTGATTGGAATTATTAATGCTAAAATTAAAGACGGAGATAATGTTTCTTATGGTATCAAACTAAATTATTTGAAAAATTTGATTGAGGTACTTTCAGAAACAATTGATATGCCAAACAATACAACAATATCAGCATTGACTCTGCCAGAACAAGTAAAGATTTTATCCAATTACGTTGTATTAATTAAGATTAAATAATATGAAGAATTTAGGATTAATAGTTTTTATACTTGCAAATACGTTCCTATTTGGACAAACGAACAAAAAAACAACAAAAACGATTCAAGCTAATTCGAATGAATTAGATCAAATATATGAACCACCTAAAAATTCACTCTTTGATGAACATACTGCTAAAAATGAACAACATTCAAATACCTATGTTGATTTCAAAAATGTACTAAAATTCAATCCGTTCTTATTAACAAGAAGTACATTTGCTATAGGCTATGAAAGACAGATTTATAATAATTTTACAGGTGCATTGTACCTAGGTTATAATTACAAAAGAGACTGGATGCAAGCAATTGGAACAACATCTAGCTCTGATGAAAGTGCTGTTTTATCAAATAGCTCAGCATCAGAAATTTCCTTGTCTTCGATGATTTCTGAAGGAAAATTTGTCTCTGGAGGATTTTTTACTTCAATAGGTGCAAGAATGTATTTAGACGATACACAGTTTGATGGTCCATACTTAGAAATTCAGACAAGATACAATAGCTATACGCTTGATTTAGCTCAAAATTCAACAAATTCAACTGTTGCTTTTAAAGCAGATTCAAAAACAACAGTTGCTATCTCGAATAATTCTACCTATTTAATTTGGGGTAATCAATACTGCTCTTCTGGAAAAAGCAAATCAACACATGACATCTATTTTGGAGTTGGTATCCGTCAAACAGGATATGATATCTTTAAAGGCACAAATGATACCGAAAATTCAACACAATTATATAATACAGGAAATAGAGAAAGTTCATCTGGACTATCCATCATAGCTGGGTATGCATTTGGATTAGGATTTTAATAATAAATAAGATAAAACATGAAAAAGAATTTATTAACGCTAGGTTTCATTTTTTCCTTAATTACTGTCTTTTCACAAGACTTAAAGATGACGTGGTCTCCAGAGATTAAAATGACCAACAAAACAGGTTTCTTTAGTAATATTATCGGTAAAAACGACAATTATTTATACGTGAAATACATCACCTTAAGTAAAATTAGAATTGCTGCATTTGACAAAATAAGTATGAAAGAAAAATTTTCTGCTCCTATTAAAGGTTTCCCAGAAAATAAAGCGACCAAGGCTGATTTCAAAGGCTTACAATATTATAGAACTGTAGTATTTAAAAATTCAGTGTATATTTTTTGGATAAGAGAAAATAAAGAACAAGATGAATTATTTGTTCAATCATTCGATGCAAATTTAAAATCATTAAAACCCTTAAAAAAGATTTATGAACTTAAATCATTTAAAGGAGCAAAAAAGAAAGCTGAATTATTCATTTTGGAGAATAATTCATTGGGAGAAAAAATATTGATTGGCGGAGAAAATGCTGGAAATAAGGGTGATAAAGTAAAAGTAGAGTATAAAATATTAAATTCCGATTTTACTTTTTCTAATGCTGGACAAGTAGAAATTCCTGTTGAAATAACAGGTAGATCTAACTACCTTTCTTCAAGTTATACATTCGGTGATGATGGAAATCTGCACGTGAAATCAGAAAACTCGCTAACGGTTGTTAACTTAGAGAATGGGACAAAAAATACGTATGTCGCTGAATTTACAAACAAAAAGATAGTTGATTTTGACTATACAATTGATGAAAAATCGATCCGTTTATTTGGTTTATTTTGCGACTTAACAAAAGATAAAAGCGGGAGTGATAATCACGGTATATTTTATGCAATAATTAATAGTACGTCGCTCAAACTAGAAAGTGAAAATTTTACGTATTTCACGAAAGAGCAATTAGATAAATTATTTACGAAAGACGATGCTGATCGAAAAGACAGTAAATTATTTCAGTCCAAAAAAGGAAAAGAATCAGAAGAAGAATCTTTAAAATCAAGTTATTGCGTAGATAAAGTAGTAAAAGATGGAGATGATTTATTACTTGTGTGTTCGATTATGTACAATTATTATGTAACAACTACGCATAGAACATCCAACGGTGGAACTTATACCACTTCTGACCCCTATTGTAATCGTAGAAATGTGACTATTTTTAGAATTAGTAACAAAGGTGAAATAGAATGGGCAACCAATATTGATCGAAATATTACCTATCCAGGACACTATATTTATGATATTAACGTAATAAGAAAGGAGAATTTACTCTACGTAACGTATGGTTCAAATTTCATAGATAATGATGAAGCCAAAAAGAAAAAATGTTGCGCAATAAATATCGCAAGTTTGAAAGAAATGAGAGATAAAATTGCTTACGCAACATTTGATGTGACAAATGGAGTAGCAACTAAAAAAGAAATTATTATCAACGATGCTAAAACACCAAAAGCGGAAAGAAAAATTGTAAATCCTTCAGATATAAATGTATTAGAGGGTGATTTTTACCTGTACTCTGAAAAATATAACATTCATACCCCTCACAATTCTCTTTCTCTAATTGGATTGTTATTTAAAAAAGGATCTTTAAAAATTGGGTGTACTTCATTGAATAATACTGCTGTAGCGCCTAAGAAATAATTATTTAAAACGCAATGGATATTTATCCATAATTGATTTAAAAACGACTTCACAGTTAATTGCGGAGTCGTTTTCTTTTTGCTTCAATTTACGTGCAATAATGTCTTGTGTCAAGTATACATTCCCATGATAAAATTTTAAGCCATAGACCAGGGTGACACCTATAGCATTGACAAATAGTTTATGACTAATCAACTGATAAATTCCATACCCTGTAGCGCCGGTTAAGATAAAGGAGGTAATCCCTTTCGTATATTCGTTTAGTAGAAACGTCCCTAATCCAGGTAGAAATTTGGAGTAACGTACAAATCTAGTATATTCTTTCGGATCGATTAAAATCGTATTAAAACAGCGCAAATTTTTAAAAACAGTGTCAAATTTTTGAAGGTTTTCGATACAACTTTCTAAAACACTTGGCTCTTTTCTATGAATAAATACATTTAATAAATTTAATTCAATGGAAGTATCACGCGTTTGATTAACATACAATTCCTCGTATGATTTTGCATACTGAATTTCATGATTAACTAATGAAAGTAAGGAGTAATTCCACAAAAAATTAGCTCTTTCAACTTCATTTTTTAAATACTTAAAATTGATTCTTTGACCCAACTGAAATACAATTTGGTCATGTTTTTTACAACTTAAATAATAATTAAACTTGTTAAGTAATAGCTGATGTTTAGTTGTATCATTTTCTTCCAAAAAATAAGCTTTTTCAAAAGCAACTAATCTTTCTGTTTCTTGTGAAAAAGAGACTTTACTAATGAGCGATAGTAGTATACTCAGTATAATATGTTTGTACATCTTTTAGAAAATTTAGTTTAGCTTCTTTTCTTACCTCTTTAAAATCATAATAACTTCCTAAAATATTTGCAAAATAATAAGTTGTGAAAAATCCAAACGTAATCATCGTGTAGGGATGGACTAATCCAAGTCGATAATTAGACTCTAAAAATTTAGCAGCTAACAAAACATGTGCTGAAAAAACATTTCTAAATGAATATTTTCGGCCATTATACAACTTTCCTAAACCAGGTAATAACATTGATAAACCTGCAGAAATAAAAGCTTTTTTATGATTAATACGTTCAAGTTTTAAAAGTGACAGATGTAATGCTTGAGGAATAGTTGAAGTGTCAACCGAAAATTTAGTGTTCAAAATTTTATTATATAAACAGAATTGTTGAGCGAGTGAATCAGTATAATGCTTTAAAATAACATCAAACCAAAAGGCACTATGTTTATTTTGTCTTGCCAAAAAATGAACATTTAACTGCTTGAAAAAAAATGTATCATTATAACTTATTTTTTCACTCCATTTAAAATCTCTCAGTATTAAACTATCATTTTGCCTTGACAATTGAAACCTGCATCTCAAATAAGCTAATGTATCAGGATGGATTCCATTTGTGTCTTTATATAAAAAATGAAATTTCTCTTCTTCTAATTTATTTTTCTCAAGATGATTATAAAAACTTAAATTATTTTGTGAATAACTAAAACTAAAAGAGAATATGAAAAAGAATAGAATCTGTTTCATGGATGATTGATTATTTTATCTTCACGAGTCAATTTAAAATCAGGATAATCATAAATAGCAGAAGGAATACAGTTATTTAACTGATGAAAACCTAACAACGTTCCCTTCACCAATCCATATTTTTGAATCGAATATTTTGTATACTGTGAACAGCTTATTTCGTACATACAATCCGCTTGGATTTGTTCTGAAATTACATTTTGATAGGTGTATAATAAACCTGCTGAAACATAATGTAAAGGATTCATTTTCGCCAAAAAGTTTGATGGAGTTCTCACAAGTTTACGAGGGCGTGGCGTGGTATATCGAAAGGAAGAAAAAGTTTGATTTAACAACTGCTTATGCAAAAGAGAATCTTGAGCGCTAAAAAAAAATGAAACAAAAATGAAAATGAAGAGTAACAAATGCTTCATACTTGGAGATAAAATAGAAAATTAATCGATGGAAAGCCCATACTTGTGAGTCCAAAAGTAGAAATAAATCCACTATATTTGCGTATCAAAATTCAACACTAAAATTATCACAACATGAAAGAAGAAGTAAAAAAAATCATCGATATAATGAGTCAACGTTTTGTGTCACATCCTTGGCATGGAATTGAAATAGGAGAAAAAGCACCTGCAATTGTAAACGCATATATAGAAATTACTCCAGCAGATGCTATCAAATATGAGATCGACAAACCATCAGGACATATTATGGTGGATCGTCCTCAAAAATTATCTAATCACATGCCTTGTTTATATGGATTTGTTCCTAAAACATACTGTGCTGAAAAAGTTGCAGCATTTGCAAATGAAAAAACTGGAAGAAATAATATTACTGGTGACTGCGATCCATTGGATATCTGCGTAATAAGTGAAAGAGATTTCAACCATGCAAGTATTTTATGTGAAGCAAAAGTGATTGGAGGTTTTCGTATGTTAGATGGTGGGGAAGCAGATGATAAAATTATTGCTGTTTTGAAAGGTGACCAAGCGTATGGAGACATCAATGATATTACTGAAATGCCAAAAATGGTAGTTGACCGTGTTCGTCACTTTTTCTTAACGTATAAAGATTTAGACGGGGGAGCAAAAAATGTTGAAATCACTCATGTATATGGAAAAGAGGAAGCGTTTGAAGTAATCAAATTAGCGTCAGAAGATTACAACAACAAGTATGGAGACGTTAACGAATCTTTAGTGGAAGCTTTATTGGCTGCAGTGAAATAATTAACTACGAATTAACAATTATTAGATTATTCTCCGAAAATCGTTTCGTAAATTTGAGGTAAATATATAATGGTAAATTCTAAAAATTAGATTTTTTGAGGTAACCAAGAAATTAAACCCGCAGTCTACAATAGTAAAAGAGGATAGAAAGCTTTGCTTTCGAAGAACAAACGGTAGTGTAGGGAATAAAAGTAGTTAGTTGAACTAAGAAAAAGCAATTTTTAAAATTTACCGACTTTAATCTTAAAAAAATATATAATAACATGAGTGTATTAGTAGGTAAAAAAGCACCACATTTCTCTGCAGGAGCAGTAATCAATGGAGGTGAAGTTGTTTCTGGTTTTTCATTAGACCAATACGTAGGAAAAAACCCAGTAGTTTTATTTTTCTACCCAAAAGATTTTACATTTGTTTGTCCTTCTGAATTACATGCTTTTCAAGCAAAATTAGCAGAATTCGAAGCTCGTGGAGCGAAAGTAGTAGCATGTTCTACAGATACAGAAGAATCTCACTGGGGATGGTTACAAGTACCAAAAAACAAAGGTGGAATTGAAGGTGTTACTTACCCAATCATTGCAGATACTTCTAAAACAATTTCTGAAGCGTATGGCGTATTAGCAGGTGAATACGATTATGATGTAGATGGTAATTTATATGCAACAGGACCAATGATTGCTTACCGTGGTTTGTTCTTGATTGACAAAAATGGAGTAGTAATGCACCAATTGGTTAATAATTTCCCATTGGGAAGAAACGTAGATGAAGCATTACGTATGGTGGACGCTTTACAATTCTTCGAAGAAAATGGTGAAGTTTGTCCTGCAAACTGGACAAAAGGTGACGAAGGAATGAAAGCTTCTTTTGATGGTGTTGCTGATTATTTAGCAAAACACTAACATCAATTTATCACATAAAAAATGGTGTCTGAGTTTCAGACACCATTTTTTTTATCATGTTAAGAATTATCCGTTTTTACGTCCTTCTCTTTTTGCTTCTTTTTGTTCTTTTTTATCTTGGTGAAGCGATTTTTTGTCCTCACGAGCTGCTTTTTTATCTTGGTGTAATTCTTTTTTATCACCTTTCAACTCATTTTTAGCTTCTTTCGTAGCCTCTTTATCTCCCGATTTTTTAGCTTCTTTTAATGCTTCACGATCTGCTTTTACGGCCTCACGATCTTTTTTCACTGCTTCTCTATCAGTTTTTACTTGCTCTTTTGCTTGTTTGTTGTCTTCTTTTTTAGCACCATCTTGAGCAAATAATGTTGTTCCTGCTAATACTACGAATACGGATAAAACGATTTTTTTCATAATTTCTAAGTTTTAATTGGTTTATATATCTATGACCAACGAAACTCAGAAAGGTTTAATCAAAAATGCAAATATTTTTTAAACTACTGATTATCAAAATATAAACATAATTTTTTAAATTTTAGACTGGCCCTTTAGTAAGTTTTATATAGAAAATAAGTAAAATGAAGCGTCGTCAAACCCTTGTTTGAACACAGCCTTCTAATTTTCAGTAAGAAAATTAGCTAAAAGCGTATGTGAGTTTGGGCGCGACAGCGAAATGATACGAAATTTTCAATATAACTTAATTTAGGCTTAGACATTTCTGACTCCCCTTTTTTTGGCAATGCACCGCTAAGATTCTGTGTTAAATTCCAAATAAATTATAAATATTTATCTTTACGTTATTAAAACAGCCTTGAGCTAGTTTGTGAGAGAAGCAGTTACTTGTAGCTGCTCTCTTTTTACATAATTGTGTTCAAAGCACGTTTTGTTTTTATTTAAG
>CALPMT020000016.1 GCA_943324745.2 Chitinophaga pinensis | reverse complement strand
GAAAATGGACAACGTCAAGGTAAATGGACATTTTACGGACCAGAAGGTTTAGAACTTAGTACCACCCATTACGAACATGGTATACGCCATGGGCACTCCATTGTAAAATACCCAAATGGTGCAATCCATTATTACGGAGAATATAATATGGATCAGCAAATTGGTATCTGGAAATCCTATGATATGCAAGGAAATCTAACCGAAGAAAAAGACTACGGACAAAAATAATGGCAAGAATACCTCCGCATATCATTGATGAAATAATGCAAACATCTCGAATTGAGGAGGTTATTGGTGAATTCGTAAATTTAAAACGCGCAGGTTCTAGTCTAAAAGGGTTAAGTCCTTTTACAGACGAAAAAACACCTTCTTTTGTCGTTTCCCCAGCAAAACAAATATTTAAATGTTTTTCGACCGGAAAAGGAGGTTCTGTAGTCACTTTCCTAATGGAAAAAGAACACTACTCCTACCCTGAAGCATTAAAATGGCTTGCCTCTAAATACAATATTACCCTGCCAGAAGAGGAGGAACAAACAGCAGAACAATTAGCAGCCGTAACGGAAAGAGAAAGTTTACAAATCATTAATGAATTTGCTAAAACCCATTTCCATGATCGGATGCATGACACAGAGGAAGGGAAAGCAATTGGTTTAAGTTATTTTGTTGAGCGAGGTTTCAGACAAGATATTATTGAAAAATTTCAATTGGGATATTGCCTTGAAAAAGGTAATGATTTTACAGAAGCTGCACTAAACAAAGGGTATAAATTAGAATACTTAGAAAAAATTGGGCTAGTCAAATCGAAAGATGGACGTAATTTCGATTTTTTCCGTGGACGTGTCATGTTTCCAATCCATTCTGTAACTGGTCGCGTTCTTGGTTTTGGTGGGAGAACATTACTTTCGGATAAAAAAATTGCAAAATACTTCAATTCTCCTGAAAGTATCATTTACAACAAAAGTGATATTTTATATGGATTATACTTTGCAAAAGGCGATATTATCAAATACGATAATTGCTTTTTAGTAGAGGGTTACACCGATGTGATTAGTATGCATCAGGCAGGAATTACCAATGTTGTTTCTTCCTCTGGCACTTCTTTGACGCATGGTCAAATTAAATTAATTCGTAGATATACTCCAAACGTTACGATACTTTACGATGGAGATGCTGCTGGTATCAAAGCATCCTTTAGAGGGATTGATTTACTTTTAGAGGAAGGTTTAAATGTACGCGTGGTATTATTTCCCGATGGAGATGACCCAGATTCTTACTCTAAAAAAGTTAGTTCTTCAGAATTAGACGATTATATTAAATCAAACACCAAAGATTTTGTAACTTTCAAAGCAGAAATCTTATTGCAAGGAACAACGGATCCTATTCAGCGCTCCAAGTTAATACACGATATAGTTCATTCTATTTCGCTTATTCCGGATCAAATATCCAGAACTGTGTATACCAAAGAAATCGCGAAACGCTTTGATATAGATGAGACAATTGTAGAACAAGAACTAGTAAAACTAAGAAAAACAGCACTTGGGAAACAAAGTACAGAGCCAGAACAAAGTGCCACTGAAGTTGACTATTCTGTTACTCGAAAACCCAAGATTGAACAAGCCCATTCCAATGATCACGAGCTAGAGGATCAAATCAATGCAACAGAATATGATTTAATTCGAATCTTAATAAAATACGGCACATTAATAATACCTGACGAAAAAAGAGAATTATCTACTGAAGATGTCACCGTTGCGCAACTAATTTGCAATGAGTTATTTCGGGACGAATTAACATTTAATCACCCAACATTTCAAAAAATCTATGAATATGCAAATGAAGGGATTAACCAACAAAAAACTACCTTTCAAGCTAAACATTACCTTCGTTCGGAAGATCAAGACATTGTAAAAATTGTATCCGAGATTGAAACAGATAAACACGAACTCAGTCACAATTGGCTAAAAGAAAAGAATATAGAAACAAATTACGAAATAGATAAGTTAAAAGCAGCTGTTTCAAGTTCAATACTAGCATTTAAAACCGATAAATTACAACAACGCATTAACGAAATACGCAAAAAAATAAGTCAATTAGGAGAAGATGAAATTGATAAAATGGAAGAATTATTAATTGACCAAATAAACTTTGAACGTGCAAAAATGCGTTTTGCAGAACAATTAGGAAGAATAATTTTACGCTAATGATGAGTCAAACACTTTTTGAATTAGGTCCATATAACGTTTGTCTATGGAATATTATTGCACTTGCTATCATCTATTTAGTAGCATTCATTCTTCGACGAGTCGTACATCAATCCTTAAAACAATATTTGATTGGTGTAAATATTCGTGTTGAAGGAAGAAGAACAACCTGGTTACGTTTGGTTAGTCAAAGTATCTACTTGATTGCCGCTTACATTGCAATTCTTAGCTTCAAAATCAATAATAATAATGTTTCGTTTAAAGAATTCCTAAATTTTAAACTCGTTGAATCTAAAACGATTAATATTTCATTTTTTCAGATAATCATTGTAATTGTTCTTTTTTTTGCTGCACGAATGTCTGTAAATTTTGTAAAATTATATTTTAACAGAAAATTCAGACAACAAAAAAATTACAATCCAAGTACTGAATACATTTATGTACAATTGAGTAAGTACTCAATTTATATTTTTTCGATTCTTTTCAGTCTCAATTTATTTAATATTAATCTTGGATTACTGCTCACAGGATCAGCTGCACTATTAGCAGTAATTGGTTTCATTTTTCAAGAAGTTTTTAAAGATATGTTTTCAGGTTTAGTTCTGTTATTTGAGGGAACATTAAAAATTGGAGATATCATTGAGATTCGTGATTCCAAATTTAAACAGCCTGTTTTTGCACGTATACTAAAAATCAATGTTCGAACCACTCAAATCGAAACACGTGATGGCAATGTTTTTATTATCCCAAATGCTAAACTAACTCAGGAATATGTTGAGAATTGGAGTCAAGGAAATGAAGCTACAAGATCTATTATCTTTGTGAATGTTCAATACGGGACAGACACTGCATTAGTAAGTAATTTACTTCGTCAAGCAGCATTGAGCCATCCAAAAGTTAAAAAATCCAAACCTATACAAGTTCGTTTACGAAATTTTGGAGAAAATGGTTTGGAAATGGAATTACTTTTTTGGGTAGAAAACACCTGGGATATCAGTAATTATCAGTCTGAGGTACGATTAGAAATTGATCGTTTATTTAGAGATTACAACATTATAATACCTTACCCACAAAGAATTATTCACCTAGAACAAAAAAATGCAAAATAAAATTCTCATTTCATTAATTGTAGTTTTTATATATTCGAACTTTAGTGCTCAGAATATCGATTATGTACTATTAAAAGATATTAATAACTCGTATACAACTTCGGGAGGTAAAATTCAATCTGTATTTTCAAATAGTGTAACGCCAATAATGATTGGAGTTCCAGCAGGAATACTTGCCTATTCTTTATTTAAAAAAGACAGTATAGCA
This sequence comes from Chitinophaga pinensis, assembly GCA_943324745.2. Classification (GTDB taxonomy): domain Bacteria; phylum Bacteroidota; class Bacteroidia; order Flavobacteriales_D; family Crocinitomicaceae; genus CANHVK01. Next base: position 69,358 of record CALPMT020000016.1, on the reverse strand, counting down.
AGACAAAAATTTTATACAATAGTATCTTCTGAGTTGTTTTCAGGAATTATCACAACATCGCTTAAATTGGCATTTAAACGTGAACGTCCGTTTACAACTTATCCAAACGATATATTCAAACATTCAGACGCAGGATCGTATTCCTTTCCATCTGGGCATACGAGTGCAGCGTTTTCATTAGCAACCTCTGTGAGTTTAGAGTTCCCAAAGTGGTATGTCATTGCACCAACTATGCTATGGGCTGGAACTGTAGGGTATTCTAGAATGTACTTAGGAGTACACTATCCTTCTGATGTGCTGGTAGGTGCAATTATTGGTGCAGGAACAAGTTATTTGTGTTATAAGGCGAACAAGTGGATCCGTCATTAAACGATTAGAGTCGCATTGCAATGCGGCTCTAATCGTTTAATGAAAATTGCGTTTTTACGATAATTTATCTGAAAGGATACGCATTTCGATTACTGGGGATATCTTTTCGTAAACAATATTATAAACAGCTTCAATAATGGGCATCTCCACTTGGAATTTCTTATTAATTTCCATCAAACATTTCACTGCATAATAACCTTCAGCGACCATTTCCATTTCGAGTTGAGCACTTTTTACAGAATATCCTTTTCCTATCATGAACCCAAAGGAACGATTACGAGAAAATTTAGAATACGCAGTTACTAATAAATCCCCTAGATAAGCACTTGATTTTACATCGCGATGTATAGGACTTACTACATCGATGAAATTTTCAATTTCTTGAATTGCATTGGAAATTAGAACAGACTGAAAATTATCTCCATAACCTAAACCTGAACAAATTCCTGAAGCAACAGCATAAACATTTTTTAAAACTGCTGAAAATTCAGTTCCAAATAAATCATCGGAAACAGTGGTTTTGATATAACGACAAGCTAAAGCATGCGCCATAGTACTAGCTATTAGCTCATCTTGACAAGCAATGGTTAAATAGGATAAGCGTTCAAGTGCCACTTCTTCTGCGTGACAAGGTCCACAGATAATTCCAATTTTATGATAAGGAACCCCAAAGGTCTTGTGAATAAATCGAGCTGGAATAGCATTATATTCAGGTATTATTCCTTTTACAGCCGAAAAAACAACTTTACCTTCAAATAAAGTTTTATCTACATTTTCAAAAAGTTTTGTTAAAAAAGCAGACGGAGTTGCGATAATAATGTATTGAGCTTCTGCTAAAATCTCTTCTAAATTACTTGAAACGTGTAATTTATCCGTGTCAAATTCTACAGATTGAAGGTATTTAGGATTGTGTTTGAAATTTAAAATATGTGTTACTTGTTCTGCAGAACGAACAAACCAATATACCTTATCTAGATTGTTACATAGGATTTTAACTTGAGCTGTTGCCCAACTTCCTCCACCAATAACCGCTATTTTTTTATCTTTTACCATAGTAAGTTGAGCACAAATTTAAACTTTTTATTTGAATAGGAAGGGTAAAATAAAGATGGATGTAGTTTTGAAAAATTGTATCTTAGCATGACAAAATCAAAATGAATCATTTGTAAATCCCAACAATACTATGAAAACATTAAAAATCTCTACCTTTTCTGAATATGAAAAACAATATGAATTTAGTGTCTCAAATCCTGAATTATTTTGGGATGGTGTAGCTTCCTCCTTTTTATGGACAAAAAAATGGGATAAAACATTGACTTGGAATTTTGATGAACCAAAGGTTCGTTGGTTTGAAGGAGCTACAATGAATATAACAGAAAATATTTTCGAACGAAACTTACCTTTAAAAAAAGATCAACTTGCATTAATTTGGGAAGCAAATAATCCTTCTCAAAAAAACAAAACGTACACTTTTGAAGAATTACATCACTCTGTAAATCAGTGTGCGAATGGTTTAAAAGCATTAGGAATAACTAAGGGTGATCGCATATGCATTTATCTTCCAATGGTTCCCGAATTGACCATCGCTGTATTAGCTTGTGCGCGTATTGGCGCAGTACACTCTGTGGTTTTTGCAGGGTTTTCAGCAACATCACTTTCCGACAGAATAAATGATGCAGAAGCAAAACTGGTGATAACTTCCGATGGATTAAATAGAGGAGCAAAACAAATGTCCTTAAAAGAATTGGTAGATGAAGCAATTTCCACAACAACTAGTATTGAAAAAGTATTAGTTTTAAAAGTAACGAATGATGAATGTCCAATTACCGAATCAAGAGATATTTGGTGGCATGAGTTAATCCAAAATCAATCCATTATTTGTCCTGCTGAAGTTATGAATAGTGAAGATAATCTGTTTATTCTATATACATCGGGTTCCACAGGTAAACCAAAAGGCGTAGTTCATACTTGTGGGGGATACATGGTCTATACAGCCTACACATTTATGAATGTGTATCAATATGAAGATGGAGATATTCACTGGTGTACAGCTGATATTGGGTGGATAACAGGTCACTCATACATCATTTATGGACCATTACTATGTGGAGCAACAACGGTTATGTTTGAAGGAATTCCAACTTATCCTGATGCGAGCAGATTTTGGGAGATCGTTGATAAACATAAAGTTACGCAATTTCTAACCGCACCAACTGCAATTCGTTCATTAATGGCATTTGGAGAAGAACCTACCAATAAACACGACTTAAGTTCATTAAAAATTATTGGAACAGTTGGAGAACCAATTAATGAAGAAGCATGGCATTGGTATCAAGATAATATAGGAAAAGGAACTTGTCCAGTGGTAGATAATTGGTGGCAAACAGAAACTGGAGGAGTCATGATTTCAGGAATTGGTGGCATCTCTCCACAAAAACCAACTTTTGCTGGTTATCCTTTACCTGGAATTCAACCAGCATTATTAAATCAAGAAGGTGAAGAAATTAGAGAAAATGAACAAGAAGGTTATTTATGTATAAAATTTCCATGGCCCTCTATGATTAGAACTACCTATGGAAATCACGGTAGATGCAAAGAAGCATATTTTTCTCAATATCCAGGATACTATTTTACTGGAGACGGTGCAAAACGCGACACAGATGGAATGTATCGTATTATTGGTCGTATTGACGATGTAATTAATGTTTCTGGTCACCGTTTTGGAACGGCTGAAATTGAAAATGCAATTAACCAAAATGAATTAATCATAGAATCCGCAGTTGTTGGTTATCCTCATCCAATAAAAGGGCAATCTATTTATGCATTTGTAGTTTGTGAACATGTACCAACCAATTTAACGGAGGCGAAAAAGGCAATTTTACTAACTGTTACAGATGAAATTGGAAAAATAGCATTACCTGAAAAAATACAATTTGTAAGTGGGTTACCAAAAACACGTTCTGGGAAAATTATGCGCAGAATATTAAGAAAGATAGCTGAAGGAGAACTTGATAATCTAGGAGATGTTTCTACCTTATTAGACCCAAGTGTAGTAGAAGAAATCTTAAAAAACAGGGTGTAATTCATTTTAGAATTATCTACGAAAATTAGGACAAATGCTTTGTAAGAGGTTTGAACAATTTTGGGTTACGAAATTGAAAAACTGGTTTTATGAGCATAAAATTGACGAAAAACAAAAATTTTCCGTTCATAAAAAACTAATAAGTGCTATCGAAGTTTAAAATTAATCTAACATAGTTGTTTATTTGATATGAGAATTTAGATCAATACCTAATACAACCTATTAAATCGATGGACACTTCTCTAATTTGAAGAATAAACACATGAATTACAACGCCTTAGACATAGAACGAAAGAAGAAATTTATTGAGAGTTATTTAGAGATATAAACTCAAAAATATAGTAAAAAAATAAATACCATTAAAAAGGTCCATTACACCAAAGTTTGACTTTATTAGATGATAAGGCAATAGGCAACTTGATGTTTTTGAAGGATCATTAAATGAGGATGTACATAAATTACAATTTAAACTTTCTTAAATTAAATTTACTGAATAAGTTGTTAAGGGTTCCGAAAGAATCAGAAGGAGTGGTTGTAGTAAGTTAAAAGTTAAGTTCAATTAGTAAATGTGACATGACTTTCGTTAGTAATTTATATTTTGCTTAAACCTCTTTGTCACCCATAATAAATAGGCCAAAGAAAAACGCATAGAAACTCATACCTGCTAAGGTAGTTAAGGTATCCTCTACGAAGAAAGATACGATGCAGATCGTAAAGAAAAGCAAAGCAAGTTTGTTTTTATATTGTAAGAACATTTTAAAAGTGAATATAATGTGGAGCATGAATAGATAGAATCCAATGATACCTGTAGCGATAAGAAAACCCAGAAATTGATTATGACTTTCTAATCTGTTTTTAGGTTTAAGTACCGAATTCGATTTTGTGTATGCTGCTTGATATACCGATTTATAATCTCCAATTCCTGTCCCTATGATCCAATGCTCTTCGAAAATCGTCCAACCAGTTTTCCAGTACTCAATACGGTGTAATATGCTATGACCATTTGGATCATGTTGACTGTTTAATTCATATTGAAGTTCATAAATTCTTTTTTTTAATCCTGATTCCAATGCTAAAATAGTTGGGATGCCATGTTCGATATTTTTGATGTCTTGTTGTGATAATTTATTGACACCTTCTGCATCTTTTGTTAGACCTTTTGAAGTGAGGTAACGAACCAAGACGGTATAGTAACGGAACTCATTTTTTGTAAATGAATTGAGTAGAATTTTGGATCTAGTTTTCCATGTACTATCTAATTCTTCTATATTTATGAAACAGTCCAAAGGATAGCCATTCTCCAATGCATTGGATAGGTTGTCATGCTTGTAATTATGACCTAATTTTGTGTATTTTAAATAGCTTTTAACAACCTTTTTTTTAGTGTTTAAGTCTTTGAAATAGAGTAAACTAATAAAAATTAAAAAAATAGTTGAAACTAAAAATACAACAGAAGTAACCCTTTTCCATTTTACCGATGATTTTAGTTCATATATTGAAATGCAAATTGTACAAATAAACAGTGCTAATATTCCACTTAGTACTTGTGCATAATAGGTATAAAAAAGTAACCAACCGATTACGAAATAACATACTATTTTAACAATAATATTAGTAGTTTTTTGATAGGCTAAAATAAAGATACCAAACACAACAAATAGTGAAAATCGAATGTGAGATATAAATAGAGACATAGTACGAATGTCTTTATCGGGTGAGTAGGTATTTTGGTAAATCACAAAATTAATAACGCTTGATATTACTATTAAACCAGTGAAAAATTGTAGTAGACTTTTTTTGTGTTTTACAGGGAGTGGTGGTAATGCTACTAACGTAATTGGAAGTAAGAATAAATTAATTTTTGATAGTAGGTCTGATAAACCTTCTTTGATGAGATTTGACCATAGAAGAGATCCAATATAGAATAAAATAAATAGTAAGAATACGTGAAGCAGTCGATTATCTTTGATACGTGCTCTTATTTCAGTATAATTTACGAAAAATATGACTACAAGTACAAGGTAAGCAGTACTTAATGATAAAATGGCTTTACTGAATAAGAGTCCAATCAACACTAAAACATATCCAATAATACTTAGTAGTTGGATTGTTTTTGGAGATGAATTCTTCAGCAGCATGTTTAACTAACGACTATTTTTTCAAAATCGTATGAATCTCTTTCGAATTTTGTAAAATTTCTTTTGCTTTTTCTACAAAATTATCTGTTCTAAATGCATGAAGTGTTCTTCCTTTTTGGTAATAATAACGCGAAACAATTTCGTTTTCAAGGATATTGCTAATCTCTGATTTGAATTTTTCTAAATCACTATTTTTAGATGGTGTTAGTTTTTTAAATAAAGCTTCATATTCTAGTTTAGAATCTTCAAAATAACCTTCTTCTTCAGCTGTTTTACGCATTTTACGTAGCATTTCTTCAGATGCTGTAGAATAGTCAAAGGTATCTTTCAAAACTAATTTTTTAAACTCTTCGTAATCATCATTGGATATTTTGAAAGTTAATGCTTCTGGTATGTTAGGGTGGTTGTTTGCATATTGAGTAGCAAATTTAAATATGAAGTTTTTGTTAACTAACATCGCTGTAAGTCGACTAAATTCTTTTTCTATTATTTTGAGATCTGGTTCAATACCTCTTCCGTCAATTACTTCGCGACCATTCGCAGTTTTGAATTTTTTAATTAAAGAGTCCGCGATCGCATGAGGACGCTCTCCTTCTGCTTTTTCGTAGTATTCCAATTTTTGAACACATCGACCAGACGGAGTATAATATTTTGCAATTGTTAATTTCATTTTAGAACCATATTTTAGATCAAATGTACGTTGAACTAATCCTTTACCATACGAAGTAGTACCGATAATTACAGCACGGTCTAAATCTTGTAAACTTCCAGATACAATTTCACTAGCCGATGCCGAACCATCATCAATTAATACAACTAAAGGTATCGTTATATCTAATGGTTCATCCATTGTTTTATATACTTTATTTTCCTCCTGAATCCTACCCTTGGTAAACACAACTAACTGGTCTTTAGGGACAAACATATTTACTATTTTCACTGCTTCAATTAAAAGACCACCACCATTACCACGCAGATCTAAAATCAATTCTTTCATTCCTTTTTCTTTCAATACTTTGAAAGCTTTGATTACTTCTTCCGAAGCAGTTTGAGTAAAGCTATTTAGTTTGATGTAACCAATATTATTTTGAATAATACCGGAATATGGCACATCTGGAATTTTAATTTCGTCTCGTGTAATAGGGATAGTAATTTCTTTTCCTTCTCTTAATACTTTTACCTGAATTGTAGTTCCTTTAGGACCTTTTAGTGCTGATGAAACATCATCGGAAGGTTTGTTACACATTTCTTTTCCGTCGATTGTAATGATTTTATCTCCCGCTTTTAATCCAGCTTTTTGAGCGGGATTTCCTTCATAAGGTTCAGATATATAGATACAATTATCGATTTTACGAATTAAAGCTCCGATACCACCATATTGACCAGTAGTCATCATTCTATAATCTTCCATGTTTGCTTCATGATAATATACTGTATATGGATCTAGTTCTTTCAACATCGCATCAATCGCCACTTTACATAATTTTCCCGGTTTAGGTTCATCAACATAATGCAATTCTAGATTTTGATGAATTAAATCCATTAATTCCATTCCTTTTATAAGCTCGAATCCTTTGGATTGCGCAGATATTTTTAATGTAATGAATAAGGTAAAAACTAAAAAAAGTATTTTATGCATCATATAGTTTTGTTTCTAAATGAATTAAGCGTTTAGTTTACTTAATTCCGGGATTAATTTTTTAAAGAGTGTTTCCGTTTTTTTAAAAAGCACTTCGTAGTTCATTTCTTCTTTATTTGTATAGACTAAAAATAACGCTAATTGTTGTTTGTTTTCAGTAAGGTAATCTTCTAAAATAAATTTATTTTTTCGAATAGTTTCTTTACATAAACGTTTTACTCTGTTTCTTTCGTGTGCTTTTCTGAAAATTCGTTTAGGTGCTGCAATTACAATTTGAAATAATTTTTCGGAAGGTAATTCTGAGATACAATAATTAAGTACAAATGGAAATTGTTTGACACATCGTTTTTCTTCAAAAATTTGTTGGATAATCTTTTGACTACAAAGTTTGTATTCTTTACCTAAGGTTTGATCCATAAAACGAAGTTAATGAAATTATTTTTTAGTAAAATTTATTTGTACACCTTCTTTAGTTATGTACGAATTTTTTATTTTAAAATATATTAGTGTTTATGAATATTTTAAATGTTAAAATACTAATAAACAAATACATAAGATACTTTCAGAGCAAATCAAAGGTTATTAATAAAAAAGTGATTTTATTACGACATGAGATTTGAGCAAAATTAGGATTAGCAAACGGAGTTCATCACGGTAAATGCCCCTTTAAAACTAAAATTATGATATATTATATAAAATAAGTAGACAAAAAATCATAATTCTAATACTTACTTTGAAATAAAATCTTTAAATATGTGAGTGAACACTTTTAATTAATGTTTTAAATTTAAATTATTACACTCATACAAGAAAATGAATTTAAAAATCAATATTTGCTATTTTAGAATTATTAACTTTAAATTCATTGATTGAACCATCACTTTTATACACTAAATACTAAAAGTCCTTATATTTGAAATATGAATTTACGTTATTGGAGTAAACAACACACCTACGGAGTATTACTTGGATTAGTAACCGTGTTTTTAGCTACCCCTCTAGTGGAGTTTATATATCCTTGGATCGATAATTCGAGTTTTCTTAAATTTGATTATTATTGGAATATGTTTTTTACGAATGATATTTTTCGTTGTAAAATTTTATCTATTTCAGTAATTGCTAATTTAGCTTGGTTTTATTGGTCATTAAATAAACGTCGCTACAATTTTACTACAGGTATTATTTTAGCATCAATGGCTTTTATTCCATATATCGTTTATATACAATACATTAAATAATTTCCATGAAGCTTTTTTTAATCGCTGGAGAAGCATCGGGAGATTTACATGGATCGAATTTAATCAAGGCTTTAAAACGACAGGATACTACAATTGATCTTCGTTTTTGGGGTGGGGATTTGATGGAAAAAGCAGCGAATATTCCACCAGAAAAACATTATAAAGCTTTGGCTTTTATGGGCTTTGTAGAAGTGATTATGAATTTAGGACGAATCGTTCAGAATTTCAAAAAGTGTAAAAAAGATATTCTAAATTTTCAACCAGATGGGCTTGTATTGATAGACTATCCTGGATTCAATTTACGTATGGCTAAATGGGCTAACTCAGAAGGAATCAAGGTGTATTATTACATTTCTCCAAAGGTATGGGCTTGGAAAGAGTCGCGCGTTCACAAAATCAATAAATACGTAGATACGCTTTTCACTATTTTTCCATTTGAAACCGAGTTTTTCAAGAAATACGATATAGAAGTAGAGTATGTTGGGAATCCTTTGGTGGATGCAATTGCTGAGTTTCGAGGTCTTCGAGTTCTACTAGAGCCTTACTACCTGAATCATAATATTCAAGAAAAAAACGTTCCTTTTGAAAAACCGATTGTGGCGATATTACCTGGTAGTAGGAGACAAGAGGTGAGGACTAAATTGCCTGTGATGTTGGAGGCTGCAGGTAAATTTCCGGATTATCAATTTGTAATTGCAGGAGCGCCTTCTTTAGAGGAAGATTTTTATGCTCCATTTATTCAAGGGTATGACGCAAAGATTTTGTTTGGGAAGACCTATGAAATTTTAGAAGCTGCTGAAGCTGCGTTGGTGACTTCTGGAACTGCAACTTTAGAAACTGCTCTTTTTGGAGTTCCGCAAGTGGTTTGTTACATTGCTTCTCCAATTTCTTACAAAATAGCAAAACGTTTAATAAAAATTAAGTATATTTCATTAGTGAATCTAATTTTCGACCGCGAAGTTGTTCGAGAATTAATACAGGATGAATGTAATGTTGTACAAGTTGCTAAAGAGTTATCATTTGTATTGAAAGGAGGAAAAAAAAGAGAACAACAATACCAAGATTGCGCAACTTTGATAGAAATGTTAGGAAATGGAAGTGCTAGCGAAAAGGTAGCATTACATATTATTAAACAAATGGAGGATAATAAAATATAGTATGAGAAGAGTTGTGATTACTGGAATGGGTGCATTAACACCAATTGGAAATTCAGTAGAAGAATACTGGACGAATATGAAAAATGGTGTTAGTGGAGCTAGCCCAATTACCAAATTTGAAACAGAAAAATTCAAAACTACATTCGCCTGTGAATTAAAAGGATACGACCCAAGAACATATTTTGATGTGAAAGAAATTCGTAAGTACGATCCTTTTACTCAATATGCCTTAGTTTCAGTAGATGAAGCTGTTAAACAAGCAAATTTAGATTTCTCAACATTAAATTGCAACCGTATTGGGGTAATATGGGGTTCCGGAAATGGAGGAATACAAACCTTCCAAGATCAAATGATGGAATTTTGTCAAGGAGATGGAACACCACGATTTACTCCATTCTTCATTCCTCGTATTCTAGTCGACATCGCTTCAGGTGTTATTTCAATTAAATACGGTTTACGCGGTGTGAATTATTGTCCAGTTTCTGCTTGTGCAACTTCTAACACAGCATTAATTGATGCATTTAATTATATCCGTTGGAACAAAGCAGACATTATTATTTCTGGAGGTTCAGAGGCAGCGATTAATCAAGCTGCAATTGGAGGGTTTTCATCTGCACAAGCCTTGTCTAAACGAAATGATAATTATACGACTGCTTCACGTCCATTTGATATAAAACGTGATGGATTTGTGATGGGCGAAGGAGCTGGTGCAATAATCTTAGAAGAATATGAACATGCTATAAAACGTGGAGCTACAATTTTAGGTGAAGTAGTTGGAGGAGGTATGGCTGCAGATGCTTATCACTTAACTGGTACACACCCAGAAGGTGAAGGTGCAGTTTTGGGAATGGAATTAGCTTTAGAAGAAGCTGAAATTTCGCCTGATGCAATTGACTATGTGAATATGCACGCTACATCAACTCCTCAAGGAGATATTAGTGAATTAATTGCAGCAAAACGTGTTTTTGGAGAACGAAAATCATTAAGTATTTCAGGTACGAAATCTATGACTGGTCATCTTTTAGGTGCAGCTGGTGCGATAGAAGCAATTGCGTGTATTAAAGCACTTCAAGAAGATGTAGTGCCTCCTACAATTAATACAACTGAAATAGAACCTGAATTCAAAGATTTATTTCATTTTCCTCTTGAGAAAGCTGAATCAAAAAAAATAAACTATGCAATGAGTAATACTTTTGGATTTGGTGGACACATAGCATCAGTGATATTTAAAAAGTTTGAAAGTAAAATTTAATGATCATGTAAACTAATATTGAAAAGGTATACTCAAACAACATTTTCAATCCACGAGTCCAAAAAACTTCTTTAAATATTCTGAAAATATTAGTCGTTGACAAACTTAATATTACGAATTAATCCGCTTTTTTTTGTTCTTTTAACAGCACTTTTTTTAAAGAGTTCTGAAAATACTTCATCTGTTAAATCATTCCAATCATTTTTAGATAAGTCTAGCAATGAAGATGTGGGTTTAAATAAGGATTCAGTATGAGGAGTAGAAAATCGATTCCAAGGGCATACATCTTGACAAATATCACAACCAAAAATCCAATCATTCAATTTTCTAGAAAACTCAGAAGGAATTATCTCATCTTTTAACTCAATGGTTAAATATGAAATACATTTAGATCCATCTACTATATAAGGTTGAACAATCGCATCCGTTGGACATGCATCTATACAACGAGTACATGTACCGCAATAATCTTTGATAGGGCCATCTGCTACTAGTTCTAAATCCAAAATCAATTCGGCTATAAAGAAAAACGATCCTTTTTTAGGATGAATTAAATTGCTATGCTTTCCAACCCAACCTAAACCAGACTTTTTGGCCCAAACTTTATCCATAACAGGAGCAGAATCAACAAAAACACGACCATCAACTTCTCCAATTTCCTCCCTTATTCTATCTAAAAATATTTTTAATTTATCTTTTAAGACAAAATGATAGTCAGTACCATAAGCATATTTAGATATTTTGTAGGTATCTACTCTTTGTGTATCTAATGGATAATAATTATAAATTAAAGAAACTACACTTTTTGCTCCAGGAACTAATAACCGTGGGTCCAAACGCATATCAAAATGACTTTCCATATAACGCATAGAACCGTTCATATCATTTTTCAACCATTTCTCTAAACGACAGGCTTCTTCTTCTAAAAAATCAGCATTAGAAATACCACAAAATTGAAAACCTAGTTCATAGGCTATATTTTTAATTATAGAAGTCGAGGAACTGTGATTATACATACTATCTAAAACAAACCTCCTTGAATAAAACCAATATCTCTTCCAAGATGTTTATATGCCTTTTCAGTAGCTTTTCTACCTCTTTGAGTGCGTATAAGAAAACCTTCTTGAATTAAAAACGGTTCATATACCTCTTCTAATGTGCCCGAATTCTCACCAATTGCTGTAGCAATTGTAGTTAAACCAACTGGACCACCTTTGAATTTATCAATGATCGCTAGTAAAATACGATTATCCATTTCATCCAAACCAAACGCATCTACATTTAATGCTTCTAAAGCAATATCCGTAATCTCAATATCAATCTTACCTGAACCTTTAACTTGAGCAAAATCACGAACTCGTCGTAACAAAGCATTAGCAATACGAGGTGTCCCACGACTACGACTAGCAATGGAATAAGCAGCATGTTCATTAATAGGAATATGTAATAAATCCGAAGAACGTTCAACAATACCAGTTAACGTCTTAGAATCATAATATTGTAAACGTGCATTGATACCAAAACGAGCGCGTAACGGAGATGTTAATAAACCAGAACGTGTAGTTGCTCCTATTAATGTAAAGGGATTTAAAGATATTTGAACAGTACGAGCATTCGGACCACTATCAATCAATATATCGATCACATAATCCTCCATGGCTGAATACAAATACTCTTCTACTACAGGACTTAAACGATGAATTTCATCAATGAAAAGAACATCTCCAGAATCTAAATTAGTAAGTAAACCAGCTAAATCACCAGGTTTATCTAAAACAGGACCGCTAGTAACTTTAAAACCTACACCTAACTCATTTGCAATAATATTTGCTAAAGTTGTTTTGCCAAGTCCTGGAGGCCCATGTAACAAAACATGATCCAAAGGTTCGCCTCTCTGAGTTGCAGCTTGAACAAAAATCTCCAAATTTTCAACTACTTGCTTTTGACCAGCAAAATCAGTCAATTTTTTAGGACGTAATACTTTATCGTAATCGTTGTCATTAGGTTTATCAACCTCGCCACGATAATCAAATGAATCTTCTTCCAAAACAGTAGTTGTAAATGATAGTACAAAAATAAAAAAGCCTTCTAACAAATGTTAGAAGGCTTTCAAATATTATAAACAGATTAATGTTCTTCTTCTCCTTCAGCTAAAGGAACAGTTTGAAGGATATAATCCTCTTCTGCACCAGGCTTAGAATAATCGTATGGCCATCTGTGAACAACAGGCAAAGCACCAGGCCAGTTACCATGTACGTGTTCAACAGGAGTTGTCCATTCTAATGTATTAGATTTCCAAGGGTTTTGAACTGCTACAGGACCTCTAAAGATACTATAAAAGAAATTGAATAAGAAAATCATTTGACCTAATGCAGCGATAATAGCAAAAACAGTAATAATAACGTTTAAGTCTAACATCATTTCATACGTATTGGTATCAAATTCATTATATACTGAATAATCATAATAACGACGTGGAGCTCCTGCTAGACCAACAAAGTGCATTGGGAAGAAAACACCATATGCTCCTACTAATGTAACCCAGAAGTGAGCGTAACCTAAACGTGTATTCATCATACGACCATACATTTTTGGGAACCAATGGTAAACACCAGCAAACATACCAAACACAGCAGACATTCCCATTACAATATGGAAGTGTGCTACTACGAAATAAGTGTCATGTACTGCAATATCTAATGCTGAATCTGCAAGAATAATACCTGTTACACCACCAGTAATAAACGTAGATACTAAACCAACCGCAAATAACATAGCAGGCGTAAATACGATACTACCTCTCCATAATGTTGTCAAGTAATTAAATACTTTAACTGCAGAAGGAATAGCAATTAATAATGTAGTAAATACGAATACACTACCTAAGAAAGGATTCATACCTGTTACGAACATGTGGTGACCCCATACGATAAAGGATAAAAAACCAATTGCTAAAATAGAACCTATCATCGCACGGTAACCAAAGATTGGTTTTCTAGCATTCGTTGAAATAACCTCAGAAGATAAACCTAAAGCAGGTAATAGGACGATATATACCTCTGGGTGACCTAAGAACCAAAATAAATGTTGATATAATAAAGGAGATCCACCATGATTTTCTAACATTTCACCACCAACGATAATATCAGATAAGTAAAAACTTGTTCCTGCTAAACGGTCCATCATTAACAATACAGCAGCAGATAATAAAACAGGAAAAGAAAGTACACCTAAAATAGCAGTAACAAAGAAAGCCCAAATTGTTAAAGGCATTCTAGTCATAGACATACCAGTAGTACGTAAGTTCAATACTGTAACGATGTAATTCAATGAACCAATCAAGGAACCAGCAATAAACAAAGTCATAGATAATAACCAAAGTGTCATTCCTAAACCAGAACCTTCAATAGCTTGAGGTAAGGCAGATAATGGAGGATAGATTGTCCATCCAGCCATAGCAGGTCCTGTTTCAATAAACAAAGAAACCAACATGATTACGGATGAACCAGCAAACAACCAGTAAGAAACCATGTTTAAGAAACCAGAAGCCATATCACGTGCTCCAATTTGCAATGGAATTAATAAGTTAGAGAAAGTTCCAGATAAACCACCTGTTAAAAGGAAGAAAACCATGATTGTACCATGAATAGTAACTAAACCTAAGTACATGTTTTCTTTCAATATTCCACCTGGAGCCCAAGTCTCCCCTAAAAATAATGATAAGAAATCAGAACTCTCACCTGGCCAAGCCAATTGAATACGGAATAATAAAGAAAGTAACATAGCTACTAACCCCATAAATACAGCAGTAATTAAAAACTGCTTTCCAATCATTTTATGATCTTGACTGAAAATGTATTTTGAGATAAACGTTTCCTCATGGTGATCGTGGTGATCATGAGCATCGTGATGTCCGTGTGTGTCGTGTGTTATTGCTGACATTATATTTAATTTAAAAAAATTAATTCAATTTATTTAACTGCCAATTTAGTAGAATCTGCAGCTGGTACAACTGAAGTAGAATCACTTACAGCTGCAGCAGGCTTAAGATAATCATCTTTGAAAGTGGTTTTAGATTTCATCCAAGCAGCATATTGCTCTGGTGTATCTACAACCACAATCATTTTCATTTTATAGTGTGCACTTCCACAAATTTTATTACACATTAAAACGAAATTAAATTTAGGATTGTCTTTTTTCTCTCTCATCTCTTTGGTAGAGATAGATGGAGTTAATTTCATACGAGTAACTTGACCAGGTACTGTATTAATTTGTGCACGGAAATGTGGGAAATAAGCTGAATGAATTACATCTTTAGCTCTAAAACTAATTTCGTATTCTTTTCCTTTTAATAAATGAAGGGTATCTTTTTGTAAGATATCATCGTAAGCAGAAGCATCTAATTTATAATTATGTCTTGCTTTCATTTGGTACAATAATCGTAACAAACGAGTTTTACGATCTAAATCCGTTTCCATTTTTTCACGATCCTCAGGAATAAACATGTTTTTTGGATTATTTAATTTATTTTCTAATAATTTAATCCCTAAAACAGTACTATCTGATTTACCAAACTCCATATAACGAATAGCAGAATCTAAAGTAGCTTCTGTCATAAGTGCTAACTCATTTTCTGCAGTAGTCAGTTTATAATCATATTTACCTAATACATTATCCTCACCAGAATAACGAGCAGTCCAATCAAATTGTTTAGAGAATAACTCAATACGAATAGCCTCTTTTGAAGATTCTCCAGTAATACCATTCCAAGTTTTTAAACCCAAAATGATAATGACTGCTAAAACGATAGCAGGAACAACTGTCCAAATTAACTCAAGCTTGTTATCATGTGGATAAAAATACGCTTTCACACCAGGTTTACGTACATACTTCCAAGCAAAACCAAACAATAAAGTATTAGTTAGAAAAAAAACAGCAATAATGATTATAAAATTCAAATTCAATAACCAATCTGTTGTTTCACCATGAATAGAAGCAGCATCTCCTCTACCAGTCCACCCATACTCAGTCATCAAATAAATGAAACCAGCATAGAATAAAATCATGAACGTAAGCATCAAATTAGCATTTAATTTGTTATCACGATTCGTAATATCCTCTTCTCTTCTATTTCTTAATTTAGAAGATAGCTCATATAATCTTACCAATTGGGAAACAGCAAGAACACCCAATACGATTACTATAATTGTTATTAATTTAAAACTCATCTTGTTTTGGTTAGCTATGAATAAAAAATATGATTAAATATCGTGGTGAATACTTTCATCCAAGAATGGGTGATTCACAACAGATAACGGTGCTTTTGTTAAATTCTTTAAAATGGTCTTTAAAAACAAACCAAGTACAGCAAGTAATAACCCGATTTCTAAGAAACCAATTCTTGCATGTTCTCCCATAGAACCTGCCATGATCATAACGTATACATCTACCCAGTGTCCAACTAATACAATAGCTCCAACAAAAGTTAAAATACCAGCATGACGTTTTGCATCTCTAGACATTAATAATACCATAGGAAAAGCAAAATTAACTAAGAACATACCAAAGTATAAAAATCTAAAGTCTTTGATTCTTGTTAAATGGTAGGTAGTTTCTTCAGGGATATTAGCATACCAAATCAACATAAATTGAGAGAACCATAAATAAGACCAAAGGAAACTTGTCGCAAAAGTCCATTTACCAAGATCATGAATATGGGATTCGTTGACGTTTGGTAAATAACCATTTTTCTTTAAATATAGTGTTAACGTAACTAAAGTAATCATTGTAGTACACCACATACCTGCAAAAACATACCATCCAAATAAAGTACTGAACCAGTGTGCATCCACAGACATAATCCAATCCCAAGATTGCATAGAACTAAATACTGCAAAGAATACTAAGAAAACAGCAGCTTTTTTATAATTCGTAAAGTGTATATCTGTACCACCAACAGTATCCTCTAATAAAGATCTTTTTCTAAATCCTCTATAGTAGATGTAGTATACGGATAAATAAACAACAGTTCTAATCCAGAAGAAACCTTTATTCAAATACGTTGATTTACCTTGTAAAATCTCATCGTTTTTTACAACTTCATCATCCATCCAAATGTATAAATGAGCACCATCTTGTAAAGTGATAATTAATAAAGTTACAGCCATCAAGATAATACCAACAGGTAAAAATCCAGAAACAGCTTCAATAACTCTCTTTACTGATGCGTACCATCCAGTTTCAGTAGCATATTGTAATGCTAAAAAGAAAAGAGCTCCTAAACCAATTCCAAAAAAGAAAAAGCTATCAATTAGTAAATTACCAGCAATACGTGTGTTCAAATTATGATCACCCATACTTGTAGCAATTCCAATACCTGTAAACAACAATCCTAAGACAATTAATGTCAATGTAAGGATGTTAGCGTTTTTTGTTACTTTGAATTCCATCTTACTTTATCTTTTATTATTGTTTTGCTGGTTTATCTACTTTAACTGAATCAGAAACAGCAGCAACAGCTGATTTTCCATCTGCACTGAAAGTTCCATAAGAAGCATTTTGAAACTTACGAATATAATGTACCAAAGTCCATATCTCTTTTTTATTCAACATAGAAGCGTGCGCCCCCATTGCTCCTTTACCATAATAAATGGAATAAAACAATTGTCCATCTCCTAAAGTAGCTCTATCCGTATAATTTGGAACACCAGCATATGCTCCACTTGTTACCATCGGACCGTTACCATCTCCTTTTTCACCATGACAATGCATACAATTTGCAGCAAATAATTCCTTTCCTTTCTTTAAGATTGCTTCTGCATTTTTAGAAGTCAATAATAATGGATTCTTATCATTAGCAGCTTGATTATACTCATAATCTGCTTCCGTATTTGTAGTATAATCATACCCAATCAAACCATGTGTTGAAGCAAATGCAGCAGATGGCTTTCTATTGTATGGTAACATTAACAATACTTCTTCTTCATTCGTTCCATAATAAGGAACTGTATGGTTAGGAGGTGTTAAAGCAGAAGCAGTATTTTTGAACGTTTCGTTAATTTTACCTCTAACTTCACCATAATCAACATATGGTTCTATCGCAGGGGAACGATACATGTCAGGCATATACTCTAACCCAGCACTATCCTTATCAGCAGAACAAGAAACCATAATAATTCCAGTAACTGCGACTGCTGACAAATTTGCTATTATCTTAAAAATTTTATTCATCACTCTGATAAATTACGATATAATTGGATAATCTATTTAACTTCCTTTTGGTCTAACTCTACGTATCCAGTTGTTTGAATTAAAGAAGTTAATTCTTCTTCCGTAAAATTACTATTTTCAGACATTCTGAATTCCATTACAAAACGGTCATCCGTAGTACGAGGATCCGGATTAGAAGCAGGTAAACCTGGTAAAATTTTATTTCTTAAAAAATAAGTCAAAGCCATTCCATGTGCAGCACACAAAACAGTAAACTCAAAAGTTACTGGTATGAATGCAAGAATATTGTCAAGGTAAGTATTGTTTGGTTTACCTCCAATATTCATTGGCCAATCTGTAATCATGAAATAACGCATAGCAATCGTAGCCAACATTGTTCCAGTGATTGCATACAAAAATGCCATGATACCTAGACGAGTATTTTGCACTCCAATAATAGGATCAATTCCGTGAATCGGAAATGGAGAGAATACTTCAGATACTTTAACTCCTTTTGCGACTAATTTCTTTGCACCATCTTTTAGTACATCGTCATCGTCATACATTGCGTAGATAATTTTTTCTGCCATGACTCCTTATTAATGATTGTTAGTATTATGGTTATCATCTGCATGTCCATCATGTCCATGCGTATCTGGAGCATTTTTATAGGATTCTCCAGAAGATTTTAATATTGTTTTCAACTCAGCTATTGGAAGCACTGGGAAGAAACGAGCAAACAATAAGAAAAATACAAAAAATAATCCGATTGTTCCTACATACACACCTAAATCGATATGACTTGGGTAGTGCATACTCCAAGAAGAAGGTAAATAATCACGGTGAATAGAAGAAACGATAATTACATAACGTTCAAACCACATACCAATATTTACAACAATAGAAATAATGAATGTAAATAATAAACTTCTTCTCAATGGTCTAATCCACATCAACTGAGGAGAAATAACATTACAAGTCATCATTGACCAATAAGCCCACCAATATGGTCCAGAGAAACGGTTGATGAAAGCATATGCTTCATATTCCACACCAGAATACCAAGAGATAAATAACTCAGTAATATAAGCAGTACCAACGATAGAACCAGTAACCATGATTACAATGTTCATGTATTCTACGTGACGAGTGTGAATGTAAGCTTCTAAACGCATTGCTTTACGCATTACCAACATCAATGTTTGAACCATTGCGAATCCAGAGAATACCGCCCCAGCAACGAAGTATGGAGGGAAGATTGTTGTATGCCATCCTGGTATAACCGATGTAGCAAAGTCAAACGATACAATCGAGTGTACAGAGAATACAAGTGGAGTAGCCAAACCAGCTAAGATTAATGAAACCATTTCAAAACGATTCCAGTTTTTAGCTCTACCAGACCAACCAAAAGAAAGGATAGAATACATTTTCTTAGGAATAGGTCTTTTAACTCTATCTCTTAAGGTTGCGAAATCAGGAATTAAACCAATGTACCAGAAAACTACAGATACAGATAAATACGTTGAAATCGCGAATACGTCCCAAAGAAGTGGAGAGTTAAAGTTTACCCACAAAGAACCAAATTGATTTGGAATTGGAACTACCCAGTAAGCTAACCAAATTCTTCCCATGTGAATCATTGGGAATATACCAGCCATAAATACGGCGAAGATTGTCATTGCTTCTGCAGAACGGTTAATCGCCATTCTCCATTTCTGTCTGAATAACAATAACACTGCTGAGATTAATGTACCAGCGTGACCGATACCTACCCACCAAACGAAGTTAGTGATATCCCATGCCCAACCGATTGTTTTGTTTAATCCCCATACACCGATACCAGTTCCAATCAAATAGGCAATACACCCTACTCCATATAAACCAATAATCAATGCGATAGAGAAAAGAACATACCACATTTTTGGTGCTTTGTCCTCGATAGGTTTACATACATCTGCCGTAATGTCTGTGTACGTTTTGTGACCTAAAATTAGAGGTTCTCTTATTGCTGCTTCCTTATGCATTACTTTCTAATTTAGCGATTAATGATGAGCTTTATTATCTTTCTTCTCACCGTGGTGAGCAGATTCTTTTACAACTTGTAACTTTTCTAAGTCAGCATTTTTTTCATTTCTAACTTTTACTTGGTACCAAACGTTTGGTTTTACTCCTACTTCTTCTAAAGCTTGATAAGAACGTTTATCGTCAGCGTTTTTACGAACCATAGATTTGATATCGTTCCAGTCACCAACAGTGATTGCGTTTGTAGGACAAACTTCAGCACAGGCAGTAGTTACGTCTCCATCAACAACTGGTCTAGCTTCTTTCTTAGCAACTAATTTACCAGCTTGGATTTTTTGAACACAGAAAGAACATTTTTCCATTACCCCACGCGTACGAACTGTAACGTCTGGGTTTAACACCATACGACCTAAATCGTCTTGTGCTGGGTTCACTTGTGTGAATTTTTTATAAGATGGGTAGTTAAACCAGTTAAAACGACGAACTTTATAAGGACAGTTGTTTGCACAATACCTTGTACCAATACATCTGTTGTAAGCCATTTGGTTTAAACCTTCATTACTATGGTTAGTTGCAGCCACAGGACAAACTGTTTCACAAGAAGCGTGGTTACAGTGTTGACACATCATTGGCATATGAACCACTTTTGGATTTTGAGCAGCTACTTCCGCTTTCCCATAATCAAAAGTTTCTTTATTTTCTCTTGTTCCAATTGTAGCCTCTTCATCCGATGCATAGTAACGGTCGATACGCAACCAATGCATTTCACGTCCTCTTCTAACTTCGTCTTTCCCAACAACAGGAACATTGTTTTCTGATTGACACGCAACCAAACAAGATCCACATCCGATACAAGAAGAAAGATCGATAGTCATTCCCCATCTGTGGCCAATTTTCTCCACTGGATGTGCTTCCCATAAGTCAAACTTACTGATATGCTCTGGACCATGATGCGTTTCCAACATATGAGGAGGATTGTACGCTTCTTTATCTTTAGAGGTATAAATATCTAATGTCGTTTCACGAACAATAGAATGACGACCCATTACTGTGTGATGAATCTGAGTTGCAGCGATTGGATAAATTCCCTCCACTTTTGTTACAGTTCCATTTGCAGCAAAGGATAATGTTCCGTGCTCAAAAGAAGTAAATGCAAAAGCATTTTTTCCGATAGGTAAACGCTTTCCGTTTTCATCCGTTGCATGACCACCATATTCTTTCGTTTGGAAAGCAGCATTCCCGATATTTTCATCGTTAGCTCCTCTTCCATATCCTAATGCAACACCAACAGTTCCTGGAGCTTGACCTGGAGATGGATATACAGGTAATGTTAATTCTTTATTACCAACTTTAACAGATGCTAAATTCAATCCATTTTCTTGATCAAAAGTAGTTGCATAGTTTGTACCCATTTCAGTAGGGTTCATGGTAATATAGTTATCCCAAGTAACTTTAGATACTGGATCTGGCAATTCTTGTAACCAAGGGTTGTTCGCTTGTGAACCAACACCAATTCCTGCTTTTCTGTATAAAACAACTTCTAAAGCTGATCCTTTTGGTAATTTACCAGCAACATTAGATAAAGCAGCATCATTGAAAACTGCAGGTGTATTTTCTACAGCAACATCGATGCAACTATCATGAATCGCCTTGTTCCAAAAAGTCTCGAAGTCAGCATATTTAGAAGTCGCTTTAATATTATCTGCTGACCAAGTAGTTTTTATTAAATCATATACAACTGCAGAATCTTTACCGCTTCGTTTAGCAGCACCAGCCCAAACTAAAAACGACTCTTGTGCAGCTGAAGTTTCAAATAAAGGACGTATTGTAGGTTGTGCAATTGCAAAATGACTTTTCTTTGGATTAAAATCATTCCAAGCTTCTAATGCATGGTGATCCGGACAAACATATTTACATTTAGTAGCTGTTTCATCCGCATAACCTGCTAAAGAAATTGTTAAATCAACTTTAGCCAACGCTTTTCCAAATGCTTCACCGTTAGCT
Source organism: Chitinophaga pinensis (assembly GCA_943324745.2). Lineage (GTDB taxonomy): Bacteria > Bacteroidota > Bacteroidia > Flavobacteriales_D > Crocinitomicaceae > CANHVK01. Next base: position 47,248 of record CALPMT020000016.1, on the reverse strand, counting down.
AAGGTATAAACAGGATTTACACCGTAGAAAATTACAGCAGCAGGAGCTTTTCCAGCAATTGTATTTGTTACGAAAGTATTTAAAGCTTCATCATTCGAAGCAAATAAATTAACAGTATTAGAAGTGTTAATTGATTTACCGTATGTACCTAATACTGTATTCAACTTGTTTGCCAAGATTTGTACAGCAGTATTATTAGAACCAGCAACAACAATCGATTCGCCTTTAGATTTTTTCAAGGAATCAAAAGCTAAATCAGCAACTTGTTGTGCTTGTTTAGAAAGCGTTGTTGCAGCGGCAGTTTTAACACCAAATTTGTTTAATAAATAAGAAAGTACATTTGCTTCTTCAGATGGTTTAACCATTCCTCTGTAATCAGCATTTGAACCAGTGATCGAAAGGATGGATTCGAATTGGAAATGTTTAGACATCCATTCTCCATCCGGATTTCTTCTAGCACTCCATTGCGATGTATATTCCGTTGCTAATAACCAAGTAGACAAGAAATCAGCACCTACAGAAACTATTGTTTTAGCTTTCGAGAAATCATAATCTGGTATAAAATCAGTACCGAAAGATACTTTATTTGCATTTCGAATACCTGCATAAGAAACAGCATCGTACTGAATGTGCTCAAAAGAAATTCCAGCTTCATCTCCTGCATTTACTAAAGCTTTCAATTTCGCAATAGAAGCATTTGTAGATGGTGAAATTATTGTATTAGAAACTAAAACTACTTTTCCTTTTTTAGCAGCAATATCGTTTAATTTCTCTTTGATTTCTGCATCAACAGTTGACCAAGATGCTGCGTTATTTCCTTTTCTAGCACCTGCTAAACGAGCAGAATCATATAAAGGAAGAACAGACGCAATGATTTGAGGATTTACACCTCCTTTTGTAACGCCGAAATCTTTATTTCCTTTGATGTAGATCGGACGACCTTCTCTTGTTTTAACCAAGATAGAAGCGTAAGAAGTTCCATCATAATAGGTAGACGCATACCAAGTTGGCATACCTGGAGTAACGTTTTCTGGTTTAACTACATAAGGAATTGCTTTTGTCACTGGTGATTCACACGCAGCAACAGTCGCAGCAGCAACACTAAAACCTAAAAATTTCAAGAAATCTCTACGGGCAGTAGAAGTTTCTTTTAGATTTTCGTCTGCTAAAAATTCATCCACTGACATGGATTGAGGAAACTCTTGGTCTCTACCTTCCACGAAACTAGGAGTTTCGTTTAATTCTTCAAGACCTTTCCAATATTTTCTATTCGTACTCATATGCTTTTAGCCTAGTCGTTTAATATTAATAGTGACATTTTGCACATTCCCATCCTCCAAGTTCTTTAACGGTAACTTTACCATCATCCAAGTACTTGTTGTAAAGAGATTTGTCGTTATTCAATAGACGTCTATGAATTTCATCATAGTATCCATCTTTTTTACCATCTAATGGTCCTTCTTGAATTGCTTTTTCACCGTGACATTCGATACACCATCCCATCGTTAATGTAGGACGAGTCAACGGAATATTTCCTTCAATTTTATTTAATTCACCAACAGGAACTACACGAGCAGTTTCTTTTTGCTTCGTCATATCACCATGACATTGTTTACAATCTACACCACCTACAACAACGTGTTGAGAGTGATTAAAATAAACGTGATCTGGAAGAACGTGTACTTTATTCCATTTGATTGGTTTCGTATGACCAGTGTATGACCCAGCTCCTTCGGTACTCCAACCAGCAGCTTCGTAAATAGCTTTTATTTTTTCTTGTTGTTCTGGAGTTCTACCATTTACTTGTTTGTGGCAATTCATACAAACGTTCACCGTTGGTAAACCAGCAGATTTAGATTTCGTTACAGAGTTGTGACAGTACTTACAATCAATACCATTTATACCTGCGTGAATTTCGTGTGGGAATTCAATTGGCTGTGATGGTTGGTAATTCTCTACAACACCTATATCCCCAAGACTTAAAACTAGAGAAACAATTAAAGAGAAAACCAAAACTAGTGAAACTATACCTACATAGATTTTATTTTTCCAAGCCCAAGCTTTAAACTCTTGCATGTAACTTTGTTCATCTGCATCATTCGCTTCATTTAACGCAGCTTTTAACTGACGACGAACGCCACTAACAGCACCAATAATTACAGCAAAGATTACACCTAAAAGTATCCATACCCAAGAAAAAGAACCTTCTTCCGTTTCTTCAGACATATTAGATTCTCCCATAGCACCTCCACTACCATCAGCTGCTCCACCTGCAGCTCCACCTGCGGCTGGATCTGGTGTAGAATCTACATAATCAAAAATCGCATCGATTTCTTCTTTTTTCAATTCAGGAAATGCTTGCATCGCACTAGCAGCCCAAGTCGAAACTGTTTGTGCGTAAGGATCGGAAGCTGCTGCTGCTTGCCAGTTATTTACCCATTGGTAAATTGAACCTTCTTTTGCTCCTCCATCAGCCCATTTTTTACGAACTTGGAATAATTTTGGCCCAGTCCCATTCTTATGTGGTTGGTGACAGGTAGCACATTTAGCCTTAAAAAGACCTTCTCCTTGTGCATTAGCATTAAATGAACCTGCAAAAAGCAACATAGATAACGTTGCTAAAGCCCATTTGTTAACTGATTTAAACACTTGATTTATAAATATTTTCATAAATAAATTTTTTGTCGTGTGAGAAAATACACCATTTGACATCAGCAAAATTAAAATAATCACAGTGATTTATGACAATTCTATGACAATTTTACTTGTAGATGTTTTAATTTAAAATGATTCTAAATAAGGATGTGAAAAATTAAAATGAATTAACAATTTTATGGTGACAACTCGTTGGAGTAAAATTCTTATTTAAGTATATCTTTGCAAGCATGAAAACACAATTATTTATACTTTTTATCTTATTGTCTGCCATTGGATTTAGTCAGAATACTAAGGAAAATTCAGGAGTAGTAATTATTAAAGACAAAAAAATTGATGATTTAATTAAAAATAAAAGTAACATACGACGCGTTTCTACAGCAGGATATCGGGTGCAAATTTATTTTAGTACAGATAAGGATAAAGTGCAAGAATTGCGCATGAAATTCATCAAACAATACCCTAAGATGGAAACATATATAACTTTTGATGCTCCAAATTATATATTGCGTGTTGGTGATTTCACTGAAAAAAATGATGCAGAACGATTTAAAAAAGAAATATTCAGAGAATATCCTGAGAATTTTATCTTAAAAACAGCAATCAATGTTCCAAATGATGATGAAGACAATTGGGAATCTAAAGATAAGAGTGAAGAGTGACGGCCCTTCGAGAACCTCAGGGGCCGGTTGAGAGAAGAAGGAAAGAGTGACGAAGTGACGCTTTTGTTATAGTTTTTAGATTAACAGATTGAAGATTGGTAGATTGCAGATTGGCAGATTGCAGATTGGTAGATTGGTAGATTGCAGATTACAAATTGACAGATTTTCAGATTGGTCGTGTGGCTACGTAGCCTGTAGAAAAACAAGCTTGGAGAAGATATCCACCGGTGGGTGCTTCCCAGTCAATCATTTCACCAACAATACTAATTTTTGGATAGTTGATTAAACGTAAGTTTTCATCCAATTCATTCCAAGAAACTCCACCACTACACGAAATTGCTTCTTCAATAGGCCTAAACGAAATGGGTTGAATGAAAAAAGACTTTATTAATTTGGCTATATAATGTATTGATGTGTACTCTTGCTTTGTTACGTATGATTTACACCAAGAAATTATTGGAATTGGGATTTTCAATTTCTTTAATCCTTCCGAAATATTTTTAGCATTCTTTAATAAATTAACGATTTCTTTTTCGGAAAAATCAGGTTTGAAATCAATCAAAATTGGCAAAGAAATATTTGAACGAATAGAAGTATTTAGATAATAAATAGGAGCTCCTTCAACTCCGTAATTGGTTAAAACAACTTCTCCTTTTCGTTTAGAATCGTGGTGGTAAACAATGACATTTTTAAAAACTTCTCCTTGAAATTTTTGTAAAAATTCAGCAGGTAATAAACAGTTAATTCCTGCATTAGAAGCCTGGAATGGTACTATTTGAATTTGTTTCGTTTTAAACAGCGAAACCCAATTAGCATCTGACCCTGTTTTTGGCCAAGAGGCAGCACCTAGACCTAAAACAAGGTGATCGAATCGGTATTTTTCAATAACTGTATTTGTGTTTATAACAACTTCATCCGAAGAAAAGTCTTGGAGTGTTGCGTTGAACACAAACTTTACACCTTGACTCTTTAAAAAATTCAACCAAGTTTTCAAGACAAAAGACGGTTTGATTTCTTTCACAGGAAAAATCTTACCAGAGGAACCAATATAGGTTTCAATTCCTAATTCTTTGAGCCAAGCAATTAAATCATCGTTTGTAAACTGACGAATAATTGCTGCAATTTGCGGATGCGAATAATACGCTGTAAAATCATTTATTGAGCCGTCATGCGTTAGATTAAACCCACCATCCCCTGCAACAAGAAACTTACGACCAGCGGTTTTCATTTTCTCAAAAACAAGCACCTCGCATCCATTTTTGACTGCTTGTGTTGCAGCCATAAGTGAAGCAGGTCCTGCACCGATGATTATTGTTTTCATTTAGAATGACAGATTAGAGATTGCAGATGATGTGTGATACAATTTATATAAAAAAAGCAGGAAAAATCCTGCTTTAACAATCTTACTTTACTTCAATGAGTGAAGCCATGGCTTGTGCTTTTTCTACGAGTTCATTAACATCCTGATTGCCGTACGTTAAAGTAACGGCCATTCTCCTATAAGGACGTGTTGTTGGTTTTCCGAATAATCGGAGGTCACTATTAGAAAATATTGCTGCTTGATCTAATCCGGTAAAAAACGGTTCACTTTCTGATGTTTCAGTAGCTAAAACAACTGCACTTGCACCATTTCTATGTAAATCGATTTGTGGAATTGGTATATTTAAAATTGCACGGGCGTGTAACTCAAACTCATTATACGATTGTGTACCAGCTAGTGTAACCATACCAGTATCATGTGGTCTTGGAGAAAGTTCTGAAAAATAAGCACCTTCTTTTGTTATGAAGAATTCAACACCCCAAAGTCCAGCGCCACCTAAAGCTTTGGTGACATCCGCAGACATTTGTTGTGCCTCTTTTAAATGTTCTTCATTCATTGGCATTGGCTGCCAACTTTCTTGGTAATCTCCTCGTTCTTGTCTGTGACCAATTGGCGGACAAAATAAGGTTGGCCCATCTTTTTGAGTTACCGTTAATAAGGTTATTTCGTAATCAAAATCTATAAATCCTTCTACAATTACTTCTTTCAAATCCCCTCTAGAACCCTCTAAAGCGTAATCCCACGCTTTTTGCCAATCTGCTTCCGATTTAATTACGGATTGACCTTTACCAGAACTTGACATCAAAGGTTTTACTACACAAGGCATTCCTGTGTATTTAACAGCTTCCACTAATTCATCGTAGGAAGTTGCATATTTATATTTTGCAGTTCGAACACCAACTTCTATTGCTGCAAGGTCACGAATGGCTTTACGGTTCATCGTAAAATTTGCTGCCTTAGCACTTGGAACTACTTGTATTCCTTGTTTTTCATAGTCATAAAAACGTTCTGTACGAATTGCTTCAATTTCAGGAACAATAAGATCTGGCTTATGTTTTGCTACAATTTCATCTAACTGATCTCCATTTAACATGTCAATCACTTCAAAATCATGTGCAACTTGCATCGCTGGCGCATTCTCATAACTATCTACTGCTATTACGAATTGCCCAAGACGTTGTGCTGCAATGGTAAATTCTTTTCCTAATTCACCAGAACCTAGTAGTAAAATTTTTTTTCTCATAAAACAAAGGTAATAAATAAGAAAAAATAGCGCAAAAAATTGTTTCTACTTACAATCAAACTTATGACTAAACTAAAAAAAGACTACTTTTGTTATTTCAAAAAAAGAATTTATGTCAATTGGTGTTAAAATATTTGCTGGAAGGGCTTCAAAAGATTTAGCTGGAAGAATTGCAACTTCCTATGGTACTACTTTAGGGGATGTTAAAGTCTTAGATTTCAGTGATGGAGAATTTCAGCCATCCTTTGAAGAAACCGTTCGTGGACAAGATGTATTTATCGTACAATCTACTATGCCTCCAAGTGACAACTTATTTGAGTTACTCTTGTTAGTAGATGCGGCAAAAAGAGCTTCTGCACGCAAAATCATTGCAGTTATACCTTATTTTGGATTAGCAAGACAAGATAGAAAAGATAAGCCACGAGTTGCAATTGGTGCAAAATTGGTTGCAAATATGTTAATGGCTGCGGGTGTAGATCGTGTAATAACAATGGATTTACACGCAGAGCAAATTCAAGGATTTTTTGAAGTACCAGTAGACCATTTATATGCATCCACTATTTTCTATAAAGAGTTACATGAATTAAACAAAACTGGAAACTTAATCATGGCTGCACCAGATGCTGGAGGAGCTAAGCGTGCAAATTCTTATGCTAAAGTTTTAAATATCGGTTTAGCATTGTGTCACAAAAATCGTAAAAAGGCCAATGAGATTGCTGAAATGACGGTTATTGGAGATGTTGCTGGAAAAGATGTAATTCTTGTTGATGACATGTGTGATACTGCTGGGACATTGACTACTGCGGCTGATTTATTTATCGAGAAAGGTGCTAAAAGTGTTCGTGCATTTTGTACACATGCAATCTTGTCTGGTCCAGCATATGAGCGTATTGAAAATTCAAAAATTACAGAATTAATAGTTACGGATACAATACCGTTAAAGAGACATTCTGACAAAATAAGAGTATTACCAATTGACGAATTGTTTGCAGATGTTATTAAAAGTTTAGTAACAAACAAGTCAATTAGTGATTTATTTGTAATTTCGTAATCTAATAATAAAAATAAAACAAATGAAAGTATCAAAGTTGAGCGGTTTGTTAAGAGCAAACGTAGGGAAAAAAGATGCTGCAGCACTTCGCAATGAAGAAAGAGTACCTTGTGTACTTTATGGTCAAGGAACTCAAGTTCACTTTTCAGCTCGCAGAATTGACGTTGAAAAATTAGTGTTCACTCCAGAAGTGTATCAAGTTGACTTAGATGTTGAAGGAAGAACAGCGAAAGCGATTATCAAAGATATCCAACAAGATAATTTGAACGGAAAAGTAAAACACGTAGATTTCTATGAGTTGAACGATGCTAAGCCAGTTAAAGTTGCTTTGCCAGTTCGTTTGACAGGTGCGTCACGTGGTGTATTAGCAGGGGGTAAATTATTGCAAGTATTCCGTCGTTTGACAGTATTTGCTTTACCAAGTGCTTTACCAGATGCTGTAACTATTGACATTACAAAACTACGTATTGGTCAATCAATTCGTGTAGGACAAATCGAAGCGAATGGGTTATCTTTCTTAGAGCCTGCAAATGCAGTAGTGGTTTCTGTTAAAATGGCAAGAGGAGCTGCAAAAGGCTCTGATGCTGATGACGATGAAGATGAAGAATAAAAAAAATAATTTTTAAATTGAAAGCCTGACAAATTACGTCAGGCTTTTTTTGTGTTATAAATCTTATATTTGTAGTATGACAGAATTAGCAAAAGACATTCAATTACGGTTTCCGACGTCACAGATTAGCATGGTAACAAAACAAAAAGAAAGCGACATTGATTTACTATTAATCTCAACTGAAAAACGATCCCACATTCAAGTATTAATTACAGATGGACTTTCAGATTATGAGCAACCAGTTCCTGATAAATATTCTACATTAAAACACATAGAACTTTATTTTTGCTTACCTAGTTATTGGGATTTAAATGATATAGATAATCCTACTATGAATTGGGTTCAACCATGGATTCAAAAACTTGCACGCCATTTACTTGAAAATAAAACTTGGTATGGGGTTGGGCATACTTTCCCAAATGGAAATCCGGTAGAGGCTATTTCCCCTACGATGAAGCAAAAATATTTTTTATTGAATAAGCCCACATATTTATCAGAAGAACTAATTCCTTTAGTAGTTAATGGTAAGACTATTGAGTTTTTAGGGGTTGTTCCTATTTTTGAGGATGAATTAGATTACAAAATGGGCAAAGGGACCTATAAACTTCAAAAGAAGTTTTTAGATAAGAATATAACGGAGTTATTGGATGATTATCGTATGTCTACCTTAAAAAACAAGTGGAGAATTTTTCGATAAATTTTTAAGAAAATGTTTCTTCGTGTAAATATTCTTGTTTCATTTTCAGATGAAACCCCAAATCTTAGTTTGGATATCATGTTTATTTTTTTGCATTGAAAAATACTACTATAAATTCATTTGTAATGAAACATACAATATCTTTGCGCTATATACGTTAGAGGGAACAATTTTATGATTATGGAACAACAAGAGAATATCGTTCAATTTATTTGGAAAAAACGAAAAATTATAGGAGTAATGACTTTTATTGGAGCTGTTTCTTCATTGATTATTTCTTTTTTTATTACGCCTGAATATTTATCCACTGCGATTGTTTTCCCTACCGCTACAAGTTCAGTATCATTTTCAGAGCAACGAAACGCAAAAGCTTCTTCTATGGATTTTGGGGAGGAAGAACAAGCTGAACAAATGATTCAAATTTTGCAATCAGCACAAATTCGTGATCGAATTGTCAAGGAATTTGGATTAATCAAACATTATGAAATTCAAGAAAATGACCCCTACAAGAATCATAAATTAGGCGAGGAATATGCTGAACATTTTAGTTTTACGCGTACTCGTTATGGTTCAATTCAATTAGATGTATTGGATAAAGATGCTTCGAAAGCTGCAGCTATGGCTAATAAAATTGTTGACCTCATCGATACCGTAAAAAATGAAATGATTAAGGCTCGTACAATTCCAGCTTATGAAATCAACAAACGTGAAAAGGAATTAATTGAGCAAGATATAAAAATCATTTTGAATCGACTGGATAGTTTGAGTTCCATTGGAGTAGTAACAGATGAAGGAAGAGCAACACTTTTTCAAGCATATAATGAGGCAAAAGGAAAAGAAGATCGACGTTATTTCCGTAAACAAATAGATGTGAATGTCAAACATGGAGCTGAGTTTGATGGATTATGTATGATACGTGATGAAAAGATGACGAAGTTAGCAGAGTTTGAAACTGCCTATGACCAGGCAGAATCTGATGCTAATGCAAATTTTAGTCATAAATTCGTGGTAGAGCGTGCAGTTAAAGCCGATAAAAAAGAAAAGCCTAAGAAATCAATCATTGTACTTATTTCTACTCTTTCAACGTTGTTATTTATGATCTTCTTACTTTTATTACAAGAACGTATTAGAGAATTAAGAAAATCAGCGTAGTGCAACCATTAAAATCCAATTTATTTGCCATACTTAGCAGTAGTATTTTCATACTACTTTCATTAGTAGCGTTTTATATTGAAAATTGGTTTTTCTTTTTTGTTCCGTTTGCACTTTTGATAATCTACATCTCTATTTATCATACTAAGTATGTATTTCTTTTCATACTCTTTGCAACTCCATTAAGTATCAACATAGAGGAATTTGTTTCGAGTGTCGGTTTATATATTCCTACTGAACCTTTGTTATTTGGATTGATGTTATTAGTCATCATGTATCAATTACGTTCTAATTTTCTTCCCTCTTTTATTTTCAAAAACGAAATTTTATGGGCAATAGGAATCTATTTAGCTTGGATGTTTATTAGTTCATGTATGAGTACCCTTCCGATGGTATCCTTTAAATTTTTGTTGGTAAAAATTTGGTACATTGTTCCATTAATGGGTTTTGGTTCTTTGATTTTTCAAGAAAAACGTAATATTCGTTCGTTTTTATGGCTTTATAGCGTGTCAATGTGTATTGTTATTATCTACACTGTAATTAAGCATGCAGGTTATGGATTCGCAGAAAAACAAAGTCATTGGGTGATGGATCCATTTTTCAGGGATCATACTATTTATGGAGCTGCAGTTGCTTTAATTTTTCCATTTCTTTTGGGTTTATATCTTTCCAAAAAACACGATCTATTGACACAAGTGATATTAATAGTTTTACTTGTCATCAATTTAACAGGGCTTTATTTTTCTTATACGAGAGCTGCATGGTTAAGTATTGTTGCTGCTGGAGGTGTTTGGTTATTAATCGCTTTTAAAATCAAGTTTAAATATATCTTGATTACTGTCATGAGTATTTGTGTGATTCTTGCGATATCTTGGACAGAAATTCAATTTGCTTTAGCTAAGAATACCTCCGAACATACTACAGAAGATTTTGGGAAACGTTTGGAAAGTGCTGCGAATGTTACAACCGACGCTTCAAATTTAGAACGTCTTAATCGCTGGTCATGTGCTATTTCTATGTTTGAAGAACGGCCTATTTTTGGTTTTGGTCCAGGCACCTATGCCTTTGAGTATGCTCGTTTTCAAAAACCAGAGAATTTAACCATTATTTCAACCAATTTTGGTGATGGAGGCAATGCACATAGTGAATATTTGGGTCCATTGTCTGAAATGGGAATATTTGGATTATTAACTACTTTATTACTTATCAGCACCATTTTTTATAAAGGGATTACACTTTATAATCAATGGGGTAATGAAGATCGAGAAATGAAAGTACTTTTATTGTCAATGATATTGTCTTTGGTTACATACTTCATTCATGGAATACTAAATAATTATTTAGATACTGATAAAGCTTGTGTTCCGATTTTTGCGATTTGTGCATGTATTGTTGTGATGGAAAACGAGCGACGAAGTGACGCGACCCATCGAGAGCCTCAGGGGGCCTAGGTGACGGATGATGTATTATAAGTTAGAAATAGAGAGGGTGAACATAACAAACACCATTTTTCCAATGGAGTGTTGGAAGAGGTATTTTAATTGCGTTGATTGGTCGAAGGATATTTTTAACCCATTTGCGCTTGATAGGTAACTTTCTCAGGTCTATGTCAAATGAACATAAAAACTCACGAGAGGCGATGTAAGTAATGTTATTTGAAGTTGTGAAAGTATTTTTATCCCCAACTAATTTGGCATCTACGCTATACCCGAAGGAAAGTAATAGCCATGATGGGATGGATGAAGATTTCCAAACATTTTTCGGAGCAAAACTTAACCAATAGGTTTGTCCATTATAATCCTTAAGATAACGTTCTGCAAACCTACTCCCGAGAACATTTGGCCGAATCGGTCCATAGATACTAGGAGAATAACTTTCCTTAAGTAAAATATATTGTTGATTCCAAAAGTACTGTTGGATGCCAAATAATAAACCACCTGAAGTGTTTGCGAGAATATCACTCCAAGAAAACCCCCATTCAGCACTTCGACCATCTAAATATTCGATCGAAGCTTGATAACCCAAAGTGATTGTAGTACCTGCTAAAACAGCATTTTTAGGTTTCATTCCTGTCCAACAGTACAAAGAAGTTAGTGATTTACTTATTTGATAGGAAGTAAAAGCATGACCACATTTATCCATTTGCATCCATTCTCTAGCATCGTTAAAAGTGTGGAATGGTGTTTTTGGATAATCATTGTACCAAGCTTGTTCGAGCATTACTAAACTACTTGACCAAACGCCTACATATAATGCGTTTATTCCGATGCTTCTTTTGGGGTTTAAGGAGTCAGAAGGTGTAAAGAATGAAGATTGAGCGTATGTTTTTGAAAGTAGAAAGTAACAAGTAAAAATTAGGGCCCTTCGACTAAGCTCAGTTGGACGATGATATTTTAATTTTAAGAAAATCGCTCTAAAATCCATTAATAAATTTTTTAAGTAATTCCGAGATAGGAATAAACTTTGAAAAACTTAAATTTTCGTAGGTGTCATAGATGTCGTGGTAATTTTTATTTGGCCCCATAGTATAGATGAAAAAAGCAGGGACACCACGTTCGGAAAACCAGTAGTGATCTGAATTTGCAGCTTTCCCACGTTGTTTGATGATTGGTAGGTAATTAAACTGCTTGTTGATCGATGATAGTTGCTCAAACTTTTCGGGATGTAAAGTAGCGTTAACAACTGTGATACCCTCTTCCCCACTCCCCATGATGTCTAGGTTTATTAAAAAATGGATATCTTCTAATTTTAACCATGGATATTGTACAAAATAGGAGGAACCTAAAAGTCCGGCTTCTTCTCCTGCAAACGCAATAAAGACTATATTATAGTTAACTGGATTTTTGGCATAATACCTTGCTAATTCAAGAAGCATAGCAACACCTGAAGCATTGTCATTCGCACCTGGAAAGTAAGTTTTTGCACCCATTTTGCCTAAGTGATCATAATGTGCAGAAAGAACAATGGTTTGTTTAGTTTTTTTGATTCCTGGTATCATTCCAACAACATTGGTGGAAAGGTAATTTTGTACAAATGTTGCATGAATGTTTGTATAAATTCTTGCTTTTTCTTGATATTTGTTTCCCTTGATGTAGATTAAGGAATAGGAAAACGGTTCGTTTCCAACAGAAAAAGTAAATTTATCATCCGTGATTACCAAAACATGTAGTTGTTGTGCTAAAGTCGGAATAAGTTCAATCTTTACTTTTTTGAGCGAGTCTCCTTGGAGAGCACGAATATCGATGATACAGGAATTAATACTTTCTTGGTCCTTAATTCTTGAAGAATAAAAACGAGTTTTTAAGTTTTCACTAAATAAATCTTCAGTTGTTAGTTTTAAAGTCTTCCAAGTTTGGTTACTTGAACCTGAGTTTGGGTCGACCATAAAATCGATGCCAGGGATTAAGGTATCTCGATTAATTACCAATTCCATTGCATCTGGAAAAGTAACGACATTATGAGCAAAGGATTGAAAGTAAGACTGTTGTCCTGTTAGGTATTTAACTCCTATTTTATTGAATTCATTTTCAAGAAAACGAGCAGCAATTGAGTCGCCATGATTTACATAACCTCTTCCGTGAAATTCTGATGAACATAATATTTTTGACATTCTTCTTACTTCTTCGAGTTGTGCAGAAACAGCACGTATTACTCCTAAGAAAGAAAGAAGAACTATACATTTACGCATAACGGCGCGCAACTTTTTGTACAAATTCAATGACAATTGGAGTATCTAATTCCCAAGCATATTCAAGGGTAAAGTTGCTTAAAATTGTTTTTGCATGCGTAAAATCTGGTTGCATGTCAAATATTTGAATGGCTTGCGTAAACGCTTCACTAGAGTTGTTAAACATTTCACGAATAATTTGCAGTTTTTCATTTAAACCGAAAGTTCCTTGTAACGAATCTATTTTGTTCAACATTAATTTCGAACCCAACGAATTATCCAATTCAAGCATTTTATCGAATATATCTTTTGGTGCTGTTGGTTGTTCATCTACAGAAATTGGTTGTTCAATAACTGGAATTTGCTCCATTTCGATAGCTTCGAACGATTCAGGAGCTGAAAAAGTATCTTCAATTTCTTGTATTGGTTCTTGAACAGCCGTTTTCGACACACTTGATACTTCTTCCACCTTAGTATCATTTGATTCATCTAATTGGTCAAACAAAGAAAAGGACATGTCGAAAGATGGAGTTTCAGGTTCTTTAACTTCAAGAGTTGGTTCTACTATTGGTTGTGTAAAAGGAATTTCTGGTTCAACAATAATATGTTCTGTAATCGTTGGAACAATAACATCATTTATCGTTTCAGAAAAGTCACCATAAATTTTTTGCTCGTATGCTTTATAACGAAGAATAAGCGCACGTTCGTACAACTCGCGTGTACCAATAACTAAGGATTCCATATCCTCTTCGCTTAACTTACCAATTTTCATATTGTTAAACAACAATTGTATTGAAACTAGTAAATCTTCTTTTGTATCAAACTGTGACATAATTTGTGGCTTTATTGAACTTAGGTAAAGGTAAAAACTTTCAAAAGAAGAAAATGGCAGTGTTTAAAATGATTTCAACAATCTATTTTTACAAACCACATTTATTTTTTACTTAAAAAGCCCCAATATGTTGTACGATTTAAAGCAAATAATCCTGCTTCAGGGTAATATTTTTTGAAACTTGCTGGAAATTTTGGTTTTTTTCGTTTGTCCCAAATGGATTTGTATGCCATTAATTTTCCTTCGCGTTCTTCTATAAAATCCATTTGTTGTTTGGTGTGTGTTTTCCAAAAGTAGTAGTCCGCTTTTAATCCGTTATAGTCATTCCATTTGATGCGTTCTGCGATTAACCAGTTTTTCCAAAGTGCATCAATGTCGTTACGTAATTCAAATCCATGGAAATTTTGGATAATGGCATTTCGAATTCCATTATCTAGAAAATATACGGTATGTGTTTTCTTTAGCTCGTAGGTGTTATTATTGAAATAACATGGAATTTTTTTGAGAATATATGCTTTTTCAAGAAGGTCAATATAGCGTTCAACCGTTTCATTATCCAATCCACAACGAAGTCCAACATCGTTGTATGAGATTGCTTGACCGATTTCAAATGCAAGAATCTGAATCATTTTCAGAAGTTTTGCTCCTTTGTTGATTCGTTCATTCGGGTTCAATTGGGTGAAAATTGCGGCCTTTACCAATTGTCGAAGAAAGTCTTCTGCTTCTTCTGGATTTGCCACAACTTCTGGATAATTTCCAAAAACGATGCGTTGTTCTAGTTTTTTATCGAACTCAACAATTCCTTGTTGGTTTGCAATTTCTTGAAAAAGTAGGGGGAAAATATTTATTTCGAGTCCTTCCATTTGAAGTACATCACGAAGTACCTGTTCTAAAATCGGTTCATAGGAACATAGTAATACCAAATTCAAGGACGCATTTTTATCTAAAACTTCTTCAATAATATCTTGTAAATTCGCGAGGTATTGCGCATCTCGAATTAGGACATATTTTTTATCGCCAAAATATGGGAGATAGCCATTGGATTTTAGTGCTTCTATTTCTTTTCGCACCTTTTTCTTGGAAGCATCGATTGCTAAAATTTGCTCTTGATTTTCGATACAACTTGCAACTAACTCAAATTTTTGAACACCACGAGTTCCCAATAACAATAGTATATTATGGGTTGCAAGGTGTTCTTTGATTTTAGGAGCAATGTATCGTTGGATCATTCTGAAATGTTGAACCACGAAGATATTAATTCTTAGTTAAATTGTTGAATTTTGCGAAACATTGAAACAACATTAAAAATACCTACTCATAAAACACTTAGAATCATTAAATTATATATATGACAATATTTGGTTATTTTTAGTATCTAATTTCTAATAATTAAATGAAATATTTCCTTACATTTTACCTTGTATTCGTTCTACATTTTAGTTGGGCTCAACTTACAATTCAAGGGAAAGTGCAAGATTTCTCAAACCTAAAACCAATATCAGGTGCGATTGTCATTGCTTCAAAAGTGAAAGACTCTATTCTTGTTCAGTTTACAAGGACCAATAAAGCAGGAGAATTTAGTTTGACAAACCTCCCCATCGATACGTTTAAAATCACGATTGGTCATCCCAATTTTCAGGATCAGTTCATGTATGTCTTTGGAAATCAAAACGAAAAATTAATACCATTACCACCTGTTCAACTTGACAACTCCAAAAAGGAATTATCACCTGCTTTTATTTATGTCAATAAAAGTCCAATCTACTACAAAGGTGACACGTTAGTGTTTGTGGCAGATTCTTTCAAAGTAAGAGAAAATGGAGTTGTCGAAGATTTGTTAAGAAAATTACCAGGAGTATCTGTAGATGATCGAGGTAAAGTGACTTTTCAGGGAAAGGATATTGATCAAATTTACGTTGATGGAGACGAATTTTTTGGGAATGACCCTACTGTTGCTACGAAAAATCTAGGGGCAAAGGCGATTCAAAATGTGCAGATTTACGAGAAGAAAAACAACACGGAGAATGGGGAAGAAGCGAAACAAATCATGAATTTGAAGTTAAAAGACGATGCTAAAAAAGGTTATTTTGGGAAAGCTTCTTTGGCAACTGACGGTCAAAAATTTTATGAGGGTGAGCTCTTATTTAACCGCTATCAGAACAAAAAGAATTATTCATTTTATGTATTGAAAAATAATACGCCGCGACTCGGTTTTAACTGGCAAGATCAAAATAAATATGGGATGAACAATGCAGTTACAAACAGTACAAGCAATGGTTTCCCTGATAATTTTACGACTGGTGCACGATTCAAAAATTCATACGGGAAAAATAATAAGCACTTTTTTGAAATTAACTACCAATACAGAGATTTGAAAACGAAAATCATTTCTAAAAATAACACTCAATACCTGATGGCGGATACAAGTTATTACAATGAAAGTCAACAAAACAACTATACACGTCAACAAAACCATACGATTTCTATTGAAAATAAATGGAAATTAGATTCATTAACTACTTTAGAATTAGTTCCTGAAATTAAATATTCACTTCAAAAATCGGACAATCAAAATAGTTCTTCTTACCTAAATAATAGTAGAAATCAATTTCGATCAAGTACGAATAATGTGACAGATTCAACATTGGAAGTGGGTTTGACAAATACCTTAAAACTGGAAAAAAAATACATGAAACCAAAACGTGAAAGTTCTATTTCGAGTGAGTTAGATTATTCCGATAATCAGGATATGGGTGGTGTAATTTTTAGTAATGAAATAGCTAACATTTTAAAACAAACCAATCAAACCAACAACATTACACAAAAAACATACAATCAATCACTTACCTTGTTTCATACAGAGCCAATATCAAGTCGGATTAACTTGAACGTGGAATATATGAATAATTCGACTACTGATCATCAAATTCGTAAAATTTCAGATGTTCAAAATCAAGCATTTATCCCAAATAGTAAGTTTAGTTCAGACTATTCTCGTGCAACAATTATCCATCGAGGAAAGTTGAGCTTGACACGTAAATCAGGAGTGCATTTAGTAACCGTAGGGAGTGCATTGAGAAACTTAGCTTTGTCAAGTACGAATAATACTTATGAATCTGTTATTTCCTTAAATAATAATCAATATTTACCTTATGCGAGTTATACCTATAATCAAAAAAATTCCATTCGAATAAACGTAGGGTACAATACGAGTTCCCCTATACCGACTATAAATCAATTACAACCGGTTTTAAATAACACAAATTTAAATTATCAAACTATTGGTAACTCAAATTTGAAACCAGCTTTTAAACAAACCGCATCGCTTTCTATTTCACGTTTTAATAATTTGTTGAGTAGGTATTTTTTCTTACGTGCAAATGCTGATTTTATTGATAATGACTTTGGTAATTCATTGACTTACGATAATTCAGGCAGGTCCATATCTCAGACTGTCAATGTAAACAGAAATAAAAACTTCAATCTCTCATGTAATTATAAACATGGTATTCCGAAACATTCGTTGTTCTTATTATGCGGTTTAGATTTTAATTATACATATTCAAAAAATTTAATTAATGGAATACAATATAGCACATTACATTCTGCAATAACACCAAATTTAGGCTTATCCTATTCCACAGACACGATTACAGTTTCCTTAAATGGATCCATTTCATATAACAAACCTACAGGTTCTTCACTTTTTATTAAACAAAATCCCTATTTCAGTTACAACAATACCCTTGATATTTCTTGGAATGTTCCAAAATATAATTTTTTACTTACTTCAAGTGTGAATCAACAAATTACTACTGGACGAACAAATGGGTTTAATATCAATCGTTCTATTTGGAGTGCCTCTGTTTCGAAATATGTATTAAAAAGTAAGCGTTTGAATATTGGAGTTGAAGCATATGACATTCTCAATCAAAACTTACAAATTCAACGTTCAATTACCTCCAATCAAATCTCAGATATCCGTAATACAATTATCACCCAATATTTTCTGTTACGTTTAAGTTATCGTTTTGACCCACCGAATACGCCACAAGATCCATCCACAAAAATGCCCCCATTTGGACCAGGCATGCCAAGACCTCCAAGAAATGAAAAATATTAGTCTATACATACTCTTTGTTGCCTATTCTCTAGTTGAAAACGACGTGCAAGCGCAACTAAGTTCGGGTGTCATCCAATACGAGCGCAGAATAAATTTGTTGAAACGTTATCCTGAAATGAAAATGATGTTAGAACGTAGAGGAGGTTCAACCATCAAAACGGATTTGTTTTCCTTATTTTTTACAGATTCATCTGCCTATTTTATACCCGCGTTGGATGTTCCTCAAGAGCGAGGAATGGGTTGGTTTACAACGACGAATTCATTTGAAGACAACATTCGAACACAAAAACGTTTAATGAAACTCGATGTCTTGGGAAATTTTGTCTACGTAGAAGATTCCTTCCAACATATTCCATGGAAATTAACGGATAACAAACGTAAAATTGCAGAGTATGATTGTCGTAAGGCGATCTGGCAAAAAGACGATTCAACGCGCATTTATGCATGGTATACGGAAGCTGTAAACCCGACGTGTGGTCCCGATGGAATTTCAGGTTTACCTGGCGCAATTTTAGGTTTGGCGACCGAAGATGGAAGTTTGGTGTATTTTGCGCAATCTGTTGATGGTAAACTGATCGATTTGGATAGTATTACCTCTTTATTCAAACGTAAAAAAGTACAAACTATACCCGAATTTAGAACATTTGTATCCGATATGATTAAACAAAATGAACGGATGAAAGGGATTGTTAGAAATCTATTATGGTTTTAAAACAACAACACCCGATCAAAAAAACGTTTGTATCTATCCGTACTCATAAATTTGTTACCACCGTAACAACTTAATTTGATCAATTTGTCTTTATAGATGAAAACGCGTCTCCAACAGTGTCCTGTACCATACACGAAGGCTAATCCTTCATAGGCTTTTAAGTCATTAGATAAGTTAATCTCTTGAATCTTCGTTTGTTCAGGAGCATTGAAAATACTTTCTACGTATTTAGAGAGGTTGTAATTTTTACCAATACGTTCAATTTCTATTAGATACGTGTTTCCTTGTCCCATCTCGCGATAAACAATTTCTTCGTAGTTATCTTCTTTTTTTACAAAAGGTTTGCCGCCGAATTGCACACTAATTCCAGATGTAGGGTCCGCATAGGTAAAACTATTTTGTTTTTGAATCTCTTTGGCTGCGCTTGTTGGTTCTTCAGCATAGGTAGCGTTAACCTGTTGGACTTTGTAACCACGATCCTTTAAAATTTGGAGAATACCTGTTGACCCAGCCAAATGCGCAGCACCAACAGCAATAAATAAACTGTATTTTTTACACAATGTATCAATTCCATCAGCCATAATGAAATTACGTTCGGTTATCATCCACTGGTAAGCATCTTTCGTATCGGAAAGTTGACGTTCCATCATTTCACGGATACGTTCAATATTTCCCGATAGATATATTTCCATTAATTTTTCTTGACTTACCTTATCTGTTGGGGAACTTATGCCCAATATACGCGATTTATTAATTAATGCGTATGCTGCTAACTGGTCTTCGATTGATTCTAGGGTATAACATTTTTTGTTTAAGTTATAAGCAAGTAATTGTAGGTGTAAATCTAGAAATTGAGGACGACCATCTTCTGAACCGTAATTTGTTTTTGTGGCACGTTTACTCGTTGTATAAGGAGTCCCTGCAGCATCAAACTCAAATTTAGGAGTGTTAGCGCGTGTATCTAACTCAGCAAACATGCTGTATATATCAGCTTCTATTACAATAGCTTCCGAACGGAGAAGTACACTGTAAGTACTATCTGAAAACTTAAATACCCGTGGATCGTTGGAGTGGTAGGTACCATAAATATAACTCGGTTTTTTCAATTTCCGACCAGAGATTTTCCATAACAATTGATTGGGATTGCTAGACGTATTTTGGGCAGACAAATCGAAATATGTCACAATAAAAACCAAAAAGAGCAAGCAATTACGCATCTTAAATTTTAATGGGCATCCAACCAGTTATCTGCAATTTTCACTTCTACCTCCATTGGAACAACCAGTTCAATTGCGGATTCCATGGCTTCTTGCACTAATTTTCGCATCAAATCTTGTTCCGAAATGTGTACATCAAATACTAACTCATCATGTACCTGTAATAACAATTTGGATTGTACTTTTTGTTCTATCATCGCTTTATTAACAGCTATCATGGCAAGTTTTATGATATCAGCTGCAGAACCTTGAATCGGTGCATTAATTGCATTTCGTTCGGCATAACCACGTACAATCGCATTTGCAGAATTAATATCTGGAAGGTATCTTCTACGTTTCATGATGGTTTCGACATACCCCAATTCACGTGCGTCATTTACCAATCCATCCATGAAGGATTTTATGGTGCCAAATTGTTCAAAATAACGGTCAATGATCGATTTTGCTTCGGTACGAGAAATCCCTAGATTTTGCGCCAATCCAAATGGACCTTGCCCATACATAATTCCAAAGTTAACCGCTTTCGCAGCACTACGTTGGTCTTTCGTGACTTCCTCTAAGGGAACGTGAAATACGTTGGCAGCTGTAGCTGTGTGAATGTCGATTCCTTTTTGAAATGCGTCAATCATTCCTGGGTCTTTACTCAATGCTGCAATAATTCGTAATTCAATTTGAGAATAATCCGCAGCCATGATTTTGAATTCTGGTCCACGTGAAATAAACGTCTTACGAATTTCTTTCCCTTTTTGCGTACGAATAGGAATGTTTTGCAAATTGGGATTATTGGAACTCAAACGACCTGTTGCAGTTACTGTTTGCATGTAACTTGTGTGCACACGGTGATCATTCGGATTCAATAAGGTCGGAAGCGGATCTACGTAAGTTCCTTTTAGTTTTTTATTTTGACGGTATTCTAATATTTTTCCAATGATTGGGTGATCATTGCGGTATTGTTCTAAAGCATCTTCCGAAGTTTGATATTGACCCGTTTTTGTCTTCTTTGCTTTTGCATTGATTTTCATTTTCTCAAACAACACTTCCCCCAATTGTTTTGGAGAATCTAAATTGAAGTCCTCCCCAGAAATTTCTTTGATTTCTTTCTCCAGACTAAACGATTCTTCTTCCAATCGTAAGGATAATGTTTTTAAACCTTCCACATCAATTGCAATTCCTTCACGTTCCATGCGTTGAATCACAGAAACTAAAGGCATTTCCATGGTTCTAAACAAATCGTTAAGGTGTTCTTTTTGAATTTGTGGGGCTAATATTTGGTAAAGTTGAAAGGTTATATCCGCATCTTCACATGCATAATCGGAAACTTGCTTTGGATCTAAATCGCGCATATTCCCTTGGTTTTTTCCTTTTTTACCAATCAATTCCGTGATAGAAACGGGTTTATATTGCAAATAATATTCCGCCAAGAAATCCATGCTTTGTTTGGATTCAGGTTGAATTAGGTAATGCGCAATCATCGTATCAAACAAGGATCCTGCCACTTCGATACCATAATTTTCTAATACTTGTAAGTCGTATTTGATGTTGTGACCAATTTTCTCAATCGCAGTATGCTCAAAGAAAGGCTTAAACGTTTCTACGATTTGCTGTGCTTCTTGACGATTTTCGGGAACCGCAACATAAAATGCTTCTCGAGGATTGAAAGAGAAAGACATGCCTACTAATTCTGCAAGTAAGGCATCCACGGCTGTTGTTTCTGTATCAAAACACACAACCGATTGTTTTAATAATAATTCCAACAATTCAGCACGTTCCTCCGAATTGGTTATTAAATGGTAATTCGGTTTTTCAGTAGCAATGGTTTTTAATTCTGAAGTCTGAACCGGCGTTTGAATTTCCAATAAACTTTGCGTTCCGAATAAATCAAATTGTCCTGCTTCGTTCACAGGTGCTTTCACCGTAATTTCTTCTCCGATAACACGTTTAGCAAGTGTTCTAAATTCTAGTTCTGTAAATACTTCCTTGATCTTTTCAGCATCTGGTTCACACATAATCAAATGTTCAGGATCAAAAGGCACATCGACATCCAAAATGATAGTCGCTAGTTGTTTGGACAAACGACCTTGATCAGCAAACTCAATTACGTTTTCACGCATTTTGCCTTTTAACTGATCCGCATTCGCAATGATATTCTCTAAAGAACCATATTCTTGAATTAATTTTTTAGAAGTCTTTTCTCCAATCCCAGGTATTCCAGGAATGTTATCCGCCGCATCTCCCCATAATCCAAGTATATCAATGACTTTTAATGGATGATCTACTTCAAATTTCTCACAGACCTCATTCACACCCAATACAGAAGCAGGGTCACCACCGCGACCAGGTTTGTAAATAAATATTTTTTCCGATACCAGCTGACCAAAATCCTTATCCGGAGTCATCATGTAGGTATAATATCCTTCTTTTTCAGCGACTTTTGCTAAGGTTCCTATGACATCATCCGCTTCAAATCCAGATTTCAATAAAATAGGAATGTTAAATGCTTCAATGATTTTTTTGATAGGATCAATCATCGCACGTAAATCTTCCGGCATCTCCTGACGGTTCGCTTTATACGCTGCAAAGTCTTCCTGACGATTCGTTGCCCCTCCAGGTGCGTCAAATACTACCGCTAAATGTGTTGGTTGCTCTTTTTTTATTACATCGATCAACGCATTCGTAAAACCAAAAGCCGCAGATGTATTTTGTCCTTTGGAATTCACACGTGGGTTCTTTGCAAATGCAAAGTATGCTCTGTAAATCAATGCAAAAGCATCTAATAAGAATAATTTTTTATCGTGAATTGGAGTAATCATTTGTTGAGTTATGAATTATAGTTTATAAGTTATGAATTGATTGAACCATATGCTTCCCCCTTTGAAGTGGGACAGAGGGGGATGACTTTATTTATTTTTAATATCATTTTCAAAATCTAAAAGACTATAATTATTGATTTTATCTGTATAATTTCCTGTTATCATTTTGCTTGTCATGTCAACTTTTAAATAATCAGTAGAACAACTAAAAAATTCAAACTCCTTGTTATTTTCTTTATTTGATAATATGGATGGAGAAATAAGATAATATTCATTCAACTTAAAGGTAGAACAATAAGGCCGACATTTATTCCCATCGTCACCCCAAATCTTTATTTGTTTTCTTTGTTCAATTCCCTTGTAAACTTCAATGATTTCTACAATCATTGAACCAGGACTCTTTAAATTTTCATCCATTTCGAAATAGTCATCGTAGGATATTATTTTGACTAAGGCTACAAAATCTGATTTTTGTGAAACGACTTTAAAACTGCAATCACCAGTACAAATACATTCACAAGCATTTGAATTAAAAGAGATTGCAAATATTAATAGTAATGTAAACTTTATTTTTATCATCAAAATCCTCCCCCTCGATCCCCCTCCGAAGGGGGAAGCAAGTGTTTCGCTACGATTTAGTTTACTTTTCATTTATTCTCTGTTACTTTTCAAAATTGTCATCCCCCTCTCACGAAAGCTTTCGGGACCCCCTTCAAAGGGGGAAGTAGCGTTTCGCATCATCATCACGCCTTCGCTCGTCACTTCCAAGTCGTCACTTCCAAGTCGTTCCATCCTTCCCGTCCTTCACTACCAAACCAGCAGCAGCCAATCCATCGCGAATTTTATCGGAAGTTCCCCAATCTTTGTTTTCACGTGCTTGTTGACGCAAATTCAATACCAAGTCCATCACACCTTCTAATTTTGAGTCGTCACCTGCGCTATTTAATGGAGCCAAACCAAGTACATCAAACACAAACGCATTGACTTCTTTTGTTAGTAGTTCCAAATCAGCTTGTGTAATTGTTGCTTTACCTTCTTTGATGGTATTGATTGTTTTAACTGTTTCAAATAAATTCGCTACTAAAATCGGTGCATTGAAGTCGTCGTTCATTGCATGGTAAAAAGAAGAAACTAAACCGTTAACATCCACAGAAGAATTAGCTGATGTTTTTAGGGTTTCCATCTCTTTGATAGCATCCATCAATTTTTCATAGCCTTTTTCAGCCGCATTTAATGCTTCACTGGTAAAGTCCAAGGTACTGCGGTAGTGTGCTTGCATTGTAAAGAAACGCACCACCATCGGATGGTAACCACGCTCTAGTAAGTCGGAACCACCATTGAATAATTCGTTTGGTAACAATGTATTACCAGTCGACTTCGACATTTTTTTACCATTCAAAGTCAACATGTTTCCATGCATCCAGTAATTCACTGGAGATTTTCCGGTAGAAGCACACCCTTGCGCAATTTCGCATTCGTGGTGTGGGAATTTCAAATCCATTCCACCGCCATGTATATCAAAGGTCTCACCTAAATATTTTGTACTCATTGCAGAACATTCCAAATGCCATCCAGGGAAACCAATCCCCCAAGGGGAAGGCCATTTCATGATATGTTCTGGAGAAGCATTTTTCCATAATGCAAAATCCAAAGAATTGCGTTTTTCATACTGACCATCCAAGTCACGTGTACCTGCAATTAAATCCTCAATTTTTCGTCCTGATAATTCTCCATACGGGAATTTCTCATTGTATTTGTTGACGTCGAAATAAACCGAACCATTCACCTCATACCCGTATCCGTTTTCAAGGATGGTCTTTATCATCTCAATTTGTTCGATGATATGTCCCGTTGCAGTTGGTTCAATACTTGGCGCATGATTATTGAATTGACGCAATACATCGTGAAAATCCAAGGTGTACTTTTGGACAATTTCCATTGGTTCCACTTGCTCTAAGCGTGCTTTTTTAGCGATTTTATCTTCTCCCTCATCTGCATCGTTCTCTAAATGACCAACATCGGTAATATTTCTAACATAACGAACCTTATACCCTAAATGCAACAAGTAACGATAAACCATATCAAAGGAAATAAATGTTCTACAATTTCCTAAGTGAACATAATTGTAAACAGTTGGTCCACAAACATATAACCCCACAAAGTTTTGGTGAATAGGAACAAACAATTCCTTTTTGGCCGAATGGCTATTGTAAATATGTAATTTAGAGTTCGTCATAAATTATTAATGCATAAGATTATAAGTAACAAATATAATAAGAAGTGAAAAATAAGCCGTTTAAATAAATATTTCTTAACTTTATACAAGTATTTATTCATTAATGAATTATGAAAAAACTATTTTTTTTATTTCTAACAATCGCTATTTCACAATTTATATTTTCTCAAAACTCAACAAATCAATCAGTTAGTGACTCTGAAGCAAATGGAGCAATTGAAGATTCACTTTTGGAAATAGAAGAGGAAAAGCATAATGGTCATTTTTCTGGAGTTGATTTTGGGCTTACAACTTTATTAAATAATTCATTTAAAGCATCTTTCCCAAATGATCAACAATGGAACAATGATGTGTTAAAATCATTTAATTTTAATTTTAATTTTTATGATCGTAAATTAATCATTACTCCTGACAGATTGGGAGTTACAATTGGTTTAGGCTTGAATTTAACGAAAATTGCTTTTTCTAAAGATTGGACTTTACAGGATTCCTACAGTAAAAAAGACAGTGCAATCTTCGGTAGTGTACATATTGATACAATTAGTTTCACGCGAAATAAACTCAATTTAGCATATTTACAAATTCCTGTTTTATTAGAGTTTACACCTAAAAAAAATGTATGGATTAGTGCAGGTGTGATTGCAGGAGTTAAACTTTCTTCAAATGTTAAACAAATCTATGCAGACAAAAAAAATCCAAACATTGAGTTCGAACGTACTATAAAAGGAACTTTTGCTTTAAATACATTTAAATGTGATGTAACAATTCGTGCAGGTTTTGGCCAATATTGGGGAAGAATGTATGGTGTTTTTGCAAGTTATGCATTGATTCCTACTTTCAATACTACCTTAATGGCAAACGTACATCCACTGACATTTGGTGTAAGTTATAATTGGTAATAAAAATGAAATATTTAAACCTCCGAATAGTTATTTTTCTACTATTCGGATTTTTTTTGTTCGTTGGTTTTCAAAGTCAAAAACTAGCAATTCCAAATTCATTGGAGATTCCTGCTCATACCAATCAGGAATTAATAGTTTGCCACACAGGTTATTGCTTGTCTTATGATGAAACTTATAAATTGGCTAAATGGGTGGCGTATGAACTCACATTGGAAGAAACTCAAGGTATAATTGGTCGTAGTGATAAGTTTAAGCCTGATCCATTGATAGCTCGAAATAGTGCCACATTAGATGACTACAAAAAATCAGGGTACGATCGAGGGCATTTAGCACCGGCTGCAGATATGAAATGGTCTATTCAAGCAATGCAAGAATCTTTTTTCCTTTCGAATATGTGTCCCCAAGATAAAAGTTTCAATCGTGGAATTTGGAAAAAATTAGAAGAAGAGGTGAGAGAATATGCCAAACATAATAAACAAATAAAAGTTGTTACAGGTCCAATTTTACAAGAAGGACTAACAGTTATTGGGCCTAATCGAATTTCCATCCCTCGTTATTTTTACAAAGCCTTGTTGGATTATTCTAAACCTTCTGTTAAGGCGATTGCTTTTTTAATGAAAAATGAACGCAGCGAATTACCTTTGAGTCAATTTGTTGTTTCCATTGATAGTTTAGAGAAGGTTTCCGGCATTGATTTTTTCCCATTATTGCCCGATGCGGATGAAAATAAGTTGGAAAAAGAAAAGTGTTATCACTGTTGGGAATCGGATAAAAATCATTAATAAATTTGGAATTCATTAAAAAAAGCTTAAATTTGTTGTGTATTTATAAACAACTAAGTGCGAGGGGATGATTATCCCCTCTTTTTTTTAACAGATGATTACAAAAGAATTAGTACGAAAATTAGCACAAGAGCGCATCGATGAACTAGATAGAGGTCTTTTTATTGTTGCTATTTCTATTACCTCAAAATTTGTCATTAATTTAGAAATTGATAAAGAGGAAGGGTATGTAGCTATCGACGATTGTGTTTCCGTTTCTAGAAATGTGGAACATAATTTAGATCGAGAAGAACAAGATTTTGAATTACATGTTTCATCTGCTGGATTAGACAAACCATTGCGTGTACTTCCTCAGTTTGTCAAAAATATTGGTAGAACTGTAGAAGTTACCATGAAAGAAGGGCAAGTAAAGGAAGGAGAATTGTTGGAAGCTACAGCTGAACATATTATAGTTAAAACTATTCGAACAGAGAAAAGTCCAGAAACAAAAAAGAAAGTAACCATTGAAGAAGAAGAATCTCTTCAATTGGCAACGATAAAGGAAACAAAAATTGTTATTTCATTTAAATAAATAGGCATGAACAGCTTAGAATTAGTAGATTCGTTTTCAGAATTCAAAGAGTTAAAAAGTATTGACAAACAAACGATGCAGCACGTATTAGAAGACGTGTTTCGTGCAATGTTGAAAAAGAAATTTAACACAGATGAACACATAGACATCATTGTAAACATCGAAAAAGGGGATGTTCAAATTTTCTTGAACAAAGAAATCGTTCCAGATGGAGAAGTTGAAGATTCAAATACTGAAATCGCATACTCAGAAGCAATCAAAATTGAGCCTGACTTCGAAGTAGGTGAAGAAGTGTCTGAAGAATTTAAGTTTGCTGACTTTGGAAGAAGAAACATCCTTTCTTTACGTCAAAACTTAATTTCTAGAATCTTAGAATTAGAAAAAGATCATATTTATAAAATCTACAAAGAGCGTATCGGTGAGATCGTTACTGGTGAGGTTTACCAAGTTTGGAAAAAAGAAATCATGGTATTGGATGATGAGGGAAATGAGTTAATCTTACCAAAATCAGAACAAATTCCAGCAGATTATTTCAAAAAAGGAGAATCGATTCGCGCTGTAGTTTCTAAAGTAGATATGCGTAACTCAAACCCAGTAATTATCCTTTCAAGAACTGCTCCTGAATTCCTTGAGCGTTTATTCGAATTGGAAGTCCCTGAAGTATTTGACGGGTTGATCACCATCAAACGTATCGTACGTGAGCCAGGAGAAAGAGCAAAAGTAGCTGTAGAAAGTTACGATGATCGTGTAGATCCAGTTGGAGCATGTGTTGGGATGAAAGGTTCTCGTATTCATGGAATTGTTCGTGAGTTACGAAACGAAAACATAGATGTAATTAACTTTACAACAAACACACAATTATTTATTCAACGTGCACTTTCTCCAGCTAAAATTACTGCTGTTGAAATCATTGAAGAAGAAAAACGTGCAAAAGTATCATTGAAACCAGACCAAGTATCTTTGGCGATCGGTAGAGGTGGAAATAATATTAAACTAGCTACTAAATTAACTGGATATGAAATCGACGTTTACCGTGACGGTGAAGTAGATGTAGACGATGTTGATTTAGAAGATTTCGCAGATGAAATCGAAGGATGGATTTTAGATGAATTAAAAGCTATCGGATGTGATACTGCAAAATCTGTACTTGAAATAGGAGTAGAAGATTTAGTAAACAGAACTGATTTAGAAGAAGAAACAATTCAAGAAGTATACAAAATACTTCGTGCAGAATTTGAATAATAGTTAATGTGTGCACGAGTTGCACACATTTTTTATAACATTAAGTCGCACAAAAAAGTTAACCTGTTTTTAAACAGGAAGAAATAAAAAATATGGCCGGAAAAACACAACGATTAGGCAAGGTAGCAGGAGAATTAAATGTAGGTATATCTACGTTAACAGAATTCTTGCAATCTAAAGGAGTATCAATAGATCCAAATCCAAACTCTAAGTTGGAAGGGGAGCACTATGACCTATTACGCCGACAATTTGCAGACGATCAATCGCTTAAAGAACAAGCGAAATTGAGTGCTGTGAAACGTGAAAAAAGAGAAACTGTTAGTTTAACAGACACGAAAACAGAAGCTAACACTTCTAAAGACGATGACGAAGACGATTTCGACCCTAGTATTTTAGAAAAAGTGAAAGTTCAAACTCCTGTAGTAACACCTCCTGTTCTGAAGGAGGTGGTGAAAGAGGAAAGTCCATTAGAGGTTGATTCGAAAGAACCTTCTATGGATGGAAGTGCTAAAACTTTAGGTGAAGGCGACATGCAATTGCAAGTATTAGGAAAAATTGATTTGGATAAAATCAATTCCAAAACACGTCCTGATAAAAAGAAAAAACCAGAAAAAGAAGTTAAAACAAAACAAGAAAATACGCCAAAGGTTTCGGCTAAACCTGAAGTCGTACCTGTTATTGTAGAAGCTCCTAAATTAGAAGTCCCTGTTACTCCATCAGAACCAGAAGCTCCTAAAGAAATTGAAACAATACGCGTTGAACGTAAAATTTTAACAGGACCTACAGTTCTTGGACGAATTGAACTTCCAGTTGACAAACCTAAAACAGATCACCGTCCTTCTAGACCGGGTGATGAACCTCGTAAGAAAAGAAAGAGAATCAAGAAAATTGATCCAACTAAAACTGGAACTACAGGTACACCTGCAATTAATGATCCGAAAGCTGGACAAACAAAAGAGCGTAAATTCTTAGGAAATTCAAGGCCTATTGGGACTAATGCTCCGAAAGTAGCACCAACTGAAAGAGATATACAAAAAGAAATTAAAGATACACTTGCTCGTTTATCGAATACTGGATCTAAATCCAAAGGTTCTAAAAACAGAAGAGCAAAAAGAGATAATAATTTACAACGTCGTGAACAAGAAGCTTTAGATGCTGAATTACAAGAAAAAGTATTAAAACTTACAGAGTTCGTAACTGTTTCTGAATTAGCTTCCATGATGAATGTAGGTCCTACTCAGGTAATCTCCGCTTGTATGTCCTTAGGGATTTTTGCATCGATCAACCAACGTTTGGACGCTGAAACTATTCATATTATTGCGGATGAGTTTGGTTTTGAAACGGAATTCGTTAGTGCAGAAGTACAAGAAGCGATTCCTACTGTGGAAGACAAAGAGGAAGATTTAGTATCTCGACCACCAATCATCACGGTGATGGGTCACGTCGATCATGGTAAAACTTCATTATTAGATAGAATTCGTAATGCAAATGTTACTTCTGGGGAATCTGGAGGTATCACACAACATATTGGTGCTTACTCTGTGGTATTAGGAGATGGTCGAAAAATGACTTTCTTAGATACTCCGGGACACGAAGCTTTTACAGCGATGCGTGCACGTGGTGCACAGGTAACAGACGTTGCAATTATCTTAGTTGCTGCGGATGATGATGTGATGCCACAAACGAAAGAGGCAATCTCTCACGCACAAGCTGCTGGTGTACCGATGGTATTTGCAATCAATAAAATAGATAAAGACGGGGCTAACCCTGATCGTATCCGTGAACAACTTTCTGCTATGAATATCTTAGTAGAAGAGTGGGGTGGTCAATTCCAATGCCAAGAAATTTCTGCTAAGAAAGGATTAAACATCCAAGAATTATTAGAAAAAGTATTGTTAGAAGCGGAGATCTTAGCTTTACGTGCAAATCCTAATAAAAATGCGGTTGGTACGGTTATCGAATCCTCTTTAGATAAAGGAAAAGGATACGTAACAAATATACTTGTTGAGGCAGGTACATTGAAAATTGGCGATGTTGTATTAGTAGGTCGTAACTACGGTAAAGTGCGTGCTATGCATGACGAACGTGGTGCTAACATTAAAATCGCTGGTCCAGCTACTCCAGTATCTATCTTAGGAATTAATGGAGCGCCTAATGCAGGAGATAAATTTCACGTATTAGACGACGAAAAAGAAGCAAGATCTATTGCTACAAAAAGAGAGCAATTGTACAGAGAACAAGGTTTACGTACAACAAAACATATTACTTTGGAAGAGATTGGTCGTCGTTTGGCTATCGGAGACTTCAAAGAGCTTAACTTGATCATCAAAGGTGACGTGGATGGTTCGATTGAGGCGCTTTCTGATTCCTTACAAAACCTTTCTACAGAAGAGATTGCGGTTAAAATCGTACACAAAGGTGTCGGTGGAATTACCGAAGCGGATATCAACTTGGCGTCTGCGTCAGATGCGATTATACTTGGATTCCAAGTTCGTCCATCAGTTGCTGCACGTAAGTTAGCAGATGCGGAACAAATCGATATTCGATTGTACTCTGTCATCTACAAAGCAATTGACGAGATCAAAGCGGCAATGGAAGGAATGTTATCTCCAGAAATTGAAGAAATCGTTACTGGTTCTGCAGAAATACGTGAGACATTCGACATCACGAAAGTGGGTACAATTGCTGGATGTTTCGTTACGCAAGGAATCATCAAACGTAACGCGAAAATTCGTGTTATCCGTGATGGAATCGTTCTTCACACAGGTAAACTTGGTTCATTGAAACGTTTTAAAGACGATCAAAAAGAAGTGAAACATGGTTACGAATGTGGTTTGAATATCGATAAATTCAATGATATTAAAATTGGTGATATCGTTGAAGCATTCGAAGAAAACGAAGTAGCAAGAAAGTTATAATTAGACTTAAGACAAAAGACTTTGAGATAAAAAGTAAAAGAAAATATCTCGTAAGATTATATCATAATTATCAAAATCCTGTTGTAGTGATACGACAGGATTTTTATTTTTAACAATAATTTGAAGTTGGATATGGAGTATATAGTGGCACCTACTATTCTAAATAGTATATTTGTGTACTAAAAAATAGAACATGGACATTTGGATCAAAGCTGCACAATTTATACTATCACTTTCGTTATTAGTAATCCTCCACGAATTTGGGCATTTCATTCCAGCAAAATTATTTAAAACACGTGTAGAGAAATTCTACTTATTTTTCAATCCATGGTTTTCACTATTCAAAAAGAAAGTAGGAGAAACAGAATGGGGTATTGGATGGTTGCCACTTGGAGGATTTGTAAAAATTTCTGGAATGGTGGATGAATCAATGGATAAGGAACAATTAGCTCAACCAGCACAACCATGGGAGTTTCGTTCCAAACCAGCTTGGCAACGTTTAATCATCATGTTAGGTGGTGTATTTGTCAATGTAGTAGTTGGATTTGTAATTTACATTGGAGTAGTCGCATATTTTGGAGTTGAACGCTTAGAACCATCAAGCTTGAAAAAAGGGGTTGCAGTTCATCCTTTTGTAGAAAAATATGGACTTAAAACAGGAGATTATATTCTTGCAGTTGACGGCGTACCAACAAAGAATGTGATGGAAGTAACCAGCCAAGTAATGTTTCGTGATGCGCGTGATATTAAAGTAAAGCACGAAGATGGTAAAATCTCAACCATCCATTTACCGGAAAACATTGGACATGAATTATTTGAACAAGGTGCTTTTCCTCTAATTAGTTTACGTTCTAATGGTACAAAAGTAGATTCTATTGTTCCAAAATCGAATGCAGAAAAAGGGAAGTTAAAAAAGGGAGATCAGTTTGTAACTATTAATGGTTCAAGCATCCATTATTTTGATGAGATCCAAAAGCAATTGTATCTAAACAAATCAAAAAAAATTACTGCACAGGTTGTGCGTGAAAATGATACAATAGCATTAAACTTAAAAGTTACCAAAGAAGGTACCTTAGGATTTACAGCTGAGCAAAAATTAATCGATTTAGGTTCTGTAAAACAATACAAACCAAGTTTAGGTGAAAGTTTTGGATTAGGGATTGATTTAGCCGTTAATACCCTAGGTGATTATATCGCACAATTTGATTATGTATTTACTAAAAAAGGGGCTTCATCATTAGGTGGTTTTGCATCGATGGGAAATATGTTTCCTAGTTCCTGGGATTGGGAAATTTTCTGGATGCGAACTGCATGGATCTCTTTAGCTTTAGCAATTATGAATTTACTTCCAATACCTGCGCTTGACGGTGGTCACGTAGTGTTTTTATTGTATGAAATGATTACAGGGAAGGAAGCACCACAAAAAGTGTTAGAAATCGCTCAATACGTAGGTATTGTCTTATTATTAAGTTTAATGTTGTATGCAAATGGAAACGATGTGTACCGCATCTTTTTCAAATAAAATATAATTAACCCTTTGTATTATGGAAATTACCCCAGAAATTAAAGATAAATTAGAAAAAATTCAAGCAAAATATTCTGCAATTGGAGAAGATTTCAATGCTTACTTAGATGGATTGTTATATGCGGACTCTGTAACCTATTGGGACTACATCGAGGTTGATACCTTGTTGAGTTTACAAAAACCACGTACAAAGTTCCCAGATGAAGTAGTATTCATCATGTACCATCAGATTACAGAATTGTATTTCAAACTTTCTTTACGTGAGTTTGACCAAATCAGCGCATGTGAAAATTTAACCTTTGAATTCTTTTTAGATCGCGTGACGCGTATAAACCGTTATTTTGGGGCTTTGACTCACAGCTTTGAGATTATGATTGATGGAATGGAGCGTGAGCAATTCTTGAAATTTAGAATGTCCTTGTTACCTGCATCAGGTTTTCAATCTGCACAATACCGAAAAATTGAAATCTCATCAACTGATTTCTTACGTTTGGTTCACAAGGATGTTCGCGCAAATTATACCGGTAAAGAATCAATTTCTGAGTTATTTGAACACATCTATTGGAAAGAAGGAGCAACAGAAATTGCTTCAGGGAAGAAAACATTAACCTTGGTTGAGTTTGAAGAACGTTACAGAGATCAATTCATCGCATTGGGTGAGAAAAAACGTTCAAGTAACTTATGGCAATGTTATTTACGCTTATCCAAAGAGGATCAACAAAATCCAGACATCATAACTGCATTGAAACAAAACGACATTAACGTAAACGTAAACTGGCCTTTAGCACACTACAAATCTGCTGTACGTTACTTACATACAGGGAAAACAGATGTAGCAGCTACTGGTGGAACTAACTGGCAAAAATATTTACCTCCGAGATTCCAAAAACGTATCTTCTACCCTACTCTATGGTCAGAAAAAGAGCAAGAAGAATGGGGTAAATCGTGGGTGGATGAAGTGATGAAAGGAGAGTAAAAAGCTGAATATTAAAATTTAATAAGCCGTAAGGAAATCTATTCTTACGGCTTTTTAATAGAATAAAATAAAGACTTAATAAAAAGAAAAAACCTCAACTATCTTGCGATAACTGAGGTTTAAACTTACTCGTAAACTGGAAGCGTCTACGTGCGTACCCGAGGCCGGAATCGAACCGGCACTCCCGAAAGAACAGGATTTTGAATCCAGCGCGTCTACCAGTTCCGCCACTCGGGCATTATGTATAACCGTTGTTATACTTAGAAACGGAGTACAAATATACAAAAAGAATTAATTTACCACTCTTTTCATCCACACATATTTCCAAATTAAATAAGAAATTGTAGTTCCGACGATTGCTCCTCCAATGATATCACTCAAATAATGGACTCCTAAATAGATGCGCGAAAAGCCTATAAGAATAGCAATACTAAACAGGGTGTAAATTAATTTCGGTGCATTTTCTTTGAAAATCAGTCCTACCAACAAAGCAAGAGCGAAAAAATTCGCAGCATGAGAAGAGACAAAACCATATTCTCCTCCTTGGTAGAGATCTCCGTTTTTTTGTTTGTAAAAATGAAGTTGAGGTTCCAACGCTAAATTATGAGAAGGACGGTAACGTTCTATCGATTCCTTAATGACCTTCGACGAAACAAGATCAGAAAGAGCTATTGCTGTGATTACTAGCAGTAAAAAATAGAATGTATTTTTCTTACCAAAATGATGGTATGCCAAATAAATCAAGAACAAATACATGGGAATCCAGATAATTTTACCTGAAATTAACCACATAATTTCATCTAAAAGTGGGGTATGTAAGGAGTTAATTGCTAATACAATCGAACGATCAATTGCTTCAAAATAATCAAGCATTATTCAATTCTTTCCAAAGTAGATCTTTCAATTCAACCAAACCTTGTTGAGCTAGAGACGAAATAAATAAATAAGGAATTTCAGGAATATCTGATTTCATTTGTTCTTTCATCTCTTCATCCAACATATCTGATTTGGTGATTGCTAAGACACGTTGTTTATTCAACAATTCCGGATTGTACTGACGTAATTCATTCAATAAAATATCATATTCATTTTGAATGTTATCTGAATCAGCAGGAATCATGAATAACAAAATGGAATTACGTTCAATATGACGTAAAAAACGCAATCCTAACCCTTTTCCTGTATGTGCTCCTTCAATAATTCCTGGAATATCTGCCATGATAAAGGAGTGATGTGTGCGGTAAGGTACTATTCCTAAATTTGGCCTAAGTGTCGTAAATGCATAGTCACCAATTTCTGGTTTTGCAGAACTTAACACAGATAATAAGGTGCTTTTTCCTGCATTCGGGAATCCAACTAAACCAACATCTGCAAGGATTTTTAATTCTAAAATCATCCAACCTTCACGACCTAATTCGCCCGGTTGAGCGAATTGAGGTGCACGATTAATACTGGATTTGAAATAACTATTTCCTCTACCTCCTCTACCTCCAGGTAAGAGAATTTTTTCTTCTTTATCTGCCGTGATTTCAAAAAGAACTTCTCCAGTTTCAGAATCTTTTGCAATGGTTCCAATAGGAACTTCAATGTATTGATCTTGTCCTTCTGCTCCAGTTTTAAGGTTTCCAGTTCCATGAACACCGTGACCTGCCTTAATGTGTTTTTTAAATTTTAAGTGTAGTAATGTCCATAGTTGTGTATTACCGCGAACAATAATATGTCCACCACGACCACCATCCCCACCATCTGGTCCTCCTAACGGGATGTATTTTTCCCTACGATAATGCGTAGATCCACCACCACCAGTACCAGAAGTACAGTGAATATTTACATAATCTACGAAATTATCAGAAGCCATTTTTTTATTTTAACGCATCAATTGCCTGATATAAACGAGTTGAAATTTCATCAATTTCACCAATACCATTAATTGATACAAATTTATTTTGTCCCTGGTAAAAGTCTTTTACCGGTTTTGTTTCGTTGTTATAAACGTCGATTCTTTTTTGAATAATTTCAGGATTTACATCATCTGGTCGACCGCTATTTTTTCCACGTAGTAATAAACGAGAGCGTAATTCAACTTCTTCCACATCTAATGCTAACATGATTGAAATTGTAGTGCTTAATTCACTTAAAAAAGCATCTAAAGCATCAGCTTGTGCATTAGTACGAGGGAATCCATCAAAGATAAATCCATTAACTTCCGGATGTTTCAATACTTCTGAACGCAACATATTGATTGTTACTTCATCTGGCACTAAGGCCCCTTGATCCATGTAGCTTTTTGCTAATTTCCCAAGTTCAGTTTCACCCTTGATATTAGCTCTAAATATGTCACCAGTTGATAGGTGAACTAATCCATACTTTTGGATTAATCTTTCTGACTGAGTTCCTTTCCCAGCTCCTGGAGGTCCGAATAAAACAATATTTAACATAGTGGTATTTTTGGGTCACTACCCTTAATTTGGTAAATAGATTCTAAGTTTCTTCCATATCCATCAAAATCCATTCCATAACCAACGATAAATTCGTTTGAAATTTTAAATCCGATGTATTTAGGAGAAAACTTTCCTTTAAATGCATTTGGTTTGAACATCAATGTTGCAATAGAAATAGACGCAGGTCGTTGTTTTTGAAGTGTTTCCACGACATAGTCCATCGTTGCTCCAGTATCAATTATGTCTTCTATTATCACAATGTGTTTACCAGTAATTATTGACTGCAAGCCTATTAATTCATTGATTTTTCCTGTACTCTCCGTTGCTTCGTAAGATTTTATTTTCAGAAAAGAAATGGTTGTTTGAAGGTTGATTTTTTTAAATAAATCACTTGCAAACATGAATGAACCATCTAAAATAGATATAAATTCAACCTCTTTTTGAGAAAAATCTGCATTAATTTCTTGAGCCAACAAAGCTACTTTCTCTTGAATTTCTTCAACAGAAATATATTTTTCGAATGATTTATTTAGAATTTCAATCACTTGGTGCTTTGTTTTGAGTGCAAAGGTACTATTTTTCATCGAAATGATTGTTATGCAATTTTGGGATTAAGCGTCTTTTATAAAATATACCTTAAATTAAAAAGTATGGGTGATTTTTGAGAGGAATTAATGAACACTAAAAATTGTTTAAAGTTTGGTTTTGATAATCCTCCATGGTAATAATTTGAAAATCCAAATCCTTCCTTAGGCATACCCACCATATTGTACTCCATTTTATAATCACTGTTTTCATCGTCTAAAATGGATAGTGCATAAACACCTGGTTCTAATTCAATTTTAGCTTTAACGGTTCCACCCACTAACTCTTTTTTTGGAACTATTATAATTTTGTAAGGTTTTTCTTTTTCAAATGACTCTGCATCCTTGAA
Organism: Chitinophaga pinensis; assembly: GCA_943324745.2. Classification (GTDB taxonomy): domain Bacteria; phylum Bacteroidota; class Bacteroidia; order Flavobacteriales_D; family Crocinitomicaceae; genus CANHVK01. The sequence goes on along the minus strand of CALPMT020000016.1, from coordinate 9,969 downwards.
AACTCCAATAGATAAGCGACCTTTAGCATTCCGTATATTTTTTATAATTATTGGAAACGTTATTGTTGGAGAATTTACAAAAGACAAACTAATGTAAATTAAGTAGCCAGCTAAAATAATTGTGAATGAATTTTTCATATAAGTAAATATACAAATTATTTATTTTTAAAAATTACACGAATAAATTTCAGATACCCTTAGCATAAATCAAATAATGTTAATTTAATATTTTTTACCTAACTTCAAGTAAAATTAACAATCAATGCTCGAAACAACATCAACATCTGAATTAGCAATTCGCTTTATTAATCAAACAAATCGATCCATTTTTTTAACAGGAAAAGCAGGGACGGGTAAAACCACCCTTTTGAAACGAATCATTACCACAACACATAAAAAAGCAGTCATAGTAGCTCCTACAGGTATTGCTGCTTTGAATGCCGGTGGGGTAACTATCCATTCTTTTTTTCAATTGCCTTTTTCTGGTTTTATTCCAGAGTTTGGGGTAACGCCAAAATTTAATGACCGCGTAAAATGGGAAACCAAAGACACCTTGGTCAAACATTTTCGAATACCAGCAAAACGTAAAGCACTATTCCAATCCATGGAACTACTCGTAATTGATGAAGTGAGTATGTTACGTGCCGACTTATTAGATGCCATTGACTGGACGCTACGTTCTATTCGTAAACGTAACGAGCCTTTTGGTGGAGTACAAGTGCTATTCATTGGCGATTTATTACAACTTCCTCCTGTTGTCAAAAACGAAGAATGGGCTGAATTAAAAAACTATTATAATGGAATTTTCTTCTTTCATTCAAAAGTAGTACAAGAAAACCCTCCGCTTTTTATTGAACTTACTAAAATATATCGTCAAGACGATGAACGTTTTATCCATTTGTTAAATCATCTTAGAAACAACCAAATTGATGAAACAGATATACAAGTCTTAAATAATTACGTTCATCCAAATTTTGATGTAAAAAATAATCCGGGGTATATTACACTAACTACCCACAATGCTAAAGCAGATGCAATTAATTTGCAATCGCTACACGAATTAAAAGGAGATTCACGCAAATATTCAGGAGAAATCACTGGAGAATTTCCCATTCATATGTACCCTTTGGATGAAGTGTTAGAATTGAAAATTGGCGCTCAAGTAATGTTTGTTAAAAACGATTTGTCTTTTGAAAAAAACTACTATAATGGTAAGACAGGTGTTGTAAAAGAAATTGGAATTCAAGAAATTTTAGTCCACTTTCCCGAAGAAAAGAAAACGATTGAAGTTGAGAAATACGAGTGGCAAAATATTCGTTATTCGCTTGATGAAGGCACCAAAGAAATCAAAGAAGAGGTACTGGGGACATTTGTTCATTATCCTTTGAAATTGGCATGGGCAATTACTGTTCATAAAAGTCAAGGTTTAACATTTGAAAAAGCAATTTTGGATGTTTCTCAGGTATTTGCACCAGGACAAGCATACGTGGCACTTTCGCGTTTAAGAAGTCTACAAGGTTTGATTTTACTTTCTCCAATGCGCATGAATGGCTTAAGTAATGACCAACAAGTGATGAGTTATACCGCAAGTAAGCCCGAAGAAAATGTATTAGAAAAGTTCTTAGAAGAAGACACGATACATTTTGTTTACACCTTTTTAGTGAAATCCTTTGAATGGAGAGATGTAGATGCCATGTGGCGCATCCATGATTCAAGTTATGTCTTATTAGGTTCAAAAAGTGAGAAGGGGAAACACAAGACTTGGGCATCACATCAGGCAAGTGTTTTTCATTCCATGATAGAACCAGCTCAGAAATTTATTAGTCAACTGAATAAATTATTCACTACAAGACCTATTTCGTTACAATTTATTGCAGAACGTGTTGCTGCTGCAAATACTTATTTCTTCAAAACCTTGGAAAATTGTGCAATAAGCACCTTAAAGAAAATGGAAGAAGTAAAACGCATCAAGAAAATCAAGGCCTATTATGAAGAATTAGAAGAATTAGAAACCGCGCAATTTGAAATTTTAACTTCTCTATTAAGGGCTAATAATATGTTAGAAATGCTTCTAAAAGGAGAAGAAATAACGAAGGATAAAATCTGGAAACCTGAAATCTTGAACTACCGAAAAATTATCCTCGAGAACATCAAAGTAGAGCAAATGCAAACATCAACATCGTTTTTAGACGATATTTTTGAAGAAGAGGAAGTGATAGTAAAAGCCAAGAAATCTCCAAAATCAAAAGCAGAAAAGGAACCTAAGAAATCCACGTATGTTGTTACTTTGGAACTAATTCATGAAAAGAAATCTTTATCAGAAATTGCTGCTAGTCGCGTAATGTCAGAAGGTACAATTATTGGCCACTTCGTGAAACTCATCAAAATGGGTGAATTACAATTGGAAGAGGTCATGTCATCAGATCGTATTTCGGAATTGGCGGATATTTTTGAAGGATATACGGAACTTTCATTGACTCCTTTAAAAGAAAAAGTAGGTGAAGAATTTACTTGGGATGAGTTAAAATTATATCGCGCAAGTATGGAAATAGAGCAATAAGATTCATCCCTTTTTTATTACTTTTGTTTACGTATGAAACACATCATCTTTTTTTGTTTTTTATATTTAGTGCTCGCAAGTACTTCTTGTACTTCCAAACACCAACAAGAATCAGCATTAAAAATTACTCAATACAAACCGAAATTTAATACCGTTAGCAATCAATATATTACTATTAAAAGACATTACATCTATCCATTTTATAATAAAATTTTAGGAAAAAATCGTTTTAATGGAATGTTTTTAGTTGCCAAAAATGGAAAGATTATCTTTGAAAAAGTCAATGGATATTTAGATTACAACAACGAAAAGAAACTAAAAACAAACACTCCTATCCATTTAGCATCGATTAGTAAATCGGTAACTGCAATAGCAATTATGCGATTAGTCGATCGCAAAGAGATTGATTTAGAAGATGATGTACGTAAATACCTATCGACTTTTCCTTATAAAGGTGTGACCATTCGTATGTTGATGACACATCGAAGCGGAGTTCCCTATTATGGATATTTTGCTGATCATATATGGGATCATTCTAAAAAGATGACCAACCAAGACGTCTTGAAAATGCTAAATAAACACGTTTTTCCGCTTAATTTCCCGTCTGGTACTCATTTCGCTTATTGCAACACCAATTATGCTTTATTAGCGCTTGTAATCGAAAAAGTAACAGGTGTGAAATTTCCAAAATCAATGAAAATGTTAGTGTTCGAACCACTCAACATGAACAACAGTTTTATTTTAGATAAACCTGAGAAAATAAATAAAATTTCTCCTTCCTACGATTCACGTTTTCAAACGCAAGCAGTCGATTTCTTAGATGGTATATACGGAGATAAAAACATGTATAGTACCGCTAGAGATCTGCTTAAAATGGACATGGCAACTTATTCTCATAATTTCCTTACCGAAAAATCTCGCAAAGAAATTTACCGTGGTTATAGCTATGATAAACCAGGGTCTAGAAATTATGGTTTAGGTTTGCGCATAGTTGAAGTACCTGATAAAAAACCTTATTTTTTCCATACAGGTTGGTGGCATGGAAATACAGGTTGTTATGCGACTCTTCGCGAAGACACAGTGTGCATTCTCGCGTTATCCAACTCCTATACAAGAAGCGTGTACCAAGTACACCGATTAACCGAAATGTTTGAAGATTATCCGTTTGAGTATAAAGATGAAGAATAAAAAAGGAATATGACTAGTCTTTAATAATCTGTATCGCTTATTTAGGACTAGTCACAAAAAATTAATCAAATAATCAACATAACGTCTCCATAGGTATAAAAACGATAGTTATCTTTAATCGCAGTTTTATACGCTTCAATCATTAAATCATGACCACAAAACGCTGAAATCATCATCAACAATGTAGATAATGGTTGGTGGAAATTAGTAATCAAACTATCCGCAATACTAAAGTCGTATGGAGGATAGATAAATTTGTTCGTCCAACCATCAAAAGGTTTCAACATACCTTCAGTTGAAACAGATGTTTCAATTGCACGCATAGTTGTTGTACCTACTGCACAAACACGTTTTTTATTGCGTTTTGCATGATTCACCATTTCAGCACATTTCTCAGGAATAATTATCTGCTCTGAATCCATTTTATGTTTTGTCAAATCTTCGACTTCAACAGTTCTGAAAGATCCCAAACCAACATGCAATGTCAATTCTGCAAAATCAATACCTTTTATTTCTAAACGTTTCAATAATTCACGAGAGAAATGTAGACCAGCAGTTGGAGCTGCAACAGCACCTTCTACCTTTGCGTAAATTGTTTGATAACGCTCTTCGTCTTCAGGTTCAACAGCACGTTCAATGTATTTTGGAAGTGGTGTTTCACCTAATTCAGTGATTTTAGCTTTGAATTCTTCGTAATCACCATCAAATAAGAAACGAAGTGTTCTTCCTCTTGAAGTCGTATTGTCAATGACCTCAGCTACTAATGAATCATCATCGCCGAAATATAATTTATTTCCAATACGAATTTTACGCGCTGGATCCACCAACACATCCCACAATAAAGATTCGCGATTTAACTCACGCAACAAAAACACTTCAATTTTTGCTCCTGTTTTTTCTTTATTTCCATACATACGTGCAGGAAAAACACGTGAATTATTAGTAATCATTACATCGCCATCGTCGAAATAATTGATAATGTCTTTGAATAATTTATGTTCTATTTTATTCTCTTTACGATTGATTACCATCATTCTCGCTTCATCGCGATTTTCTTTTGGATGTTGTGCAATTAATTCGTGAGGAACATCGAAACTGAATTCGGAAAGTTTCATTTTACTCATATCGTCGTGTTTTTAGTGCTTTTTTACTTCATTTTGGAAAGTCCAAAAGAGTACAAAGTTATAAAAATATTTGATACTTTTAGGGGATTATGAGTTATATTTAAGCTAACGCTTGTTCTAAGTCTGCAATCAAATCTTCCACATCTTCTACACCAACACTTAAACGAATCAAAGAATCAACAATACCTATTTTATCGCGCTCTTCTTTTGGTATAGAAGCATGGGTCATTGTCGCTGGGTGACCAATCAATGATTCTACACCTCCCAAAGATTCAGCCAAGGCAAAAAGTGCTACTTTCTTTACAATTGTATGTGCATCTTCGATATTATTTCCTTTCAAAGTGAATGAAATCATACCGCTATAATCACGCATTTGTTTTTTCGCTATCAAGTGGTTAGGGTGTGATTCAAATCCTGGCCAATACACTTTATTCACTTTTGGATGTTTAACCAGCCAGCGCGCTATTTTAGCCCCGTTTTCGCAATGACGTTGTACACGTAAATGTAATGTTTTGATGCCACGTAATACTAAAAATGAATCCATTGGTGAAGTTACTGCTCCGGTTGAATTTTGAATGCGATACATTTCTTTCGAAATTTCGTCGTTATCTGTAACTAAAATTCCCATAACTACATCTGAATGGCCACCCAAATATTTTGTTGCTGAATGCATTACGATATCAGCCCCTAAGTCAATAGGTGTTTGTAAATAAGGTGTAGCAAACGTATTGTCTACCGCTAACATTGCACCTGCTTTTTTTGCTATTTTAGAAACCGCTTCGATATCTATAATGTTCATCATAGGATTAGTTGGTGTTTCCACCCAAATTAATTTTGTATTTGGGGTAAGGAATTTCTCAACATTTGATGCATTCGACATATCTACGAATTGAAACTTAATACCATATTTTGCAAATATTGTAGTAAATAAACGGTAAGTTCCTCCATACAAATCATTGGTAGAAATTACCTCATCACCAGGACTCAACATTTTAACTACGCAATCAATTGCAGCTAATCCTGAACCAAAAGCAGCACCAAAACGTCCATTTTCTATCGCTGCGATATTTTTTTCTAAAGCGTGTCGCGTAGGATTCAAGGTGCGAGAATATTCATACCCTTTGTGATTACCCACCCCATCTTGCACATAAGTAGAAGTTTGGTAAATTGGTGTCATAATTGCACCGGTAGATTCGTCTGGATGAACACCAGCGTGAATTGCTTTTGTTGCGAATTTCATAGTTGATTTTTCAGAGCAAAAAATTAGGAAATTTATGGTGGTATTTTAGTTCTTTTCTTGGCAGAGTTCTACCAACACTCCATTGGTGCTTTTGGGATGTAAAAATGCAATTTGTTTATTGTCAGCTCCGTCTTTTGGACTTTCGTGAATTAGTATGAAATCCAATGCTTGTAGTCGTTTGATTTCACTTACGATATCATCTACTTCAAATGCGATATGATGGATGCCTCCACCCTGCTTTGCGAGAAATTTAGCGATTGGACTGTCCGGATTAGTTGCTTCTAATAGTTCAATTTTAGATGCTCCCACTTGAAAAAAAGCAGTGCGTACACCTTCTGAAATTACTTCCTCCATTTTGTAACAGGTAGTATTCAATAATTTTTCAAACATACCTATTGATGCTTGCAGGTCGGTAACCGCAATACCAAGATGTTCAATTTTTTTCATGTGAGATTAAGCTGAATTAGCTCTTAACGAATTTCTCCGTTTTGTTGTCGAAGTTGATGTAATAAGCACCTTTAACCAATGCGCTGCAATTTACGCTAGAACCGAACCCTTTTTTAACGATATTTCCATATGCATCGAAGATTTCATACTTCGTTTCAACTGGTTTTTCAGAAGCAGTGAATTTTATATCTTCTTTTACCTTAATAGGATTTTTCTTAACTTCAGGTAAATTAGAAGTGAACTTAACTTCTTTAGATGTACGTTTTGAACCTGTGTGATCAACTTGAACTACACGAATCGTGTTTTGTCCAGAATGAGCAATAACTTGAAAATCATAAATATTAGGAGCGCTTGCCTTTCCTTTCCCTTGTACTTGTCCAACTTCAACCCATTTGTCCCAACGATATTGTTCAACAATGAACGGCAATTTACCATTTTCATCTGTCGTTTTCCATGATAATTTTCCAGAGGCACTAACGATAATCTCTGCAACTTTAAAGGTACTTCTTGGAAGTAAAACTTCTGGATTTAAAATTTTAGGAGCACATCCTGAATTGTGTTCAATTACAATGAATACTTGTTGTCCTATATGTAAATTGAAATATGAAAAATCGATTTCAAATGCACTTGCACCAATACCACCAGGCATAATGCTACCATTTACAGTTACTTTAGTAGCACAAAAACCAAATCCATCAGGATCTTCGGGGTTTTGAATAATCAAATTTTTTCCTTGGTAACTTCCCTCAATAGACAACGCAGCAAGTACTGAATTACCTATAAATAAAAGGAATAAAAGAAATAATATGTGTTTCATAAACCTATTTGTGCAGTTTTAGAGGTACAAGTTTAAGGCTTTATTTTGCAAGTAGCAAGTTTTTTTATCGACATTTTAGTGTCCAAAATAATATTTTTTCATTTTCCCAGTAATACGCTACCACTTTGGGCATGTGCCACACTTATCCAATGTACTGATAAACATGAAAATACCAATTTTTATATGTATATCAGTATACCAACTATTTGTTGCAAGTTTCGCTTGATTTTGGGTCCGTAGATTTACGTTATTTTTTGCAAAAAATCCTACTGATTTTGTTGCTTCTAAAAATAATCTGCGAACAAATTCAAAACGCAAACCTATAGCCCCTGACGTATAATATCCTGTTGAACTAAAGCCACTCTTCTTTGTTTGTAATTGTTCTGTAAATTCATCAGTTGAGAAGATACTCCCTCCATTTACAGTCAAAATTGAAGCGAGTTTAAACTTACCCATTTGTGTTTTAAATAAATGGTCGATACGTTGTAAATTGATTCCAAGAAACAAATTCTCACTACTCCAAAATGTATTTGATTGTAGATTTTCTAGGTTTATTCTCAATGTATTAGCATTCAATCCCAGGGTATAATGGTGTTTGAAGCAATAATTGATCCCAGCAGAATATTGAATCGAACTTGTTGTGTTATTACCCTTGATGTTTTGAAAATGTAATCCTCCTGAAATGTTTAATGTCCCTTTTGCTAGTGTATTATGAAGTGTCTGTGTTTGAGCGTTAGTGTTATTTTGCGCCAAAAAAATTAAACATAAGCATAGTACGCAAAAACGAAACATATTAACTCATTTTTAAAAACGCGACTTCTTTATCCGTTAAATGTCTGTAAAAGCCTCGTGGTAAGTCTTTTTTAGTCAAACTAGCAAATTGCACACGATCCAACTTTACAACGGTATATCCCAATGCTTCAAACATACGACGGACAATGCGGTTTTTTCCAGAATGAATCTCTACGCCCACTTCACGACTTCCGGTATTTGGTATAAATTCAGCCTTATCGCACGTAATTTTTCCATCCTCTAAAACTATACCTTTTCGAAGTTTTTCAACGTCTTCCATCAAAACTGCTTTATTTAACTCTACATGATAAATTTTGGAAGCATTGTATCTTGGGTGCGTTAATTTTTTTGCTAAATCACCATCATTCGTAAATAAAAGTACGCCTGTTGTATCTCGATCTAAACGACCCACAGGATAAATACGCTCTTTACATGCTTTACGCACCAATGACATTACTGTTTTTCTTCCCAATGGGTCATCCATAGTAGTAATGAAATCTTTTGGTTTGTTAAGCAACACATAACGTTTTGGTTCTGCGTTAATGGTGTGACCGTCATATTTTACAACATCACCAGGTTTAATTTTATAACCCATTTCCAATACAATCACATCATTCACACTCACAACGCCTGAACCAATCAATACGTCGGCTTCACGACGAGAAGCAACACCTGCATTCGATAAAAATTTATTCAATCGAATTTCGTTCTCATTAAAGGTAGGCATAGGATCGCCCTTGCGAACACGTTCTTTTTGAGGGAAGAATCTTTTCTTTTCGGAAGTTGACTCTGTGTTTGACTCAGAATCAGTACGTGGAGTTATTATAGTTGAATTTGATTTCCCTTTAAACGTTGGCTTACCCTTAGTAGGATTAGAAACTTTAATTGATTTTTTCTTGTCTTTGAATTTTGAAAAAGAATCTCCTTTTCCTGTTTTTCTTGTGTTCATCGCGAGCAGAATTTTTCACAAAGATAAGGGAAGGAATTTATAAATTATAAATTATGATTTATGAATTGGTAATTAGTCATAATAAATTGTCTCAAAACGAGTAATTGACAATAGATTCGTTGCGACTTCTTGTTTAATGATAGAAGAAAGAACTCCAGTTTGAGCATTGTACAAAAACTCAGTTTGAGCGATTAATTTCTTATTGACATATGATTTTTTACTCATTAAATTATTTTTAGAGTCATATTTGAAATGAATAGACTCTGTTTCTTTTGGATTCAAACTAGAAAATTTAACAATACTATCTACCAGATTATTTGGGTTATAATAGTATTTCACCTCATTAATTTCTGAAGTCATTTTTAATTTCTTTGCAATTTCAATGATTTGTCCTTTTGAATTAGTGTAGGTGATGTAATCTATATAAGGATTTCCATAACTATTGTATACGATCTTTTTCTTTTGATTTGGATAGCTCTTATAGCGAACAGTTTCAAAATCCAAAATACTATCTTGCTTAAACAATGGATCGGTCAAATCTCGTTGCACTACTTTGTCTCGAAAATATTCTTCTTTAATAACTTGACCAATTGAATCATACGAGTAATTCGTAGACGTAAAACCCAAATAACTATTTTTTCGTAACGTTTTTAACATTCCTTTTGGGGAATAAATATATTGGAAATAGGACGTATCTGGACCTGAACCTGAATTTTGAATTTCGAAAACAGTAGCTAAATATCCTTTTTCATTGAAATAATAAACCGACTGTTTTTCTAAGTCGCGCATGATATCTCCTGTCTTTTTCTGAAAATTGGTTGTGCGTATTTCTTTTACTTTTTTTATTTTAAT
>CALPMT020000015.1 GCA_943324745.2 Chitinophaga pinensis | reverse complement strand
TTAGGGTTTTCAATCGTTGGGGTGAAATGGTATTTGAGTCGCGCGATATAAGCATCGGTTGGGACGGAACCTACAAAGGGAAATTAGTTAATCCTGATGTTTTTGATTATTATTTGAATGTGGAATGTGTAGGAGATGAACATAAACAATTACAGGGGAATGTTACAGTTTTGAGGTAGTAAATAAGATTTTTGTATGTTTGTTTTAAATCGATGAATGATGAATTCAATAGTTTCAGATAATAAAAAACAGTTAATTCAACTCTGCTCAGAATACAGCGTAAAATCAATGTATGTATTTGGTTCCGTTTGTACTGAAAATTTTACTGAGGAAAGCGATATTGATCTTCTAATTTCTTTTGAAAACCTATCAATTGAACAATACACAGATAATTATTTTGAACTACACTACAAATTAGAAGCTTTATTTGGTAGAAAAATTGATCTATTAACTGAAAAATCTCTTTCAAATCCATATTTCATAAAAAGTTTAGAAAATACAAAACAATTGATTTATGCAGCTTGATTTTTATTTTTTTCACCCTCCTCAATCCTCACAGCACTAACGTTTGTTCTTCGAAAGTAGTACTTTCTCTTCTCAAGGGAGGAAGGGAATACAATTTTATTTTTGATTAATAAATCCTTCAATACCGGAATACATTCTTTCTAACTCTTCGTTGGTTGTACAATACGGCGGATTTAGAAAAATAACATTTCCAAGAGGTCTAATCAATAATCCTACAGACAAAAAGTAATCATACGCTTGATCTCTGATCGACGAAAAATAATCTGCATTTTCTTGTAAAATTTCAATGGCTATAATTGTTCCGAGGTGACGAACTTCTTTTACCTTATCGTTATTTAAAATTCTTTCTTTAAACAAAAAATGTTGCTCAGAAATTCGATTTACATTTTGTTTGAATGCAACTTCATTGATCAAATCGATATTGGCACATGCAACTGCACAAACTAACGCATTCCCGGTAAATGAATGGCCATGTAGTAATGCTTTCGTCTTTTCTTCTGCTAAAAACGCTTCATAAATTTGTTGAGTTGCAACGGTCAATCCCAACGGCAAAACACCACCAGTTAAACCTTTAGAAAGACAAACTATGTCTGGTGTTTCTTGGATGTAATGCATCGCAAATAATTTACCTGTTCTCCCCCATCCTGTCATCACTTCATCAAAAATCACGAGTACACCATATGATTTAGCAAGTACAACTAATTGTTCTAAAAACGTAGCGGAATACATGCGCATACCAGCCGAACCTTGAATGAGTGGCTCCAATATAACAGCTGCAAATTCTTGCGTACAAAAAAGTTTTTCTGCTTCTAACAAAATAGTTTCTTCTCTTTCGTTTGTTGGAAATTCTAAATAATCCACCGAAAAAAACAAATGTTCGAAAGGCTCGTTAAAATACCCACGTTGGGAAATAGACATCGCTCCAAACGTATCACCATGGTATGCACCATCTAACGCTAAAACACGTTTCTTGGGTTCATTCCGATTATGCCAGTATTGAAATGCCATTTTTAATGCGACTTCAACCGCTGTAGATCCATCGTCTGAAAAGAAAACTTTTTGTAAGTTATCGGGTAATAAGTATGTTACTTTTTCGGCTAACTCTACTGCTTTTGGGTGAGTTACTCCAGCAAAAATAACGTGATCGACGGCATCAAATTGCTCCACTAACGCTTGTTTTAAACGCGGGTGGCCATGGCCGTGAATATTCACCCACCAGGAGGAATTACAATCTAAGTATTCCGTTCCATCTTCTGCAAATAGGCTTGTATTTTTAGCTTTAACGATTGCTAAAGGTGTAGGTGCCGTTTTCATTTGTGTGAACGGATGCCATACATGTTTGAAGTCGGAAGGAAGAATAGAAATTGAATTCATAAAAATATATCTAACTATAAATAAGAAAATTAAACAAAAATAATGTACTCATAAGTAGCCAAAACACACTTTAAAACCATATTTTTGGCTAGTTATATGAATAAAAATAGACTATCAATCGTTAATTCATTTTGTACAAATTGCCTACGATAGCTATTATTTGAGAGACCAAAGGTAGTGATATACGTGATGAAAATACTTTTTTTGGTTTTCGTGGCTTCGGTAAATACATTCATTTTATGCATGACATCGTGTATTTGTTTTTTGTCTAACGAAAATTCTGTGTTGTAAAATTTCATTTCACATAAATTTATAACGTTGTCATCTCGATCAATTAGTAAATCAATTTGCGCATTTGAAACACTATTTTTTTGTATCCAACTACCATTCACAGAATGAACTCCATGAATTTTAAGTCCTTGTTTAATTTGCTCTACATGCTTCATACAAATGGTTTCAAACGTAAAACCAGACCATACTTTCACACTTTGTTGTGCTTGTAATTTCATCCAATAACTTGTAGATGATGGCTTTGAATTTTCAATATATCTGATGTAAAACATAGAATATTCATCAGTCAATCGATACAAAGCATCTTTATTCCCCTTGTACGGTAAATATTTTTCGATAAAACCAGACTCTTCCAATTCAATAAGTGTTTTTGACAAGGTTCCACCCGACTGAATTTTAATTTTTGCGACAATTTCATTTCGCGTCATTCCTTTACGGACATTAGCTAGCATACGAATGATCATTTCGTGATTTTCATAATGATCAAATAAGGACGCGAAAATCATTTTAAATTCAGTACGTAAAAATCCGTCTTTTTCAAAACATAAGCGATCAATCAATTGTGGCACACTTTCTCCAGGTAGTATTTTCTCCAGGTAGTGCGGAATCCCTCCCATCGCCATATACACCTGTAAAATTTCATACCTCGATAATTTAACCTTATTCGTACGAAGTAATTCTTCAGTCTCTCTTAAATTAAACGGTTGTAAATGGATATGTTGTGTAATACGATTGTGTAAACCACCTTTGTTTTTTATAATATTAGTGACCATATAAGAAGCTGCTGAACCACAAATCACAACAACTAAGTCATTTCGTTTCAACGCATAACTATTCCAAAAGCGATCAAAAGCAGCTAAAAAATTAGATTTTCGTGTATCTAACCAAGGAAATTCATCCAAGAATATCACTTTTTTCTTTTTGGACTTAAGCGAATCTATATAGTTCGATAATTGATGAAAAGCTTCTGTCCAATCTTTCGGAATTTTATTCTTTGGTGATTGATTTTTTAAGGTAAAATGAAAATTTTTAAGCTGTTGTTTTAATGAAGATTTGTAAGTCCCTGAAAAATCGAAACACATATTTTTAGCAAACGTATTTCGGATTAAGTAGGTTTTCCCTACCCTTCTCCTACCGTAGACTGCAAGTAACTCTGAACGTGGTGTTGTAAGACAATTCAATAAAATGGAAACCTCTGATTTTCTACCTACTACCATATTAATACTGCGTTATAAGTAGCCAAATGTACTAAAATTATATAAGTTTTGGCTAGATATAAGCTGTTTTTTTTTATTATTACACTAAAAAAAAATTTACACAAACAAAACTAGCATTCAAAAACTAAAAAAACTAAAAATCAATAACATAAACCAAAAAAATACACTTATAAGTAGCCAAAAGTATGCTAAAAAACATAGTTTTGGCTACTTATAAGACCTCAAAACGAATACAACAACCGAAAAAAAATGGGTTACGAAAATCATAACCCATTATCTGTCTTTATTAACTAATTTTACTCTTCCTCAGGTGCATCAAACAAACTCGGTTGCACATCTTCATCCTCGTCCTCTTTTTTGTCTAAATCCCACTCTACAGTCAATGCTTCTTCAGCACTTTCAGCCCCTTCCACAACGACTGCTGCATCTTCCGGCCAAGGTTCACCTCCATCAATTTCGTGATTCAAGGTAATTTCCTTCACTTTGAATTTAGTTACCTGATTCCCTTGTGCTTTCAACCCTTTTACATCAATCATATCTGCGATGTTGAATACATTATCCGGAAGGTTTTTCGTCTCTTTTAATAACTTATTAAAGACCACACGCACTTCAGGACGATAAGAAGTTGAAACAACATCTAAAAACGAGCCTTCACCTTCAGAAATAAAAGATACTTTTTTGTCGGAGGTTACCTCGCACAAGAAACGTTTCACGTAGTGCATTTCTTTTTCTGCGTCGTAATATACTGCAGAAATTGGTCTACGTGGAATCCATTTTTCAATATGCACCATATCTTCGTCAAAATGGTTCGCTAAATCGAAACTGGTCAATCGGTATTCTCCTGATTTATATAGTGTAAGTATTCTATCGGAACCTTTAAACGAACCTAAGAACTTACCTCTACCATCGTCATTCAAACGGCCAACGATAACATCGTACCATATTTTACGCGCTGCTAAGGTCGAGCCACCTACTTCTTTTTGGGTGATTTTCTGAACAATCTCTTTGGTCACGCGATTTCCTGCGGAAGTTCTGGATTTGATTAACAAATCTCCAAAATCGATATCGAAACGCAAACGTTTTAAGTGTGGACGCGGACGTAACATGACAGTAACCACTTCTTTCTCGCCATTTGGATGAATCGAGAAGTATAACAATTTACTTCCTTTCACTCCTCTGGTTAGATCATACTCCGTGTCACGTGTAATCGAATTCACGTAAAAACGTTTCATCATCGCTGGTCCACCCAAGCCATCTTGGTACATCATGTGGTAAATGGTACGCGTATCTCCACGTTTCCATACATCTGCATGAATGATTCCTTTCCCCACAAATTTCTTATCCGAAACTTTGACAACCAACATTTTACCTGTATTGAAGAAAACGATGATGTCATCAATTTCCGAACAATCGTTTACTGCTTCTTTTTGTTTTAATCCCCAACCGATAAATCCTTCTTCCGGATCTACGTATAATTTACGGTTAGCAATAATCACTTTCGAAGAAACGATGTTGTCAAATATTTTAATTTCCGTTTTACGATCTCTTCCTTCACCAAAACGTTTTTTCAAGTCTTTGAAATAATCAATCGCGTAATCGGTCAAATGCGCCAATTTATCTTTCACTTGTTCCATTTCCTCTTCCAACTTCACAATCGCTTCATCCGCTTTATCACTGTCGAAACGCGTGATACGAATCATTTGGATTTGCGTCAACTTTTGTAAGTCTTCCTCCACGATTTCGCGTACGAACATTTTTTTGAAAGGCTCAAAACACTTGAATAAGTATTTAAATAACTCCTCTTTGTTTGAGTATTTCTTAAAGTCGATATACATTTCTTCACGGATGAAAATCTTCTCCAAGGTAGAGAAATGCCAAGCTTGCATCAATTCTTGCAAACGGATTTCCAATTCCCATTTCAGTAATTGAACGGTATTATCCGTATTGATACGTAAAATTTCACTTACACCAATAAAACGAGGTTTATCCCCGTCAATGATTGAAGCATTTGGAGAAATCGAAACTTCACAATCCGTAAATGCATATAAGGCATCTAGCGTTCTATCTGGAGAAACTCCTGGTGCTAAATGTATGTTGATTTCTGCATTAGCCGAAGTATTATCTTCAATTTTACGTACTTTAATTTTCCCTTTATCGTTTGCCTTAATGATGGATTCAATCAACGAACCAGTATTTGTACCAAAAGGAATTTCGGTAATCGTCAGTGTTTTATTGTCTAACTTCTTGATTTTCGCACGCACACGCACTTTACCACCACGAAGTCCATCGTTGTAGTTACTGAAGTCCGCCATTCCACCCGTCAAAAAATCCGGGAAAATCTCAACTTTCTTTCCACGTAAATGAAGAATGGATTGCTCAATTAATTCATTGAAGTTGTGTGGCAAAATTTTACACGCCATACCAACTGCAATCCCTTCCGTTCCTTGCGCTAATAAGAGTGGGAATTTAACAGGTAGTTGATCTGGTTCTTTATTTCGACCATCGTAACTGGATAACCAATTCGTCGTTTTTGGATTAAACACCACATGCGAAGCAAATTTGGATAAACGTGCTTCAATATAACGCGGAGCAGCAGCACCATCTCCAGTTAGGGTATTCCCCCAGTTTCCTTGGCAATCGATCAAAATATCTTTTTGACCCAATTGCACCAAAGCATCTCCGATAGAAGCATCTCCGTGTGGGTGATACTTCATCGTATTACCAATGATATTTGCAACCTTATTGTAACGACCATCATCCAACTCTTTCATAGAGTGCATGATACGACGTTGTACTGGTTTAAGTCCGTCGAATAATGCTGGTACAGCACGTTCCAAGATTACATACGAAGCATAATCTAAGAACCAATTTTCATACAAACCATTCAGTGGGATAATGACATCATCCACCTTTGCTTTTTCAAAAGGATTAAACTCCTCTTCGTTCGCATTTACGTCTTCAATTTCGTCTTCCGCCATAATTATGATGCAATTTCTTCGACTTCGTCGTTACCTTCTAATTTATCTTTCGCAATTTCCTCCTCCAAATCTTTTTCTACACGCAAGTTATCAATGATAAAATCTTGACGTTCTGGCGTATTTTTACCCATATAATAGGATAAAATTTCATCAATCGATGCTTCTTTGGAAAGGATAACTGGTTCCAAACGGATATCTTCCCCAATAAAGTGCTTGAACTCATCTGGTGAAATCTCCCCTAACCCTTTGAATCGGGTAATCTCTGGATTTTTCCCTAATTCATTGATTGCATTTCTTCGTTCTTCATCCGAATAACAATAAATCGTTTTCTTCTTATTTCGTACCCGGAACAAAGGAGTTTGCAATACATATACATGGTTACGTTTCACTAAATCTGGGAAGAAACGTAAAAAGAATGTCAATAATAATAAACGGATGTGCATTCCATCGACATCGGCATCGGTTGCAATCACAATTTTGTTATAACGCAAATTATCCATGTCTTCCTCAATGTCCAAAGCCGCTTGGATCAAGTTAAACTCTTCATTTTCATACACCACTTTTTTGGTCAATCCAAAACAGTTCAAGGGCTTACCACGTAATGAGAAAACCGCTTGCGTGTTTACGTCTCTGGATTTTGTAATCGATCCACTCGCAGAATCTCCCTCGGTAATAAACAAAGTCGTTTCCTCGCGACGATCATCTTTTAAATCTGGAAAATGGATACGACAATCACGTAATTTTTTATTGTGTAAACTAGATTTCTTTGCACGATCACGCGCTAGTTTACGAATCCCGGTTAACTCCTTACGTTCGCGCTCCGACTGCTTGATTTTCTTCTCAATTGTCTCTGCAACTTCCGGATTACGGTGTAAGTAATTGTCTAATTTATCTTTTAAGAAATCATTGATAAATGAACGCATGGATTGTCCACCCGGTTCAATTTCTTGTGATCCTAATTTGGTTTTTGTTTGGGATTCAAATACAGGTTCCACCACCTTCACCGCAATCGCAGCAACAATGGACTGACGTATATCTGCCGCATCGTAATTCTTATTGTAAAAATCGCGGATTACCTTCGCAATGGATTCTCTAAAAGCACTTTGATGTGTTCCACCTTGGGTTGTATGTTGACCATTCACGAACGAATAGTAATCTTCGCCGTAGGTCTTACCGTGTGTAAACGCTACTTCGATGTCCTCCCCTTCCAAATGAATAATTGGATACAATGGATCCCCATCCATGTTGTCTTCCAACAAATCTTTCAATCCATCTTTCGACTGGAATTTTTCTCCGTTGAAATAAATTGCTAAACCTCTGTTTAGGTAGCAATAATTCCAAAACATCTTAATCAAATAAGGTGCTTTGAAATTGTATTTTTTAAATATTTGTTCATCCGGCCAAAACTCTACATAGGTACCGTTTTGTTCGTCTGTTTTTACCAATTCCTTTTCGTCAACTAATTCACCGCGTTCGAATGTCGCTTCTTTTTTCTCGCCTTCACGGACAGAATACAACATGAATTTAGAACTCAAAGCATTTACCGCTTTCGTTCCGACTCCATTCAAACCAACTGATTTCTTAAAGGCCTTGGAATCGTATTTACCTCCGGTATTCATTTTGGAAACCACCTCAACCACTTTTCCTAACGGAATTCCTCGCCCATAGTCACGTACAGTTACCTTACCATCTTTCACTTTGATGTCAACGCGTTTTCCATTTCCCATCACAAATTCATCGATACAGTTATCGACAACCTCTTTCACCAAAATGTAAATTCCATCATCTGCCGCGGCTCCATCTCCCAATTTTCCGAT
This sequence comes from Chitinophaga pinensis, assembly GCA_943324745.2. Taxonomy (GTDB): domain Bacteria; phylum Bacteroidota; class Bacteroidia; order Flavobacteriales_D; family Crocinitomicaceae; genus CANHVK01. The sequence continues at coordinate 67,935 of CALPMT020000015.1, read as the reverse complement.
ATACATCCCCGGACGCAAACGGATATGTTCTTTCCAATCTAACGATCGTATATTATCCTCTGTATATTGATTTTCAGCCATTACTTTAGTTATAATTTACGCTAACAAACAAATTTACATTGAGAACTGCCTTTGAAAACACTAATAATCAATAATTATACACGTTGAATCGTTAATTACTAAAGGATTTATTACTAATTTTCAACATTAATTCAAAAAAATCATGAAAACAAAAAACACGCTTTCCATCCAATTTTTACCTTTCGCAAAAACACGTTTTTTCCTAGTTAATCTATCCGTATTTTGTCTTTTATCTACAGGTCTTTTATCTTGCACTAAAACCTCTACTGCTGAGCAAGATAAAAAAGACGATGATGCGATTACGAGTTATTTGAGTAAACATTCTATCAATAACGCAACTAAAACTTCCTCCGGATTATATTATTTGATTGAAAAGGAAGGAACAGGCATGCAAGTGAGTGCAAACAATACGGTTTACATGACCTATAAAGCGTATTTATTGAATGATACTATTTTTGATGAAAATAAAACAGGAACAGCATTATCCCTTCCTAACACGATTAAAGGATGGCAAGAAGGGATTCCAAAATTCAAAGTGGGTGGTAAAGGAAAATTATTTATCCCATCCAAATTAGGCTATGGAGCGGAAGCTACAGGAAAGATTCCAGCGAATTCGGTGTTGATTTTTGATGTGAATGTAATTGAGATTAAATAGGAGTTTTTCTAAATTGCTTTTTTTTCGTTCAACTACAAAATTCAACTCCTCATTTACTCAAGTAAACTGCGGGTTAAATTTTTTGTCTGCCTCAAAAAACCTAATTTATATAAACTCCTAATAACTATTATTATATATTTTTACATAAATAAAAAATAAACCATGCGCGTACTAGCTGAAATACCTCATCCAAAATATAAAATTCAGATTTTCAACTACAACAGTAAATACTTGGTGAAAGTCGAATTGGATCAATACGAACAAATTTTCAAGATTAACGAAATAGATGTTTTTGGAATCGAAGATGTTCAAGCGATGATTACCGAAGAATTGTTAGATAATTCCTTTAACCGCTTTTTGACCATGCGTGAAGATTGGTCGAAAGCCTTTGCAAATAAAAATAGCCATTCAAAATAAATACTTTCCGATGAAAAAATTAGTTACCATTTGTTTAAGTACTTTACTTCTTACCGCTGCATGTGGTGGAAAAACAGAAACTAAAAAAGAAGAAAATACGAAGCCAACAATCCCTGTGATTCGTACAAACGGATTGAAAATTGCGTATTACGATCAAGATAGTCTAAAATTACAATACGAATACTTTGTGAAAATGGAGAAGATTTCCATGAAAAAACAACAAACGATTCAAGCACAATTGATTAATAAAGAACGTGATCTTCAAAATTACATCAATACCAACGAACAATTAGTGCAGCAAAAACAACTTTCAGACATGCAAATCCAAGAAGCACAGATGGAAGTGCAACGTAGAAACCAAGAGTTGTACCAACTGCAACAAACACAAGGAGCAAAATTGGAAAGCGAAACAGTAAACCTTTTAAACATGCTAGGCAAGAAAATCGAAGATGCGGGTAAAAAATACTGCGAAGAGCATAAGATTGATATTCTTTTGGTTAAGTCACCTGGAAGTCAATATAACTACATCCACCCTTCTATGAATGTTACAAAAGAGTTTATCGCTTTTTTGAATCAGAAATATGGTAAATAAACAAAAGACTTTGAGACAAAAGAACAAAGACTTTGAGACAAAAGAACAAAGACTTTTAGTTAACTTAAATAAACTAAATAGTCTTTTTATCTTTGATATTTGAACGAAGTGGTCTTTTATCTTTCATCTTTAAACAAAGTGGTCTTTTATCTTTTCATCTTTAAACGAAGTGGTCTTTTGTCTTTAAATCTTTGAACGAAGTGGTCTTTTATCTTTTCATCTTTAATCTAATCCTATGTTAATCGCTCAACAAAAACTAAAAGAAAATATTGCTGAATACATACTGTACATGTATCAGATTGAAGACGTTATCCGTGCGTACAATTTTGATTTGGAGCGCATCATGGATGAATATGTGCGTCAACAATTGCCAGACACTTCGTTTCATGCGACCTACAGACAATGGTATAAGGACCTAATTGTACAAATGCATTCCCAAAAAATTGAGAAAAAAGGGCATTTGTACTTGATTCAAGAGGTAATGATTGAGCTTTCTTATTTGCATAATACGTTGCTAAACATGGCAAACGATGTGAAGTACAAAGAATTGTATGAACGTGCGATCGATGCCATTGAAGACTTCAAAGAAAAATCCAACTTAAAAGACAAAAACCACATTGAATTGGTGTTTCACGCAATGTACATGAAGTTGTTATTGCGTTTACAAAAGAAACAAATCCATACCGAATCCGAAGAAGCATTTGATTCTATGCGTATTTTGATTGCTTATTTGTGTCGCGCCTACCATCAAATGAAAAATGGGGAGTTGAATTTTTTTAATAACTAGCGCTTAGGAAATAGCGGATTAGTAATTAGGAAATAGCCAATAGGAAATAGTGATTAGGAAATAGCTGTTAGTAGTTATTTTTTATTAAAATTTAAGAAACTCGAAAGGCAGGTCGCATGAGGGAAATTTCGGCGCGAGAAATACCTATATTTTTGGCTTCGGATTCCCATTGAGAAACAACTTCACGTACCTCATTAATAATAATTTTACATTCATTTTCCTGTAATTGAAAATAGGGTGCAACACTCACTAATAAATCAATACTGAGTGAATTGTCATACATATCTATGTTTAACGATAACCCATTCTTATCTATGGAAGGATTAATATCATAAGCTGGTGATAGTTTCCAAGTACCATCCATCCATAAAAACCCATGATTACGAAGATGATCGTCTGTATTTGAAATTAAAATTGAAAATAAAATACGTCGCCATAATTGATGAAGCTCCGTTTTACTGTCTGATAAATTAAATTGAATAAACTCAGCGATATCCAAATAACTTGCTTCCTTATCCTTTAACGTCGATTCATTATTACCCGTCATGGTCATAGCAGATGTAAAATGCAGTCTTTTATCTGCTTTTCGATCGAATCTTTTTGTGAAAAAGGTATGATGTTCTCCAGCAACTTTTTGTGTTTTACATTCTGACATTTGAATACCAGATTTAATTGCAAGAACATAAGCTAGATACTCCCACAACCCCTTATCTACCTCATCTAATTTTGACGGAAACTTTACAATCCATAATTGTTGATTTTCATCCAAAATATTTGCTTTTGGTCTTGCTCCACCAAGTGAAGATCCTGGTGCCAATAAAATTTTAAGCCAATTATTAATTTCAATATTTTCTTTTTTAGATTCAATTAATCGGATTCCGTTCTGGACTTCACGAATAGACGACCAAGGAGGGGTTGGAAATGTAGAATCATCATCTAAAAAACCACCTTCTTTATTTAACTTGAAACGTAAACCACCCATACGCCCGAAATCATGGACGCCTAATAGAAAATCAACTTCACTTAAAAATCTCTCTTCTTTACTTCCATTTATCAATGCTCTTCTTTTCATCAGTGTTCTTCCCCAAGTATCAGGCATCGAATCATTAAAAATTCCAAAGCAATTTTTCCCGATCGGAAATTGTTCTCCTGCATACCAAGAAATTTCAGGATCTAGTAAAAAGGATTTTGTTGTTTTTAGAAAAGTAGCGTCGTATTCAAAACTAAACAATTGTTTTCCTTTTCCCTCATTTACAGTAATTGTACCGATAAATTGAGGTTCATGTTGAATTGTTATCCAATCTGCAAATACAAAAATATGTTTCGTTTTATTTTTCATCTACTTACCATTTAACAATCGCATATCTTGTAAAAGCCTACCTTGTTCATCATCATCCGCTAATTTTAAAAAATCATCTTGTAATCCTAACACTCTAAACACATTAAAATAAGCAGCCAATGAAACGCGCGCGTTTCCTTTTTCTATTTGATATAAGGTTGAACGATCTATACCTGCACGCTCAGCGACTTGTATTGTCGTCAATTTTCTCCTTTTCCTTGCTAGCCTTATATTTTCACCCAAAGAAGTTAAAATCTGTTGGTGCTTTGGGAAAATTATTTGTTTTTTCAACGAAGCCATTTGATGGTTATTTTAATCAAAAATAATACTATTGTAGATAATAAACAACATTTATTATACAAATAACCAATTTAATATCTTTTAAAAAATTTAGCAGTTTTTTTCATATAAAGATTTAAGATTTTTCTTTATACGTCAGCAAATACAACATTCGTAAAAAAGTATTTCCAAGGTAGAAAAACAATAATTGCACTACAAAAAGTGCGCATTTTAATTGAAACTGCACTTTTTACAGTGCAAAAAATGAATAAATATGCACTTTTTGTAGTGCGTTATTAAAATCGAATTTGGATATCAGAATGTTATTCTGCTATGGGCTTTTGGATTTAATTATTAGTAATATTTTGCTTAAAACAAGTAATGACTCACAAAAACTTGCAAGCCATTTTCATTCATAATTTATAAATCATAACCTCAACGCGCCTCGCTTCGCCTTCTCGCACGTTCGTCTCCATTTCGACTCCGCTCAATGTGACACTCACGGCTCAAAGACTCCGCGCGATGCAGAACCGAAATACAGTTCCGAACAATATTAGCTTCATTTTAAAATTGTCATCCTTCGAGAGCCTCAGGATAAAAATTATCAACGTCAATACCGAATTAATCCCTGAGGCACCTAACAGACAAGCCGAATTTCTTATAGTTGCTGTTTCTGTAAGTATCCCCATGGACGTTGAACAGGGTGCGGTACCAAGCATAGTATGTATTGTTCTCTGTAGAACTCCACCAGTAACCGTCGTTACCAATGCTGCCGTAACCTCCACTGTTGTAGCGGTAACCGCCAGGAAGACCAGTAAATAACGACGTATTCGTAGCATCTGTATTCGGGCTATTCCAGCTTGTAGTGCCTACTTCTTTCATTTTACCTCCTGCAACGCTTTCACCGCCTAAATAGTCTGTTAAAACCGTCCATTCAGCGTCTGTAGGTACATGCCATCCCGTTGGGCAAACGTTTTTATTGCCATTGCTTATTTTACTCAATGCATACCAATTGTATAATTTACCGTATTTAGCATTATTGGCTACATCGTTGTTGTAATAAGACCATGCTCCTGTGGTTAGATTTGACCATTGGGTATTATCCGTAATGTTTGGTATAGCTGTTCCATCGTTATACTTTGTTACTTTTAAGTTCTCTGCCATCCATGTTTGTGTTCCAATAGTTACTGTTTTGTAGGTATTATTTTCTGCATCGGTGATATTTGGTCCAGGTATTCCTATTGTTGATGGCTTTTCTTGAACTACCATTGAGATAGAACATACTTGCCCAGCGATAGTCATTAAAAATAATGCATTTCCTACTGAAGTAGGCGTACCAGAAACTGTAAATGTTAAACTTCCGTTACCAGTCGCAAAAGAACCAGTTTGCAAAGTAGCTGTTAAACCAACAACACCTGTAGAACTGATACTTTGTGCGGAATAAGATCCACCATTACCACCAGAATACGTTATCCCAAAAGAAACATTAGATGCTATTGCACCATTATTTAATGACCCATTGACTGAAACCCCAGCGCAGTTTAAAGAAGCAATTTTTCCAGGGCAAATACCTCCGGTAGTCCATGTTGGTATACCATCACAATTAGTTATGATTTGACCATTTGTTCCACCACTTGGCAAAACACTTCCACCAACAATACTTTCAGCTGTTTTTGCATGAATAGCATACGGCACACTCAACAACTGACTTGTAGTTATCAACGAATAACTTGTTCCGCCTGCCGCATCTGTTTCTGTTTTCACAAAGTAAGGGCCATTTGCCCAATCAATACTTGCAAAAGCGATGGAAGAAGCATCTTTTGTTCCGCCACCAATAGCGATGCTCACCAATCCATTGTCATTGGAAGTTGGTGTATGTGTTTCTACATATACTGCCTTTCCAGTTTCAGAACCTTGCAACAAACTGATTTTCATTCCAACTTTTTTGTTAGAAACAAGGGCATTATCGGTACCTCGCACTACTGCTTGGTAGCTAAAACTTTGTGGAGCTTGCGCCCATAAATTTGCGGAGATTAATACCGCGGTTAAAACTGTAAAAATTTTATTCATACTTACTGATTTTTAATGATTTTAAACGTTTGTACTTTTTTTCCCTCGTTGTGTACTTCAACGGAAAAATTACACTCGTTTTTAAAAATAGTAAATAATTGTTATATAAGGTAAACAACTGAAAAACAAATACAAATATTGCCCTTACAAGACTTCTTCGTACTGCATTTTTACTTCTTTTCCTTTAAATGCAATTGCGATTAGATGAATATTTGTGCTTCTTAGTAAGTTTAGCGTTAGCGTACAGTTTAGTGCTTCGAAATCGCCAACTTCTTTTAGCTGTAACCCGGAAATAGCCTATAGGAAATAGAAATAGATGTTAGAAAATAGATTTTAGGAAATAGTGATTAGGGAATAGCTGTTAGTAGTTATTTTTCTAATTCAGCAATCATTCGATCGAAGTCACTCATGTAATTTTGATCTTGGACTATCCTAAAAACTTCATATTCTGTTTCTGCTTTTAATTTGGCTTCCAACATTGAAATAGTTCCTTTATCGGAAAGAATTGGGTAACTCGATAAATCTAAAAAACCATCTAAAAACTTAACCCATTGAGCCATATTAAATGCGATACCTCTTTGCGCATTATTTTCTGCTAAATCCAAATACGCGGAAACTAATCTATTTAATTCTGACAGGTGTTGTTCGGAAAGATAATTTTTAGCCACGACAACATCTGATTTTAGAATCTTACCATTCGGTGCTGCTTTCCAAGTTTTTAAACCCATAAATAACTTCTTTGCATCTGCTTCCGAATAAATTATCTCCGCTGCCGTTTTACCTGAAATTGCCCAATGTAACTTATTCTGAACCATTGCAAAAAAGTCTTTTGTTTGTTGACTATCGTGAATATAATCAGTACTCAAGGAAAATAAATCTGTAATCTTTTGATAAAATCTTCTTTCGCTTGTTCTAATCTCTCTTATACGCTCAAGTAACTCATCAAAATAATCTTGACCTAAATTTTTTCCCTGCTTCAAACGATCATCATCAATAATAAACCCTTTGATAATAAATTCATTCAAGGTCTGTGTTGCCCATTTTCGAAACTCGGTTGCTTGTGAGGAATTAACACGATACCCTACAGCTAAGATAGCTTCTAAACGATAAAACAGTGTGTTGTATTTTTTTCCATCCAAGGCAGTTGTTTCCATTTTGGAAATAACTGAATTCTTATCTAATTCATTCGTTTCAAAAATATTCTTGATATGTTTACTTATCGCTGGTACATTAACCCCAAACAACTCACCCATTGCTTTTTGTGTAAGCCAAAATGTACCTTTATCAAAATGTACCGAAATTTTAATTGCTTTGTCTATCGTATTGAATAGTAAAATATCTCTTCCTTTCATTGGTATATAAATTGAGCAAACTAAATTTAAGGAATCTTATTGAAATAAAAATGACTTTAACTAAAATGAATAAATATTCACTTTCTATCAAAATGAAAAATGGGGAGTTGATTTTTTTTAAAACCAGCTGAACTCATAAACACAAAAGTCAAATATTGCACTTTTTGTAGTGCAAAAAATGAATAAATATGTACTTTTTGTAGTGCGTTTTGGTATCGAATTTGGTTATCAGAATGTGATTCCGTTATGGGCTTTTGGATTTAATTATTAATTTATCCCTCCACCAAAACGTATAATACAAGTAGAAATTATTTAAAATGATGCTTTACATACTAAAAATGGCTCACAATCATTTGCAAGCCATTTTCAATTAATTCATAAATCATCATTCATAAATTATAACTTCGTTAATCCCTGAGGCACCTAACAGACAACCCATGGCTAATGTCGTTGTAGCTCATGTAAGCATCGCTACTGCTAGACCCCAGGCCGATTGACCAAGCCTCCGAGTAGGTAATTAACGTAGAACTCCACCAGTAACCGTAGGAGCCAATGATGTCGTAACTTTGAAAGTACCTATCAAAGCGGATACCGCCCGCAAGACCAGTAAAACCACTTTCATTGGTACCACCTTTAAAACCCCAAACAACATTATCATATACATTTTTCTCTTTTTTTAAAGGTATTTTTACATACCCTGTACCTTTACAAACTGGACAAATCTTCTTATATTCCTTACTTGCACTTGCACAATTGTTACAATCCTTTGAATCTACATCATAATACTCAACTACTTTTTTCATCACTGGTTTTGCTTTCATTTTTGCCCCAGCAACATCCTTTCCTCCTAGATAAGTAACCAAAATATCCCACTCAGCATTTGAAGGCACATGCCAACCTTGTGGGCAAAGTCCATTGGTATCAATCGCTGCATACCAATTATATAACTTCCCATTTTTAGTGCCATTTTTAGGATCATCGTTATAATAGCACCAAGCTGGTTGATGGTTATCTCGTGCTTTTTTCCATGCATCATCATCTTGTACTTCTGGTATTGCTACTCCATTTTTAAAGACAGAAACATTCAAATTTTCCTTCATCCAAACTTGTGTACCAATGGTAACGGTTTTTATAGGGCCTGTATTATCTTGTTTTACTACTAATTTTTCTTTGGGTGGTGCTGGTTTGTATTTCAAAAGTTCAGAGGTTACAAGCACCAAACTATCTTTTTTTGTTTTAAGTTGTTTATTGAGCTCTACTATTTGCACTTGATTCTCTTGTAATTCTTGTGTTACAGCGTTGTTTTGATTGGTGAGTTTATCTTTTGTATTTTCTAATTCTTTAATTTGACTTTTTAAATTCGAAATCTCAGTATTTAATTTTAGTTTATCAGAACGTTCAGTTGCTACTATTTGATTCAAGCTATCCACCCTATTATTCAAAATCGCTATCATTTCTTTTTTAGATTGCGCAAGCGTAATCCCTGAAACAAAAAAGAATAAACATACAAGTATTAAATTTTTCATACTATCAAAATAAATTATGTACCAAAAATAGCTAAAAAATAAATAGTGCTTAAATTCATTGTTTTATAACAAACACGAATAGTATATTGTAATGAAATTATCGTTTTTTCAAGAAAACAAATCTAATATCCTTCCTTACGATGGATACACTGAATATGCATCCCCAACAATATTGGTTTCACCAACTAAAAAAAGAACCTAAAATAAAAGATCTACGCATTAATTTGACGTTTCGGCAATTTAAAGCTTCTTAATATCCTAATGATGCCATGGAGATTACATTTATTCCGTCTGGACGCGTATAACTAATGCCAGTTCCTGTGATTATATTCAAAGATTTTGGTTTGGATGTTTTCTTTTCGTCAATAATGGAAGCAAACTTGATTAAATTCTTTGCAGCTTCTTCAATCTGTCCAATACCAAGTTTTATTTCAAAAGCACACCAATCGCCATTTTGTTTTTGTACGATAGCATCCACCTCAAGTCCACTAGAATCATTATAATGAAACACTTTCGCCTTATTTGCTTGCGCATATATTCTTAAATCATGTACAACCATAGATTCAAAAAGAAATCCTGTAAACTTAACATCCTTTAAGAGCAATTCTTCATTAATACCTAGTATCGCAACTGCTAAAGCTACATCTGAAAGGTGTCGTTTAGAAGCTTTTCTTAAGGAAGATGAAGAACGAATATGCGTATTCCATGCTGGTTGATCTTCAATAATCATTAGTCGTTTAAGTGCATCTAGATAATCATAAATTGTTGGACGGGACAAATCCACATTTTCTTTTTCTTTAATATCGGCAGCTAAAGTTGTTACATCAACAAGTGTAGCTGAATTTCGAGCATAAGAACGTAAAAGACTTCGTACTTTAGATGGATTTCTTTTCACATTTGAAACTCTACTCATATCTACCTCCGCAACTAAATCTACATAGGCTTGATTTACTTCCCGCGCTTGACGCATCGATTTATTAATTAATGAAGGAAATCCACCAATAACTATACGTTTAACTATTTTTTCCAAACTCAATGGCTCATCATAGACAGATACAATTTTTGATTCCAATAAATCTTTCAATCTGATCTCTCCAGTTGAATAACCCAATTCTTGCCAACTTAACGTACGCATATCTAATACTGTAAACCTACCAGCTCCCGAATGCATTTTAATCGTTTCTTCAGGATTTGCAGAACCTGTTAAAATAAATTGTGCAATTTCATTTCTATTATCAACCTCATGCCTAACATAACTCCAAATTTTTGGAAATTCTTGCCACTCATCAATCAATCTTGGAGTTTCGCCTAACAATAATCGCTGTGGCGCTGTCTGCATCAACATCGAAACTTGCTCGTCTTGATCAAAAGAAACAATACTTTTAGCAAATTGCTTGGCAGATTCTGTTTTCCCACAAGCTTTCATCCCTCTAATGAGTAAAGCACCAGATGCATCCAGTTTATTCTTTAATTCCTCATCTGAAATCCTACTGAAATATTTTCTTTTTTCTTTCATCACTTATAATTGATTATCAATACAAAAATAACAAATTTTACATATTTAGAGTAATTTACTTTACATTTTTTGAGTTTTACACTTTACACTTTTAGAGTTTTATACTTTACATTTTTTGAAATTTTGAACTAAAAATTAGAATGTCAAATAACACTCTTAATATAATTTATCAAAACCTCCTCCCTCATAACGGATACACCAGTTACATCCCAAATTTCATCAAGGACACCCATTCATCTTTCCTCCATCAATTACTCAACGAAGTAGCTTGGAAACACGACGAACTCACTTTGTATGGTAAAAAGATCATCACCAAACGTCAAGTCGCTTTTGAAGGAGATGAACATATCGCTTATACGTATTCGAAACAAGAGAAAATGGCAAGTCCTTGGTCGAAAATAGTATTGGAACTCAAACAGAAATTAGAAAAGGAATTAAACACACAATTCAATGGGTGTTTGTTGAACCTGTATGCTACTGGAGAAATTGGAATGGCATGGCACAGCGACAATGAACCAGAATTAGAATCAGAAGGAATCATTGCTTCGCTTAGTTTTGGTGCAACACGAACTTTTCAACTCAAACACAAACAATCGGGTGAAAAAATAGACGTAAAATTGGAAAATGGCTCATTAGTAGTGATGGATATGCATTCCCAAAAACATTGGATGCACCAACTTAAAAAAGAACCGAAAATTAAAGAACCCCGAATTAATTTGACGTTTCGGCAATTTAAAAATGAGGTGTTGAAATAGGAGTATTGAATCGCTTGCCCTACCCATAGATCGTACTTCCAAGTACGAAGTTGAATTCGCGACTCCGTTTAACAAAAAAACGAGTAGCTCTTTCGAACTACTCGCTTCTTCTTAATTGTGTCAATAATTACAATTAATTCGTTTTCAAAAATGTATTATTTTCTACTTGTTGAATATATACTTCAAACCCATTATGAATAGAATTGGATACGTTCTCATCGAAAGTAACATACGTTTTTTCGAGGTGATCATTCATTTCAACAAGTTTCTCAACCCATAGTTTATTTTCTTTAGTTTCTACGCTTTGCAACCACTCTTTCTGAGTTTTTGTGAAAATCTTTACACTCTCTCTTTGAAATTTGGTAAGTGTTTGTAATTGTTTTGAGAAAACAGTAGCAGTTTTAACGATAGCCTGTTGGATTTCTTTCGAATTCAACATTCCAACATTTTCTACTTTAGTAGCGTTTAACATGAAGTGTAATGGATTGTTTTCCTTATACATTTCGGTTACTTTTTTCCCTGTCTCGATTAACTTAGATAGGGTTTCTTTTTGCATCTCGATAGTAGAATCAAAAAGAGTTTGTTTTTCTGCTGTTTCCATTTATTTTAATTATAGTTGTTACTTTGGTTCACTCCTCCCACTTATAGGAAGAGATAATAACTGAATTTTAAAAGATTAAAAGATACGTAATATCACTTAAAAACCATTTAATCAAGTAGTTATTATATATTAAAGATATGACATTTATAGTTACACCCCAAATTTTTCAGGCAAAAAAATGCATTTTTAAGATTTTATTAATGTTAATTTCATAAAACTGCTTATTTTACTCCTTGCTTCTATGGATTTAATCCTCCTAGGGGAGTTTTTTTTATACAAATAAAGTGTTACATGTATTTTTATACTACACAAAAAAACGAGTAGCTCAAAGGAACTACTCGTTATATAAATACATTAGTAATGTTAGTTTTCCGATAATTTTTGGAGTTAATAATCATGTGTTTATTTTTCAATTTATCATCCTACGACACATTTCGACTGGCTCAATGGAACAGCTCAGGATAAAAATTGTCAACACCATTTTCAGACTGAACGGAGTCGAAGTCAATCCCTGAGGCACCTAACAGACAAGCCTCCGCTCTTAAAGTAATAGTAACTGTTAGCATTGTCATCGAAGTAGTTCAGGCCGCGGTACCAAGCATTGCCTTTATCGTACTCCGTAGAACTCCACCAGTAACCGTAGTTGCCAATGCCCATGCCGCCATAACCTCCACCGTAGTAGCGGATCCCACCCGGAAGCGCCGAAAATAAGGACGTATTCGTAGCGTCTGTATTCGGGCTCTTCCAGCTTGTTATACCCACTTCTTTTAGTTTACCACCAGCAATAGTATCTCCACCTAAATGATCAGTTAAAACCGTCCATTCAGCATCTGTAGGTACGTGCCATCCTGTAGGACAAACGTTTTTATTGCCATTGGTAGTTTTGCTCACTGCGAACCAATTGTATAGTTTACCGTATTTAGTATTGTTAGCCACATCGTTGTTGTAATAAGACCATGCGCCAGTGGTATTTTTGTACCATTGTGTATTATCCGTAATATTTGGAATCACTGTACCATCACTGTACTTACTCACTTTTAAGTTCTCTGCCATCCAGGTTTGTGTTCCAATAGTTACTGTTTTGTAGGTGTTACCCTCTGCATCAGTGATATTAGGTCCAGGTTTGCCAATTCCTTTATTTGTAGTTTTTGTCGTGTCATTTACAACTTTAGTTGTATCTGTTGTGTTTTTTATTGGAGTATTAGGAGTAGAAGAAGTCTTTTTACAAGCAACCAAAACACTTGAGTAAATTAAAAAAATCAACAGTTTTTTCATCAAATTATTTTTATTATTAAGCTGTTAAATTAATACTTTATGTTTATTTACAAGTTAGTAAAGAATATTTTTTGAATTATCTTCTGTTTTTAATTCTAATTTAGTAATTCAAAATATGGTTAAAAAATCTATTTCCCTAACTACCCCTACCCTCCTCCCTTACGACGGATACACCTGCTACTTCGCAAATTTCATCAAGGAAACCCATTCATCTTTCCTCCATCAATTACTAAACGAAGTAGCTTGGAAACACGATGAACTCACTTTGTACGGTAAAAAGATCATTACCAAACGTCAAGTCGCTTTTGAAGGAGACGAACAGATCGCTTACACCTATTCAAAACAACAGAAAATGGCACGTCCTTGGTCGCACGTGGTATTGGAACTCAAACAGAAATTGGAAAAGGAATTAAACACACAATTCAATGGCTGTTTGTTGAACCTTTATGATTCGGGAGAAATTGGGATGGCATGGCACAGTGATAACGAACCAGAATTAGATGCAGAAGGTATCATTGCTTCCCTTAGTTTTGGTGCAACACGTACCTTTCAACTCAAACACAAACAATCGGGTGAAAAAATAGATGTAAAATTAGAAAACGGCTCTTTAGTGATAATGGATATGTATTCCCAAAAACATTGGATGCATCAGCTTAAAAAAGAACCGAAAACGAAAGAACCCCGCGTTAATTTGACGTTTCGGCAATTTAAAAAGTAAGAAATAATAGAGCATGACCAAAGCTTTTATTTACTTCAAACCATCATTTATTTTGTGAGTCTCCTAACTTAGGTATTCTTAACCCTTTTGGACTAATTACTAAATAATTGGTTTTTTTACCTGAATTTTCAGAAACAAGCATTTCTTTAGAAACTAAGTCTTGTAAATCTCTTAATGCCGTATCCGTAGAACACTTCGTTAATTTAGCATAAACAGATGTCCTCATGTACCCAATTTCATTCGTGTAATTATCATATAAATAATTAATTACAAATCGTTGTCGTTCGTTTGTTTGTTTTAATTTGTGCTTATCCCAAAAATGTGCTTTATCAAGAATAACTTCTAAATTTTGCTCTGTAGCTAATAACGCTCTTTCAAAACAGCCTAAAAACCAATCTAAATAAAAAGTAATATCTCCATTTCCTTTTTGAGAAAATTCGATGATTTCATTGTATTTTTTATGTTCTTTGAAAATTTGATTGGATAAACTATAAAATCTAAGTCGACTATTATCACTTTTTGCTAAATACATATCCAATATAGCGCGTCCTATCCTACCATTTCCATCATCAAATGGATGTATCGTAACAAACCAAAAATGCGCTATGATTTGAAGTTATTACAATTAATCACTAATTTCATTCTAAATTAAAATCTATAACTCATAATCCCTATGTTGCGTCGTAATTTTCTTTCTCGTCTTGGATTAGGGTTTGCCGCGTTAGGGCTCCCAACCGTTTCATTTAGTCAAAATAAACAAACAGAAACTATTCCTCCCATGAATCCAATAAAATCAATTAAAGCCCTAGGTTTCCAATGGGAAACTGCCGATCCGTTTTTATTTTGTGTACACCACGAGGATTTCTTTCCGAAGGGAAACGACCAAATGGGACCAACCACTTCCATGGAAGGACGACACATGGGAAGTGATTTTATTATCAAAGATGGCTTCCGAATGTATCATGGTCAGACTGTTCCAGGATTTCCGGGTCACCCGCACCGCGGATTTGAAACCATTACGGTAGTGCGCAAAGGCTTGGTGGATCATGCTGATTCGATGGGCGCTGCTGGTCGCTACGGTGATGGTGATGTACAATGGATGACCGCAGGCAAAGGCGTACAACATTCAGAAATGTTCCCCTTGCTTCATAAAGACAAGGAAAACACGATGGAATTGTTTCAAATCTGGTTGAACCTTCCTAAAAAGAATAAAATGGTAGAACCTCACTTCAAAATGTTATGGAGCGACACCATTCCTACCCTAAAACATATCGATAACAACTCTAAATCGACATTCGTTGAGATTATAGCTGGTTCTACCGGTACAACGAAAGCATCCACTCCACCACCAAATTCCTGGGCAGCAGATCCAGCGAACGAAGTGGCTGTATGGAATATCAAAATCGAAGCAGGTGGTACATGGACACTTCCTAAAGCATCGCAAGGTATCAATCGTACACTTTATTTTTACGAAGGAGATACCCTGACCGTAGCAGAAACACTCGTGAATCGTTACAACGCAATTGAAGTAGACGCAACTGTAGAACTCACATTACTCGCAGGAAATCTCGAAGCGAGCATCCTTGTTTTGCAAGGTCGACCAATCAACGAACCAGTTATTCAATACGGACCTTTCGTGATGAACACCAAGGAAGAAATTCAACAAGCATTCAACGATTACCACGAAACACAATTTGGCGGCTGGCCTTGGAAACGCTTGGATCAGGTACACGACCGAGAAAAAGGAAGATTTGCACTACATGCAGATGGAAGAGAAGAGAGACGGAGTTAGAAGAGAGGAGTGACGTCTAGAAAAATCATTTAATACATTTCATAAAACTGAACAATCCTATAAAAAGTATCCTGAGCTTGCCGAAGGACAAATTTAAAATATCTTCCCAGGATTCAAAATTCCTTTCGGGTCAAATACCGTTTTGATAGAGCGCATTAAATTTAACTGTACCTCTGAAAACGCTAATGGCATGTATTGTTTTTGTACTAAACCAATTCCGTGTTCTCCGGAGATAGTTCCACCCAACGCAAGGACTTCGATGAACAATTCCGAAATCGCTTTGGAAAGTTCATTGTCCCAGAAATCATCAGATAAATCTCCTTTGATAATGTTCACATGCAAATTACCGTCTCCCGCGTGACCATAACACACCGATTTGAATCCATAGTGATTTCCAATGCGTTTTACCGCCGATAATAATTTCGGTAATTCATAACGCGGAACAACCGTATCTTCCTCTTTATAAATCGAGTGCGACTTTACTGCTTCTCCTGCCTTTCTGCGTAGTTTCCACAACTGGTCTTTTTGTGCCTGACTCTCCGCAAAGAGTATTTCATCCGTTTCAAAGTTCTCTAACACCTTTGTAATTTCCTCACAGGAAACCATCAATGCATCCAAGTCGAAACCATCGACTTCAATCAATAAATGTGCTGCGTGATTGTCTTTTACTTCGACTACCGACTCCTTTTCGTATTGCATCGTCAATAAAAGCGCATCACGCTCCATAAATTCCAATCCACTTGGCGTGATTCCCGCTCTAAAAATTGCTGCGACTGCTTCACACGCTTTTTCCGCATCGTAAAAAGGTACCAGCATCAACAAATCTTCTGTTGGATGAGGAATCAAACGCAACACAATTTTCGTGATTACTCCTAACGTCCCTTCGCTACCAACCAACAACTGTGTTAGGTTATACCCCGTTGCATTTTTCAATACATTCGCACCTGTCCAAATGATATCTCCTGTCGGAAGCACCAGCTCTAAATTCAACACGTAATCTTTCGTTACCCCGTATTTCACGGCTTTTGGTCCTCCTGAATTTTCAGACACATTCCCACCAATAAAGCAACTTCCTTTACTCGCAGGATCGGGAGGATAAAACAAACCAACTTCACGCACAGCATCTTGCAAGACTTGTGTGATCACACCTGGTTCAACCGTTACTTGGTGATTTTTTTCGTCAATTTCTAGTATTTTATTGAAACGTTCCATGGATAGCGCTACTCCCCCTTTTATTGGTAACGCACCACCACTCAAGCCTGTACGCGCTCCAGAAGGCGTCACAGGAATTGAATGTTCATGACAATACGCAACAATTTTCGCTACTTCTTCCGTTGTTTCAGGTCGTACCAACACCTCTGGTAAAAACACCAAATCTTCGGTCTGATCGTGTCCATATTCGGCTAGCAAATCCGCTTTTGTTGTACATCTTTCTCCTACGATGGAAGTGAAAAACGCGATATCTTCTGTTGTAATTTTGTTGTATTCCATAATTTAAGTATTTTTTTTCACCATTAAGAAATTAAGAAGGTAAAGATTAAGTTAAAGTCGGCTTTGCCAAGGTTGAGAGAATTAAGATACTGAGTAAAACTAAATGCATCTTAATCCAATCTACTCACTTCCTCCAACTCAATTTATAAATTTCTTAATGGTTTTCGTCACTTCGTCTCTCGTCACTTTCGTCACTCAATTCTTCCTCGTCATGTACTTCATTGTACTAGGGTCGTAAAAAAAGCGGTACAATAACCCTCCAGCTTTTTCAATTACTGGATTGTACGAATACACATCTGGTACGATTGGTGAATAATTCTTAATTTTTCCTGAATAAATCAAAATGTCTTTAAACAAACTCATTGAACCTTTGTCGTAGGTAATAAAATTCGCTTCTGGATAGGCTGTTCCTACATTATCAAACAACTTCCATTGAAACATAATTTGCATACTTCCATTTGCGATTAAGTAATAACTTCGAAATGCAGAATTACGAATACGGTATTCAATCGTTATGTCTTTGTATACTTCTGATTGGATATTTTCAAAAATCACTTTCAACGGTGCTTTAGGACTTGAAGGTACCTTAATTGGGTTGGAGAATTTTTTTAATTTTCCATCGTAATAAATAAAGAAATTATAATTCCCAATGTACCCCATCTCTGCATTTTTAGCAGGATTCACAGATCTACTAGCCTCTTCTAACGCAAAATTATAACGATTGACTGTGATGATCGCATCTTCTTCGTTGTCAGAATTTAAAAATGCTTTATGAACTTCATAAGAGTATTTTTCCGTGCGCGGAATCGACAAACGACCTTCCACCTCACGAACTACTTGTTGATCAAAAGGTAATACCGCTTCTTTTACTTTCTTTTTGAAAAATTCATCGGTCAACTTCTCCTTTACTTTTTGTTCTGTACACGAACTCAAATAAAAAACAGTTAAACCTACTATAAGGACAGAAAAAATCTTCATAAAAATTATTTTAAAACAAAGATAAGGATAAAAATAAGTTGAATTTTCTACTTTTTACAATCTGTTAAATTAATAATCTGTCACTTCATTTATCAACAAAATTTTGTATCTCACTTCCCTTTCCGTACATTTGTTTCTATGGAAAATAATTCGGATAAAATCAAAAAACCGTTAACCAGAACGAAACCTGCAAACGCTGATTTCCCTGATGCTTTCGGTAAGCGACCACCACAAGCTGTTGACTTAGAACAGGCTGTTTTGGGAGCGATGATGTTAGACAAAAATGCGGTGAACGACACAATTGATGTCCTGACACCAAATAGTTTTTATGATCCAAAACACGTGGTGATATACAAAGCCATTCGTGAACTTTTTGCAAGTACAAATCCGATCGATCTACTAACCGTTACAACACAACTTCGTAAAGAAGGTGAATTAGAAATGGCAGGTGGAGCATTATATGTATCGCAATTAACTCATCGTATTGCTTCCGCAGCACACGCAGAATACCACGCACGTATTATTTCTCAAAAATTTATTCAACGCGAAATCATTCGTATGTGTAATGAAGTACTTCGTGATGCATTCGATGAAACGACTGACGTTTTTGATTTATTAAATAAAGCCGAAGGCGATCTTTTCAAAATTGCTGAAAACAACATGAAAAAGAACGTTGACGTGATGCAAAACGTCGTACGTGAAGCAATTTTAGAAATTGAAAAAGCAGCTAAAAATACGGATGGTATATCTGGTGTACCTACTGGTTTCCGAGAATTAGACAAACTTACTTCGGGATGGCAACGTTCAGACATGATTGTTATCGCAGCACGACCAGCAATGGGTAAAACCGCTTTCGTACTATCTATGGCAAGAAATACGGCCGTAGATTATGGTATGGGTGTAGCAATATTCTCATTAGAGATGTCCTCTGTGCAATTAGTGAAACGTTTGATCGCTTCTGAATCTAGAATCAGCGCTGAAAAACTAAGAAAAGGAGATTTAGCAGAACACGAATTTCAACAACTGCATACACGGATTGCAAAATTAGCAACGGCTCCAATTTATATTGACGACACTGCAGGTATTTCGGTATTCGATTTACGCGCAAAATGCCGACGTCTAAAAAGCCAATACGACATACAAATTGTAATTATCGATTACCTTCAATTAATGACTGCGGGTGGTGGTAAAGGTTCTGGTAACCGTGAACAAGAAATTTCTACCATCTCACGTTCGATTAAAGAAATTGCAAAAGAATTAAATATTCCTGTAATCGCACTTTCTCAATTAAGTCGTTCTGTGGAAACACGTGGTGGCGATAAAAAACCAATTCTGTCCGACTTACGTGAATCTGGAGCAATTGAGCAAGATGCCGATATCGTGTCTTTCTTGTATCGTCCAGAATATTACCAAATCCTTCAAAACGAAGAAGGCGAATCCAACCTTGGTGTAGGTGAAATCATTGTTGCAAAACACAGAAATGGTGCTACCGACTCTGTTCGTCTACGCTTTATTGGAGAATATGCACGATTCGATAATTTTGATTCTTTTGATGATGACTACCAACCTATTGGTAAAACAATGGGTGCCTTAGGAGTAAATTCTGGATTTGACAATGCGCCTGCTGGAAATAGTTACACAGTTCAAAGTAAAATGAATGAAGCAGAGGAAAATTTTGATTTCAACACTGATAGTCTTGACGATCCTTTCTAACGCATGAAAAAAATACTATTACTTCTATTAGTTATTTCGTTTAGTTTGCGACTAAATGCAACAAGTGTGTTAATTCCTATGGACAATGGGCAATCTAATCACTTGAAAGCCTACGGAATCGCTTATTGGATGTTGAATAATGGATTAACGCTCGAGTGGTTACTTAATTACAGAGGAGGTTCTTTTTTGTGTCCGCACGATGTGAAAATTGAAGAAGAATTGACCATTAGAGGTATAAAATATGAAGTGATTACGGATGGAAAAGCAAACGCTATTCGCAATGAAATCTCCAATCCAGATGTCAATCAAGAAATTATCCAACTAGAAAAAGCTCCTAAAATTGCGGTTTATACTCCTAAAGGAAAACAACCTTGGGATGATGCAGTTACATTGGTATTGGAATACGCAGAAATTCCCTATGAAAAAATTTATGACTCAGCCATTGTAATGGGGGTGCTCCCAAAATACGATTGGCTCCACTTACACCATGAAGATTTCACAGGTCAATATGGTAAATTCTACAATAATTTTAGAAATGCTCCTTGGTATCACGCGCAAGTTGCAGAAGCAGAAAGTGATGCGAAAATGTTAGGATTCAACAAGGTCTCTCAATTGAAATTAGCAGTTGCAAACAACCTTAAAAACTTTGTATTGGGTGGAGGATTCCTGTTCACCATGTGTAGTGGTACAGATAGTTTCGATATTGGACTAGCAGCACACAAAACAGATATTTGTGAAAGTATGTTTGATGGAGATCCATCTGATCCAAATTGCCAACAAAAACTCGATTACACAAACACCTTTGCGTTCGATAAATTCATTTTAGAACGCAACCCATTAGTGTATGAATATTCTAACATCGACGGCACCGACTTGCACAAATCAGAAGCTATGGACAAATTCTCTCTCTTTGAATTTTCGGCTAAATGGGATGTAATTCCTACCATGTTAACACAATGCCATACAGACATCATCGATGATTTTATGGGACAAACAACAGACTTCAAAAAAGAATTCATCAAGTCTAATGTCTTAATATTAGGAGAAAACAAAGCACTTGGAACAGCAAAATATGTACATGGCGAATTAGGACAAGGAACATGGACGTTCTACGGTGGTCACGACCCGGAAGATTACCGCCACATGGTGCAAGATCCACCGACCGATTTGAATTTACACCCAAATTCACCAGGATATCGTTTGATTCTAAACAACATCCTGTTCCCAGCAGCTAAGAAAAAGAAAAGGAAGACGTAAACATTATTCTTACTAATATTGCTACTTCCGTATTAGTAACTATGCTGAAAATATACATTTTATTTTCTTTCATTAATTGCATATATTTGTATATAGCAAGATAATCTTACGTTATTTAATTCATTAATCATGGCAGACGTTCACGTATTACAAATAGAAATCAAATCAAAAAAACTTTCATTTATCTTAGAGTTTTTGAATAATATTTCTTTTATAAAAAAAGTAGAAGTCATTAAATCATCTGAAAAAACAGAAGATTTTGTTGTACCACAATGGCACAAAGAGGAAATTATATCTCGTAGAAAAACTGCTAAAAGTGAATACCTTCCTTTGTCAACACTAGATCAAGAAATCAAATTAGGTTAATGAAAAAACGCAATTTTAATATTGTCCGACATCCTAAAGTTAAAAATGACTTACAAGAAGCGATAGATTATTACAATAACAAACAAAAGGGCTTAGGGGATAAATTTTATTTCATTGCTAAAAAAGAAAAGAAAGCCTTAATTTTTGATGCATCTTATCGGAAGAGCATCATTTTTATCTGCATCAGGACCTATAGTTGCTAATGATTTTAAATGATCTAAAGACAAATATGACTTATAATTAATATTTGCACCATCGGAATTACTCCACCAATCACCATCTTCATTACCTTCAACTGGAAATGCAGTAAATAAAGAAGTATTAGCACCTAAATTCCCTGAAGCCCAATGTTTATAGCCTATTTCTTTTAATTTGTCTCCTGCAACTTCTTTACCCCCTAAAAAATTAATCAACTCATTCCAATCATCATTATTTGGAACTCTCCAACCAACTGGACATGCATTCTTTTTTAAACCATTATCAATAACATAAAAGTTATATAACAAACCCAAATATTTATTTGTTTGCACATTATCCAAATAGCTCCACGCTGGATCAGTATTCTTCTTCCAAATACTGTCCTTGATCACATCAGAAATATGTACAATATTCTTGATTGGAGTTTTATCATTATACATAGTAACTTTTAAGTTCTCGGCAAACCATTGTTGCTTACCAATAAAAACAGTTTTATACTTATTACCTTCTACATCAGTCTCTTCATTTCCAAACTTACCAATTGCGGTTCCCAAACACGTAAAATTTATTTCTTCATTAGTAACATTACTAGTTACTTGATTTGTAGTAGAAGACTTCTTTTTACAAGATGTTAATGAAACTATTAACGAAATTGTAAAAAATAATATCTTTTTCATGCAATGATTTTAATTAAATAAACTATCCAAAACATCAGCTCCCGCTCCGCTGGAAGTGTCTTCCTGCGGTAAATTCAAATTAATTAAATTTAAGGTATTTCCCTAATAATTTAACAATATTAGCTTTTAACCTAATATTTTACACCAATAAAGAATCAAAATAACTCATAAAAAAGAGCTGAATTTCAGCCCTTAAACAATATATAGTTAAAAGTATTAAACTTTCTCTTCTGTAAACAACTTATCCAAAACATCAGCTTCCACCAATTCAGGAATTGTAACATTCAACAAAGGCTCGCGCTCCATTGCACGTTTAATTGCAAAAATCGCTCCCTCATTTCTAGCCCAACTTCTTCTTGAAATTCCATTATTTACATCCCAATGCAACATAGACTTTAAACGTCTATCTGCATCATCAGATCCATCCAACAACATTCCAAAACCTCCATTGATAACTTCTCCCCAACCTACTCCACCTCCATTGTGGATAGAAACCCAAGTTGCTCCTCGGAAACTATCGCCAATCACATTTTGAATGGCCATATCCGCAGTGAACTTAGAACCATCATAAATATTAGATGTTTCACGGTAAGGTGAGTCTGTTCCAGATACATCGTGGTGATCTCTACCTAATATAACAGGTCCAATTTGACCTGCTGCTATTGCTTTATTGAAAGCTTCTGCAATGAGCATTCTACCTTCAGCATCAGCGTATAGAATTCGAGCTTGCGATCCAACAACTAATTTATTTTGTTGTGCGCCTTTGATCCACGTAATATTATCGTCCATTTGTTGACGAATCTCGTCTGGACTCGTTTTCATTAATTCTTCTAGAACTTGACAAGCAATTTCATCCGTTTTAGCTAAATCTTCTGGTTTCCCGGAAGCACACACCCAACGGAAAGGACCAAAACCATAATCAAAACACATAGGTCCCATGATGTCTTGGACATACGATGGGTATTTAAAATCAATATGATTTGGTGCCATTACATCCGCTCCTGCACGCGAAGCTTCCAATAAAAAGGCATTCCCATAATCAAAGAAATAAGTCCCTTTTAAAGTGTGCTTATTAATCGCTGCTGCATGGCGTACTAATGTGGCTTGCACGTTATGTTTGAATTCTTCCGGATTAGTTGCCATTAAAGCATTAGACGCTTCAAAGGTAAATCCAACAGGATAATACCCCCCTGCCCATGGATTATGTAAGGAAGTTTGATCGGAACCTAAATCAATATGTATATTTTGAGCATCAAATGTTTCCCAAACATCTACGATATTTCCTAAATAGGCAATCGAAACAACTTCTTTATTTGCTTGCGCTTCTTTTACACGAACTACCAATTGATTAATATCCTCAATCACTTCGTTGATCCACCCTTGCTCATGTCTAATTTTTGTAATCTTTGGATTCACCTCTGCACAAACAGTCACACAACCTGCAATATTTCCTGCTTTTGGTTGTGCTCCCGACATTCCACCTAATCCAGATGTAACGAACAAAGATCCCGCAGGAGATTTTTTAATTTTTCTAAATCCATTTAATACAGTAATCGTTGTACCGTGCACAATTCCTTGTGGACCAATATACATATAGGAACCAGCGGTCATTTGTCCGTATTGTGAAACTCCCAACGCATTCATTTTTTCCCAATCATCTGGTTTAGAATAATTAGGAATTACCATACCATTCGTCACTACAACGCGTGGAGCATCTTTATGCGAAGGAAATAATCCCATCGGATGACCTGAATACATTACCAAAGTTTGATCTTCGGTCATTTCAGCCAAGTATTTCATGGTCAATCGATACTGTATCCAATTTTGAAAAACAGCACCATTTCCACCATAGGTAATCAATTCATGTGGATGTTGAGCTACTGCATAATCCAAGTTATTCTGAATCATCAACATAATCGCTTTCGCCTGTAAAGATTTCCCAGGATACTCTTCAATTGGACGCGCATACATGGTGTAATCCGGACGAAAACGATACATGTAAATTCGCCCAAAATCATTTAATTCTTGTAAAAACTCAGGAGCTAATTCAGGGTGTAATTCCTTTGAAAAATAACGCAATGCATTCTCTAACGCCAAACGCGTTTCTTCTTTGGATAAAATTTGCTTACGCTTTGGAGCATGATTAATAGCACTTTCGTAGGTTTTTTTAGTAGGTAAAACACTTGGAATACCTTGTAAAATATCTTGTTGAAATTCCTGAGTTGTCATAGAATATATTTTGATTTTATTTGTGGTATAAATATAGAAAGAAGAAAAAGAAAATCCGAATACTAAATCAAAAACTGTACGTCTGATAAGAAAGTGAACATGAAATTTATCGTATTTTTGCTATAAAACAAAAAACTAAATGTTTAAGCAACTTATCCTCAACTTTTTCAAACTGTTCCTTTTTTGGATATTACTCTTCGATTTTCAGCGTATCACTTTTTCGCTTTTTCATTGGAGAAAATTTCAAAGTTCTACGTTTCTGGAATGGCTTCAGTCTTTTGTATTTTCTTTGCGCTTAGACGTGGCAATGGCGGGTGCATTGTGTATTCTACCACTCTTATTTTTAAGTCTAAAACTCATTTCGAATAAACGATGGATTACACGAACATTTTACGGAATTCTCGTTTTTGAAATCATTATTGTCTGTCTAATTCATAGTGGAGAAATTAATATCTACGATGAATGGAATCATAAATTGACCTCCCGAGTTTTTAAACATTTAGCTAACCCCGATGAGGTTTTTAGAACTGCTGCTTGGAGCAATACTTTTTGGTATATTTTCTTTTTTGCCTTAGAGGTATTTGTAGCTTGGAAAGGAATGCGTTGGATATTTAAACTTCATAATTTACGGATTTCAAAACATTGGATCATCAGAAGTCTTGCTGCTTTAGGAACATTTATACTTTTTGGTGGTACTAGTTTTGTTTTGCTTCGAGGAGGATTTCAACAAATTCCCCTAAACATCAATACTGCTATATACTCTACAAACCCTTTAAACAATGATTTGTCTATCAACAGCACCTATAATTTTGCAAAAAGTTATTTGTTATACAACCGAACGGATATTGATGAGTTTATGCCAAAAATGGACACGCTTACCTCTCAAAGCATTGTAAAAGAACTATATAATTATCCTAAACAACATACTAATTATTTTCTCACCACCCAAAAACCGAATATCGTTTTTGTCGTTTTAGAAGGATGGTCAGCGAATGCGATGGGATGCTTAAGCGACACAAAAGGAGCAACTCCGTATTTTGACAAATTAGCTTCCGAAGGTCTATTATTTACCAATATTCGTGCTGCAAGTGGCACTTCTGAAATTGGAAACTCAACCATTTTTAGTGGCTTTCCAGCTATTCCTGAAGTTTCAATTACTATGCAACCAGAAAAACACCGTAAAATTGGGAGCATCAATCAAGATTTGAAAAAGTTAGGATACGTTAGCTCTTTTTTATTCGGTGGAGATCTAAAATATGGGAACATTGGCGGATACCTCATGGATCACGGATTTGACAAAGTAATCGATGAAAATAATTTGCCTGACATTCCTCGTGGAAAATTAAATTATTACGATCCAGATGTGTACCGCTTTCTTATTGATGAAATCAAACACACCAAACAACCATTCATGCAATGCGTTTTCACTGGAAGTTCTCACTCACCCTATGATTACCCAGGAAAATCGATTAAAAAATTTGTTGGTACAGAAGCTGATTATATGAACTCATTAATTTATTGCGACAAAGCAATTGGAGACTTTATGCGACAAGCAAAAAAACTAAAATGCTACAAAAACACGTTGTTCATATTCGTCGCTGATCACGGTCATTGTTCTCCTATCAACGAAAGTCCACATTTAGCTCCTTTTTTCCGAATTCCGTTATTATTTTGGGGAGAAGTAATCAAGCCTGCCTATAAACATAAAAAGATCAATACGCTTGGCTCACAAACAGACATCGCTGCAACGCTTTTATATCAATTAGGTTTGAAAACAGACAACTATCCTTGGAGTAAAGATTTGATGAACCCAAACGTTCCTGAATTTGCGCTTCACACAATCAACAAAGGATATGGATGGGTGACCTCAAAAGGTAGTATGACTTTTCAAATGCAAAGTAATATTTATGTAGAAAATTTATTTGACCCTAAAAACAGTAAGGAAGAAATTAAAAAAGGGAATGCTTTATTGAATGAAGTCTATCGGTATTATAAAAAGTTATGAGTTTTTAGATAAATAGTTAGATAAATCCAAAAAAAACCCGTACACCACGGTTAATCGAAGCCTCCATTAACACGATTAGGTTTACTGCAAAGTTCTGAATTCCAATGTCTCTTACGAGAATCTTACGACTGAGGCCTTTCATAGTGTTGCGTAGCGTCACCTTATTTTTATATTCCTAAGCTTCAAATTAGAATGTACGGGTCCTTCTTTCGAAGTAGATCTCATAGCCAATCTCTGATGGTCGGATCGTGGAGTAAAATTAAGAAGAAAATAATGAAACAAACAAAAAACTTTCCTAATTAAAATTTAGAATAATGTGTAAAAATTAGGTTGGAAATAGCCTATGAATATTGCATTCCACCAAATAATTGCAGATTTTTGTACTACCTATGAAAAAGAAAGTTGAAATCCTTGCACCTGCAAAAAACCTTTGGCAAGGTCAAATGGCGATAAACGCCGGTGCTGATGCTGTATATATTGGTGCGCCTCAGTACGGTGCACGTTCCAACGCTACGAATTCCGTGGAAGATATCGCCGAATTGGTGCGTTATGCCCACCTGTTCAAAGCACAAGTTTTTGTGGTGATCAACACCATCTTGTACGACAACGAACTCGACGATTGTAAAAAATTGATTTACAAATTGTACGACATCGGTGTGGATGCATTGATAGTACAAGACATGGCGATCATGGAAATGGACCTCCCTCCGATTGTCATTCACGCTAGTACACAAGCCAACAACCGCGATCCAAAACACGTAAAATTCCTCAAAGACGCAGGGATGCAACGTGTCGTACTAGCGCGCGAATTGAACTTAGATCAAATCAAAGATATTGCAAACGAAACCGATGTAGAACTTGAATTTTTCGTTTCGGGTGCTCTGTGTGTTTCCTTTAGTGGAAATTGCTACATGAGTATCGCTGGCGGAGAACGAAGCGCTAACCGTGGTTCCTGTGCACAAAACTGCCGTTTACCATACCAACTCATCGATGGAACGGGTGAAACGTTAATCGCAAACAGTCACTTACTTTCCATCAAAGATTTGGACTTGAGCGACCAACTTCCAAACCTCATCGAGGCAGGAATCACTTCCTTCAAAATCGAAGGTCGTTTGAAAGACGTTGTGTACGTGAAAAACAACGTTTCCTACCTGCGTAAAAGATTAGATGCATTTTTGGAAAACAGCGAAGACTTTACCAAAGCCTCTTCGGGAAGAACATTTTATAGTTTTGATGCCGAAATGGACCGTAGTTTCAACCGCGGTTATACCGACTATTTTGTCAATAAACGTACCGAAAAAATTGGCTCCTGGGAAAGTCCAAAATCGCAAGGACAGTACATTGGTAAAATTTTAGATATCAAAGGAAAAGGCTACCTCATCGAGAATGCTGAAATCCTAAACAACGGGGATGGTTTGTATTTCTTAAACGAAAACAACGAACCAGACGGAATGCAAGTGAACGTAGTCTTGAACAATGTTGTCATACCAAATACCTTCCGCGAAATTCCAGTTGGAACAGTCATTTACCGTAACTCCGATGCTGAATTTATCCGTTTGGTTGAACGAGAAGACAGCGCTGTTCGTAAAATTGGGGTGAACCTACATTTTTCAGAAACTGCAACCGGTTTCCAATTGACCGCAACCGACGAAGATGGTCATACTGCAACAACCCAACTGGAAACTTCCAAAGAATTAGCGAAAAGTGAGGATTCCATTATCCCAAATTTAGAGAAAAACTTAGCAAAAACGGGAAATACGCCATTTATTGTCGACAACATACACGTAGAAATTGCAGCAAATTGGTTTTTACCGATTTCAAAAGTAAACGAATTGCGTCGCGAAGTCTTGGAAATCTTGGTGGAACAACGCGTGAAAGAATACCACCGCGAAGAGTTCCAAATCACCAAAACGGACCATCCCTACCCTGTTACCTCTCTTGACTATACCTACAACGTATCCAACAAACTAGCACGTCAATTTTACGAGCGTCATGGCGTTACCGAAATCGAAAAAGCGTTCGAATTACAATGGGACCCAGGGAAATCGCGCGTGATGACCACCAAATATTGTGTGAAATACGAACTTGGCAAATGCGCACGTTACCAACGAGATACGATGGGAACAAAAGTAGTGGAACCACTTACCCTAAAACATGGCGAAAACGAATACAAATTGAAATTCAATTGTAAGCCTTGCGAAATGGAAATTTGGGAAAAAGATGCTGAGTTGACGTTTGAGGAAGATGAAGAATAAAAACTAAATTAGTCACCTCCCTTAATCCCTCCTCAAGGAGGGAAACCTTAAGTTCTGCTTCGTTTTCGAGTATTATTTAATATTAATAAAGTTCAACTACACTATATTTTAATTATTGAAACCATAAATCTTCCCCCTTTGAAGGGGGATCGAGGGGGATGACTTTTATCTCATACTTTAAACAACCTAAAATAAACAAATCTGAGACTCTTTATTTTTTGTAATAAATAGAATGTTTTGTAAATTTATTATAAAACCCATACATCTAAAATTATGGCACATACAATTCAAATAGATGACACAAATAGTAACGCAAAAGCATTGCTTGAATATTTAAAAACACTTGATTTTGTTAAATTAACGGATAATTCGGATTGGAATGATGAATTGAATGAAGTAAATATTCATTCAATACTCACCCCTTTAGAAGAATCCCTCACCACCCTCTACAAAGATGAAATGGTTGCTTTTCTGAAAAAACACCCAGAATACTTTGAAGAAGCAATCCAATTAGCAATCTCAGACAAACAACCATATTCTTGGCGTTCAGCGTGGTTACTTTGGAGTGTAATGACCAAAAACGATTCACGCTTCGATAACTACATCTCTGCTATTCTAAAAAGCATCAAAGACAAAAAAGATGGACACCAACGGGAATTACTCAAAATCTTATACCTACTAGAAATTGACGAAGCCTACGAAGGTCAACTTTTCGACCTCTGTATCTCACTATGGGAAAACATAGAGAAAAAACCTTCCATCCGATATACAGCATTTCGATTCTTAGTAAAGATAACTAATAAACACCCCGAACTCCGCAGAGAACTAGACTTCTTACTTGAACCTCGTTACTTCGAAACTCTTTCACCAGGTGTCAAAAAAGGAGTTTTTAAGATGTTGAAAAATCAACATTGAAAGCGACTTCAACTGGGTAAAACTTTAATAAATCTCTAAATTAAACTCTTCACCACCCTTAATCCCTGCTCGAGGAGGGAAACTTTATGTTTAACTAAAAAAAATAATGCAAAACATACCTTCCCCCTTTGAAGGGGGACCGAGGGGGATGACAACTTCCTAAATAAACGCTATCTCTCTTCACCTCCCTTAATCCCTCCTCAAGGAGGGAAACCTTAAGTTCTGCCTCAAACGAATCACTTCTTTTCTATCTCCTTCAAACTCTCCATTTTCTTATTCGCTAAGAAACTAGTGATGTCTTCAAAATGTTCTTTTACACGTTGATTACCGAATTCAAACACTTTATTCGCCAAACCATCCAAGAAATCACGGTCGTGGGAAACTAAAATCAATGTTCCATCAAAATCTCGCAAAGCATCTTTGATAATATCTTTCGTTTTCATATCTAAGTGATTTGTAGGTTCATCCAGAATTAACAAATTAACTGGTTGTAACAACAATTTTATCATCGCTAAACGTGTTTTTTCACCACCTGATAACACTTTCACTTTCTTTGTACTTTCCTCACCTCCAAACATAAATGCGCCAAGAATGTCACGAATTTTTAAACGTGCATCACCTTCCGCTGCTTGGTCGATCGTTTCAAAAATAGTCAAAGATTCATCTAACAAAGATGCTTGATTTTGAGCAAAATACCCAATTTGAATATTGTGTCCTAATTCCATTGTACCTTCAAAATCAATTTCCCCCATGATTGCTTTCACCATCGTAGACTTACCTTCTCCATTACGCCCAACAAACGCGACTTTCTCCCCGCGCTCAATCGTAATTTCTGCATTCTTAAAAACTACATGATCTCCATAGGATTTCGAAAGCTCTCTTGCGGAAACTGGGTAGTTACCTGAACGTGGAGCGGGAGGAAATTTCAAACGTAAAGCAGATGTATCCACTTCATCGACTTCAATAATCTCTAATTTTTCTAACATCTTTACTCGCGACTGAACAACCAAGGTTTTAGAAAATGTTCCTTTAAATCGCTCTATAAACTCTGTTTGTTCAGCAATAAACTTCTGTTGATCATCAAATTGTTTTTGTTGCTGTTCGCGTCGATCTTTGCGCAATTCTAAATACATGGAATAATTTACTTTGTAATCGTAAATTCTTCCCATCGTAACTTCAATCGTTCGTGTCGTTATGTTGTTTACAAAAGCTTTATCATGCGATATAACCACTACTGCTTTCGCGCTATTTACCAAGAAATCTTCCAACCACTGTATGGACTCAATATCCATGTGGTTAGTAGGCTCATCCAATAATATTAAGTCCGGTTTTTGCAATAAAATTTTGGCTAATTCAATACGCATTCTCCAACCTCCACTGAATTCAGAAGTAGGTCGATTAAAATCTGAACGTAAGAAACCTATTCCTTGCAATACCTTCTCCACATCCTCATCAAAATTGATTTCTTCAATGGAGTAATATTGTTCACTCAATTCCGAAACTCGCTCGATGATTTTCATGTAATCATCCGACTCATAATCTGTACGAACAGTCAACTCCTCATTCAACTTCTCTATCTCATCTTTCATCGCAAAAATAGAAGCAAATGCTTTACTCGTTTCTTCAAATACGGTTGCATTATCTTCCGTTAATAAATGCTGTGGCAAATAGGCAATACGATATTCTTTAGGAGCAGAAACTTTACCGGTTGTTGGCTTATTAATTCCAGCTAAAATCTTTAATAACGTTGATTTTCCTGCGCCGTTCTTTCCCATCAACGCGATCTTGTCGTTTTCATTTATTACAAATGAAACATCGCTAAATAGTTTCTTACCACTAAACTCTACTCCGATTGCATCTATTGATATCATATTTTAATTTTTTAAATTCTTTTATCCGTTACTCGTGGGATGAAAAATGTTTCATCCCTACTCGTTATGTCTTTGTTTTTCGTACATTTCTTGAAACAAACCACCTCTTTGTAACAATTCTTCATGCGTTCCTTGTTCTACTATTTTACCATTATCCAGTACATAAATTCGATCTACAAATCGCAAGGATGAAATTCGATGACTAACAATAACCGTGATACGTTCCATACTCGTATCCTCCACTGCTTTTAAAATCACATCTTCCGTTTCTGTATCTACAGCAGACAAACAATCATCCAATACCAACATGTGTGGTTTACGAATCAATGCACGAGCGATACTCACCCGTTGTTTTTGACCTCCACTCAAATTTACTCCGCGTTCCCCTAACAAAGTTTCAAACTTATCCGGAAATGCTTCAATGTTATGATATACATGCGCTTGTTTACTAACCGCAATCAACTCTTCTTCGGTTACTTCATGATCTATTACTCCAAAGGCAATGTTATTCTTTATCGTATCCGAAAATAAAAAAACTTCCTGAGGAACTACACCTATTTGTTTGCGGTAATCTTCCAAATTTATTGTTGTCAATGCTTGACCATTTATCAAAACTGACCCTGAAATTGGATCTAATTGTCGCAATAAGACATTCAACAAGGTTGATTTACCGCTCCCCGTCCGTCCTATAAAACCAATTTTTTCTCCTGCTCTGAATGTAAATGAAATATCATCTAATACTTTCACATCACTATCTTCATACGAAAAACTCACCTGATCAAATTCGATGGTTTGTATTTTCGGGAATTTGGTTGTCGTTGGATTCACAATCGCAGGATGTATGTTCAAAAACTCATTGATTCGCTCTTGTGAAGCTGCTGCACGTTGAATGATAGATGTCACCCAACCAACACTTGCAAAAGGCCATGTCAACATATTGATGTAAAAAATAAAAGCTACAATATCACCTGGAGTAATTTGATTAGAATACGTAAGTAATCCTCCATAATAAATAGCTAAAAGGGTACTCAAACCGATTAAGAATACGATGGTTGGCATAAATAAGGCGTTCACACGTACTTGCTTCATAGTTCTCTCTTTGTACATGTCTGACGAAGTATCAAATTTTTGTTGCATTTCTAACTCCCTTAAATACGCTTTAATTACACGAATCCCTGAAAATGTTTCCTGCACAATGGTGGATAATAATGATTGTTCTTTTTGCACTAATTTACTTAAGGCATTCATTTTACTGGACACTTTATAAATCATTACAGACATAATTGGTAATGGAATCAAAACAATTAATGTCAACGAAACATTTATTTGCAACATGGTATAAATAGCCATGACTGAAAGTATCGCCAAATTAATGGTATACATTAAACCAGGTCCTAAATACATTCTAACTTGAGAAACATCCTCAGAAATACGATTCATTAAGTCACCAGTAGTGTTTTTTTTATAAAAAGAATAATTTAGTCGTTGGTATTGCACATAAATTTCATTCTTTAAATCATATTCAATGTAACGAGAAACGATAATAATCGTTTGTCTCGTCAAAAACAAAAAGAACCCTTTTAAAACTGAAAACAAGAGATACAATCCTGCCAACTTCAAACTTAAAATCAAAATAGTTTGAAAATCAGCAGAATGTTTAATTTCACCTAAGAAATCATTCGTTGCATTCTTTACAATTTTAGGCATTTGAATCCCAAAATAATTCGACAAACAAATAAAGAGGATTCCTAATAGAATACGTCCTTTGTAAAGAATTAGATATTTATTTAAATAACTGAGTGACTTCATCTGATATTTTCCTATTTTTGCAAAGCTAATTGAATGATTTAACAAAATTGTTAGCAACTAGTAAATATTATTCGTTCTATATTATTTTTTGACTCGGATGTTTGAAATTATATTACATAAATCTAAATCCATTAGTGAAAGTGTCCTTTCTTTCCTAATCAAAAAATCATTCAAAAACCACCATACATGTTAAACAGAAGACACTTACGCATCAAAGTATTACAGGTTCTTTATGCCTATTTTCAATCTGAAGGTAACGATTACAAAAATGTAGAAAAAGAATTGATGAATACTACAGAACGTATTTATGATCTTTATTTATATCTGTTACTTTCTTTCGATGAATTAAAAGATATTGAAGAACAAAAAATAGCTGACAACAAAACAAAATCGCGTGATACGAACGAACGATTTATTGAAAACAAAGTACTTTCATTACTGTCAACTAGTAGTACCTTAAGAGAGGCTTCTGAGGACAACAAAGTCAACTGGATTGGTGACGAACATAGAGAAATGTTCAAAAAAGTGATGCAACAAGTTCGTGAAAGCGAGTTGTTTTTCAACTACATGCAAGCTGAAACAAATACGTTTGAAGAAGACAAAAACTTTATTGTTTCTATTTTTAAAACCGAAATTGCTAATTCTGAATTGATTTATAATTTCTTTGAAGAAAAAAGCATACACTGGTTAGATGATATTGATTTAGCGTGTGCTGCAGCATTAAAGACAATCAAACAAGTAAAAGAAGATACACCGATTGAAATCATGGATTTATTTAAAGATCCAGAAGATGAAATTCCATTTATAAAGACTTTGCTTCGTAAAACAATTGCAAACGATAATGAAAATGTTCTATTAATTGATGAACTTACCAAAAACTGGGAATTGGATCGTATCGCTAAAATGGATATCATCTTAATGAAAATGGCAATCACAGAACTTCAAGAATTTAACAACATCCCTAAAAAAGTAACACTGAACGAATATATAGAAATTTCTAAATTCTACTCTACTCCAAAAAGTAGCGGATTTATTAATGGAATTCTTGATAAAGCAATCGATCGCTTAGAAAAAGAAAACAAAATTCAAAAAATTGGACGTGGCTTAATTAATTAAAAAAACTTAAATTAGTTCGTCTATAGCACGTTGTCAGTCTGAGCGTAGCCGAAGACAAGACCAATTAAAAACAAAAATAAAATGAGAAAAATCGCCTTTTTAGCACTCGGATTAACACTGTTTTCATGTGCATCAAAAGATAAATTAGAAATAGGAAATAAAACATCTATTTCTGTTAACGACACATTTAACGCAGGAAAAGTAATACTTGGCGAAGAAGTAGAAGCTAATTTCACCATTAAAAACACAGGGAAATATCCCTTAATCATTGCTGAAGTTAAAGGAGAATGTTCTTGTACAGTAGCGGAATTTCCGGAAGAACCTATTGAACCTGGAGAAACAGGTAAAATCTCAGCAACAGTTCGCACAGACAATGCTTCGGAAGGAATGTTGAGTAAGGGAGTTCGTATTATCGCAAATACAGAACCATCGTTAACAAAACTGACGATTAACGCAGAAATAGTTCGTAAATAATTAATAACCTAAAATAAAAACACAATGAATCCAAATTATGTAATGATTCCGTTAATGATCGTAGTATTCTACTTTTTCATGATCAGACCTCAGCAAAAGAAACAAAAAGAATTAAAAAAATTCCGTGAAAATCTAGCCCCTGGTGATAAAGTGGTTACAATCGGTGGTGTTCACGGTAAAATCTTAGAAATTAACGATAACACTGTTTTGATTAACTCTGAGGGTAGCAAAATTCGTTTTGAAAAATCAGCCATTTCTCAAAGTTCAGCTGACTTATTAGGCTCTGAAGCAAAAGCATAAATAATATTATGTAAATTAAAGCTCATGAATTTCATGGGCTTTTTTTTTTGAATAAAAAAAAATACGAGAAATTTATAGGTATACACTGGCTTAATTAACAAACAACTCTTTATTTTTTAATTGATACATTTCAAATTTATTCGATTTAATCCCTAATTTTACCATAAATCTTAGCATCATGTCAAAGCGTAACTTACTTTTTATCCCTCTTATTTCATTTTTAGCAATCACTGGATGTTCTAAAAATCGAACTCCTGCTGGAATCGATGCAGAATTATTTACACAAGCACAAAAAGAAGATTTAGAATGTTTTAAATGTGAATACCAAGAATCAACTAAAAATACAGGACACAAATCCACCTACTTTCGCAGAAAATATAATGCTCTTGCAAAAACCGTTGTAGATAGTAGCGAATCTATTAATCTAAAATATGATTTCCCAAAAGGTTCCATGATTGTATACGAAATGAACTCAATCAACAAAGGAAAAGGAGAAAAATATGCAATAATGTTTAAAGATCAAACTAGCGAGTACAAAGATAAAAATGGCTGGGTTTGGTCATACGTTAATTCGGACAACACAATAATTGAACCTGCTTCGCGAAAAGGAGTTTCATGTATTTCATGTCACTCAAATTAAAACCGGACTATAGGGAATTCATCTTACTTAAGAGAAAAACCATTCAGCGTATTTTACTTATTAAGAAATCTGTTCTACGATTTATTGATCGATTTTGTTCTGAATCATTGGGTACCTTTGGCAAAGTCGAACCGAAACCTTTAGCCTCTAACCTTTCTGCATCAATCCCTAAACTAATCAAATAGGATTTGACTGATTTTGATCGAGATTCCGATAATTGTATATTTTTTGTCGCATCCCCTTGATCATCCGTATGTCCTTGAATGACGATGTCAATGTTTTGATTTTCTAACATGAATTTTGAGAACTCTTTAATAATGAATTTTGACTGATCGGATAAGACAGCAGAATTTGATGCAAATAATATGTTTTTAATTGCATAGGTCATCCCCTCTCTCAAAGGACTTACATCCATATTCACACTTCGAATAACCATAGAAGTAGCAGCACCTCCATCCATAATGGAATTATCTAAATCCTCGCTCGTTGATATAGTTTGTAGGTGAATCGCTTCTCCATCTAATATGTTATTTTCTTCTTCAACATTTGAAACTTGAGCTGACAATGACTGTCCTGAAGATTTAGACATTGGTAAAGATGAATCCCCCTTATTTCCAATTATTTCTAGTTCTTTTTGAGCAAGAACAACTGAGTCATTTGAGCTAACACGTTGTTGAACATGATGCGTTTCTGCTGCTTTGGTATGTAAATAATCTTTATGATTGATTACTACTGTAGTTGTATCTTTAGAATTAGAATGCTTATTAATCGCCAATTCTTCTTTTTTATGATCTTTTTTCTCACCAGTTACAAATGCTCGAATCTTCTCAATTTCCTTTTTTGAAATCATTTTAGTATCAAAAGAGTGACCTTCTTTCTTAACTGTTATTGCAACATCTTGTGGGTCATCTAAACGAACAATAGCTGCATATTTACCATCATGACCATTTACTTTTACTTTTTCTGTTTCACCTGAACTGCCATATGCAATTTCAATGGTTGCACCATCAAGAGGTTTACCCGCTTCGTCTTTTAAATCGCCCTTAATTAATGCAACTGGATGAGGACGAGCTTCTTTATATAAATCAAATTGATATATATTCCAATCGCCTTCATGTTTCGAAGAATAATAAGCTAATTTTCCATCTGTAGAAACAAAAATTCCAACTTCATCGTCTTTTGTGTTAATCGGATAACCAATATTTTTAGGTTTTGACCATAGTTCCTGTCCGTCTAAACCCTTCTTTACTCGCCCTTTTTCATCTCTTTCTAAACGTGTATAAAAAATATCTGTCCCACCTACACCTCTTCGTGTTTCTGATGATGAAGACACAAAATAAAGTGTTTCAGAATCTTGATGCAAAAAAGGACTTTTATCTTTTCCTGGTGTGTTCAATTGATTTATTGGGACCGCATTCGACCATTTTCCATTGGTCATACGATGCGAAATATACAAATCATTATCTTGTGTTCCAGGACCAGCTTTTGTAAAAATTAACGTATTTCCATCTGCAGACAACGTTGGTTGAGCTTCCCAACTTGTCATACCATTGATACCCGGACCTAAATTCTCAAATTTTGTCCACGAAAAATCATTTCCTCCAGCACCTGATCGTTCATATCGAGTAATGTACAAATCACAGTTACGATACTTTTGCCCCTGACTCATGATATCTTTACATGCACAAAAAATCATTTCTTTGTTGTCTACAGCCATCGTTGCAGCTCCATACCCATCAAAATACCCATCATTAAAAGGCGCAGTAAAAGGAACCCCAGACGTAAACAATTCATTATTAGACGGTCTTTGTGAAAACGTAAATTGTTCTGTATGATGAATCACTGGATCTCCTGCTATTTTCTTCTCAACACGACGGGTATAAAAGATCACTTCATTGTCAGGAGAAATCATGGGGATATAATCGTCTATTTCTGAACTTACATGTGGAACTTTAGTAGGCTTAAATGGTACCGGATTGTTAAATAACGCAACCTCGTCCTCTAACTGAAAAACAACATCTTTTATTTCAGCCAACTTTTGATCGTGATCAGAAGCATATCTCTCAACATCCTTTGATTCATAATTTTGAAACTCTTTCAAATACTTAAGAGCATTTACATTATCTTTTTGAAAATAATTAATAACTCCTAAATAGTAAAAACAATTTGCATGATAATCTGGACAGAAAGAAATTGCTTTCAGAAATAACTCTTCAGCTTTCAACATACTTTTATCACCAGCCAAATTTCCTGCATCGGTCCCTTTAGCAAACAAACGGTCAGCATCTTCAAAGGCATATACTCCAAACTCATAATATGCCATCGCATTGTCAGGCGCTAATGCTATAGCTTCATTAAACGATATAACTTTTTCACTTCCAACTGTAGTTTCTTTAGCTTTTTGGATTAATTTAAAAGCTTTTTTAGGCGGTTTCCCACAAGAAATGGTTGGATCTTGAGCTACTAACTGTTTGGATATAACAAATAATAAAAAGAGTAGTGTATTCTTCAACATCTTAAGCATATTTTTAAGTTATTATATATAACGTAAAAAACACTTAAAATGTTTTAATATTACGCAAGTATTTTAACTTGCATAATATCAATACAATCTATCACTTTTTCATTTAACAATGCAAGATCTAACACTTCTTTCATTGTCTTTACATAGTGAAATGTTAACCCTTTTAAATAACTTGATTTAATCTCCTCTATGTCTTTACGATTTTTATCACACAAAATAATCTCTGTGATCGACGCACGCTTTGCTGCCAAGACTTTTTCTTTAATTCCACCAACTGGTAAAACTTCACCACGCAAGGTGATTTCTCCTGTCATAGCAAGTTGTTTTTTCACTTTTCGTTGCGTAAATAAAGAAGCTAAAGAAGTTAACATGGTAATTCCAGCACTTGGCCCATCTTTAGGTGTAGCTCCCTCTGGAACATGAATATGTACATTGTAATTGTCAAAAACTTCTTGTTCTAAACCGAGAAAATGGCTATGCGCTTTTAAATATTCTAATGCGATAACAGCAGATTCTTTCATTACATCACCTAAATTACCTGTCAGTGTTAATTTACCTTTTCCTTTGGTAATTGAAGATTCAATAAATAAAATATCACCACCAACACTTGTCCATGCCAATCCTGTAACCACACCAGCTACATCATTATTCAAATATTTGGTACGAGACCTTCCTACACCCAACACGGTATTTAAGTCCTCCTCAGAAATTTTTGTGATAAATTCTTCTTCCAAAGCAATTTGTCTCGCGCGATTTCGAACTAATTTAGCAACTTGTTTATTTAAACCTCGTACGCCAGATTCATTCGTGTACTCTTCAATTAATTTTTCAAGTACTTTTTTATCTATGGTAATATCTTTTTTTGAAATTCCATGCTCTCTTATTTGTTTTGGAATGAGATGATTCTTAGCAATTTCAATCTTTTCTTCAATCGTATAACCATTGACTTCAATAATTTCCATACGATCTCTTAATGGACCTTGAACCTCAGAAAGCGAATTAGCCGTCGCAATAAACATAACCTTTGATAAATCAAATTCTGTTTCGATATAGTTGTCGTAAAACGCATTATTTTGTTCAGGATCCATTACTTCTAACAAGGCTGAAGATGGATCTCCATGATTACTTCGACCCAACTTATCTATTTCATCCAAGACAAATACAGGATTTGCTGTTTCTGCTTTTTTCAAATTTTGAATGATTCTACCAGGCATTGCTCCAATATAAGTCTTTCTATGTCCACGAATCTCTGATTCATCATGTAAACCTCCTAAAGACATGCGCACATATTTACGACCCAAGGCATCTGCTATTGATTTACCTAGTGATGTTTTACCAACTCCTGGAGGTCCATAAAAACAAAGTATTGGCGACTTCATGTCTCCTTTCAATTTTAATACGGCTAAATATTCTAAAATACGTCGCTTAACATCCTCTAACCCAAAATGATCTCTATCTAATATTTTCTCTGCAATTTTTAAATCTAATACATCTTCAGAAAACTCACCCCAAGGCAAATCAATCAACATTTCAAGATAATTTAATTGAACTGTATATTCAGCTCCCTGAGGATTCATACGTTGAAATTTATTCAATTCTTTTGCAAATATTTTAGAAACCTTTGCATCCCACTTCTTACTCTTCGCTCGTTCTTCTAAATCTTGAACTTCTTGTTCTTGTGGATTATCTCCTAACTCATCTTGAATAGTTCGTATTTGTTGATTTAAAAAATATTCGCGTTGTTGCTTATCAATATCATGTCTTACTTTAGATTGAATTTCATTGCGAATTTTTAATACTTCTGTTTCCATCGACAAATGCTCTAACACCATGTAAGAACGTTTTTTGATATCTAACTGCTCTAATAACTGCTGTTTCTTAGAGACATCCGCATTCATATTTGAGCAAATGAAATTCACTAAAAATGTAGGACTATCAATATTTCCAATAGCAAAAGATGCTTCTGAAGGTATATTCGGACTCTGACGTATAATTTCTAACGCATTTTCCTTTATTGAAGCAAAAACTGCTTCCATCTCTTTTGACTTTTTGTCATACGGTTTCTCTTCAAGTAACTTAATAGTCGACTTTAAATAAGGTTCACTTTGGGTTTCTTTCACTAATTTAAACCTCCTACGTCCTTGCAAAATAACAGTTGTACTTCCATCAGGCATTTTCAACATGCGTATGATTTGTGCTACTGTCCCTACTTTATGTAAATCCTTTAATTCAGGACTCTCAACATCTTGATCTTTTTGTGAAACAACCCCGATAATTTTATCTCCTTTATTTGCATCTTGAATTAATCTTATAGATTTATCGCGACCAACTGTAATTGGTATTACAACCCCTGGAAATAATACATTATTACGCAATGGAAGAATGGATAATTCCTCCGGAAAATCTTGTTTATTCATGGACTCTTCCTCTTCTTGTGTAATTAAAGGAATAAACTCTGCCTCACTTTCAATGTCCGAAGAAAACTGTACTAATGGTAATTCAAAATTGTCGTATTTCATAATATATTATGTCAAATTGTCATATACTTCAACTAAAAAGATGTAATCTTTTGAAATAAAAGAAAACTTTTTAGGGTGCTACCTATTGGACAAACAACATGCCATTATTAACACCCGACATAATGCAGTTTAATTCCATTATCTCAACCAAATTCTTTAAATTTGTACCTGTGATAAAGCAATATTGATTCAACCTTCTTTTTGTCAATTAGTTTCAAAAAAAGAAAGAATCAATAAAGCCTAAATAAACCCAAATAAACCCTACATGCAAGATTACTTTTTAAAATACCGAAATGGTATTATCGGAATTGATACGTCTATCCCATCTCCAAATGGAGAAAATTTACCTATCATATACGCAGATTGGACAGCAAGTGGTCGTTGTTTTTCACCCATAGAAGAACGCATGCAACACGAAATAATGCCATTTGTAGCTAATACTCATACAGAAACTAGTGCAACTGGTATGGCGATGACTTATGCGTATCACCAAGCAAGAATAAACATAAAAAAACATGTTAACGCAAATGCAAATGACATGATAATAACTTCTGGTTCAGGGATGACTGGGATGGTAAATAAATTCCAACGAATTCTTGGTCTTCGAGTACATGGTAAATTAGCAGTACTTCCTAAAGAAGAAGATAGACCTGTTATTTTTATCAGTCATATGGAACACCATTCTAACCACACCAGTTGGTTGGAAACAATTGCTATCATAGAAATTATTGAACCAACTTCAGACGGATTAATCAATTTAGAACATTTGGATATATTACTCCAAAAACATGCGCACCGAACAATGAAAATAGCTTCAATTACTGCATGTTCAAATGTTACAGGTATTCGAACACCTTATCATCAAATCGCCAAAATGATGCACGACGCAAATGGTGTTATTTTTGTAGATTTCGCATGTTCTGCACCCTATGTTTCTATAAATATGCACCCGGAAGTTCCAGAGCAACATCTAGATGCCATCTTTTTTTCTCCTCATAAATTTTTAGGCGGACCAGGTACTTCTGGTGTGCTTATTTTCAATAAATCACTCTACAACAATACAATTCCAGATGATTCAGGAGGTGGCACGGTAGATTGGACGAACCCTTGGGGACAACATAAATATGTGGATGATATTGAAGCAAGAGAAGACGGTGGGACTCCCGCATTTTTACAAACTATAAAAACTGCCATGTGTATTTCTTTGAAAGAACAAATGGGGGTTGACAATATTCTAAAACGCGAACATGAAGTGTTAGATATCCTTTGGAAGAAATTAGAAAACATTCCAAACCTTCACATTTTAGCACCTCAACACAAAGATCGCTTGGCTATCGTCTCTTTTTATATTGAAGATATGCACTATAATCTTGGTGTACGTTTATTGAATGATAAATTCGGTATTCAAAGCCGTGGTGGTTGTTCTTGTGCTGGTACTTATGGCCATTACTTATTAAATGTGGATCAAGAAACTTCGCGAAAAATTACGGACCTTATCAATCAAGGTGATTTCTCCAATAAACCTGGTTGGATACGTGTATCCCTTCACCCAACAATGACAAACGAAGAAGTTTCATTTGTAGGTGAATCCATTCAAGAATTAGCGAAAAACTTCAAAGAATGGGGTAAGAACTACGATTTTACACCATGTCAAAACACATTAGAGTTTGGAGAAGTATCTACGGAAGATCTGATTAAAACAAAAATGGATGAAGCATTAACACGTACTTTTTGTTAATTTACGATTAGAAACGACGAGATAAACCAATGCAATCGAGGAGGTAACTATTCCTATAATAAAAGAGTGACTTGCAGAAGCATATGTGTTTTTATAAGTAACTAAAGTGCAAATGGAACCAAACATGATGCCCAACTCTAGGGCAATAAACATGGTTCCTGCACCTACTCCTTTACGATCCGGATGCGACAAGTCTGCCGTCCAAGCAAACAAAGAAGGACTATTTATTCCCGTGGCAAGTCCAAAAATGATGGAAGAAAGTGTATAAGTCAAAATAGTAGTTGCATTTACCAATAGTATCATACTAATAAACAAGAAACTAACTCCAATTATTAAAGACTTAACGCGACCTATAGTATCGGATAAACGTCCGGTAAACAAACGAACTAAGATAGTTACTGCCACATAAAAAAAGAAAAACCATCCTTTATTTTCAATTCCAAGATAAGCGGAAATATCTGGTGTAAGTACAAACACACAACCAGAACACGCGGAAGTTAAAAACATTACAAAAGCGGAGGGCAATACATTTGGCTCAAATACATCCTGTTTTTTAATTTTCAGATGACTGATTTGCATTTCTTTTGGACTACCTAAAGTTTCAACCGTAAATTGAAGTAGTATTAAAGAAATAATATTCAAAAATAAAGAAAGATAAAACAATGCATTTATCCCTAAAGCGGAAGTAATTGGGGTTCCTAATACCTGTCCAACGCCGATTCCTAAAGAAATAAATGTCCCCCAAATACCCATTCCTGCTCCTCTTTTGTCTATTGGTAAAAGATCGGTTATCATTGCTGTGGCTCCAGTGGGGGTAAATCCAACGGTAAAACCATGTATAAATCGAACAACTAAAAACAAAAATACCGAATGGGTAAAAGGATATAATAAATTAACTACAACGCATAAAATCAGCCCTAGGTACATCACTTTTTTTCTCCCAACATAATCTGAAAGTTTACCGGAAAAAGGTCGTGAAATCGCAGCCGAAATAGTAAACACTGTAATAATTAATCCTTTCCACTTTGCTCCACCCAACTCTGTTAAAATACCATTTAACTCAGGCATTATCAAGTTGAAACTAATCATAAACAAAAGCATCGAAATGCAAATTATCCAAAAATTATTTCCGTAACTTCTCATTAAATGATTTAAAAAAGGCTGTTTCACAATAATGAAACAGCCTTTAATTTAGTGTGTAGACTCTTTTGCATGCTCCTCATCTTCAGGATCAGGAGGGAATAATTTTGGTGCATCTTTTTTACCTTGATAATGATCAAGCATATCCTCTAATTGAGAGATTGATAAACCTTTGGCAATGATTTTTTTATCTTTATCTAAGACAAATATTTTTGGAGTAGAATAAATATCGTAAGTTTCTTGGTAATTTAAAGCTTCTACAGATGTATACTTTGGAACAAATTGTCTTGCATCTTCTAAAGCTGCTTTGTAAAGTTTATCAGTTAAAGCTACATTGATGAATGTTAAATTATTCTCTCTGATAAATTTTTTCCATTTCGCATAATCCTCTCCAACTGCTTTACCAACTGCAAACACTTCAACATTTCTACCTTTTAATTTCTTAGTGTATAATTCTCCTAATTTTGGCGTCGTCTTTTTACAATGTCCACATTCTGGATCCCAGAAATACAAGACTGTGTAGTCTGATTTCAAACTATAGAAATCTCTCCATCTTGTGTCTGAAGAATCAACTAATGAAAGA
Source organism: Chitinophaga pinensis (assembly GCA_943324745.2). GTDB lineage: Bacteria > Bacteroidota > Bacteroidia > Flavobacteriales_D > Crocinitomicaceae > CANHVK01. Next base: position 23,382 of record CALPMT020000015.1, on the reverse strand, counting down.
TTTGGAGGGATTTCACCTTGAACTAAATTCTTATTAATATCTACTTTTTTACATAAATCCGCCAATTTTGCAGAATCCATCCATGTAATATTAGTAGAACCTTGTAATTTTCCTAGGTAGTTTTTTACACAATAATAACGTTGCCCCATTTTAACAAACACTTTATCCATTCCCATGATATTAGACTTCTCATAATTAGAAGTAATATGCGTAACACAATATTTAAACATTTCCGATTTAACATTTAAATTATCACAAAAACGAAACGCAAATTTGACAATTGTATCCGGAATTGGAGGCAACATATTATTGCCAAAATAAAAATCAAGTTTATTATGAAAAACAGGTGTACTCAATAAACGGTCATCGTTTAAATCAATATTATCAAAATAATGATCTCTGAAATAATGATAAGCAAAATTAGAATCCAATAATGAACCGTCCGATTTCCTAGGTGCTTCAGGAATTTCTACATCCATTGACATTTTAACAATCTTACTCACTAAAGCGGTTGGATTATCTGAAACAATTTTCTTTTGATAAGCAATTACCTCCTTAGAAATAGTCTCTAACTGTTTTCCAATTGTTTTATAATCTGCTGATTCCTTGCCTAATTTCTCACGTTTGTCAGACAATTCTTTCGCGTATGTTCGTCGATCATTCATATACTTGATATAATCCAAAAAGATTACATTCTCTTTTGAAGACTTAACCACCATCGTTTTTATAAAATCTGGGCCAACTGTTTCTAAACTTACATCAGTCCCATCATAAATAAAATCGAAATATTTTTGTCCTGGTAACAACAAAGCCAATACTCCAGGCTTTTGTTTTGACCCTTTAAATTCAACAATTCCTTTTTTTAGCTCAGCAGTATCAGCATAATACATCCCTTTTCCGTAATATTTAACTAAAAAAACGGTTGTATCTTTTTCACCTGAAACTTTAATTTTGATTTTTTGAGTAAAGCCAGTTAATGAAACCAGTGCAAATAAAATAAATACTATTTTTTTCATAGAATTATAGGTTAATGTTGATTCAAAATTAGAAATTTTAAGTCGATTCATGATGTTAAATATTACTAAAATTCTTTCAAAACGCTTTTTTTAGCACTCAACAAAGACGTTAAGTAAAATAAGACGAATGAAATCACTAAAGTTATCCAGGTAAATACTGAAATATTCAACTCAATATAAATTCCACTGCTATGTAATATTGCATCAATTTGAGACTTAAAAATTAAAAATATGGCTGTTGCTCCAAAACAAATTACTAAATACAATAAAACAAAATATCGAACAAACACACGATACAATTTTCGAGGGGTGTATCCCAAACGCAATAGCGTTCTAATTTCATAAACATTTCGAGAAATCAACAATTGAATATATTGAATCAATACAAAGGATGAAAAAATCAATGTAAGGAAGGAAATAAAAACGATGACGAGCAACAACATACTAACCACACTTTTTAATCTTCCAGTTACTAACTGAGAATTTTTAGATTCATAATGTTGTTCTTCCAAAAATTTTTCGAATAATCCAAATTCTTTTTCCTTACTTGAAAGCATCAACTGAGTGATTTGTTCATCAGCTCTCTTTCCAAATGTTTCTTTTCCATAATTCATATATGAATCAGGAACTAAAATAGATGACACTTCATTCGTAAACCCAATTATTTTTGCTCGAAATTGCTTTTTAGAAAAATCATTTGATAACAATAAACTAAAATTGACATCTTTGGCTAATTCATCAGATACTTGTGGTATTCCAGAAGAACTCATAAATGTATTTAGCATTACTAAAAAATCGCGAGGTAATATAATCGGAACAAACTCATCTCCATCATGCCATTTCCAAAGTTTAGATTTGACATCTAAAAATCGAGCATCGACCGATTGTATAAAAACATCTGAACGAAAATATGGCAACATAGGATCTGATGTAGCAAATTCAACTCCAAAATTATTACTTTGAACAGGTTGAACTTCTTGAATAAACGATTTTTTTTCTATCAGCTTTATTTCATGAGCGGAAAATGTAGTAGAAGATAGTTGTAATGTTGTGGTTGCAGAAACCTTTTTTTGAATAATCAATGTATTTGGACCTAACATCTCAGAACCTTCGCCAAACTGATTGACTTTCAATAAATAATGGACAGAAATTAATAAAAAAAGAACCCCTAAAAAAGCCCCAAGAAAGGCAATAACTAATTGTGTTTTCGATTGATTTCTTAAGACTATTTTTGGTAACATTAAATATGAATTAGTTTATCATAATCGTATTTCAAATCCATCCCTAATGAAGTCATAATCCAACCTGCCTGATGCTTTTCGCATGCTTCATTGATTAAATTCATGCAAATTTCAGCATTTAATTCATCTAAATGCGAAAATGGCTCATCCATCAATATCCAAGAAAATGGTTGACACAATGCTCTAATAATCGCCACACGCTGCTGTTGTCCCATGGACAATTGTCCACACGGTTGATTTAGTTTATCTACTAACCCAACACGACTCAACATGGAGATTAATTGATCGTCTGAAAAATGTTTAGTTAAATCGTTTTTTACTTTTAAATTTTCAAAAACGGAAATAAACGGAAATAACTGCAAATCCTGAAAGACAATTGACACTTGATTTTGGCGATAAGTAACCCATTCTTTTTGAGTAAACTCACTTAAGTTTTTATCCTGAATAAAGATATTTCCTGTGTAATCTTTTCGAATACCAAAGAGCAGATGAATAAATGTTGACTTTCCTCGTCCACTTCGCGCTTCTATAACAACTTTTTTTCCTTGCTCTAAAATGACATTTGTATTCCAGACAGAATCAGTAGGATGCTCCATAGAAGACAAGGGAACCGGTAAAACTTGCTTAAATTCAATCTTCATTATAATGCGAGTAGTAAAAGTAAAAGTAAGAATTTATTTCAAGTAAGATACTACCTCCTCTACTTGTAAACTTAACTCGGTTTGAAGTAACCAAATAGCATTGGGATACCTTCGAAACCAAGTCAATTGCCGTTTAGCATACCTGCGTGTATTTTGTTTTACAAGTTGGACAGCAGTTTCATAGTCAATCTCACCTTTTAAAAACCTAAAAAATTCAGAATAACCAACGGTATTCAATGTCTGTAAATGTGCCAAATGTTGAACTGACTTAACCTCATCTACTAATCCTGTATCTAACATCAAATCTACACGTTTTTCGATGCGTTGGTACAAAATTTCTCTTGGATGATTAATGACAAAATAAGTAGTATGAAAACCGCGAGTAGCTTTGGTATCGTTTACTAAATAAGAACTAAAAGTGTTTCCAGTATTTCGTATCACTTCCAAGGCACGGATAACTCTAACTGCATTTGATTGATCAACTTGAACAAAATATTCAGGATCTTTATGAGCTAATTCTATTAATAATTTATCTAATCCTACTTGTGAATATTCTACGTTCAACTGATCTCTAACTTCCTGACTAAATGGTATTTTATCTAATCCAACGCATAATGCATCTATAAACAACCCAGATCCTCCGACCAAAATAACAAAATCGTTCATTTGAAATGCTTCCTCTAAAACAACCAATGCTTCCTCAGCATAAATAGAAGCTGATAAAGGATTCTCTAACGAATGACTGTCAATAAAATGATGAATAATACCATTTTGTTCTTCTAGACTAGGTTTTGCTGTTCCTATTGCTACTTCCTTGTAAAATTGACGAGAATCAGCAGAGACTACACAGGTATTGTAATATTTGGCCAGTTCAATTGCTAAAGAAGTTTTACCACTAGCAGTGGGTCCAGCAATCACGATTAAACGCTTTTTACTCATATAATGATTTCAACGTTTGATAACGATGATATACTTCTTTGACATATGATGAAATCCGATTTCCCTTATACTTTTGAAGTACTAACTCCACGTTATTATCCCAAATCAATGGATTATAGCCATTTTGTACAGCTCGTTTTTGTGCATTTTCAATTGGTGAATTTCCTGCGTTATAAGTCGCAAACACAAATTTTATGCGCTGATTATAATCCGGAATATTATTCCAAAATTTAAAATCGGTAAATATCTTTCTCATACCAGCATTAATTTGAGCAGCAGGTGATGATAAAGCATGAACACCATAATGTTTGCCTGTTCCTGGCATAAATTGCATCAAACCAAAAGCACCTCCCATTCCTTTAATATATGGTGTAAAATTAGATTCTTGCTGAACAATAGCACCAATAATGTGCCATTCCATATTATATTTAGCAGACTCTTGTTTAAACAATTTATCATAGGAAGATAATTTTCCTCCTCCTGAATTTAGATAATCAGTATATGTTAGGTGAGATAATTCTTTTCCGTCAAAATATTTATGCTTTAAAAATTTAAAATGTGGAGTCTTTCGAAATACTTTAAACCAAGCGTTTATACTTTCTTTAAGTATTGGACTATTCTTACGTATTCCAAAAGCAATTTGTTGCTTAATACTCAACCGTAAATGATGATCCAATCGACGATATTTAAATGCATTTGCAAGTGCAATATGATTATCGACAATCGTGTAATCATTTTCTTTATGTGATACTTTTTCTAATAATTTTTCTGGCGAATATATTCCGTCTAACTCTTGTATAATTATTGGTTCACCTATTTCTTGTTCTAAATACTTAATTCGATGATAATAACTTGAATTTTTCCATATTGCAATTTTTTTATGAGCTAATTGCATAGGGTCTTTAATATACTGTGGAGTAGAATCTGACGGTAAACGCTGAATTAAAACTTGAGCTGTCCTTAAATAAGGCATCGTAAAATCAATGTTCTTTTTTCTATCTTTTGTAATCGTATAACTGCAAGCAATGATATCTCCCTCCAAACGATTCAATTGTAACTCAACATTATCTAAATTATTTATTAGCTTAACTTCTAATTTTATTCCTATACTTTTAGCATATTCTTTTAATAATTCATATTCAAATCCCATTTTAACTCCTTCCAAATTAATATAAGATGTAGCACTACTTTCTGCTAAAACAACTAGTTTCTTCTTCGCAACAATGGACGGCAGATCAGAATTTTCTGTAGAGTTTATATAAAAGGAATAACGCTCAGTATTTCTTTTACAAGAAACTATTAAGACGCAAAGTGAAATCAACACACTGTTTAACAAATATTTAATCATAGAAACAAATTAAGTTTATGAACATATTAAACCTTAAATTCTGTTTACGAATAAAATTAAAAAAGGTTACTAAACACATAATCAATCTTCTAAGTTCAATTACCGAAATAAATTCCATTTTGTATTCTGATTTTGTACATTTGTAATACAATTGTTTGAAAAAAATGAATAAAGCTCAAATTGTTATTTTTAATTTTCTCGATCTATTTTATCCACTATTCAAACGATTTATGGATAAACAAACATATCATTACCTAGCTTGTGGTGGTGGAAATACGCTTTTCGGTCTAATACTATTTTTTATTTCTGAACACTATTTGTTTCATCAGGTTAATGTCAACTTAGGTCTTTTTATAATTAAACCACATATTGCTTCTTTCTTAGTGTCATTTGGAGTGACTTTTCCAATCGGATTCTTATTAAGTAAATATGTAGTATGGAACGATAGTAATCTTCCTGGAAAAAAACAATTCACACGTCATTTGTTTTTTGTAATATTTAGTGTTTTTTTAAACTATGTACTACTGAAATTATTTGTTGAATATTTTAATTGGTGGCCTATGCCTAGTCAAATAATTACAACATCAATCATTGTAATTTTTAGTTACATTGTTCAAAAATATTTTACTTTCAAATAATCATTTAAAGGTCAAACATTATTCTTTACCTTTATTTGTTTTTAACATTTTCAACTCCATAATCTAAACGTTTCGTAGTTACATATCTAGGAACATAATAACCACTCCCATTAAATCGATCAATCGTAATTCCCCTTGATGAGGATGCGTGTATGAACTTAATACCTTCTGTTGCATTAACTTCATAGATAATTGCAACATGTCCTATTCTACTTGAACTTGCATTACTTCCTTTAAAAAACATTAAATCACCAGGTCGTGCTTCTGATAATTTTACGGTTCGACCATATTCAGCCAAACCATAACTTGAATGTATAACGTCAAACCCAAAATTCCCAAGTACATAAGATACAAATCCAGAGCAATCAAAACCAGTGGGTGAAGCTCCTGAACTTAAATAAGGTGTACCCAAAAAAGTCTTTGCAAAACCTAGCATATTATCTACATAAGCACTATTATTATGAGGAACTGTATCTGTTGATACTTTGAAATCTAACTTCGAAGGGGATTTAAGTTTATCTTTTTTAGAATTAGTTTGAGAATGACCTATTTTAGGTAATAACAAAGTTGAACTTAAAAAAAAAAAAATATAGATGATTGTTGTTTTCATTCGTTTGCAAAAATATCACTAATTTCACATCGTAAAACCTAAGTCTTGAATAAAGTATCTACAGAAAACCTAACAAAATTATACTACACCATAGGTGAGGTATCTACCATGTTCAATGTAAACACTTCATTAATAAGGTTTTGGGAGAAAGAATTCCAAGTGATTTCACCTAAAAAAAACAGAAAAGGGAATCGATTATTTACAGTAAAAGACATCGAAAATATTAACAAAATTTATCATTTGGTAAAAGTGAAAGGTTTTACATTAGATGGAGCTAAAAATTCAATTAAAGCCAAAGACGATTTTTCTCATGAAGAAAATGTGATCGATAATGATTCAATCATTTCTCGACTTAAAGCAATCAAAGAAATGTTACTAACCATGAAATCAAGCCATTAAATAAGGCAAATTTAATTTTCATGTGCATTTTTTTCCTCCTGATGGAGACGATTTAAATACTCTAACGATTCTACAATTTCTTGCTCAGATATTTCTTGGTCAATAACACACTCTCCTATACCTATTAATAACACGCACAATATTTTTTGTTGCACGTTTTTCTTATCATTTAGCATTAATTGATAAATTTCATTCAAATTTTCGCCCGATAAATCAATACATTCATAATTTGAAAGTAAAACCCTTTCAATATCATTTAACTCAGACAACGTAATAAAATTCTTCTTAAATGATATAAATGACTCTGCTAAAACACCTAAAGCAACTGCATACCCATGTGATATAGGATCCTTTTCTGCAAAGTGACCTTCCAAAGCATGACCTATAGTATGACCAAAATTTAATTTTTTTCTTAAACCACTTTCAAATGGATCTTCCAAAATAATTCCATTTTTAATAGAAAGTGATGTATAAATATGTTCAATCGTTATTTCTTGTTCAACTTCATTTAAAACAGATAATTCTTCCCAATGTTTCGCATTTACTATTAACCCATGTTTTAACATCTCAGCAAAGCCATTATATACTTCTCCAACTGGCAATGTTTGTAAGAAAGCCAAATCAACAAATACTCTTTGAGGATCTGTAAACACCCCTAATTGATTTTTAAATTTACCTAAATCAACACCTGTTTTCCCCCCAATTGAAGCATCTACCATGGCTAATAAAGTAGTAGGAACATTGATAAAATCAATTCCTCTCTTATAAATTGAAGCTGCAAATCCACCAACATCTGAAACTATACCTCCCCCTAAATTGATTACAACATCTTTTCGTTCAATATGATAATCCGTCCATGTATCCCAAATTTGAGCACACAAATCCAATACTTTACTATCCTCTCCTTCAGGAATTAAAATAATCTCTGCTTCTTTCAAAAAATCAAATGAAGTCAATAAATATTCTAAACAATATTCGTTTGTGTTTTCGTCTACAACTATTATTTTACGTGAATTCACATACTTTTGTTCCATAAAATCCTGGAAGGACGAATCTTCTAAATCTCCTATTTCTATTAGGTATGTATTTGATTTGATTGTATAAGACATAACTAGTAATTTGAAATAATTATACAAAATACAATATATTTTTAAAACTGATAATTTTTCATTTCAAATAATTGAAATTTTACATAAAATGAAAGTATTTTTGTACTATGATTACTTTTGAAAATACAGAAATTGCTTTTAAAAGCAAAACCGATAGTGACCTTGTACGTGCCTATTGGTTATTTAAAATTATAGGATATCCTCTCGTAGTTAAACTTGGGAAATGGTTTACCGAAATTGCACTAAAATTAAAATTACCCATTGATGGAATAATCAAGAAAACAATCTTTAAACAATTCTGTGGTGGTATAAACATTAATGATTGTGAATCTAAAATCAAAGAGCTGAATGATTATAAAATTGGGACAATCTTAGATTATTCAGTAGAAGGAAAAACGGAAGAGTCTGACTTTGAAAAAACAACACAAGAAATTATTTCAACAATTATTAAAGCAAAAGGTAATCCTGCTATTCCATTCGCTGTTTTCAAAGTAACGGGTATAGCATCATTTAATATTCTTGAAAAAGCAAATTCCATTCACAATGAACTAAACGAACAAGAAAAAAAATCTTACCTAGGAATCATACAACGTGTTGAACGTATCTGCTTAAAAGCCTATGAAAATAATGTACCTGTATTTATTGATGCTGAAGAAAGTTGGATTCAAGATAGTATAGATCGAATTACATTAGCAATGATTAGAAAATTCAATAAAGAACAAGCTATCGTATTCAATACACTTCAAATGTATCGTCACGATAGAATTGATTTTTTGAAAAAACTAATTGAAGAGGCACGTATAGGTAATTACCACTATGGAATTAAACTTGTACGTGGCGCTTACATGGAAAAAGAACGCGATCGAGCTGTTTTAATGGGATATACTTCTCCAATTCAAAAAACAAAAAATGATTCGGACGAAGACTACAACCATGCCTTGGAAATTATATGTCAAAACATTGATTGTTTGGCTCTTTGTGCAGGAACTCACAATGAAGAAAGTTCATTATATTTAAGCCAACTGATTGAAAAAAATAATATAAACAAAAATTCTAAATCTATATACTTTGCACAATTATTAGGCATGAGCGACCATATTTCATACAATCTTGCTGAATTAAATTACAATGTAGCTAAATATGTGCCATATGGACCAATTAAAGAGGTCCTACCCTATCTACTTCGTCGTGCAGATGAAAATACATCTGTTGCAGGACAAACGAGTAGAGAATTATCCTTACTTTCTATCGAAAAAAACAGAAGAAAAAAATAAATGTCTATTTCTCAAATTAGAAAAGCTAAAGAACGGAAACGCGCATTATTCTATAAAACGCTTTCTTTGTTTTTATTTTTTATTGTAATTAATGCATTATGGATTACCTTTTTCTATGAGGATGATACACTCAATATTATCTACGGTATTTTAACTCCATTATTATATTGCATAATCTATTATCGTATAAAAAAAACACGTAAACGATTAAAATCAAAAATTAAATCACATATATACATACCAATTATTTATGCATTATTTGGTGTGTTTTGGTATGTTTTCGCTTCGTTCTTTATCTATGTAAGCGATAAGTTAGATGGCGCCGAAGATGAAGTTTACGAAGCAAATATAGAAGAGATAAATGAACAAAATACAGAAAATTTGGTTAAACTAAACGACTCGAAAAATCTTTTTGAAAAGTTAAACATTCAATCATTCTTTCTTTTTAACCCAAACCTTGCCTACCCCTGTAAAGTGGTAGAAGAAATCGAAATGGCCTTAAGTAAAAAGCCTAAAAACACTGCTATCCATTATTCAAAGCAACAAACACAAACAATAATTATTTTTATAACATTATTTTTAATTCAAATCGGAGCGATATATATTTCCGAAATAATAATTTATCCAAGAATAAAACCTCAAATAGCTACTCGTAGAAAAAAATATCAAAATTTTTTAAAAATTGAAGATGTCTTTATTGACGAAAATAGAATTTATGAGAATGTTGAAATAAAAACAAAAAAATCAACTAATAACTTTCCTAAATTATAGTAAACAATTAGTTAGTCTTTGAATTTCAATAATTCAATTTTTTCTCCATCAAATACCGCGTAAGTAAAATAATGAATCCAATCACCCAGATTAATATACATTGAATTCTCAACTTTTTGTTCAATCGGTAAATGTCGATGACCAAAAACAAAAATATCAATAGTATCTTTTTTTAATATTTCTTTACAATATTCAATTAGCCACTCTTTTTCTACGCCTAAAAATACCTCATCCAAATGTCCCGATTTAGCACGACTTCTTTTGGAAAGAAAGTCAGCTAACCCTATACCAAGATTAGGATGAATGAATCCGAATAAGGATTGAATAAACCTATTTTTAAAAATCTTTTTTAATCGTTTGTATCCATAATCTCCAGGACCTAATCCATCTCCATGACCAATATATAATTTTTTACCATTTATAGTGGTCACAATTGGATTATAATGAATCTCAACACCTAACTCTTTGGGCAAATAATCAAATGCCCACATATCATGATTCCCAGTAAAAAAATGAACTGGTATACCTGCATCTGTAAATTCTGCGATTTTTCCCTGTAAACGTACAAAACCTTTAGGTATGGCAAACTTATATTCAAACCAAAAATCAAAAATATCACCTACTAAATATAAAACTTGACAATCAGATTTAATAATATCCAACCAAGCACATATATATTTTTCGCGTTCGCGACTTTTTTCGTAAGTAGGGGCTCCTAAATGAAAATCAGATGCAAAATAAACTTTTTTGTTTGGAGTTAATTCCATGTTAAAAACCGAAAACGTTCTTTAAAAGTAATTCTAACTCTTCTCCTCGAACATTCGTTTTAATGATCTTACCTTCCTTATCTATTAGAACAGTGAAAGGTATACCAGAAACTTTATACAGTTGTGCAGCTTCATTTGACCATGCTTTCAAATCACTAACATGATTTGGCCATGATAAATTATCTCGTTTAACAGCTTCTTGCCAAGCATTTTTATCCTTATCTAAAGAAACACTCATAACTGTAAAACCAGCATCTTTATATTTATCGTAAATCTTAACTACGTTTGGATTTTCTCTACGGCAGGGGCCACACCAAGATGCCCAAAAATCAAGCAAGACAACTTTCCCTCTCAAATCAGATAAGCGTAAAGGCTTTCCATCAAACTTTGGTTGCATAAAATCTAAAGCTTCTTTACCAGGCGATAAAAAGGCTAATTCATCATGCTTAGCTTTAAAATTCAAATAATTTGCCTTAACCAAATTAACCGTTGGTGCACCATCGAAGCCTTTTACAATATGATCGACTAACATCTCATATATTTCAAAATTTTGACTTGGATCAAATAATGACAATAAAGGCAATAGTGCAGGTGAATTTTGATTAGCATTAAAAAACTCTTGTTTATACGCTTCAAAACTTTGATAAATAGTCATAAATGATTCGTTAACCGATTTCTCTTGATCTGGGTGTTGCTGTAAATACAAGTTAGCAGAGTCTTTTTTACGATTATAATCTTCCATGTGTATAATAAACTTGTTTAATTGAGCACTTTCCTCAGAACCAACTAAATTCATATGTTGAATCAAGTTTTTACCATCTCCATAAACTTGAATAGAAGCATTTTCTCTCAAAATTAAGTTTATATGCTGATTTTTAGAAACTCTTAAAACATATACATCTTTAGATGGTAATTTACCAAGTAAAGAGAAATTACCTTTTTTATCAACTTTAGCTTTTATTAAATCACGGTAAACCTGACCGTTATACTGAGAAATAAAAACAGAATCTTGTGTCAAATTAAATACTGTTCCACTTACCGTAACCTGAATTGAGGTTTGAGAATTAACGACTAAACTTAGAGATAATCCTAATAATGCTATTAAATACTTCATATTATGTTATTTCAATAATGAAATGATTTTTTGTTCTAAAGCTTCACCTTGAAGATTCTTACCAACAATCATTCCATTTTTATCAATTAAAACTGTAAATGGAATTGAATTAAATCCAAATTGTTGCACTAAAGGAGTTTCCCATTGTAACAAATCACTCACGTGAGTATTCCAAATCAAACCATCAGCTTTTATCGCACGCTTCCAAGCTTCTTTATCTTTATCCAAAGAAACACTGAAAATTGTAAAATTTTGATTTTTGAATTTAGTATATAAGGCAACAAGGTTTGGATTTTGTTGGCGACATGGTCCACACCATGAGGCCCAAAAGTCAATCAACACAACCTGTCCTTTCAATGAGCTTAAGTTTATTTTTTTTCCAGAAGGATCGTTCAAGCTTATTTCTGGTGCTGATTGATCAACTGAATTGGTTCCTTTAAATTGATTGTATGAATTGAAAATTTGTTCAATTTGCATTTCTAATGATCGAGTAATAGGCGAACGCGGATATTTTATTTTATAAGCATTTAATACTTTTTTCAATATATCTAAATTACTCACATCCCAATTTTCGAACCCCATAGCTGGCGTTAATGATGTACTCAATACAATATTTGCTGGATTTGAAGGGTTTTTAAGCATTTCTAGTTTTGCATATTCATCTAAAGGCTTTTTTATCTCAAAAAATTGTTTCAATTTCTCTTCCTCTGACAATGATTTATTATTTATCAAATCCATTTGCTTATAAGCAAAACTATTGAAAATCTCCATGTATTTTGTTATAGCTGATGTCCATACTGCTCCTGAAATCTTGGGTCTTTGCTCAAAATTTGCATAATTTGCAATAATGGAAATTTTATCTTGCGGACATAATGTTAAAGGAACGCTTTTAACCTGATCTTTTCCAACTCTTAATTGATACAACCCAAACCCTTTAATGTTACCCTCAATTTTAAATGATCCATCAACCTCGGTGTGAGATTCTGCAATTTTGATCACTCCTCTTAAACTCTGAGCCTCTACAAAAATCATTTGGTTTGCGGCACCTAAAATTTCACCATGAATTGAAAAATTCACAGGTAATTGAGACTTATTCGCATCTTTATCATTAGTTTCCGTACAAGAAACGATAAATAACAAAGTAAATAAATAAAGTAAATTACGCATATTTAATAGTTTAAGATAATTCATCCAATATTTTTCTCAACATTGGATTTGCTTGTTTTGGGTCTGCTTTACCTTGAGACACCTTCATTAATTGTCCCATTAAAAATCCAACTAATTGCTTTTCCCCCGCAACATAACGTTGTACCTCTGTTGTATTTGATTCGATAACTTGTTTTACATAATTTGCAATACTATCTTCATCAGAATCTTGAATTACATTAAGTATTGTCGCAACTTCCAACACTGATTTATCAGTAAATTCAAATAATGCAGGAAAAACTTTACTTGAAGCAATAGAGTAAGATACTTTACCTGCTTCGATTAAATTTACTAATTCTGCAATAACATTTGGTTTCAAAGGGAATTCAGTTATTTCAACAGCTTGTTGATTCAAATAACTTTTCACCTCACCCATTAGTAAATTAGCGGCAGTTTTTATCTGTTTTGTATGTAATAAAACATCTTCAAAATATAGCGCAATATATTTATTATCTACTAAGTTAGTAGCGTCATATTCCGACAGTCCAAATTCTTCTGTATATTTTAAATACAATTCTCTTGGTAAAGCTGGCATATCATTTTTTATAGCATCAATTTGAGGTTGATCAACAAACAAAGGTTGTAAATCTGGTTCTGGAAAATAACGGTAATCGTTTGCTGCTTCCTTAGAACGCATTGAAATAGTAATTCCTTTCAACGCATCAAACCCACGAGTTTCCTGAGATACTTCTCCCCCATTTTCGACAACTTCTATTTGACGAGTAATCTCAAATTCGATCGCACGTTGAACATTACGAATAGAGTTCATATTCTTAACCTCTACCTTTGTTCCGAACTCTATTGTTCCTACTAAACGAACAGAAATATTTGCATCACAACGCAACGACCCTTCCTCCATATTTCCATCGCAAATATCTAAGTATCGAACTAATTTACGAACTTCTGCGACATAATTATAAGCTTCTTGAGAAGAACGAATATCCGGTTCTGAAACTATTTCTAATAAAGGTACTCCGGCGCGATTTAAATCGACCAATGTATCATACACATCTACATCATGGATACTTTTTCCAGCATCCTCCTCCATATGTATACGAGTAATTCCAACATTTTTATAATTTCCTAAATCATCTTTCACCACCAAATGACCACCTGTACAAATAGGAGTTTTATCTTGGGTGATTTGATATCCTTTGGGTAAATCTGGATAAAAATAATTTTTACGTGCAAAATATTGATTGGAAGCTATATTACTATGACAAGCTAACCCTAATTTAATAGCATTTTCTATCGTTTTTTTATTCATCACAGGTAATGTTCCCGGATGACCTAACGAAACAACACTTACATTCGTATTAGGGTGTGCTCCAAATTCATTCACATCATTGGAATACGCTTTTGTTTTCGTTAACATTTGCGCATGAACTTCCAATCCAATAACTACTTCGTATTTTTCTCTCGTATTTTCCATAAACTATGAACGTGCAATTAACTCACGTAAAATCAATGTCATCTTTGGTTCTTGTCTTGAAGCAACTTCGATCACTTCATCTAAACTTACCTTTTTAATTTTACCAGGAACTCCTAAATCTGTAATTATAGAAATCGCAAAACAAGGTATTTCCATATGTCGAGCTACAATTACCTCTGGGACAGTAGACATACCTACAGCATCTGCACCAATTGTTCGTACAAACTTATATTCAGCAGGTGTTTCTAACGTCGGACCTGTTAATCCTAAATAAGTGCCCTCAGCAATACGAATATTGTGTTCTTTAGCAATATCTTTTGCTAATTGGATCATTTTAGGACAATATGGCTCACTCATATCTGGAAAACGTGGTCCTAACTCATCAAAGTTTTTACCGATTAATGGATTACCAGGAAAGAAATTAATATGATCATTCAATATCATGATCTCACCAACAATAAAATCAGGGTTAACACCTCCCGAAGCATTACTTACAAATAACTTCTCAATCCCTAACAATTTCATTACACGAATTGGATAAGTCACTTGTTTTAAATCATATCCCTCGTAGAAATGAAAACGTCCTTGCATGGCAACAACTTCTTTTCCTCCTAATTTACCAAAAATTAATTTTCCAGAATGACTCTCTACGGTAGAAACCGGGAAATTTGGAATATCCGAATACGAAATCTCATTAATAACCTCTATTTCTTTTACTAATCCACCTAAACCTGTTCCTAATACAATACCAACAGAAGGTTTTACTGAAGTTTTACTTAAAATAAAATCAACAGATTCTTTAAATTGTGTCAACATAACTTATTATTTCTTCTATAAAATCTTTTTCTCGATCAATTAAAATTGAAATTGGAACATAACACCAAGGATATTTTCCAATTTCTTCTTTCATTAAAATCGCTTGCAATCGCATAAAATCCTTTTCTGTGGTTAAAATAACCGCTGAAGAATCTTCTAACTCTTCAAATTTAGTGTGAATTTTTTGAATATCCGATAAAGTAAACATATGATGATCTGGAAAAGTCATCATTTCAACATTATTCACAAAATCTATCAGATATTCAAACAAAGAAGTTGGATTAGAAATCCCTGTTACTAACAATACATTACGATTTATTTTCACAGATTCACTAGAAAAACTAATCGCTTCTCCATAAACAATATTAGAAAAAAATACATGACTTGCAGGAAACCCTGAACGAATTATTATTTCATTTTTCTCGATTTCTGTCAATACCTTTGGACATTTAGTGACAATAAGTCGATCTGCACGTTTTTTTCCACATGAAAATTCCCGCAAATCTCCTGTCGGCAACATAAAATCTCGATAAAATGGCTTTGTATAATCCATAAGTAAGATGGAAAATCCAACCTGAACGTTTCGATGTTGGAAGGCATCATCAAGCACTATAACATCTGTTTTTTTAGATTGCAGTATTCTTTTGACTCCTTCTGTTCGAGATTCACATACCACTACTGAAACTTTATCGTGAAAGCGTTTATAATAACTCAAAGGTTCATCTCCAATAGTTAAGGCTGTAGCATGCGAATTAGCCTCTAAATAACCTTTCGTTTTTCGTCCATATCCTCGACTCAAAATTGTAGTACTAAAGTTTTGAGATATGAAATCAACAAGAAAAGTAACATGAGGAGTCTTCCCTGTCCCTCCCACCGACAGATTCCCTACTAAAATAGACTTGACTGGAATTTGATATATTGAAAAAAATCCCCAATCAAAAAATTTATTTCTTATCCACGTAATTAGACCGTAGATTAAAGCAAAAGGTAATAAAAAATTACGTAAACATCGCATAAAAATGCAATTAATAGCTATCACTTAGCAGTAAAACTTTTTTAGGAATTATACATACACTTTTATAAATCAATAAAAATTCAAACGTTCGTATTATAAATCTGTTACAGAATATAATGATAAAAGGTTAACATTATACCATAATTTAATTAAACACCTATCAAACTGAAATATAGCTACTTGCGATAAAGACCCGAAAATTATTCACACAACTAATATATAATATTTATAATTAATATTAAATAATAATATTGTTAGGCGTTTGTTATGATAATTTTAAAGAAACTAACAAAACATTAAAATTATCAGTCCATATCAGCAGTTATATTGAAATTAAAATCAGTTTCAAATATAATTTAAACTTCTGTAAAAAAATCCTAGCTACAATATAGTAACTATAATCAAAGAAAAAAAATCTGTCGAATTAAATAATTAAAAAACAAAAAATAGCTTTTTGTAATTTTTTTATCTATTAAATTAATCAGCCTTCTTTATATTGTTTTAAAATCTTATTCTTCTGTTGGAACTAAAATTCTACCACAATGTTCACATACGATTATTTTACGTTTTGTTTGTATATCTAATTGACGTTGTGGTGGAATTTTATTAAAACATCCTCCACAAGAATCACGATCTACAGGTACAACAGCCAATCCGTTTTTTGCGTTACCTCGTAAGCGTGTATACGCAACAACTAGTCGCTCTTCTACAGCTCCTTTTGCTTTTTCAGACTTACTAATCAAGGCTTCTTCTTCTTTTTGAGTTTCTGCAATGATTTCATCTAATTCTGCTTTTTTACTTGCTAAATCACCTTTACGTAATTCAAATTTGACAGTAGCATCTTCAAGTAATTCTTTTTTGTTCGATAATGTGAACTTAGATTCTTTGATACGTTTGTCGTTTAATTTAATTTCCAAATCTTGGAATTCAATTTCTTTTTCTAACGACTCGTATTCACGATTATTGCGAACATTATTTTGTTGTTCTTTGTATTTAGCAATTGCTAATTCAGAATCTTTGATTGCATTTTTACGATCTGTAGCATCTTGCTCCAACTCTTTAATTTCATCTTGTAATTTAATCAAACGAGTTTCAAGACCTTGTAATTCGTCTTCTAAATCTTGCACTTCTAATGGAAGTTCACCACGAATAGTTCTGATTCTATCAATTTCAGAATCAATTTTTTGTAATTGGTAAAGGGCATCTAATTTATCTGCCACTGATACTTCTTTTTTACTTGCTGCTGCAGCCATTTTCTAGAAATAATTAATAGGATTTGTATTAACCTTTGTTACATTAAATGCAAATTTAACAAATTTTTCCGTCAAAATACGATAAATTAATTCAGAAGTAAATTGTTCACTTTCATAATGCCCAATATCAGCAATAACAATCTGTTTATCAGCATCAAAAAACTCATGGTATTTAAAATCACCTGTGATGAAGATATCCGCTTTTTGGCGAATCGCCTTGGACAACAAAAAACTACCGGAACCACCACAAAACGCAACAGTTTTTATCTCTTTACTAAGCAATTTGGTATGTCGAATGGTTCCACAATTAAAGATTTCTTTTACACGACTTAAAAATTCTAACGAATTTACAGATTTAGGCAACTCCCCTATCATACCACTTCCTTCAAAGGTATTTACATTTTGAAGAGAAACAACATCATACGCAACCTCTTCATATGGATGTACTTTTAACATTTGTTTAATGACTGATTGAAGCTTATGTATGGAAACTAAAAACTCCATCTTTTTTTCCTCTACCTGAGAAAATTCAGCATGCTTACCTGTGTATGGATTTGAATTTTCTAAAGGTCTAAATGTACCTTCACCTTTACTTGTAAAACTACAAGAATCATAATTTCCTATTTGTCCTCCACCAGTTTTAAAAACGGTCTCCTGAACAATTTCTGAATGAGTTACAGGTACAAAAACGGATAATTTCACTAGTACATTTGGTTGCGGATCTAAAACACGACAATTAACAAGGTTTAAACGATAAGCAATTTCAGCATTTACTCCATTAATAGCATGATCTAAATTCGTATGCATCGCATAAATTGAAATTTCCGAACGAATCGCTTTTAATATCGTTCGTTCCACATAATTGGAACCTGTTAGTTTTTTGATTCCTTTAAATATTAATGGATGGTGAGCTATTATTAGGTTACTACCTAACGAAATAGCTTCTTCTATTACTTCTTCCGTACAGTCCAAACAAATTAACACACCCTTAGCTATCGCTTGATTATCACCAACTAATAAACCACAATTATCAAACGAAGCTTGGCTACTTATTGGAAACTTGCTTTCTAAATAGGAAAGAATATCAGATACTCGCATAATAAATAATTTTTCAAATAATGACAAAAATAACCATTTGAAAAAATGCACTATAGTATTCTTGACTTTTTAAAAAAATATTACTATTTTAACTCTTAACTATATTTATATTTCGCATTACTCTACTTCTCAACGACTATTTAAACAGAAGGTTTAAAAGATTTTAAAATAAAAAAAAATACGAAAATGAGAATCCCATAATCTAATAAGCTTCTGCAGATTACATTTTGTTCAACAACATAGTTATAATATACAATTATTTTTTTAAAAAAAACCCAGAAAAATACTGGTTCAAAGAGTATTATCCACAACTTAAAATTGAGTTCTATTCTGCCTAATTAAAGGGGTTTACTTTTGAAATTCATAGATCAACTTAGTGAAATACATAATTATAGGTATGTGAATTGATTAATTCCTGTTTTTTTGTTTCGTGGTGTTTTTTCACTTTATATTTTATTGTTTTGTATATTTGAAAAAAAAAAAATGTTTCGATTCAAATCTATATTTTCAGTATTCCTATTTTTGATTATTATTTTGATATTTAATTCTTGTAAAAAAGAAGAATCTGAAAAACAGACAACATTTGATCAAAAACTATTGATAGGAAAGTGGCAATTAAATAATTCGGTATATTATAAATATAATACTGATGGTACTGGTTCTACCTGGGATGTATCAGATACTGATATTACAGAAAATGATGCTCAAAAATTCAATTGGCAGCTTGAGGGATCGAAATTAATTGAAAATCATTACCTAGAGACAACTGGTGGGACTCTTCCAAAAACATATACAATTACAGAGTTGAGTGCCTCAAAATTATCTAAGAAAGATAATTTTGATAAGTTAGAAACTTTTACTAAAGTAAATTAACCTATGAATATAAAATTTTGGTTTAAAAAAATCACAATCTATTTATCAATTTTAGTTTCTTTTGTTTTAATAGTTTTATGTAGTGTAATTTGGTTTGTTTTTACACCTGGAAAATTAACGCCGTTAATTAAGAAACAACTACCTTCATTAATTACTTGTAAATCTGAAATTGAAGACGTTGAATTAACTTTTTTTAGTACATTCCCTGAATTTGGAGTTAAAATAAATAATTTACAGTTAATTAGCCCAACAAAAAATGCATCAAATGATACTTTATTAAATGCCGAGTCAATTATTGGAATAGTTGATGTTAGTGAATTTTTATTTCATAATAAAGTAATCATAAAAAAAATTGAATTAATTGATACAAAGGTAAACGCCTTTGTTGATAAAGACGGTAAAGCTAATTTTGATATAGCCGTCAAAGACTCATCTACTAAAGAAGAATCAGATTTTGATTTTGATTTAATAAATCTGAAAAAACTACTATTCGAAAATGTAAATATTAATTACACAGATTTGTCTCAAAAAATAGCATTAGATGTGAATGATTTTAATGCTGAAATTGAAGGTATTTATAAAAAAGATTTTTTATCTGCTATAATAAACATCAAAAAATCAAACATTTCTTGCCAATATGAAGGGATAGATTATTCAAATAATTTATCCTTGGAAGTAAACCTTCCTGTTGATTATGATTTTGTAAACAAAGTTGTAATTTTTAAACCAAGTGAATTTTCAATTAACGAAAATGTTTTACAATTTGATGGAAAAGTTTCTTTTTTAGACGATTTTGAGAAAATAAATACAAATATTAATTACTTTTTGAATGAATCTTCAATTAGTAATTTGTTGTCTCTAGTTCCTAAAGAGTTTAAGAGTAGCTTGAAAGGAATGAATGTTTCTGGATATATTTCAACTAAAGGTAATATTAAAGGTGAGATTTCAAGTGATAAAATGCCTGTTTTGAAGTCTAATCTATCTTTAAAAGAGATAGCGTTAGATTTCCCTTCACTCACACCTGCTTCTATTAAAGATTTAGGATTTTATTGTGATATAGAGACGGATTTTTCTTCAGATTCTTCATCTTATTTAAAGATCAATTGTGCCAAATTAAATCTAGCAGAATCTTCCTTATATACAGAAGGTTTGATGAAAAATATATTTACTGAGTTGAATTCTAATTTAAAAATAAATACTTATATTAATCTGGCTAATTTGACGAATTTATTCCCTAAAGGTATTGTCGATGAATTAGATGGTGTTATTACTTCAACTATTAAAAGTGAGTTTAATGTTAATCAAATTAATCATTTCATTGACAAATTAACAAATAATTTAAGACCTGTTACAAATAAACCTGAGTCTGGATTGTTTCATTTAGATATGAAACTTAAAGATGTAAATATTAAGTCTAACAAAATTCCTGTTTCACTTAATTCGCTTTCTACGAATTTTTCTTTTAATACTGATTTTATCGAAAATAACAACACAGAATTATCAATAGCTGATTTTAAAATGATTACGAATAAATCAACTATGTCTTTCTCTGCTAAAATGAAAGATTTGTTTGGAAAAAAATTATGTCTAATAAATACTAAATCTTTTCTAAATTGTGCTGAATTTGTTCCATTAGTTCCTAAAGGTATCAATCTAAATATGGCAGGAAAAGTTGATTTAGATTTAGATGGAGAATTTTATTTACAGGATATTTTAGATAATAAATTAAATAAAATAAAAAGCACAGGTAATATATCATTTGCGTCATTCTTTTTGAATTATGAAGATTATGCTATTCAAACAGATTTTTCATCTGTGAATTTTAAACTTCCAGGAAATGAAAAATCTTTTATGAAAGGAAACTTAAAATCTTCAATTTTT
Organism: Chitinophaga pinensis; assembly: GCA_943324745.2. Taxonomy (GTDB): domain Bacteria; phylum Bacteroidota; class Bacteroidia; order Flavobacteriales_D; family Crocinitomicaceae; genus CANHVK01. Next base: position 1,941 of record CALPMT020000015.1, on the reverse strand, counting down.
AATGCAAAACAAAAAAATCAGTTTAATGCAAAATTGATTAATTCTACTATTTCTTTTGAAACATCGGATATTACTAATACAAATTTAATACCTAACGTTTCTTCAAATTATTACTTTGAAAAAATTATTTATGACTCTAAAGAAATTGCTATGGATGTAACTAAGCCAAATGGTAAAGTTACTTTATGTCCTAAGAATGGATCAAAATTTGTAAAGGATATCAGATTTGCATTAAATAGTGAAAAATTAAGTTCTAAGATTGATGGAAATTATATATCATATGATAATTTAAAGTTGAATACTTCCATTGATAATGACGAAAGGCAGAAAGAAATTCTAACGCAATGGTTGGCAAATGGTAATTTGAGTATGTCTAGTTTTAATCTTAAAACTCAAGAATTAAATTATCCCATACAAATACCAACTTTAAGTCTCAATTTTAACCCCGAAAAATTTTCAATTTCAGAATGTGATATGAAAATCAACAACTCAACATTTAGTTTAAAAGGAGAATTATTGAACATTTTTTCATTTATCACAAAAGATTCTCTTTTAAAAGGAGATTTTCTATTTCAGAGTAGTAATACTGACATTAATGAATTAATGAATTTAACATCTGGAATTGGTGAAAAAGAAAATGTTATTAAAGAGAAAACTCCAACTTCTTCAGATCCTTATTTGGTTCCAAAAGGTATAGATATTCAGTTGCATACAGATATTAGTAAAGCTAAACTTGGGGGAGATTATATAAAAGATATTTCCGGAGATATTAGAATTAAAGATGGTGTAATGGTACTAAAAGATTTGTTATTTACCACTCAAGCTGCAAAAATGAAACTTACAGCAATGTATAAAACACCAAGAAGAAATCATTTGTTTGTTGGTATGGATTATTATATGTATGACATTGATATCAATAAACTTGTGCAAATGATTCCAGATATGGATTCAATTATGCCTATGTTAAGTTCTTTTTCTGGTAAGGCTGAATATCATCTGACAGCTGAGACATATCTTGATGCAAACTACAATCCTAAAAAATCTACTATTCGAGCAGCATCTTCATTAAAAGCTAAAGATTTAGTGGTTTTAGACGGACCTACTTTTAAGGATATTTCGAAAAAACTAATGTTTAATAATAAGACTAAAAATAAAATTGATAGCCTTTCTGTTGAATTTACTGTTTTTAAAAATGAAATAGATATCTATCCATTTGTGTTAAAAATGGATAAATACAAAACAATAATTGAAGGAAGACATAATCTTGATATGAGTTTTAATTATCATATTTATCTAGTTGACAGCCCCATACCTCTTTCCTTAGGATTAGGGATTATGGGAAATATAGAGAGTTTAAGGTATAAATTTAAAAAGTCAAAATATTCAAAAGATCACCTACCTACGTATCAATATATAGCTGAAAATAAAGGTACCGATATTAGAAAAATTATCACAGACGCTTTGATTAATGCTACAAAAACTAATTTTCAAAAATAATTTGTTTACATCTTTTTTTGTTGTAAATTTTCACTATTGTCCTATAAAAATAGAAATTAATCGATTTACATCCTAGAAGTATTGATTTTACTAAGTTGATTTCTAATTTTCAAAAAAAAGCCCCCCTTAATTAAACAGAACTGAACTCTAATTGAAGTTGTGGATTATAATCTTTGAGCCAATCTTTTTTTGTGATTTTTCTAGAAATTTCAGTAAATGTAAATAGTTGAACAAATGGGGTCATGACCAAAAGTTGGGGATGAATTTTTAAAATTAGTAATTTTGTTTTCAAAAAACGATTTTGACAATTGACTTAATAAAGTTATTTCTACCTGATTTTTTGGTAGATTATTTTGATTTCCTCCGAAGTGAAGTAAAGGCAGGAGTTTTACATCTATATTTTGAAGAAAAGAATCTTCCACCCATAGAATTTAATTCGCGTAT
>CALPMT020000014.1 GCA_943324745.2 Chitinophaga pinensis | reverse complement strand
TCAAAATTAATGTTACCCAAAAACGTTCTTAATTTTCCAGAACCTTTATGGATAAAGATTACCTCATCCGCGTCCGCATTTTTATAAAAATACGTGCGAAGCGATTTTTTCGGCGCTGCTAACGCAATGTTTAAGTCATTGTTAAACAATAAAATCGTACGGCTTTCTAGAAAATCCTCTTTTGGAGCAACTTCAAAACCTCGCAACATTTGGGAGGAAATATTTTTGTTGATTGCAGCAATCGGAGTTAAATCAATCGGAGAGGAAACCGATCTTACTTGTGTTGGTCTGTGCACGTGGTATAACAGGGATGCAAATCCATGAAATCCTTCCGTACCAAACAATTGTTCATAGTAATATCCACCTTCCGGTTTTTCAAACGTAGTGTGACGTTTAGCAGGGAACTTACCAAGTTTCGCGTAAAAAGGCATAAAACTTTTGACTTTTTAATGATTAATAAACAACTTCTTTCTATGAATTTACAAAATAAAACAAAGAAGTAGAACAAATTTAGGATTTGATTTGCAATTCTGCAACTTTTGTAGTAAATCCGCTTTGAAGAAGAATTACACTTAAATAAAAAAGATCAACTACTATCTTATTATTAAAAAATTCATAATTTGTAATCTAATTACTTAGATTTTTATTTTATTATTCAGATTTGTTTTCTATATTTGTAATTCAATTACTAAGAATAAAATGAAATTAAAGGAGATTGCAAACATCAATTCTGGAGTTTACTCAAACACCATTCAAGAAGGAGATGTGTACTACTTACAAGCTAGAGACTTTGATGAAGAACGAAAACTTTCAGGCTCAATCTCGCCTGTATTGAGTTATTCAAAAAATCTAGAGAACCACATCCTTTCAAAGGGAGACGTATTAATAATTGTAAAAGGAGTAACTTTTTTATCTGCTGTTTATCAAGGTGAATATGCTCCAGCTGTTGCTTCAACTGTTTTTTCAGTGATAAAAATTAATAATAAAAACACTTTATTACCAGAATTCTTATCCTGGTATCTGAATTTAACAACAACTCAAAATGACCTAATATCAAAATCTAAAGGTTCTTCGATACCTTCCATCAACAGACAAGTTTTGCAAGAATTAACAATCCCTCTGCCTTCCATTCAAAAACAACAACTTGTTTTAAAGCTAGCTGAATTAAAAGCAACTGAAAAGTATATTTATCAACGAATTAATGAATTAAAAGAAAATAAATTGAATCACTTAATTATAAACTCAATAAAAAATTAATTATGGCAACTAAAATCACTTCACAAGATGTAAACAAGGTCGTTTGGAAAGCATGCGATACTTTTAGAGGAGTAATTGACCCAAGTCAATACAAAGATTATATTTTGACAATGCTTTTCTTAAAATATGTATCAGACGTAAATAAGGAAAAAAGACAAGCTTATCTTAATCAATACAGTGGTGACGAAACGAGAGCTGAAAGAGCAATGAGTTTAGAACGTTTCTTAGTTCCTACAACTAGTACTTTCGATTATTTGTATGAAAACAGAAATGAATCAAACATTGGTGAGTTAATTGATATCGCTTTAACTGATTTAGAAGAAGCAAATAGAGAAAAATTAACAAGCGAAGATGGCTCAGGTATCTTTAGAAATATCTCTTTCAACAGCAGTAACTTGGGGGATTCTAAAGATAAAATGACACGTTTAAAAAATCTATTACTTGATTTTAGTGAGTTAGATTTAACACCTTCTCATTTAGAAAATAATGATATTATTGGTGATGCTTACGAATACCTTATCGCAAATTTCGCAAGTGACGCAGGAAAAAAAGCCGGAGAGTTTTACACGCCTAGCGAGGTTTCTACCTTATTAGCAAAATTAACTAAAAGTAAACCTGGTGCGCGTATTTCTGACCCGACTTGTGGTTCTGGTTCGTTATTAATTAAAGCGGGGAAAGAAGTTGGTTCATCTAACTTTGCGTTATACGGGCAAGAGGCAAATGGTAGCACTTGGGCATTGGCAGTTATGAATATGTTTCTTCACGGTTATGATAATGCGGTAATTCGTTGGGGAGATACAATTAGAAATCCCAAGTTAAAAGATGGCGACCAGTTATTAAAATTTGACACAGTTGTTGCGAACCCACCTTTTTCTTTAGATAAATGGGGTGCGGATGAAGCTGCTTCAGATAAATACAACCGTTTTTGGAGAGGTGTTCCACCAAAAAGTAAAGGTGATTGGGCATTCATTTCTCACATGATTGAAACATTAAATGAAACTGGAAAAGCCGGTGTTGTAATTCCTCACGGTGTTTTATTTCGTGGTGCTGCAGAAGGTAAAATTCGTCAAAAAACCATCGAAGAAAATATGTTAGAAGCGGTTATTGGTTTGCCTGCTAACTTATTTTTCGGTACTGGTATTCCAGCAGCTATTTTAGTTTTCAATAAATCAAAATATGTTGATACAAAAGGAAACGAAAATAAGAATGTATTATTTATCGATGCAAGTAAAGAATTCGATCCAGGTAAAAATCAAAATAAGTTAAATGATAAACATATCGAACGAATTGTAACAACTTACCATGCTTTTAACGAAGGAAAATACAACCCAGGTGTAATTGAAGAAAAATTCAGTTATGTTGCCACTTTTGAAGAGATTGCTGAGAATGATTTCAATTTAAACATTCCACGCTATGTTGATACGTTTGAAGAAGAAGCGGAAGTGGATATCAATGCTGTACAATCTGAAATAGAACGTTTAGAAAGTGAACTGAAAGAGGTTCAAGGGCAAATGGAAAAGTATTTAAAGGAATTAGGAATATAAATATGACAATACAATTCGCTTCTGACCTACATTTAGAATTTTCTGAGAATAGAGAATTTATGCGCAAGAATCCTCTTAATCCAATTGGAGATATTTTGGTTCTTGCGGGTGATATTGTTCCATTTGAAAAAATGGAATTTGCTGATGATTTTTTTGATTTTTGCTCTAGTCATTTTAAAGAAACGTATTGGATTGCTGGAAATCACGAATACTACTATGGAAATTTGAAAGATAGAACCGGTCAATTCAAAGTGGATATTCGTTCGAATGTATTTTTAATCAATAATTTTTGGATTCAAAAAGATAATACCCGCATTATATTCTCAACACTTTGGACCTCAATTTCAACGGAAAATGCTTGGCACATTCAAAACGGATTAAATGATTATCATCTAATTAAAGATGGAGATAAACTATTTACTACAAGGAGATCAAACGAACTTTTTGAAGAAAATATTGCCTTTATCAAAGAAACTGTTTTAGCAAATAAGCTTGAAAAATGTATTGTGGTTACGCATCACGTACCGACTTTCCTAAATTATCCAGAAGAATATAAAGGAAGTATCTTAAATCAAGCGTTTGCGGTAGAATTGTTTGACTTTATTGAAAATTCCACCATTGATTATTGGATTTATGGTCATCATCATAGAAATAGAGAGGAATTTAAAATAGGAAACACAACTTTAGTAACCAATCAATTAGGGTATGTTAAGAACAATGAACATCTACAATTTGAAAATGAAAAATGCTTAAAAATAAATTAATATCATATTTTTTAATTAATATCATTATATTTGATATTATTACTTTTTAATGATATTATTATTTGTATGAATAAATTAAAAGAATATATAAAAACTTTGTTAGGATTAAATATTGTTATTGATCCTGCACCTCGAATCAAGATCGAGTTATTACCATTATATCTGAAAGAAGCGTATGAATGGGCGATAATGAAAATTGAGAATAGAGCTTTTGTTATCTTCTTGCAGAAAGAAAAAAATCAATTAAATACTAAACAAATAGAAAAACATCAAGAGGTTATAAAAGAAGTCTTTGCATTACCAACGATATTAATTCTTGATCAAATTGATGTGTACACTAGAACAAAGTTGTTTGAAAAGAAAATAGCTTTTATTGTTCCGAACAAACAAATGTATATTCCTCAATTCTTGTTAGATACTAGGGAAAATGGATTAGAATTTAAAAAAGCGGTAAAACAATTAAGTCCTACTGCACAATTAATGGTGTTGATTTATATTTTAGATAAGAATAATAATGAAGCAATTGAAAAACAGCCATTCAAAGTTATCGCAGCAAACCTAGGGCTTAAACCTATGGAAATTACACGAGCAGTAGCCAATTTGAAAGAGTTGAAATTAGTTGAAATTGTTGGTGATAAAAATAAAAACATTCGATTTTTGATGACTCGAAGAGAAATCTGGGAATATGCTTTAAATGAAAATATATTTATAAACCCAGTCTTAAAAAAAGTTTATGTAGATCACTTACCTGAATTTGTGGTAATGCAAAGCAACTTATCTGCTTTAACTGAATATACAGATATGAATCCTAGCAAACAATTATATTACGTACTGGAAAAAAATAATTACTACGAACATTCAAATCAACATGCTTTCACGGATGAAAATCCTTATGAAGGGCAATATTGTTTCGAAATATGGAAATATAATCCATATTTATTAAGTGAATTAGTTAATCTAAAAAATAATGTCGTTGACCCTTTATCTCTCTATTTAAGTTTAAAAGAGGAACAAGATGAGCGCATAGAAATGGCATTAGAACAAATTGAAGAAAAATTTATATGGTAAGAGGACTCGATATATTCAAACAATATTTCAAAGACTACACAGATAACTACATTATCATAGGTGGTACTGCTTGTGATATCCTGATGGAAGAAGAAGGATTTACACCAAGAGCAACCAAAGACATTGATCTCATTTTAATTGTAGAAGCATTAAATAGTTCGTTTGTAAAACAGTTTTGGAAATTCATTCAGGATGGGAACTACGAGCGACAAGAAAAAAGCAACGATGAGCGCAATTATTACCGTTTTATGAAACCCGAAAAGTCAGATTTTCCATTTCAACTAGAGTTGTTTTCAAGAACTCCAGACACCATTGACTTAGAAGAACCTGCTCACCTCACACCGATACCGGTTGACGATGAACTTTCAAGTTTATCGGCGATATTGATGAATGAGGAGTACTACAACTTCCTATTAGAACATAGTGTTATAGAAAACAATATTCGTTTAGCCAATTTAGAAGCCCTCATTTGTTTGAAAGCAAAAGCATTTTTAGAAATCACCGAGCGCATCAATGCAGGTGGAAAAGAAGATGCTAAGCACTTGAAAAAACACAAGAACGATGTGTTTAAATTGGCTGCAATGCTACCTGTAAATAGTGAATTTAACTTACCCAATGAATTGAAGCTACACTTAAAAGAGTTTATCAATTCTATGAAAGGAAATTTACCCAATAAAATAATCTTCAAAGATATGGGGATCCCAAGTTTAGATGCTGCTATTGTCTTACAGCAAATTGAAAAATCGTTTCACCTTAACGCTTAATTCTATGAAAAACAATAACACTGTGCAGACTGAGGCACCCAATATCAAACAAACCCCAACCACTAAAAAACTGGAAAACAAAATTCCTGAGGGATGGGAATTTTATAAATTAGGGGATGTTGTAAATTATAAAAAAGGATATCCTTTTGATTCTATTGATTTTATTAATGAGGGTGTTAGAGTGATAAGAATTTCAGACACAAATGCCAATGGAATTAAAGAAGAAGGAGCTACTTTTGTTAGCAATCAAATTGCTAAAAACCTCAAAGAATGGGAATTAAAGTCAAGTGATATTGTTATTCAGACAGTAGGTTCTAGACCACCACTTTATGACTCAATGGTAGGTAAAACAATTTTAATTACAGAAAATCATTTAGGTTCTTTATTGAATCAAAATGCTGTAAGATTAAGAATTAAAAATGGTGATAATTATTTCCTTTATTCACATTTAAAAACAAAAAGATATTTCGATTTTATAGAAACTTTAATAAGAGGAAATGCGAATCAAGTTAGTATTACACTTCAAGATCTTTTTAAATTTCCTATCCCCCACCCTCCCCTCCCAGAACAAAAAGCCATAGCCAACATTCTTTCTACGTGGGATGAAGCCATACAAAAAACACAAGCGCTTATTTCTCAAAAAGAACAAGAGAAAAAATGGTTGATGCAGAATTTGTTGACGGGGAAGAAACGTTTGAAGGGGTTTGAAAATACAAAATGGAAAGTTCAAACTTTAGACACCTTTGTAAAACAAGTAATAAGAGAAATTCCAAAACCAAGCGTACCATATTTAGGTATAGGTTTGAGAAGTCATGGTAAAGGAACTTTTCTAAAATTAGATGAACAACCAGAAAAAAACAGTATGGATAAATTCTATATTGTTCGTCCAAATGATTTAATTGTAAATATAACTTTCGCTTGGGAACAAGCAATTGCGATAGTAAAACCTGAGGATAATGGTGCATTAGCTTCACATCGTTTCCCAACTTATGAATTTATTTTAGATAAAGCATGTCCAAATTATTTTCGATATGTAATTATTCAACCTAAAATGAAATTTATGTTAGACTTGATTTCACCAGGAGGAGCTGGTAGGAATAAGGTGATGAATAAATCAGACTTTTTAAAGTTGGAGTTAAAAATTCCTTCTTTCGAAGAACAAACAGCCATCGCACAAGTTCTTCAAACAGCAGATAAAGAAATAGCACTATTAAAAGCCAAACTAGAACAACAAAAATTGCAGAAAAAAGGCTTGATGCAGGTGTTGTTGACGGGGAAGGTGAGGGTTAAATGACACAAAAAAACTTACTTCGTAAGTGAGGCACGCAACTTAAGGCAATGCGATTGGGTGAACAATGTCACTCGCCAAGTCCATCACATTTTTTGCACAGACAATGTCAAATTAATTATAATTGAATAAAAAAATAATTTTTAAGACTTTTTAAACACATATTATGAGTAAAACCTTCAATTTTTATTGCGACGAAAGTACCCACTTGCAAAATGATGGGATGCCGTATATGATGATAGCTTATGTTAGCTCTGCTTTTAACCAATTAAAACAGCACAATGAAAGTATCAAAGCCATAAAAGCAAAATATAAAATAAAAGGAGAAATTAAATGGAGTAATGTGTCTGGTGGTGCCTATCCGTTCTATGCAGATTTAGTTGATTATTTCTTTTCCACAGATCTAAACTTTCGCTCTATTATTATTGATAAATCTCAAATTAATGAAGATAGGGAAGGCTTTACTTATGATGACTTTTATTTTAGAATGTATTATCAGTTGATTCATCACAAGATGAATATGGGATATCATTACAATATATATATGGACATAAAAGATACTAGAAGTCATAAAAAATTACATAAGTTAAAAGAAGTGTTAAAGTATAATGCATCCATTCGTAATTGTCAGTTTATACGTTCGAATGAAAGTTATATTATGCAAATGACTGATTTAATTATGGGCGCAATAAATTATAAATTGAGAGAAAAAAATAAGATGGAAGCTAAAAACAAATTAATTCAAAAAATTGAATCCCATTGTAAAGTTCCAATCAATCAATCTACACCTAAGTCTGCAGACAAGTTCAATTTATTTTTTATTGAGTTAAAGTAATCTATATGCCTTTAAATCTTACAAAAAAATACGATCAACTATTGGATGTTGGACAATACAACGAGTATCAACGAAAAGAATCAATGATGCGTATTTTTAAACGCGATATTGAAGATAATTTACTTTTTAAGTTTAGATCTAAACAAATTAGACCAACAAAAATAGAAGGTGAATCTCCCATGGAAACCCTTTACCACCATTTAACGACAAAAGGAGATAAAGATGAAAACGGAAAAAAAACAAGAAAGAGAACATTTGAAATGGCTAGATCTATACGCCTTCATTGGATTAAACCACATATTGATGAGTTAACAAAATCGGATATTGTTGTTTTTAGTTATGAAGATAGAGTGAATGGAAAAGATGTAATTAGAACTTACATCTACAATAAAACCAATGATTACGTTTTGATTCTTGAACCTCAGAGAAGTAAACTGGATTACTATCTTTTAACAGCCTATTTTCTCAACGAGCCGGGAGGAAAAAAGCAAATTGAGAAAAAATTTAAAAAGAAATTGAATGAGGTTTACTAAAAAAAACGCAAAGCTCGGTACATATCTTGATGTATCGAGCTTCGAAACTCCTTTCTCCGATTGTGGCAGAATGAGCTTAACAAAGATACACACAATTTTGAGATCTCAAAATACTTAATAAAATTAAATCGTAAACTAATGAATACTCCCTCATTCATAGAAGATCACATTTCTCAAATACCAGCATTACAATTGTTGGTTAATTTGGGTTTTACCTATCTTTCTCCAGAAGAAGCTTTACAAGCACGTCAAAATAAAACTTCCAACGTAATATTAGATGATATTTTACGTGAGCAATTACATAAAATAAATCGCATTCAACTTTCATCTAGCAAAACAGCTGAATTTACAGAAGCGAATATTGAAGCTGGTATCAGAGCCTTGAAAGATGTTCCGTTAGTAGATGGTTTTATCCATGCTTCTGAAAAAGTGTATCAAACACTAACATTAGGAAAGGCGTTAGAACAAACCGTAGATGGAGACAAGAAAAGCTTCACCTTGCAATACATTGATTGGAAAAATTACCAAAACAATGTGTTTCACGTAACAGAAGAATTCAGTGTCATGCGTGCGAGTAGTAAAGAACATTATCGTTCAGATTTAGTCTTGTTTGTTAATGGTATTCCTTTAGCAGTTATAGAATGTAAACGCCCGGACATGAAAGACCCTATTCAACAGGCTATTTCACAGCATTTACGCAATCAACAAGAAGACGGAATTCGTTCTTTGTATATTTATGCACAGACTTTGTTAAGTCTTTCCACGAATGAAGGTCGTTATGCAGCAACAGGTACAAAGGAGAAATTTTGGGCGCATTGGGAAGAAAAATTTCCAAGCAATGAAGCAAAAAACGATTACAAAAACACCTTACTGAAACTCAAAAACCAACCCTTACCCAAGGAGGCAAAAGATAAACTTTTTAGCGAACGATATGGTTATGTGAGAGGTCATTTTGAAGCCTTAGAAAAAGAACATATTTTGCCTACGGAACAAGACAATTACCTTTATGGATTATGTCGCCCTGAGCGGTTATTAGATTTCACCTACAACTTTATGTTATTTGATGATGGCGCTAAGAAAATTGCACGTTACCAGCAGTATTTTGCCATTAAAAAAACAATGGCTCAAATACAAAAAGTTGATGGAGGAAAACGTTTGGGAGGAGTTATTTGGCATACGCAAGGTAGTGGAAAATCTTTAACGATGGTGATGTTGGCTCAAGCCATTGCGATGGATAAAAACATTCAAAATCCGAAAATTATTTTAGTTACCGATAGAACGGATTTAGACACCCAAATCACAGAAACGTTTCGTAAATGTAACATTGCCATCAACAATGCCTCCACAGGTTCTCGCTTAGTAGAATTATTGCAAAGTAAAAGCGATGCTGTCATTACAACCATAATTAATAAATTTGAAACAGCCATTAAAAAACTTCCAAAGCCATTAGAAAGTCATAATATCTTTGTTTTGGTAGATGAAGGACATAGAACGCAACATGGTAGTTTCAATATTGAAATGCAAAAAACCTTACCAAATGCCTGTTACATTGCATTAACTGGAACACCTTTATTCAAAAAAGACAAAAATACTTTATCCAAATTCGGAACGTTAATTGACCATTACACGGTTGATAAAGCGGTAGAAGACAAAGCAGTTGTTCCATTGATGTACGAAGGTCGCCATGCGTATCAAAATGTAAATGCTGCACCTTTAGACAACTATTTTGGGATGGTATCCGAGCCATTAGGTGAATATGAAAGAGCCGATTTAAAAAAGAAACTTAGTAGAAAAGACCAACTCAACATTGCAGACCAAAAGATTTACGCAATTTGCTGGGATATCAGTAAACACTTTAAAGAAAATTTCCAAGGAACACCTTTTAAAGGGCAATTAGTTACCCAATCAAAGGAAGCAGCCATCAAATACAAAAATTACTTGGATGAAATAGGCATCGTAACTTCGGATGTGGTAATCTCCCCTCCTGATGATCGTGAAGGAGAAGAAAGTGCATATGGAGCAACTTCTGACAAAGTAAAAATATTTTGGAAAAAAATGATGGACGAACATGGTACTGCGGATAAGTATCAGAAAAACATTGTCAATCGTTATTCTCATTCCGATTATCCAGAAATCATCATTGTAGTTGATAAATTACTAACCGGATTTGATGCTCCACGTAATACGGTTTTATATCTAACAAGAAGATTACAAGGTCACACTTTGTTGCAAGCAATTGCACGAGTTAACCGTATTTATCCTGATAAAGATTACGGTTACATCATCGATTATTACGGTGTTTTAGGAGCATTAGATGAAGCATTAGAAACCTACTCTTCGTTTGATGATTTTGATACAGAAGATTTAAAAGGAACAATGATTAATATCCATGAAGAATTGAAACAATTACCCCAAAAACATGCAGAGCTTTGGGATATTTTCAAGGAAATAAAAAACAAACGAGATGCCGAAGCCTACCAACAATTATTGAGAGACGAGGCCATTCGAGTAAGCTTTTATGATAAACTCTCTTCCTATGCGCGTATTTTAAAATTAGCTTTATCATCTATTGAGTTTCATAAAAAAACGGATGAAAAATTACTGAATCGCTACAAAGAGGATTTAGCTTTCTTTATGAAGTTGCGTCAAGCAGTTGTACAACGTTATTCAGATGCTATTGATTACAAGCAATATGAAGGACAAATTCAAAAATTAATAGACACACATGTTACCACTGAAAAAGTGGAGAAAATAACCGAATTGGTCAATATTTTTGACAAGAATGCTTTTCAAGATGAAGTAGAAAAAACAATTGGTACGGTAGCAAAGGCAGATAAAATTGCATCACGAACAGCGAAACACATCACTGAAAAGATGGAAGAAGATCCTGCTTTCTACAAAAAATTCTCAGAACTATTAAAAGAAACAATCAAAGAATACGAGGAAGGTAGAATTACAGAATTGGAATATTTGAATAAAGCGAGAGAAATCCAAGAGCAAGTTTTATCGCGAACAGATTCCGACATTCCCGAAATCTTGAATTTCAGAGATGTTGCAAGAGCCTTTTACGGAATAGTTGCCGAAGAATTAAAAGCTAAAACAAAAAGTACACATGAATTAAGTTTATGGTCTTCTGAAATAGCTATAGCAGCAGACGATATTATTTTACCTTTAATCGAAGTAGATTGGCAAAACAAAGTGGATATTACTCGAAAAATGATTCACCATATAGGAGACTATTTAATTGATGAATTGAGAGATAAATATCAAATTAGTTTATCCTTTGAAGAAATAGATCGTATGGCTGAACAAATTGTAGATGTTGCTAAAATTCGATACAAATGATTTTACAATCTATTCAATTTGGTTCAAAAACAATCAATTACCAAGTGTTTTATTCAGACAGAAAAACACTTGGTATTACTGTTGATCCAGAAATGGAAATCTCGGTAAAAGCTCCTACAGGAATTTCATTGGAAAAAATTGAAGAAAAAATCCGCAAACGAGCTCCATGGATTTTAAAACAACAAGATTACTTTTTAGGATTTTTCCCAAAAATGCCAAAGCGAAAATATATCTCAGGTGAAACTCACCTTTATCTGGGTAGAACATATCTATTGAAAGTGATTCAAAGTGAGAAAGTTGAAGTAAGATACAAAGGAAGATTTATTGAAATAGCAAAAACGGATAAATCTGATTCTGAAAGATTACTCAAACAATGGTACAAAGTAAAAGCGAAAGTGAAATTTGCTGAAATAGCAGAACCACTTATTCAACGTTTTGAAAAATACAATGTTTCTCCTAAAGGCATATACATTCAAGAAATGAGTAAACGCTGGGGAAGTTGCACTCCTAAAGGTAAAATAATATTAAATCCTGAATTAATTAAAGCTCCTAAAGCTTGTATTGAGTATGTCATAATTCATGAATTATGCCATTTGATACATCATGACCATTCACAAAAATTTATGGATTTACAAAGTAAAGAAATGCCCGATTGGGAAAAATGGAAAAATAAGCTAGAAAATATATTGTCTTAAATAGAATATAAATTACATTTAACAATAAAACAGACACCCCATGGAAGAAAAAGTGAAAAAAAGTATCACAAAAAGAATCTTAAAATGGACAGGAATTTCGCTTGGAGTTCTGTTATTATTAGCAATCATTGTGCCGTATATCTTTAAAGCGGAGATCAAAGAATTGGTGCAAAAAGAAATGAAACAACAATTACTTGCGGATATTGAATTAAAAGATTTCGATCTAACCTTTTTAAGTTCATTTCCACATATTTCAGCAAGATTGGAAGGATTAAAAGTTACTGGAACGGATAAAAACTTCCAAGGAGTAGTTTTGGCTGAAATGGAAAGTTTTGAGGCAAATCTAAATTTTTGGAGTGTCGTTGGTGGTGACAAAATGGAAATTGAAGGAATCATACTTAACAAACCAAAATTTGATGTGCGTGTTATGAAGGATGGAACTGCAAATTATAACATCGTTAAACCAGACACATCAAAAACAACAGATCAAAAAGCGGACACATCTGCATTTAAACTTTGTCTAAAAAAATACGAGATCAACGAAGCGAGCATACGCTATGACGATCAAAGCATGGATTTATTCGCAGACATACAAAATTTAACCCATGTAGGTAAAGGAGATTTAACAGCAGATATCATTGACTTTAAAACAACTACAACAATGGATGCCTTTACTTATGAGATGGATGGTATGTCTTATTTGAAAGAAGTAAAAACGAATTTCGTTGTTAATTTATTGATGGAATTCACCGAAAAGACATCAAAATTTACCTTAAAAGAAAACACATTTGAATTAAACGCGCTCAAATTTTCTCTGAATGGATTTTATGAAATGTTGGAACATAAAGACAATATGGACCTTTCATTAGCAGCAAAAGAAGCAACATTCAAAGATTTCTTATCCTTAGTTCCATCCTTCTATCAATCTGGTTACGAAGGCATGTTAACGCAAGGAACCTTAGCCATGCATGCAAAAGTAAAAGGAGTGATGGATGATAAAAATATGCCAGGTTGGGATGCGGGTATTCAAGTAAAAAATGCTTCCATTCAATATGCCGGTTTACCACAATCCATTAAAAACATAGCAATAGATGCTAATTCAAGTTTTGCTGGAGGTTCCAATTTAGACCAAATGAAATTAGATGTTTCAAAATTTCATGCAGACTTTGCAGGTAATCTAATAGACATGTCTATGCAACTACGCAATCCGATGAGTGATCCGGCAATTGCAGCTAAAATTATGGCTAAAATTAACTTAGCAACATTAGGAAAAGTTATGCCAATGACTGAAGGTGAATCCTACCAAGGGAAACTACTTGCAGATATTGCATTGAAAGGAAACATGAGTACCATCGACCAAGAACGATATGAAGCGTTTGATGCAGATGGAATTATTGAATTAATTGATATTATTTACAAATCGAAAGATTTACCTGCAGCTGTTGAAGTAGCAAACATGAAACTGCATTTTACACCACAAAATTTACGTTTGGAAAATTTACAAGCAAAAATGGGCGCGAGTGATTTTACTATGCAAGGTACTATTGACAATTATTTAGCCTATGTATTTAAAAATGAACTATTGAAAGGAAATTTCAATTTTTCGAGTAATACCTTAGATTTAGACGCATTGATGGGAACTAGTGCTACTCCTACAGCTACAAGACCTACGGAACAAACAACAAATACAGCGGAAACAAAAGCAACGGAAGCCTTTTTAATTCCTGACAATTTGGATGTCAACTTAAACATGGATGTAAAAACCATAAAATACAATGGGATTTCCATACAAAATACAAAAGGTTCAGTTGGCATGAAGGAAGAAATTGCTTCGTTGAATCAGTTAACCATGCAAATACTTGGTGGTAAAGTTGGTTTAGATGGAACCTATAATACGCAAAATCATCATAAGCCAAGTGTTAATTTTAGCTATGATATCCAACAGATTAGTGTAGCTGATTTAGCGAAGAATTTTGTAACCATTGAAAAACTAGCGCCAATCGCAAAATATGTGAAAGGTAAAATTTCAACTACATTTACGATGAAAACGATTCTCCAAACATCGATGGAACCGGTTTACAGTACATTGACTGGAAATGGGGATATCTCATCCAACGAAATCAATGTGTCTGGATATGAACCACTAACAAAATTGTCTAGTGAATTAAATATGCCCAAATTAGCCTCTCAAACTATGCGTGATTTTAAAGCAAAATTCAAATTTGCCAATGGAAAAATTACATTAACACCATTTACGGTAAAACTAGGGAAAATTAATACCGATATTTCTGGATCAACCTCTTTTGAACAAGAACTAGATTACAAATTAGTATTAAATATTCCTAGGGAGGAAATTCCTGCAGGAGCACTAAAAACAATAGAAAATGGACTTGCAAAATTAAATGGTTTACCAATTAAATTAAAAGTTCAAGAATTACCATCTATTATACCTGTAAATGCGATGATTACAG
This sequence comes from Chitinophaga pinensis, assembly GCA_943324745.2. Classification (GTDB taxonomy): domain Bacteria; phylum Bacteroidota; class Bacteroidia; order Flavobacteriales_D; family Crocinitomicaceae; genus CANHVK01. The sequence continues at coordinate 62,543 of CALPMT020000014.1, read as the reverse complement.
GAAAAACAACTAAACCTATAGTTTCCGTTGATTTGAAAGAATCAATTGGTAAGTTAACAGGGAACCTAAAAAATTCGTTAAAAGATGCTGTTAAACAAGCAAAAGATTCTGTTAAAACGATTGTAAAACAAAAAGTAACAGAGAAAGTCAACGAAGTAAAAGAAGACTTAACAAAAAAGAAACAACAATTAATTGCAGACGCCCAAAAACAAGCAGACAATGTAAAAGCAGAGGCAAAACGTGCAGCAGATATAGTTCGTGCTGAAGGAAATAAACAAGCAGATGCACTAGTTGCAGAAGCAGGAGGAAATCCTATCAAAAAGAAATTAGCTGAAGTTGCAGCAACTAAATTGCGTAAAACAGCTGAAGATAAAGCGCAACGCATCGAGCAAGAAGCGAATCAAAAAGCCGATGAGATTATGAGTAAAGTGACGAAGTGACGATAAGAGAAGCTGTTTAGGCATAGCGCATGCCCTATACGTACAATACATCTTAAAAAAAATGATCAAATTATGCTAAAATCGATTGTATTTGTTGGAATTGGAGGAGCTGTTGGGAGTGTAATGCGGTATCTTTTGGCAAATGTAGGAAAACACTATTTTAAGGGAATATTTCCATTAGCAACATTCATAACTAATTTTTTAGGCTGTTTAATTATCGGATTATTAATTGGTTACTTCGGTAAAAATGAAGGATGGAATCCACAATTAAAATTATTGTTGATTACTGGGTTTTGTGGTGGATTTACGACATTCTCAACATTTGCTGCAGAGAATGTACAGTTATTAGAAAATGGTAATTATGGGATGTTGATGGCGAATGTGGTGGTGAGTGTAGGGTTGGGAATAGGTGGTGTGATTTTGGGATTGAAAATGATATAAATAAATATTTTTTTGCAATTTAATTCCAAAAAAATGGGGTCGCGATGCGTCGCGACCGTACGGGAAAATGGATTGATATTATTAAATAATGGAATGTTTTTCTGTGAATGTGATTCCATAATTTTCTAATTCCGATAAAATAGGATCATACACCTCTTTCATCACTGGTATTTGCACCCCTTTTAAAGTTAAATGACCATTTAGAATCATTTTTCCGCAAATAGCAACTGGTAAACCTACAGTGTTACTCATTGCAGTAAACACTTGATTTTCACCAATATTTACCATCGAAGAAATAATTTTATGGCGTGTACCACTGATCGAATATTCAAAATCATGGTACATTACCAACATATCTTTATCGTTCTCTTCTAGTACCCATTTATCCACCAAAATTTTCTCCAATAGTTGCGCAGGAGAAGCATTTTTCAAACCAATCGGTGTTTCATTCTCAAAAATACCAAGCCACTTAAATTTATGGAATAATTCATCATCCCCTTTCGTGAACAAACGCTTAAATTTGTCTTCTACCGACTCCCCTACTTGAAAAGGCAGAAAAGCATTGATAAAATTACGTGGTGTTAAGTGTTCTGAATTTTCTAATTTGTAACTATCCTCCGTCATTCCCAACTCTACAAAAATATTCCATGCATAGGAAAATCCTGGTCTACGCAATGTACCACGATAAATAGTTGGAATATTGTCTAATTGATAAATTGGTCTATAAGAAAGTGAATTACGATTTGCATACCCTTCAAATTTTCCATACCCTTCAATTTCAATGGTTTCTAAACGTTGAAATAAACGATTGTATGGAATGTATTTATATTCTTTCTCTTCAATAAATGCTGCTGCTGGTCCTTGTCCTGCAATCACCACATTACGAGGATTCCAAGTAAACTTATAGTTCCATGGATTTGTATCATTACTCGGAGCGATTAAACCACCACAAAACGATTTAAAACTATGAATTTCGGCATCTTGTAATCTAATTTCATCTAAGATTTTAGAGGCAGACATGTGATCAATACCAGGATCTACACCGATTTCATTCATGATAATAATTCCCGCAGCTTTTGCTTCTTCGTCTAAGGCTTTCATTTCCTCAGAAACATACGAAGGCGTAATTAAATTTGTCTTTAACGCAATACAATCTTTTGCAACTTCAACGTGAAAACGGGCAGGTAACATACTAATTACCAAATCCGCTTTTTCAATTTCAGGCTGTCTTTCTTTGGGGTCAAGCGCATTGAATGATAAGGCTACTCCACGTCTGTGTCCGTTTAATTTATGTTGAACCAACGCTAAATCTTGGTCACACACACGCAATTGCCAGTCAAATTTTTCAGAATGTTCTAAAAAATAGCGAATTAAAGAAGAACTGGAAAGCCCAGCTCCCAAAAGAAGTATTGTTTTCATCGGTTAAAATATTAACGATGCTAATTTAGAAATAAAAAGAAAGGGGAAGCCATATAAGGCGTATAAGATTTTTGGAATGTAGAAATTATTAGATTTAAAGTGATTTAATGATTTTCGATGATTTTCCTTAAAAAAGTTATTTCCGTTTCTTTTGATTTTAACAAACGTTCATACAATTCTTTTTGTTCTTCAAAAGTATCTTGATTAAAAACAAGATTTCCTTTGTTTTGGGTTGCATTATTATTAAAATTATTGTTGTAAATAAATTTATTATCTACACCTATTATCTCCCCTACATTTACTTGTAAAGTTTGAGAAATTTCAAATAATCGTTCAACAGTAAGTTGAGTTTGACCATTTTCGATACTACTATAAGCTCTCTGAGAAACTTTTAAAATATCAGCCATATATTCTTGTGTGAAATTTCTCATCTCACGAAATTGTTTAATTTTTTTATGATATTCCAACATAATTAAGAAGTTTAACTTCTGTAAAAGTAATAAAATTTCTAAAAAAGAAGTAAAACGTATAAACATTTTTTTGTTCAACAGGTAAATTTGTAAAAAAACAATAAAACAATGAAAAATATAATTACAATTATCATAATGCTATTATTATCAAATAATGCTGAAAGTCAACAATTATACGATTATTATAATGGTTATGTTAAAGGTTATCAAAAAGGGTGTAATTGTAGAAATGAAATCCCCAATAAATCTACAATTATGAATAAATCGGGATATTTTAGTGAAGGATATGACGCAGGTTTTGTAGATGGAAGAATATTTTATAATAAGAACAATAAAAATGATAGAAATAACAATGTTAGTGGTTACCCTAATTTATACCAACCTGATTATAATGTAATATATTCAGATATGTCTCGTAAACAAGCTTTAATTGACGAAAGAAGAAAAATAATTCAACAAAAATACAATGATTTAGAAGATCTTGCCGTAAGCATGATCGAACGTCGAGCAAACCCAAAACCAACAGAGTCTGATTTAAAATACTGGAATGAAATAAAAACACTAACAAATACATATGGAAATTATGACTTGACTAACAATCAAATATTTAATCAAATCCTTGATTTTTTTAACGAACAAAGAAAATATATATTAACATGGAAATGATTGAAGAATTTAAATTAGAATATGAGAAATTATCACTGCACAACAGAAAGGGAAGTAATTTAACTGGCATAGTAAAAATTGACTTTAATAGATATTTCTTAGATTTGAAGGTAAGCTGTAGATGTATAACAAATTGTCTAAAATGTTTCGAATTCAAAAGAGAAGAACTAGAAGAATTATATCACTATATAAGTTTAATTCAGAATTTGGATGTAAACGAAGTTAAATATCATTATAACAATATTATAAAAAACATAATTCCAGAAGAAAATGAATTAATCTACTTTAATATAATAAAAGTTGATAATCAATATAATTTGATTTTAGATAAAATTTTTGAATAATAACACTTATAGACTATAAAATTTTAATAGTCATAAAACTACTTAAAAGCCCAAGGATATTTGTTTTTCATTTCTTCCATAACCTGATCATGTGGTACTCCACCATCAATATCTAAAGATATAATTGCTTCTTCAATTGCATCTAGCATTTCATCTGTTAATTCAAAATTCTTCATCATTCAAAACCTCTACTTAAACACCTCAACAGCCTTTGCGACCTGGTCTTTGGTATTCCCAATCGTGACATTCTCTCCGTTGATACAAAATGGACGTTTTAAGAAGGTATATTCTTCTAACAACAATGCACGGTAATCATCTTCAGACAATTGTTTTTCATGTAGACCTTGCAGGCGAAATTTTTGTGCTTTTTTTGAAAATAAAGCTTCGTACGAACCAACTTTTGATTGGATCCAATCCAGCGTTGAAGCATCGATATTGTTGACTTTTATATCAACTAATTCTACCGTTGAATCTGGATTAATTTCTTTGAGAATACGTTTACATGTTGAACATGTAGAAAGATGGTAAATGCGTTTCATTTTAAGCGTACATTAACATACCTATGGTAAAGTAAATAAATAAACCTAAAACATCGTTCAATGTAGTAATGAATGGTCCGGTGGCAAGGGCGGGATCTATGTCGTATTTATCCAAAATTAAAGGTATCAACGTCCCCATAACTGCAGCAAATACAATGACTACAAATAAGGAAGAGCTCACCACTACACCTAATTCCATAGTTCCAAAAAACCATGCTATTCCGAAGATAAGTGACGAACAAATCAAGCCATTAAATAGTCCAACTAATACTTCTTTACCAAGCTTCGAAAAAATACTTTTAAATTGACTTCCTTTCGCTAAGGACTGAACCACAATTGCAGAAGACTGTACCCCAACATTCCCACCCATTGCAGTAATCATAGGAATAAAGAAAGCAAGTGCTGGTACATGACTAATGCTACCCTCAAAGGAAGAAATCACTTTTGCACCGAGTGTTCCACCTAACATTCCTACTATTAACCACGGTAAACGCGCTTTCGTGATTCGGAAAATACTTGCGTTATCTTCAACTTTTTCAGAAATACCCGTTGCTAATTGGAAATCTCGATCTGCTTCTTCACGAATTATATCTACTACATCATCAATGGTAATACGACCAACTAATTTGCTTTGGTAATCTAATACTGGAATCGAAACCAACCCGTATTTATCGAACAAACGCATTACCTCATCTTGATCGTCGGTAACTTTCACCGAAATAATATTTTTAGACTGGTATAAATCTCTAATCTTATGATTTGGTTCTGAGAAGAATAACTCCTTCAAAGATAATACTCCAACTAATTTATTAAGTGAATCAACTACGTAAATTGTATAGACTTTATCGACTTCTTTTGCTTGTTCTCTGATTTCAATTAAACATTGTTCCACCGTCCAATCAATTTCTGCATGTAGAAACTCTTTTTGCATGAGTCCCCCTGCAGTATCTTCGTCGTAATTTAATAGGTCAACGATATCGTCAGCCGCTTCATCATCCTCCATGTGGGAGATTACTTCCTGAATCTCGGTATCGTCGTACTCATATAAGATATCCGCTGCATCATCGGAATCTAAGTTTTCTAATTGTTCTGCAATTTCCTTCTTAGAAAGCGACTTTAAGAAACGGTCACGGACCTCCTCTTCCAACTCCATCAAAACATCCGCTTGAGTTTCTTCGTCCATACGGAAGTAAATCACTTTAGCATCTTCGTTGGGAAGTTCGTCTAGTATTTCAGCAATATCCACGAAGTGAAGTTCCAAGACATTTTTGTCAATCCACTCTACATCATTGTTTTGGATTGCAATATGAACTTGCTCTAAAAATTCTTTCGTAAGGTTGAAACGCATGGCGGTAAGAATTGGAGGTGCAAAGGTAGTTATATTTGTTACTTTTTGGAAAATTTGCGATTTAGTAACACAGAGGTCACAATGACGCAAAGAAGCACAAATATTTTCGCCGAGAATCTGGAGATAGTTGAAGTATTTGACGGAATTATTAAGGGCGCAGAGTTTTCTACTTTTAGTAGAAAATCAAGTGTATTTATTTTTGACTTTGTCAAAAATCTCTGCGTTCTCAAAAACGTGTTATCATCAAAAACTCAATAAACTCTGCGCAAAAAAAATCTTTGTGTTCTTTGTGAAATTTCTTTGTGACTTTGTGTTAAACTATTCCCCACATGCTTCTTTCAGTTCAAGCATTTTAGCGCCGTCCATCGTTTGAAAGTCAGCACATTTTTTTTCTTGGTCTGCTTTTAGTTTTTTCATTTTTTGAAGATCTTTCGCGGTTGCTTCACGTTGCAATAATTCTGAAGAGAATTTTTCTAATTTTTTACCTGATTCTAAACAAGAACAAATTTCTGTATTGGAAGAACAAGCTGACAAACTTAACATGAACAAATATGCAAGAGTAGCAATGACAAGAGATTTCATAAATATGGAATTTAAATATTCCCCAAAATTAACAGAATGTTTAGCAAGGTTAATTATTTGGTAATAAAAATTGTAAAGTATTATATTTACGATTGATATAATTTTAACACGAATTTCAACTATGCAGTCAAAATTACCACATATAGGAACGACCATTTTTACAACGATGTCGAAAATGGCAAACGATTATCAAGCGATCAACTTAGCACAAGGATTTCCAAATTTTCCAGTGGATGAACGATTGATTCAATTATTGCAAGAGACTAGTAATGAAAATGCACACCAATATGCACCGATGGCTGGTCATCCGTTGTTGTTAGAGGAAATTGCGCTATTGACGGAAAAAAGTTATGGTCGTACGGTAAACCCAAATACCGAAGTACTAGTCACTGCAGGAGCTACGCAAGCGATTTTTACGATACTACAAGCATTGGTTCATACGAACGATGAAGTCGTGATTTTAGACCCGGCATATGACTGTTATGCGCCTTCTGTTCTCTTAGCGGGTGGTAAACCTATACATGTATCGTTAGAAGCTGATTTTATACCGGATTGGGATAAAATTGAACGTGCTTGTAATGAACGAACTAAAATTTTATTTATCAATAATCCACATAATCCTTCTGGACGAATTTTTCAGGAGTCAGACATCCAAGCAATCGAAGCCATTTTAGCAAAATATCCTAACATCATTTTATTATCCGATGAAGTATATGAATACATTACGTTTGAGCAAAAACACATTTCTGCAAATACACGTGAAGCATTGTTAAATCGAAGTGTGATAGTTTCTTCTTTTGGAAAGACATTTCATATTACAGGATGGAAAATGGGTTATTTAATTGCGCCAGAAGCTATTATGGTAGAAATAAAAAAAGTGCATCAATTTTTAGTGTTTTGTGTGAATAGTGTCGCGCAAATTACGTTAGCGAAGTATTTACGTGAAAAAGATGTACAAACGCTTGGAGCTTATTACCAGGAAAAGCGCGACTTCTTTCGAAAATTACTAGCGAAAAGTCGATTTACCTTGTTACCTTCGGAAGGTTCCTATTTTCAAACTGTTCGCTACGATGCTATCTCAACAGAAGGTGATGTAGCATTTTGTGAACGATTAGTTAAAGAACATGGTGTTGCAGCCATTCCACTTTCCGTATTTTATGCAGATCAAACAGATACACATACCATTCGTTTTTGCTTTGCCAAAGACGATCATACCTTAATAAACGCAGCTGAAAAATTATGCAAGATTTAAAAGTTACCCTAGTACAAGCCAACCAAGTTTGGGAAGATAAAAAAGAAAATATGCGTCACTTCGAAGAACTATTAGCAGAAGTGGAAGAAACGGATATCATCGTTCTACCTGAAATGTTTCATACTGGGTTTACCATGCATGCGAAGAAATTTGCAGAGGAAATGAAAAAATCGTCTGCAATTAGTTGGTTACAATCCATGGCTGCTAAAAAAAATGCAGCAATTTATACTTCTTTTATTGCGAAAGAAGACGATTATTACTTTAATCGTGGTGTATTTGTAGAACCATCTGGAAAATATACCCATTACGACAAACGCAAATTATTCACCTTAGCGGGAGAAGAAAAGGTATTTAAAGCAGGACATGTCAAAACTCGTATTCATTATAAAGGGTGGAAAATCCAATTGCAAATTTGTTACGATTTACGTTTTCCAGAAATCACAAGAAACGGCTTACAAGACCATAAATCAGCGAAATTTGATGCATTATTATACGTGGCAAACTGGCCTGAAAAACGCAATACACATTGGAAAGCTTTACTAACTGCCCGCGCAATTGAAAATCAATGTTACGTAGTTGGTGTAAATCGCGTAGGCGAAGACGGCAAAGGGTTGACATATAGTGGTGATTCGGCAGCAATCAATGCGTATGGGGAATCTATCGCAAAAATAAAAGCACACAAAGAAAGAGTAAAAACAGTGGTTTTATCTGCGGATCATTTGAACGAAATTCGAACGCAATTGCAATTTTTAAAAGATATCTAAAACAAAAAAGTCCTGATAGAATTCTACCAGGACATACATAACTAATACGTATATAATTTTAAATTTGGAAAACTACTGTTGAATTGTAACTTTCTCTCTGTAAATAAGTTCATTTTTAGAATTCATAAGTTGCAAGATATACATACCATTCGGTAAGTGATCTACCAATATTTCATTTTTATCTTTTGTAACTAATTGTTCTAATACTACTTGACCAGCTAAAGATACCACTTGTATTTTTTTATCGTTATAGGAAGTAAAATCAACATGTAAAATTGCTGTAGTAGGATTTGGATACACAAGTACTTCCTCTTCACTATTTTTAGATATCCCAGCACAATTATCTTTCACATAGACAAATTTTGGAGTTTGATAACTACACTTCCCTGCATTGGAAATAATAGCATAATATTCTCCAACAGCTTTTGCATAAAATAATGAATCCTTAGCATTTGTTACTACATTCCCGTTAAAATACCACTGAATATCATAGTTAGCTAGAGAGTTTACCGCTAATTTTAACGAATCAAGTTTACAAAGATTGGAGGTCGCATCAGTAATTAGTTTTTTTGGAGAAACTGTATCGATTACATTTACTTCAAAGACTAAGGTATTTCCGCCACAATTTATCAGATTGCTTACACTGATGACGTGGTTATTTGGTTTAAGCCATTTTACAGTTATCGAAGTATCAAAACCACCACCACCAGCAAGAATCATGTAATCGGCACCTGAGTTACCAGGAATAGACCAAAAAAGTGGTGTTTGAATTCCTGAATTATTCATTGGATTCATGATTTTAATGTGATACGTATTTTCAGTATTAACACAAGTGTTAGATTTTAAAGGGGAAATTGCATCTAAGTAAATCGGCACTATAACTTCTGTTGCTACATACGTAGGGATCGCATTACATACACCATTCGAATATGAAAGAACTACTTGTTTCATACCAGGTGTGAGCCACTGAACTGCAACAAGATTAGAAGTATCTGTACCACCATGGTTTATAGTATAATCAATACCTTTCACTTGATTTGGAAATTTCCATGTATACTCTTTTTTATTTTGATCAGTAGTATATACGACTGGCACACCTAAACATGTGACAGGTGAATTTGTATATACAGGAATTGGATCTAAAGACAATACATTAACTAGTACTGTATCGGAATGAATTTCACACCCATTATCTAGGATAGAAACAGAGTATTTTCCACTAATTTTGGCAGTAAAAACATTAGTATCTACATTTTGAATTTCTTTTCCATTTAGGTACCAAACATATTTTTTCCCTGCTGCATTAGGAACATATAATAGGGTAGAATCACCTTGACAAAAAGTTTTTGGGAAAAGCGATGTAATACTTAAATAAGCAGGTGAAGGGAAAATAAAATAAGATTTTAACACGCTACATCCCGATACATCGGTTAAATAAGCTGAATACCCAGCATAAGCAAATGTATGTTTTGTAATTGAGTCCTGCTTTTTTAAGCAATCACTATCCATACACGAATTATTGGCATAATCGGAAAAAGTGTAAGGTGCTTTACCTCCTTTTGCAATATAATAAATTGTTACTGAGTCTGTTGTGCAATCCTTTCTTTCTTGGATAACTTCAAAAGTTAATTTAGGATTTAAAACAAGGTCTATTGTATCTTTTTGCATACAATTTTTTTCAACCGTATTAGTAAATATCACTGAAACTTTACCTGGTTTGGATACAGAAATCATTTGAGTAGTATCTCCTGTGCTCCAAATATATTTTTCTGCTTTTGGAACAGACAAAACAATAGGTGTTCCTTCACAAATAATTTTTTTATTATACGGAGTAGATATTCCTATTTTTTTTGGTAAGGAAATAATTTCATACATATTTTGAATTGGAATTAAATTACCTGTATTATTGTAACCATACACATCAATAGTATAAGCCCCTACTTGTAAATCAGGTATCGTATCCGCTGGAGTAATTTCTTTATATTCTTTGCTATAAACTTCTGTTCGTAACGTATTTTTTACCACAACTTTACATGGTGCTATACGTTTAATAATTAATCCACCATGGAGTGAATCACAATCTGCAAGGATACTTTCTACTTTTTTAACTGGCAAAATACATGGTATTGATTCTACCTTTAAATTTAAAGTACAAATTAAAGATGGATTCAACGAGTCGGAAACTAAAATCGTGAATTCTGGATTTGGAAATTCTGGATTTTGGGTAATATTCGCATTAATGTTGATGAATTTATTTACATAAGTCACATTAACATCCCCTGATAGACTATTAAACTTAGGAGAAATTTCAACTTTTGGATGAGCAAATGGAATAAGCAATGGTATTATCACTGAAGTAAACTCACAACGATTGATAGCTACTGTAGTTTGTTTTTGATCCGAATTGTAAAATCCCACACTTTCACATTGAGCTTCAACCAACGTGTAAAATATACTAAAGCAAATAGTTAGATAAATTTTAAAAAAGTAATATTTTTTCATTTTTAATAATTTTGATTTTACAAAAAACGAAAGTGTCTATTTTTGGTTGCCTTTAAATTGTAATAAAATCAAAATTTCATTTTAATACATTTAGAAATATTAATTAAGTGCCTATTTCTTGTTCATATTACAACAAAAAATTCTGATATAAATTTTATCAGAACTTTATACTTTTAAATCTAACTTTCAAATTTGTAAGATATTTAACTAATCTTACTAATAATTTTTGTTGCTGCACCTGTAGATTTTTCAATTTCTTGTAAACAAATATTTTGTAATCCTAGAAGATTATTTTCAATCTTATGAACTGATTCAGTAAACTCCGCTTCATTCTGAATAGTGAAAGCAATTCCTGCATTGATAAATTTTTCTGCTTCTGGAAATTTTCGATGCTTTGGTCCAAATAATACGGGCAATCCAAAAACTACCGGCTCTAACGTATTGTGCAATTTACCAGTAAACCCACCTCCGATAAAAGCAATTTTACCATAAGAATAAGCATTTGCCAATTTACCTATGCAGTCAATTAATAAGATATTTTGATTACTATTTTCATCGAGTTGAGAATAACGAATCATCTCTGAACCAAAAGTTTTTTCTATCGCTGTTAGATGACCTTCTGAAATATCATGTGGGGCAATGATGACTTTTGGTTTTAGGTGTAATTTTTGATAGTATGCATGAAATAGTTCCTCTTCTACCGACCAAGAACTTCCCAAAATGATTGCTTTTTCTCCTTGAAGAAACAATTCTATGAGATTGTCTTTCTGTACCAACTTTTTGTTTTCAATCACTTTGTCAAATCGGGTGTCACCTGTAACACTAACCTGTTGAATATGTATTTGTTGAAGCAATTCTTTTGTTTCCTCATTTTGCACAAAAAAAGCAGTAAAACAATGAAGTCCTTTCCTAAAGAAACCACCATACCATTTAAAATAGATTTGTGACGGTCGCAAAATACAACTCACACTATACATTGGAATCGCACGCTTTTTCGCATCAAAAAGGTAATTCAACCAAAATTCATACTTAATAAAAAAGATACGACTTGGGTTAAAATGATTCAAAAAACGTTTAGCATTATTAGGAGTATCTAATGGTAAATAATATACATAGTCAGCACAATGTTTTCGTTTTTGATAGTGCTCCATACCAGAGGGACTAAAAAACGTAACCAAGATTTTAAGTGAGGGATCTTGCTCCTTAAGTAAATTCATTACTGGTATCCCTTGATCAAACTCTCCTAAGGAAGCACAATGAAACCAATATATTTGTTCCGTTGGATGTATGACGGGTAACTTACTCCAATAACTTTTACGCCCTCCAACCCATGCTTTCGCTTTTGGATTCAATCCTTGAATTAACCACAATAAAACACCATACAATCGTATTGATATGTTGTAAAAGAAGCCCATGCTTAATTGTAATAAAATTCTTTGGGTTTACTTTTATAGATGGGAATTAACCATCCTAAACGAAAACCATACAAGTTATCATAGCGTAAACTAGTAGAAACAGGAACTGAAGGTTGGTCAAAATTGACCGTACGTTGGTTGTGTGTATACCCTTGTAAAAAGTAAAATCCAGCATAAAAATTTACCAAACCACCATTGGACATATGGGCATATCCTACAAATTGATGTGAGGTCAATCCTCCTGTCAATCGATCATAGCCCTTACGATAATCTAACTCTACTTGTGGAATAACCTGATTGTTTGTTTCTATACGAATACGGTATTGCATATACCCAGCCCCTGCTTGTAAAAAGATTCCAGAATTGGGATTGGATCCAAAAACAGGGAATACTTTTCCTAAAGAAAAATTAGCATTATAACCTCTTGAATAAAGAAGTACAGTCCCAACATCGCCATTTATATCGCTTATATTTCCATAAGAGTCTTGAAGATTAGTGAAAATATCTCCTGTTTTCAATTGATTTCCAAAAAAGAAATTTAAATCAGTACCAAAAAACCAATTGCGTTTTGTTTTGTAACCTGCATTGAACCCTAGATTATTTAATAGTCCGAAGCGTTCTGCCAAAGAATTGGTAGGCGAACTAATACCATAATGAATACCTATCCAAGGAGTTCCGATAGTTTCTGTACTTACATTTCGTTGAGATAATAGCGAAAATGAACAAAAAGAAAACAAGAGTAATAACCTGATTTGCATAATTCAAATATACATTGAAAATTGACATTTAAACTAATTCTAACATTGATTTGAATTTTAGGTGTTTTTTAAGCTATTAAAAACTAAGAATTAAATTCAAAATAATTACTTTTGTTAATTGTTCTTGAACGTAACAATAAGACAAATTTTACGGAAATTATATATCGATGAAAAAAATACAAATGGTTGACTTACAGTCACAATATAAAAAGATAAAAACAGAAATTGATGCTGCAATTATTAATGTGATTGAAAATGCAAATTTTATAAATGGCCCCGAAGTCGGTCAATTTCGTGTCGATTTAGAAAAATATTTGAATGTAAAACATGTTATTCCATGTGCTAATGGAACAGATGCATTACAAATTGCATTGATGGCATTAGGATTAAAACCAGGAGATGAAGTAATCACGCCTTCTTTTACATACATTGCTACAACAGAAGTAATTGCTTTGTTGAACTTAGTACCTGTATTTGTGGATGTTCTTCCAGATACCTACTGTATTGATCCTTCTAAAATAGAAGAAGCGATTACCTCTAAAACAAAAGCAATTGTCCCAGTACACTTATACGGACAATGTGCAGATATGGATGCGATTTTAGAAATTGCTAAAAAACATAAATTAGCTGTTATAGAAGATACAGCGCAAGCTATCGGCGCTGAATATACACATAAAGACGGTTCCGTTTCCAAAGCAGGAACAATGGGTGATATCGGTTGCACTTCTTTCTTTCCTTCTAAAAACTTAGGTTGTTATGGCGATGGAGGTGCAATGTATACCAACGATGCACATTTAGCATCCAATTTGAAAATGATAGCTAACCATGGTCAGGTGATTAAATACCATCACGAAGTAGTTGGTTGTAATTCGCGATTAGATACCATTCAGGCGGCAATTTTGAAAATTAAATTACGTGATTTAGATAATTATTGTGCTGCCCGACAAAAAGTTGCAGCATATTATGACAACGCTTTCGCTGCTATACCTCAAATTACAGTACCAGCTAGAGAACCGAAATCAACGCATGTTTTTCACCAATATACAATTAAGTTAAAAGGCGTAGATCGTGAATCATTGGTAACTTATTTATCTGAACATGGTATTCCTTCAATGATTTATTACCCACTTCCTGCACACAAACAAGGAATGTTTAAGTCTTTTGGTAAAGAAAATCAAGATTTACCTGTGACAAATTTATTAACAACAGAAGTGCTATCGTTTCCTATACATACTGAAATGGAACAAGAGCAACTAGAATACATTACAAAACATATTATTCATTTCATTCAATCAAACGCATGAAAAAAATAGCAGTTATAGGTACCGGTTATGTTGGTTTAGTTACTGGAACTTGTTTCGCAGAAACGGGTAACCAAGTAATCTGTGTTGACAATAATGCAGCTAAAGTGGAAAAGATGCGTAATGGTGAAATCCCAATCTACGAACCACATTTAGATGTATTATTTGAAAGAAACATCAAAGCAAATCGTTTGGTTTTTACAACTGATTTAAAAGAAGGAATAAAGGATGCTGAGATTATATTTTTAGCATTACCTACTCCTCCAGGAGAAGATGGTTCTGCTGATTTATCTTACATTCTAGGTGTTGCAGATGAATTAGGAAAAATCATCACGGATTATAAAGTAATTGTCGACAAAAGTACCGTTCCTGTAGGAACTGCTGGAAAAGTACATGCAGCATTAGCTAAAAATGCTACCGTAGATTTTGATATTGTATCAAACCCTGAATTCTTACGTGAAGGATTTGCAGTTGATGATTTTATGAAGCCAGATCGTGTGGTTATTGGTACTTCATCTGAACGTGCTAGGAAAATAATGGAACAATTATATAAACCTTTCGTTCGTCAGGGGAATCCAGTTATTTTCATGGACGAAAAATCTGCAGAGTTAACTAAATATGCTGCAAATTCATTCTTAGCGACGAAGATTACATTCATGAATGAAATTGCGAATTTTTGCGAATTAGTTGGCGCTGATGTAGATAAAGTTCGTATCGGAATTGGTTCAGATGATCGAATTGGTAAACGTTTCTTATTTCCTGGTATAGGTTATGGAGGGTCTTGTTTTCCTAAAGATGTACAAGCTTTGGTGAAATCTGGAAATGAACATAATTTCTCTTTTGAAATATTAAAGTCAGTAATGACGGTTAACGAAGAGCAAAAGACAGTAATTATTCCTAAGATTAAAAACTTCTTTAGAGGCGATTTGAAAGGAAAAAAAATCGCTTTATGGGGATTAGCATTTAAACCCGATACAGATGATATTCGTGAAGCACCAGCATTGTATATTATTGATGAATTAGTAGGTGCAGGAGCTACAGTTACTGCGTTCGATCCTGAAGCAATGCCAAATGTTAAAGGAGTAATTGGAGATAAAATTGCGTATGCAACAAACGAATACGAAGCATTAGAAAATGCGGATGCATTGGTAGTTTGCACGGAATGGGGTATATTCAGGAATCCTGATTTTGATAAGATTGCTGACCTATTAAATGATAAAGTAATTTTTGATGGTAGAAACTTATTCGATCTAAATGAAATGAATGAAAGAGGTTTTTACTATAGTTCAATAGGTCGTTCTATTGTACAAAAATAAGAGACATGGAAACTAGAAAAAGAATATTAATTACTGGTGCTGCAGGATTTTTAGGTTCGCACTTATGTGATCGTTTCATCAAAGAAAACTATCACGTAATTGGTATGGATAATTTGATAACTGGTCGATTAAAAAATATTGAACATTTGTTCAAATTAGAAAATTTTGAATTTTATAATCATGATGTTTCTAAATATATTCATGTTCCTGGTGAATTAGATTATATTCTTCATTTTGCCTCCCCTGCAAGTCCAATTGATTATTTAAAAATACCGATACAAACCTTAAAAGTAGGTTCTTTGGGAATTCATAATTGTTTGGGATTGGCAAAAGTAAAAGGAGCACGTGTATTAATCGCATCTACTTCCGAAGTATATGGAGATCCAACCGTACATCCTCAAACTGAGGAGTATTGGGGTAACGTAAATCCTGTAGGACCGAGAGGTGTTTATGATGAGGCAAAACGTTTTCAAGAAGCTATGACCATGGCCTACCACACTTACCACGGTCTAGAAACACGTATAATTCGTATATTTAATACCTACGGACCAAGAATGCGTTTGAATGATGGACGAGTGCTTCCTGCTTTTATCGGTCAGGCTTTGAGAGGAGAGGACTTAACCATTTTTGGTGACGGTTCACAAACTCGCTCTTTTTGTTATGTGGATGATTTAGTTGAAGGTATTTACCGTCTGCTGCATTCAGATTACGCTGAACCAGTAAACATTGGTAATCCAGACGAAATTACAATAGGTCAATTTGCCGAAGAAATAATTAAATTGACGAATACGAATCAAAAGGTTGTTTATCATGATTTACCTGTGAATGACCCAAAACAACGTCAACCAGATATCACAAAAGCAAAATCCTTATTAGGTTGGGAACCAAAAGTTTCACGTAAAGAAGGTTTGAAACTAACTTATGATTACTTTTGTAGCTTGACTGAAGAAGAATTAAGACACAAAGAGCATAACAATTTTGATAATTATATCGTAAAATAATGGAATATTTTGCACACGAAACAGCTGTTGTTGATCCTGGTTGTAGTATAGGAAAAGGCACTAAAATATGGCATTTTTCACATGTTATGCCAAATTGTACACTTGGAGAAAACTGTAACATAGGTCAAAATGTAGTAATTTCACCAGATGTAGTATTAGGAAAGAATGTGAAAGTACAAAACAATGTATCAATCTATACGGGAGTGATTTGTGAGGACGATGTATTCTTAGGACCATCAATGGTTTTCACCAATGTGATGAATCCACGAAGTGCGGTAAATCGTAAAAATGAATATTTAAAAACAATTGTAAAACGTGGCGCATCGATAGGTGCAAATGCTACGATCGTTTGCGGTCATGACATAGGAGAATTCGCATTCATTGGAGCAGGAGCTGTAGTAACTAAAACGGTTGTTCCTTATGCATTAATGGTCGGAAATCCTGCACGTCAACTAGGCTGGATGAGTGAATTTGGTCAACGCTTAGAATTTAATAACGTTGGAATAGCAGTTTGCTCAGAAAGTGGAGAAGAATATAAATTAGAAAATAATAATGTTCAAAAAATAAGCAAATGATTGTAACGAACGAAAAAGTAAAATTTGTTGTAGTTGGTGCAGGACATATCGGTAAGAGACATGCAGAAATGATTACACGCGATCAAGAAGCAGAATTAGTCGCTATGGTTGATGTAAGAACAGCAGAAGAATGTGGTGTTGATAAAAATATTCCTTTTTTTAAAACGATCGAGGAATTATTAGCATCAAGCTTAGATTTTGATGTTGTAAATGTATGTACACCAAATGGTTTGCATGCTGAACAATCAATTAAAGCCTTGGAAGCTAGAAAACATGTCGTTTGTGAAAAACCTATGGGTCTTTCAAAAGAAGCGTGTGAACAAGTAATTTTTAAATCCTTACAGATGTCAAGAAGTGTATTTTGTGTCATGCAAAATAGATATTCACCACCTTCTGAATGGATCAAGAAAATTGTAGAAGAAAAAGTATTAGGAGATATTTTCATGGTTCAGTTAAATTGCTATTGGAACCGCGATGCACGTTACTACAAAAAAGGAGGATGGAAAGGTACCCAAGATTTGGATGGTGGTACTTTATTTACCCAATTTTCTCACTTTATTGATATCATGTATTGGTTATTTGGTGATATTGATAATATAAAAGGAAATTTTGCTGATTTTACACACCAAGATACAACAGATTTTGAAGATTCAGGATTTGTATCTTTTGACTTCTTGAATGGAGGGATGGGATCTATTAATTACTCTACTTCTGTAGTAGACAAGAACTTAGAAAGCTCTATGACCATTATTGGAAGTAAAGGAAGTGTTAAGATCGGAGGACAATACATGAATGAGGTAGAAGTTTGTAATATACCAGGATATGAAATGCCAGAATTAGCAGAGTCTAGTCCTGCAAATGATTATGGTCCTTATAAAGGTTCAGCAGCGAACCACCATTTCCTTATCAACAATGTTGTTCAAACATTGAAAGGAAAATCAACAGCAACAACAAATGCCTTAGAAGGTTTGAAAGTAGTAGAAATTATTGAACGAATTTATAACGTAAGAAATGAGCAACTCAATTTACCAAAAGTTAACTAACAAGGAAACTAAACTTGCTGTAATCGGTTTAGGTTATGTTGGATTACCGATTGCATTAGAATTTGCAAGAACGATTAAAGTAGTCGGATTTGATATTAATCAAGTACGTGTAGATATGATGCGAAACAACGTCGATCCGAGTCAAGAATTAGAAGCTTCTGATTTTGAAGGTTGTGATATTCATTTCACTTCTGATTTGGAGGATTTAAAAGACGTTACATTTTTTATTGTTGCAGTACCTACTCCAATTGATTCGGCAAATGTACCAGATTTAAAACCGTTACTAGGTGCATCATCAACGGTTGGAAAGGTGTTGAAAAAAGGTGACTATGTTGTATTTGAATCAACGGTATATCCAGGTTGTACAGAAGAAGATTGTGTTCCAGTTTTAGAAAGAGAGTCTGGGTTAAAATTCAGAGAAGATTTTATGCTAGGTTATTCTCCTGAACGTATTAATCCAGGAGACAAAGAACATACATTAAGAAATATTACTAAAATTGTTTCTGGATGTTGTCAAGAATCATTGGAAAATATTGCTTCGACATACGAGATCGTTGTAGATGCTGGAGTACATAGAGCTAAAACAATTAAAGTAGCTGAAGCAGCAAAAATCATTGAGAACACACAACGTGATGTAAATATTGCATTAATTAACGAATTATCTATTATATTCAATAAACTAGGTATTAATACCTTTGATGTATTGGAGGCTGCTGGTACAAAATGGAATTTCTTGAAATTCTTCCCTGGTTTAGTAGGTGGACACTGTATTGGAGTAGATCCATACTATTTGACACACAAAGCTGCAAAAGCTGGTTACAATTCAAAAGTAATCACAAGTGGTCGATACGTAAATGATTCAATGGGAGGTTACATTGCTAAGCAAATCGTTAAGAAAATGATTGCTCAAGGGAAACATATTCAAGATACACGTGTATTGGTAATGGGGGCAACTTTTAAAGAAGATGTAACAGATATCCGAAACACAAAAGTGATTGATGTTGTTAAAGAATTAAAATCGTATCAAGTTTCAGTAGATTTAGTTGATCCGCATGCTTCATCAGAAGAAATGGAACACGAATATGGTATTGGATTACATGAAAAACCAGAAGGTGTTTATGATTCTATTATAGTTGCTGTAAACCATAAAGAATACATGCGATTAACAGAAGAATATTTTAAATCATTATTGATTGAAGGTAAAGGTACTATTGCTGATATCAAAGGTATTTTCAGAGGAAAAATCAACGAATTAGATTACTGGAGTTTATAAGTTATAATTATGAGATATGAGTTATGAGATAAATTCATAATTGATAATTCTTATCCCGAAAACTTTCGGGGAAAAATCCCAAAAGATGAATATATTAGTTACAGGAGGTGCAGGATTTATTGGTTCACATGTAGTACGTTTATTTGTAAATAAATATCCTGAACATACGATTGTCAATTTTGATAAACTTACTTATGCTGGTAACCTTTCTAATTTGAAAGACTTAGAAGGTAAAAAAAATTATCATTTTGTCAAAGGAGATATTTGTTCGCAAGCAGATGTTAAAGCAGTATTTGAGAAATTTCAAATTACGGATGTAATACACTTGGCTGCTGAATCTCATGTGGATCGTTCTATTGAAGGTCCTATGGAGTTTGCAATGACGAATGTAATTGGGACACTTAATTTGTTAAATGAAGCGAAGGCTTATTGGAACTTAGCAGAAAAACATACATTTCATCATGTGTCAACAGACGAGGTGTATGGATCTTTAGGTACAGAAGGTTTATTTACAGAAACAACTGCTTATGATCCTAGAAGCCCATATTCAGCTTCAAAAGCATCTTCCGATCATTTTGTGAATGCTTTCTTTCACACCTATAATTTTCCAGTAAAAATGAGTAATTGTTCAAACAATTATGGAAGCCATCATTTTCCTGAAAAATTAATTCCTTTAATGATCCAAAACATTGTAAATATGAAACCGCTTCCTATTTATGGTAAAGGGGACAATATTCGCGATTGGTTATGGGTAGAAGACCATGCAAGAGCTATAGAAACGATCTTTTTGAACGGAACATATGGTGAATCTTACAATGTAGGTGGATTAAATGAATGGAAAAACATTGATTTAGTTCATTACTTATGTAAAATGTTAGACGAAAAATTAAACCGTGTACCAGGTACTTCGGCAAGTTTGATAACATACGTTACAGACCGCTCAGGACACGATATGCGCTATGCTATCGATGCTTCTAAATTGGAAAAAGAATTAGGTTGGACTCCTTCAATTAAGTTTGAAGAAGGTTTGGAAAAAACAGTTGATTGGTACTTGACCAATGAAGAATGGGTAAAAGAGGTAACCAGTGGGGATTACCAAAAATATTATTCTGACATGTATTCTAATAGATAAAATGGGACTATTCTCTATATTTTCGAAAAAAAAACCAGAAGTACAATTACCTCCTTTTGACTTTTCATTAATAGGTGTTGACATGCATAGTCATCTACTACCAGGAATAGATGATGGAGCCGCAACATTAGATCATAGTATTGGAATGATTTTGAAATTTAAAGAGTTAGGGTACAAAAAATTGATTGCTACTCCTCATATAATGATGGATTACTACCAAAACACACCTGAAATCATTGCAGAAAAGCATGCAGAAGTTAAAGCTGAGCTAAAACGTCTAGACATCGAAATTGAATTTGAAGCAGCTGCTGAAAACTTCTACGAGGAAGAATTAACACAATCAATCAAAGAAAAACGAGCTGTTACTTTTAATGGAAATTATTTATTATTTGAATATTCATTTTTTAGTGAACCCTCCCAAATTGATAGTTTGATCTTTGATATGACAGTAAATGGATATATACCTGTACTAGCACACTACGAAAGATATCCATATTATTTCAATAATCCTTCTAAAATTGAAGAGTATCGTAACAAGGGAGTACAAATACAGGTTAATTTATTGTCCATAATTGGTCACTACGGACCTGAAGTAATGAAACAAGCGCATTACCTGATCGACAACAAATTAGTAGATTTTGTATCTTTGGATTGCCATAGAATTGAACACCTCGAAATACTTGAGCGTTGTGCCTCACATCCGTATTTTCATAAATTATCAGAATTACCATTGAAAAACAAGAGTTTACATCAATAGAGTAAAACGATTAATAAATCATACATACTGATTTGAAGAAAATGATATCTTTACTTTATACTAAAGAGATATGATTTCAAATCCACTAATTATTGAAGAAGGAACCAAAGTATTTGTCGCCATGCTAGTTGGCGCAGTTATTGGTGCTGAAAGAGAATACAAAAGTAAAGCAGCAGGATTTAGAACAGTCATTCTAATAACAGTAGGATCTACCCTATTCACCATATTATCCAATTTAATCAGTAATGATGGAAGAATTGCTTCTAATATAGTAACCGGTATAGGATTTTTAGGTGCTGGAGCGATATTCCGAGAAGGAATGAACGTAAAAGGACTTACCACAGCAACTACCATATGGATTTCTGCTGCAATTGGTATGTCAATTGGTATCGGTCAATATCAGTTAGCTTTTGCAGCACTAATTATCGTAATGCTCGTATTATTAAGCTTTACATGGATCCAAAAATTAATTGAGCGCACAAATAAAATCGAAACTTACACAATATCATTTGTACAATCCAATGAATTTGATTTTGATGATTTAATAAAATTGATACAAGAATATCATTTGACTAACTCCATTTCAAAAAAAATAAAAACGCAGAATAAGTATACCGGAATTTTTTCTATTCAAGGCACTCTTGATAATCACGAACAGTTGATTCAAGCACTTTATGAGTCAGAATATATCATTGAATTTGAAGTTTAACATATATAAAAATGACACTCCAATTTTTAGCAACAGAATGGTTGATAATTCTATTTATAGTTTCAGGAATTGCTATTTGGATAGCAGGAGTTAAGTTGACAATTGCGCTAGATAGAATATAAAAATTCTATAATATTGGAGAAGCGATGGGAGGAATGATTTTTTTAGCCATCGTAACTAATCTCCCGGAAATTGCAATTACTGGTATTGCTTCATGGAATGGAAATGTAGATATTGCAGTCAGTAATATCTTAGGAGGTATTGCAATACAAACAGTCGTTTTAGCATTTATTGATTATTTTGGCGTTGGGAAAGCAGGGCCACTTTCACACAAATCATCATCCGTAGGTTTATTATTAGAAGGGATCATCGTTATCCTAATAATATCACTCGTTATCGTCGGAAAAGAAGTGCAACCTGATTTTACAATATTGAATGGATCATTAGTAGAATGGATCATTTTACTTGTATGGATAACAGGAATATACCTTATATATAAAAATCCACATATAAATACCAGAAAGCAAAAAATTGCAGAATACAAACTACGCGCCAGTGAACCAAAAATTACAAAAAAACAAGCGATGAACGCGATTCTTCTATTTTCAATATTAACGGTTATTACACTAGCAAGTGGATTAACGCTAGAGTTATGTAGTGAAACACTCGCAAAACGATTTAGCATAAGTAACGCGCTCTTTGGAGCAACATTTTTAGCACTCATTACTGCGCTCCCTGAAATATCTACAGGGATTGAATCTGCTAAACTTAAAGATTATCAAATGGCAGTAAGTGATATTTTTGGAGGGAATGCATTCTTACCTGTTCTTTTACTAATGGGTTCAATGCTTTTAGGGAAACCAGCCATTAATTCAGTCAATAATACTGACATCTACTTAACAGCATTGAGTATCATCTTAACAGGAATATTTATGATTGGGCTTATCATAAAATCTCCTAAACAATTATTCAGACTAGGATTTGATTCTTTAACACTAATAATTATATATATCGTAGGTATTATAGGACTGATGCTTATATAACTATTCGTTTAGTAGCGAAGTAATTATTTACGAATAATTGAACTATGTAAATCCCTTTAGATTCATCACAGTAACAATAAATACAACACCTTAATTCTCAAAAAACTGACGTATAATCAGATATATCTACTCCATTTAGAGAATGCGTAATTCTTTCAAAGATGAAAAGTATTCAGTACTAGTAATTCGAAAAATAAATGCTCTAAAAGTGAATAGAAAAATTAGTCCTTCTTAACAGAATTAGTCCGATTTTTACTTTTAAATTTTCGTTTCTTATTTGGTGAATTACTAGAAATCTTCCATTCTGGACCTGCACCTAAAGCTTCTGGAAGTAAAGACCTCGGAATTTCAGCTTCTATCAACTGTTCGATACGATGCATACGCACCATATCTTTTTCATTTATCAATGTATATGCTTCACCTTTGGTATTAGCACGAGCTGTTCTTCCAATACGGTGAACATAATCTTCAGCGTCATGTGGTGCATCGTAATTAATAACCATATTGATTTCTTTAATGTCAATACCACGACTCATTACATCCGTTGCAACAAGAATTCGTATCCGTTTAGATCTAAAACCAATCAATACTTCTTCACGTTCAGTTTGCGTTAAATTTGAAGAGATACCTTGCGATTTAAAACCGGCCTTACGAAGACCATGAACAATCTCTGAGACTTTACTTTTCGAGGAAGTAAAGATGATAATACTGGTATATTCAGGTCTTGATTCTAGAATGTGCTTAATAACAGGTATTTTCTGATTATCAAACGTTAAATATAAATTTTGTGAGACTCCTGCGGCAGGTTTGGAAATTGAAAGTGTAATTTCTTCAGGTTGGTGTAAAATTTTGGTGGCCAACGTTCTAATTTTGGGAGCCATTGTTGCGCTAAACAATAGTGTTTGTTTATGCTTTGGTAAATAGGAAAAAATTTGTTCCAAATCCTCCGTAAAACCCATATCTAACATCTTATCTGCTTCATCTAATACAAGGTGATTCACGTGTTTAAAATTCACATATCCCATTTTTAAGTGTGATAATAATTTTCCTGGAGTAGCAACAATTATATCTGTCCCATTTTTCAATGCATCTTTTTGAATATCCCAATCTTTACCATCCGTTCCACCATAAACTGCTTGTGAACCAACGGAAACAAAATAAGATAACCCTTGAATTTCTTGTTCTATTTGTATCGCTAATTCACGCGTTGGAACAATAATTAATGTATCTATTGTCGAATCTTCTTTCCCAACTAGTTTATTTAAAATTGGTAAAATAAAAGCGGCTGTCTTTCCTGTACCAGTTTGTGCACAAGCAATCAAATCTTTATTTTCAAGGATGGTTGGAATTGCTTTTTCTTGAATCGGAGTTGCATTTTCAAACCCCATGTGAGAGATCGCTTCAAGGATACTCTCGTGCAAATGTAATTCTGTAAATTTCATAATTGACGTTAAGATACGATGTTTTATGGAATAAATGATTTTGATTAAGAAAAAGTAGACTGATAATATTTACATTTGGCCAAGCGAAGGATTATGAAAACAAAACGCATCTATATTTCTGTCATCAACGACTTGGTTACTGACCAACGTGTGCACAAAGTATGCGAAACGATTTACTCAAATTTCCCAGAATATAAAATCACCTTAATAGGACGATTAAAAAAAGATAGTAAACCAGTAAATAAACGCATTTACAAAGTACATCGTATGTCGTTACGTTTTGAAAAAGGCTTTAAATTTTATGCGGAATATAATTTACGTTTGTTTTTTTATTTGCTTTTTCATCGTCGTGGTGTTTACTTTTCAAACGATTTAGACACCCTGCTACCAAACTTTTTGATGTCGCGATTGAAAGGTTCTAGGTTAATTTACGATAGCCATGAATACTTCACCGAAGTCCCAGAATTGATTGGTCGTGAGAAAGTTCGTTCCATTTGGTTGCGGATTGAATCGTACATTTTGCCCAAACTTAAAACGATGTTGACCGTCAACAAAACGTTAGCAAAAATATATTCCGAAAAATACAATATTCCTGTCCATGTTGTTCGAAACGTTCCGAAATTACAAGGATATGGTACAAGTGCGCATGTATTGAATGTTCGTGAAAAATATGGCATTGCAGCTAATGGCCATTTATTAATCTACCAAGGTGCTGTCAATAAAGATCGCGGTTTAGAAGAATTAATTGAAGCATTTACGTATTTACCTGAAACGTATCATTTATTGATTGTTGGCTCCGGTGATGTGTATCAAATCTTGGTAGAAAAAACTATGGAATTGAAATTAAACCATATACATTTTACTGGACAAATTCCTTTTAGTGAACTCGCAGCGTATACAATTCAAGCGGATTTAGGTGTTTCCTTTGAAAAATCGACTAATTTAAATTATCGTTTTGCTCTGCCCAATAAAGTGTTTGATTACATCACATCTGGAGTTCCAATTTTGGTAAGTCCTTTAACAGAATTGTGCGCGATTTTAGACAAACACGATGTTGGGAAATTGCTACCTTCTCATGAACCAAAAGACATAGCAGAAAGCATTGAAACCATCTTTGATAACCAAAATCAATTAGCAATCTGGAAAGAAAACACCCAAAAAGCACGCGAAGAATATTGTTGGGAAAATGAAGAGAAAAAGTTAATTTCAATTTTATTACCTTTACTTTAATGCGTATTCATATCATTTCTTTTGATGTCCCTCTTCCAACCAATTATGGAGGAGTAATAGACGTATTCTATAAAATAAAAGCATTACACAAAGCTGGTATCAAAATTAAACTACATTGTTTTTTATATGGAAGAGAAAAAAATGAAGAATTAGAAAAATATTGCGAAAACGTATATTATTATCCCAGAAAAACATCTTTTTTCACACATCTATCAATAAGTCCATACATAGTTAAATCAAGAATTAATAAAACTTTATTTGGAAATTTATTACGGGATAATCAACCCATTCTATTTGAAGGATTGCATACTTGTGGTCTATTAAATCATCCAAAATTAGCAAATAGACTAAAAATTGTTCGCACACACAATGTAGAGCACGATTATTACGCTCAATTAGCTGTTGATGAAAAAAATAGTGTCAAAAAAAAATATTATCAATTAGAAAGTTGGAAACTAAGTCGCTTTGAGAAAATATTAAATCATGCAAATGCGATTATCGCGATATCAAAAAACGATGTACATTATTTTCAAAAAAAATTTACAAATGTTCATTTAATTTCTGCTTTTCATCGATACGAAAATATAGTTTCACAAGAAGGATTTGGAATGTTTGCGCTCTACCATGGAAACCTTGCTGTCAATGAAAACATACGGGTAGTCAATTATTTAATAGAAGAAATATTTTCAAACGTTGATTTCACATGCATCATAGCAGGTTCGGGAGCACCTGAGTATCTAAAGAAAAAAATAGCTGCATATAACCACATAGTTTTACAAGAAAATCTAACGGAAGAAGAAATAGAAGTATTGTTAATCGAAGCACATGTTCATATTTTACCAACGTTTCAACAAACTGGTATCAAATTAAAACTTATTCACGCACTTTTTGCAGGACGTTTTTGCATTGTAAACCAAATGATGATCGAGAATACAGGATTAGCAGATTATTGCAAGGTAGCAACTTCTGACTCTGAACTATTAATACTACTAAAAAAAACAATTTTAGAAGAATTTACAAAAGAACATATTACACAACGTAAACAACTTGAAAAAGGAATGTTTTCAAATGAATTTAATGCTCAAAAAATTAGTGAGTTGCTTCGATAAAAATTAGCTTAAAATAAGACGGACTGCAAAATTGAATATTTCAAGAATTCTTTCCCCTCAAATTTCTTATCTTTGTTACTTGTCACCAAATTTTTGATTGAATGAGCACAAAATACAACGAATACAAAGGGTTGAATCTACCAGAAGTCGCTAAAAACGTTCTAGAAAAATGGGAAAATCAACAAGTGTTTGAAAAATCCATGTCAACACGCGAAGGCCACAAACCTTTCGTGTTTTTCGAGGGGCCTCCATCGGCGAATGGACTTCCAGGAATTCACCACGTAATGGCACGTTCAATCAAAGATATTTTTTGTCGTTACAAGACTTTAAAAGGATTTCAAGTAAAACGTAAAGCAGGTTGGGATACACATGGTTTGCCCATCGAATTAGGTGTTGAGAAAGAATTAGGAATTACCAAAGAAGATATCGGCACAAAAATCTCCGTAGAAGATTACAACAAAGCGTGTAAGGAAACTGTTATGCGTTACACCGATATTTGGAACAACCTTACCCAACAAATGGGGTATTGGGTAGACATGAACGACCCATACATCACCTACGATTCAAAATACATGGAATCTGTTTGGTGGTTGTTAGGACAATTGTACGAGAAAAACTTAATTTACAAAGGATATACGATTCAACCTTATTCTCCAAAAGCGGGAACAGGTTTATCATCACATGAAATCAATCAACCAGGGTGTTACCGGGATGTGAAAGACACAACGGTGGTGGCACAATTTAAAGTGAAGGATGGAGAAAAAACGCCGTTTGATGAAATTATTGGAGGAAATGCCGTAGGTGCGCGTCGCGACACACACCTACTGGCATGGACGACAACCCCTTGGACACTTCCATCCAATACCGCATTGTGTGTTGGACCAAAAATTGAATACGTATTGGTGAAATCATTCAACCAATATACCTTCGAACCAATCAATGTTATTTTAGCGAAAAACTTAGTAGGTTACCAATTCGGAAAAGGATTTACCGCAGTAGCTTCTGTTGAAGAATTGGCGTCTTACAAACAAGGTGATAAAACGATTCCTTACTTCGTTGCTGGAGAATGTTTGGGTACGGATTTAGTTGGTATCAAATACGAACAATTATTGCCTTTCGTACTTCCGGATGAAACACCAGAAGAAGCGTTTAGAGTGATCAGTGGGGATTTCGTTACTACTTCGGATGGTACGGGTATTGTTCACATTGCACCTACATTTGGTGCGGACGATGCGCGCGTAGCTGCTGATGCAGGTGTACCAGGAATGTTAGTGAAAGACAATCATGGAAATTTAGTTCCACTGGTAGATTTACAAGGTAAATTCCGTCCAGAAGTTGGTCCTTTTGCAGGAATGTACGTGAAAAACGAATACTACAACGATGGAGAAGCACCGGAACGTTCTGTAGATGTACAGATTGCCATCTTATTGAAAGAAGAAAACAAAGCATTTGCGGTAGCGAAATATGAACACAGCTACCCACACTGTTGGAGAACAGACAAACCAGTATTGTATTACCCATTAGATTCATGGTTCATCAAAGCAACAGCTGCGAAAGAACGTATGATGGAATTGAACAAAACAATCAACTGGAAACCAGAATCTACAGGTACAGGACGTTTTGGAAAATGGTTGGAAAACCTAAATGATTGGAACCTTTCTAGATCGCGTTATTGGGGTATTCCAATTCCAATTTGGTCAACAAAAGAAGGTGATGAGCGTATCATCATTTCTTCTGTTGAACAATTAAAAAACGAATGCGACAAAGCAGTTCAAGCAGGTGTTATGACAACAAACCCATTAGCTGATTTTGTAGTAGGGGATATGTCGAACGAAAACTATGCGAAAATCGATTTACATAAAAACTATGTAGATACGATTACTTTAGTTTCTGCGTCTGGTAAACCAATGCAACGCGAAGCCGACTTGATCGACGTTTGGTTTGATTCAGGTTCGATGCCGTATGCACAATGGCACTATCCATTTGAAAATAAAGAATACATAGACAATCACGCGAGTTTCCCAGCAGACTTTATCGCAGAAGGGGTTGACCAAACACGTGGATGGTTCTATACCCTTCACGCCATTGCGACGATGGTATTCGACAAAGTAGCCTACAAAAACGTTATTTCTAATGGATTGGTGTTAGACAAAAACGGTCAAAAAATGTCGAAACGTTTGGGGAATGCAGTGGATCCATTTACGACTTTAGATAAATTTGGTCCGGATGCTACACGTTGGTACATGATTACCAATGCACAGCCTTGGGATAACTTAAAATTTGACTTAGACGGAATTACAGAGGTGCAACGTAAGTTCTTTGGAACTTTGTACAACACCTACTCCTTCTTTACATTGTATGCAAATATCGATGGGTTTGATTACGCTGCTAAAGATTTAGACATCAACGAGCGACCAGAAATTGACCGTTGGATTATTTCGCAATTGCATTCCTTAATCCAAAATGTGGATGAGGCGTATGAGACATTCGAACCAACAAAAGCGGGTCGTTTGATTCAAGATTTCGTGACAGATCAATTATCGAATTGGTATGTACGTTTGTGTCGCAGAAGATTCTGGAAAAGCGATGATTCGAAAGATAAATTATCGGCTTACCAAACATTGTATACCTGTTTGGAAACAGTCTCCATTTTGGGAGCGCCAATCGCACCATTTTTTATGGATCAACTATTCAGCGATTTAAATGCCGTTACGAAACGTCATGATGTGATTTCTGTACATTTAGCAGATTTCCCGAAAGTAAATACAGCATTGATTGACAAAGCATTAGAAGCACAAATGGACATCGCACAACGCGTTTCTTCCTTAGTGTTAGGTATTCGTAAAAAAGAGCGTATTCGTGTACGTCAACCACTACAAACAATCATGGTACCTACATTAAATCAAACATTCTCTGACAACATCACGCATGTGAAAGAATTGATTTTATCAGAAGTAAACGTGAAAGAAGTGCGTTTATTAGAAGAAGGAAGTGGCGTATTAGTGAAAAGCATCAAACCAAACTTTAAAACGATTGGTCCTAAATACGGTAAACAAATGAAGTCTATCGCTGCGTTGGTCGGTAAAATGACCGCAGATGACATTGCTGCTGTGGAGAAAAACCAAGGTTGGTCGGGCGCTATCGATGGAGATAACATCGTGTTAGACATCAATGACTTTGAAATCTTAGCACAAGACATTCCAGGATGGTTGGTAAGTACGGAAGGAGGATTAACAGTTGCCTTAGATATTACCATCACAGACGAATTAAAATCGGAAGGTATTGCGCGTGAGTTAGTAAACCGCGTACAAAATTTACGTAAGGATTCTGGTTTGGAAGTGACGGATAAAATCAGATTGACCGTAGAATGTGCGAGTGAAATTCAAGCTGCCATTGCGCAAAACGAAGAGTATGTTTGCAATGAAGTATTAGCAACAGAAATTTCATTTGGTTCATTTGACGGTGAAGCGTTAGTGGTAGATTTAGTAGAAGAAGGAGATGCGAAGATTGGATTAGTGAAGAGTTAAATTGATTTAGATAATGAATAGGATGGCTGCGAAATTTCGCGGCCATTTTTTTTGCTGAAAATCTTAAAATAAGTGTCAAAATTCGGTCTTAAATCAATTGGAATAACTGAATTTTTTTCTTAAATTCAAGTTATGAATGAAATTATTATTTATCAAACAAATGATAATCAGACACACATTGAAGTAAATTTTGATGGAGATACTGTTTGGTTAAATCGTCAACAACTGGCACAACTTTTTGATAGAGATATTAAAACTATTGGTAAACATATTAACAACGTATTTACAGATAACGAATTGGATAAACATTCAACTGTCGCAAAATTTGCGACAGTTCAAAAAGAAGGCTTACGTTTAATTGAAAGATCAATAGACTTTTATAATCTAGATGTAATTATTTCAGTTGGTTATAGAGTAAAGTCACAAAGAGGTGTTCAGTTTCGTCAATGGGCTACAAGTAGATTAAAAGATTATTTAATCAAAGGCTTTACAATCAATAAATCGAGTATTCAACAAAACAAGGCGTTGTTTCTAAAAACAATCGAAGATTTAAAAATATTGACTGAAAACACTTCCTTGATTGAAGCGGGAGATTTATTGTCCTTGATTGAAGGTTTTTCAAATACTTGGTTTTCATTAGATAAATACGATAAAAGTATATTTCCAACCATCGGTACAAAACAAGAATTGTTGGTTAACGCTTCTGATTTGTTGCACGACATTCAGTTGCTGAAACAAGATTTAATTCAAAAAAATGAAGCAACAGAACTATTTGCTCAAGAAAAACAAAATGGGAGTGTGCAAGGAATTTTAGGTACTATTTACCAAACTATCTTTGGACAAGATGCTTACGAAACTATAGAAGATAAGGCAGCTCATTTACTCTATTTCATAGTTAAAAATCACCCTTTTAATGATGGAAATAAACGTAGTGGTGCATTTGCGTTTATTTGGTATTTGAGAAAGGCAGGTATTTCTTTTGAATCTAAGATTAATCCTGCTGCATTAACTGCCCTAACACTATTGATTGCTGAATCAAATCCTTCGGAAAAAGATAAAATGGTTGGTATTGTTTTATTGTTATTGGGAGATAAAGAGTAAGCAACTAATTCCCCAACAACCCTTTCAATAACTTTACCTAATCTACTAATACTGAAACCATTTTTTCATATTGTTGCATGAGTTTTTAAGGGAAATTAAAATGAGTGGTACCAAAAGTATTGTAGTTTCCTTCTTGTTTACAATTATTAAAAACAAGTTTATCATCAAATACTAATATTTCATTTGTAATAAGTATATTAAGTTTTTTTGCGTTACTTCTTCCAATAATGCAAACACCATTAGAAACAATGAATCTTATAGGTTTTATTTCTCGTAGGGATGAAGATTCTATATACCTTATTCTTTTTGTAATTACTCATTTACTTATAATAATTTTTTACTGGAATTGTAGCTTTTAAAAAAATATCTTTTAAAGGAGCAAAAACAGAAAATTTAGATTTTCTGTTAGCAATAATTATTTTAGTAATGGATATAATTGTGTGTTTTGAATTTTATTGTCGTGTTCAATCATTGAAAGACACTTAAAATATACTTATTGACTTCATTGCTGGAATAGTTTCTTTAGGTTCAGGAATATACGTGCTATTATCAACATCAATAATACAATTAATACTTGCAATTTTCTCAAATCAATTTAGTTCAAAATCAACTTCTCAGACTATAGAAAATGTTCCGTATGCACTTGTTAATGAGGTGAGGGAATTTAAGAAACTTCTTGAAGTGAGGAGGAACTAAGGGAGATGACCTCTACCTCCCTCCACTTTATTTCCCCTTTCATCGATTTTATTACCAATCCTCCTTCCCTTTTCTTATCTTTAATCATTCTTAATAATAGTTACCTATGATTTTTCGCTTTTTAATTTTTATTGCCATTTGGTTACTGGTTGATTTATATGTTTTTCAAGCTATGAAAACGGTTTTTACAGGACCCAAAGCAGTCTATGTAAACTATGCCTATTGGTTGTTTGACATTGTGTTAATGATAATTATTATTTATGTAGGTGCATCTGGTAAAATGGCAGGTGGACCTCCGAAAGGCGGAAGTTACATCATGGGATTAGCCATTCTTTCTTTAGCTCCAAAAATCATTGTTTCTCCATTTTTATTGATCGAAGACATTATTCGGTTGATTCAAGGAGGATATGTGGGCATTCAAAAAATGCGTCATGTCGTTGGTTCGGAAGACTTACACATGTGGGGACGCAGAAAATTTGTGAGTCAAATAGCTTTAGGGTTGGCAGCTATTCCATTGGTTGGAACGGCCTGGGGAATGATCAAAGGAAAATACGATTACCGCGTGCACAAAGTGAAAATTGCATTTAAAGATTTACCAGATGCTTTTCATGGATTTAAAATCACGCAACTTTCTGACATACATTCTGGTTCATTAGATGATGTTGCGGCAGTTAAACGAGGAATTGACCTTGCAAATGCTCAAAAAAGTGATATGGTTGTTTTTACAGGTGACTTAGTAAATAATGTTGCAACAGAAATGGATCCATGGATAGAGCATTTTTCGCAATTAGATGCGCCACACGGAAAGTTTTCCATCTTAGGGAATCATGACTATGGCGATTATGTGCAATGGCCGTCAGAAGCAGCGAAAGAAAAAAACTTGCAAGATTTAAAAGAGGTACACGGTAAAATCGGTTTTCGTTTGTTGTTGAATGAAAGTTTACACTTGGAAAAAGACGGAGAAAAAATCGCGTTGATTGGGGTGGAAAACTGGGGCAAACGTGGATTTGTAAAACATGGAGATTTGGATAAAGCCATTGCTCCGATTGAAGATTCTATGTTCAAAGTATTGTTATCTCACGATCCATCGCATTGGGAAGCTGTAACAGTACCTCATGATAAAAAAGTGCACTTAACCTTAGCAGGTCATACCCATGGGATGCAATTTGGAATTGAAATCCCTGGAATCAAATGGAGCCCAGTGAAATACATCTACCCACAATGGGCGGGGTTGTACCCTAAAGAAGGTCAATACATCTATGTAAACCGTGGATTTGGCTTTTTGGGATTCCCTGGAAGAGTTGGTATTTTACCTGAGATTACAGTGATAGAGTTGGTGAAAGGGTGATAATGATTATGAATTATGATTGATGAATTATAAATTCATTTTACAATCCAAACCTTTTTCCGGGCAAAGCTTTCACCACTCCTTTTAATTCTAATCCCAACAAAATTCCGCTCATTAAGCGCACTGGAATTTCGGTTTTGATTGCCAACACATCTAGACTTACTTCCTGACTTTCTTTTAATAAGGATACAATTTTTTGTTCTTGCTCGTCGAGATCTGCAAAGAGTTGTAATTGCTTATTTTCTGTTTTGGGTGTATCTTTCCAATCCATCATTTCAAAAAAATCCTCCGAAGATGTAATCAGATGCGCTTTATTTTTTTGGATGAGATAATTACACCCTTTGGAGTATTCACGCGTTATATCACCCGGAAAAGCAAATACATCACGCGCATAATCATTTGCTAACTCTGCGGTGATTAGAGAACCTCCTCGTTCACCACTTTCTATAACAATGGTAGCGTCACACATTCCTGCAACGATACGGTTACGCATCGGAAAATTTTCACGATCGGGATTACTTCCAGGAAGAAATTCGGTCAATAATCCTCCATTTTCCAACATCTTTTGGGCAATTGGTTGATGTACATGCGGATATATGCGATCCAACCCATGTCCAAGCACGCCAATGGTTTGTATACCTAATTCTGTACAAAGTTTATGTGCATAGATATCAATCCCATAGGCTAATCCACTTACCACCAAGATATTTTTACCAACAAAAGAATGAATGAGTTCTTCGCAGATTTTTTTACCATAACTACTAGCGTTTCTAGTTCCTACAATGGAGACTACTCGTGGTGAATTACAAGTCATAATCCCTTTTTTAAATACTAAAATAGGGGCATCATCACACTGATTTAAGCGATAAGGAAATTCATCGTCTGTGTAAAATAAGGTTTGTATTTTATGTTTATCAAAAAACACGGTATATTTTTCCGCTTCTTTTAAGGCATTGTTTCGATCTAATTGCTGTAGAAACTTCTCCCCTACTCCTGGAATGGTTTTAAGACGATGTTTTGTTGCTTTAAAAAATTCAGTGCTATCTTCAAAATGTGCTAAAATTTTCCGAATTTTCTTTTTTCCCCCTCCAGTCAATAAGGTTAAAGCGATTTGATGTTCGAGACTCATAATGTTTTTTCCTGTTTGTTACTTAAAATTAACCACAAGAAAGAATATTAAAGGACTTGAATTTTAACTATTTTTTTTGTATTTTAAAAAAAGTAAAAAAGGCTAACCTATTAGGGTCAGCCTCTTCAAATATATTTAATTCAAATTATTCTTCATCTGCGTCGTCATCATCGTCTGCAGGCTCATCAAAATCATCTTCTTCGTCATCTGCAACATCATCCGCTTCCTCAACTTTCACTTCATCTTCTTCGATTTCATCGATTTCATCTTCTTCTTCCTCATCGTCATCTGGAATAACAACAGGTTTTTTATTTACTTTATTTAATTTAATTAAGTAAATAATTTCTTCTGTTTCCCATAAAAGTGCATCTAATGTTTCACCAGTGGGTGTTTTGATTTGAGTCATACCCCCACCAAATCCTTCTGGAAATGCATCTTCTAATCGGTCTTTCATGTCTTCTGAAAGCTTGTCATAACTAACTATCGCACGTTTTTTCGACATAATCTATAAATTTCCTGTTATTTCTTCTTGATTGCTTAATCTTTGGCAAAAATATATTAATTGCTGAATTTACAAGGTAAAATAAATAAGTTTTTATATTTTTTTAATTAAACACACATTGTTAACTACTATTATGTGTTATTGTTCAAACTTAGAACATTTAGAAATTGTGAATTGAACCCAATTAATTCTTGTATTTTTGTGCCGTGAAACCTCTAATCGCATATTTATTTTTTTGCTTTTTTGCAGTTAACGCATACAGTCAACAAATTCGTATTGGTGTATACCGTGAATATGACATACAACGTATTGTTTTTGCGCACAATGGGGTCAATTACAACATCTATGCCGATTCAAGTAATCTGGGTGAAATCATCGATGCAGGGTATGTAGAAATTCAACAAACACCGGATAAAAAATTAGAATTATTTATCGGAATTGTCTCACAAGGCATTTTTGATAAAATTTCACTGATCGAAACTCAAGAAAATGCAAGTATCGAACTAACTCCAACCATCCCTTCTCAAAAAACACGAAAATACCAGGATGATTTTGAGATTTTACCTGGAATTAAAGGATTAACCATTGTTAATGTCGTTCATTTAAATAATTACTTGTCTGGAGTAGTAGAATCTGAAGGAGGAACTGGTAGAGATATCGAATACTATAAGGTTCAAGCACTCATGAGTCGTACGTATGCACTCAAGTATTTATCAAAACATGTGAAGGAAGGTTTTAATTTGTGTGACCGAGTTCATTGTCAAGCTTACCATTACAAATTACGTTTTACACCTGACATCGAGAAAGCAGTTAAGGCAACAGAAAACGTAGTGATGGAAGATGAACATGGAAATCTTGTAGATGCCTATTTTCATGCGAATTGCGGAGGACAAACCAGTGAAGCAGATTACATTTGGAATAATTCGGTCAATTACCTGAATACATTTAAAGACACCTTTTGTATTTATACGAAACAAGCAACCTGGGAGAAACGAATACCAAAACAACAATGGGCAGATTTTCTAATTAAGCGGTATAATTATCCTATTAGTGATTCTATTCTAGGACCATTGATTTTTAATTTCACACAAACAGAGCGACTAGCATTTTATCATAATCCAATATTAGGAATTCCTTTACGCGATATCCGTCAAGAATTTAAATTAAAATCAACTTATTTCAGTAATTACTTAGATGGAAAAGATGTATTAATTCGCGGAAGAGGTTATGGTCATGGAGTTGGTTTATGTCAAGAGGGCGCGATGCATATGGCAAAATATAAATACAATTACATCCAAATTGCTATTTATTATTTTCCAGGAATATATATTCACAATTTAGCAGAAGATGCTTTTTTTAGACAACGAGGGAATTTGTTTTTGTGTTCTCCCTATCGTGTAGAGGATTAATTACTTATAGGTAATAATAAAAATATCCTCATCATCCTTTTTGAAAAGCTTATTTTCACGAGCATAAGCTTCTAATTCTGATGTATATTGCAACTTATCCAAGGTGTTTTTAGTCTTTGCCAATTTAGCTTCAACCAACTCTTTCTCTTCATACATCTTATGTAATTTGATATTTTGAGAAATAATGGTGAAAATATCTACATCATCCAAAAACATTCCATAAAAGGAGAAAATGAAAAGTGTAACTACATACTTATTTTTGTAGTATTTTGATTTAGTTTGAATCCAACTTCCAAATTTACTCGACGTGAATGTACTTTTCATAGCTCAAAGATACGAGCTATGACGTTGGATTGTTAACGAAGGAAATGGATATTTTCAAGAACGAAATGTTTGTAAACAAAAAAGGTTGCCTTTCGACAACCTTTGCAATTAGCTTCCACAATAAAGACAACCATCATCGTCATCTTCAGCTGTTGGGTTGAATTCGATTTCTGGATTCAATTGTTTTTTTAATTCATAAATGGCTTGCATTGTTTCACCATCTTCGAATAAATTCCCAGTTAATTTTGTTTTTAATTCCGCAATCTCTTGTTTGATTGCGTCTTCAGTCATTGTAATCATGATAAATATTTTAGATACTACGAAGATATTTCAAAATCAAAGATGAACATACTATTTTTAATGATAAAGTTTTGAGTAGTAGGTGTTAATAAATTCTTTATTTGAAACCAAAAAAAATATGGATATAACTTATTATTTAATTATTTACATTTGACACATGAGAATTTTATGGTTATTACTACTCTTCCTTAGCATAACTCAAATTTTGTTTAGTCAAGTAACTAATACTGGTTTGATGGATACTTTAGGCGGTGAAAAAATTAAAAATGTGACAATTGGTGGTTACATAGATTCCTATTTTGCCTATGGTTTCAATCAACCAAAGACTGGAATTATTCCCCATTTAGTTTCGTCTGCAAATCACAATGATTTTTCTATTAATCTTGCATATTTAGATTTACGCTATACAGATTCCAAGGTGAGGGCGCGCTTTGTACCAGGTATTGGAACATATATGAATGCTAATTATTCCAACGAAAAAGGATTATTTAAAAATATTGTGGAAGCTTCTGTTGGTATTTGTCTATCCAAAAAACGAAACATTTGGTTGGAATCAGGAATCATCGGTTCTCCATTTACCAATGAAAGTGCTATTTCCAAGGATCATTTTATGTATACACGTAGTTTATCTGCTGAATATGTACCCTATTATTTAACAGGAGTAAAAGTAGCAATTCCCTTATCCGCTAAGTGGAATCTATATACCTATTTATTAAATGGTTGGCAACAAATCACCGATCAAAACTCTGGTAAATCCGTTGCTACACAACTAGAATATCGCCCTAATGCATCGCATTTGATAAATTGGAATACCTATGTTGGGGATGAACGAAATACACTAACACCCGATTATAGAATGCGGTATTTCTCCGATATTTATTGGATTGCAACGCCTTCCAAAAGATTCAGTTTTATTTCGTGTGTGTATGGTGGTATTCAAGCGATTTCAAAACAAAAGGAAGCGTTTTGGTGGCAAGCGAATCTTTCTGGCAAATGGAAATTTTCCGAAAAACATAGTATCGCCGGCAGATTTGAATATTTCCAAGATCCAAAAAACATACTGATAACCAATCCAATTGCCATGCAAAAAGTCAGTTTGTTTAGTACTGGACTTTGTTATTCAATCGCTTTTGAAGAACATGCACTTATTCGTATCGATGCGCGCCAATTTTTATCGGAAAACGCATTATTTACGAATCAAATTGCAAACAATACAAAAAATGCTTTTGTACTAACGGGGAATATTACGGTTTGGTTTTGATTATCGTTTTTGATTTGTAGGGATATGGCATGCCATATCCCTACAAATCAAAAATCAACGTTTCCTTCGTTTCGCTAACCACTCTGGAACCTCTTTTTTCGGTTGTTTGTGATTTTCTGCCCCCAATAATTTTTCTGCTAAATCTGGACGATTTGCTTTTTGCAAACGGTTTTTAATCCAATCCCTATTTTCGCGTTTATACCAAAAGAAGAAACGATTTTGATTCAATTTTTCTTCCTTGGTTTTAACGGTCTTAATCGGTTTTAAGGTATATGGATGTACCCCTGAATAATAGATCACTTCCGCAACGGTCATTGGTGTTGGTGTGAAATCTTGTACCTGCTCCAATTGAAAGCCCATATCTTTCGTTTCTGCAGCCAAATTCGCCATATCTTCTTCCTCACACCCTGGATGCGAAGAAATGAAATACGGAATCAAAGGTTGATTTAAATTGTGTTTCGCAGAAATCGCATCGTATTTTTCCTTGAATTTATGGAAATACGAAAACGAAGGTTTACGCATAACACGCAGCGTAGCATCTGAAGTATGTTCTGGTGCGACTTTTAATCGTCCAGAAATATGGTGTTTTACCACTTGTTCGATGTACTCATCGTGGTTTCCGTCCTCATTATTTTTATTGAAATCATCTACTAATAAATCGTAGCGTATCCCCGAACCAATAAATGCTTTTTTCACTTTCGGATGCTGGTCTACTTTTTTGTACAATTCCGTCATCGGTTTGTGGGAAGTATCTAAATTCGAACAAATTACAGGGTGTATACAACTTGGACTGGAACAACGATTACAAATTGCTTCATCCTTCCCTTTCATTTTGTACATATTCGCCGAAGGTCCACCTAAATCCGAGATGTATCCTCTAAATTCTGGGTGTTTCGTCACTTCTTCTAACTCTTTCAAAATCGATTTCTCACTACGCGAGGCAATAAATTTACCTTGGTGTGCGGAAATTGTACAAAAACTACAACCACCAAAACATCCGCGGTGCATGTTGATCGAAAACTTAATCATGTCATACGCTGGAATGGCGCCACGCTTCTTGTATTTTGGGTGCGGCAAACGTGTATACGGTAAGTCAAACGATTTATCAATTTCTTTTTCCTCCATGGTCTTATATGGCGGATTGATTACCAAGGTTTGATTACCAACGTGTTGAATAATTCGGTTCGCTTCCCATTTGTTCGACTCGACCTCTACTATTTTGAAGTTCGCCGCATATTTGATTTTATCTTCTAAACAAACTTCATGACTTGCCAATTCAACCGTTTCCCATTGCTTATTTTTAGGCAATTCTTCTTCTTTCGGTTGTAAAAATGCAATTTGCTTTAAAGTCTTTAAAGAAGAAAATGGAACGCCTTTTTTCAATAAACGCAACATTTCGCGTAATGGTTGTTCGCCCATTCCGTATACCAACATGTCTGCTTTGGAATCCACCAAAACCGATGGCATCAATTGATCTTTCCAATAATCGTAGTGAGTAACACGACGCAACGAAGCCTCGATTCCACCAATTAAAATTGGAACATCTGGGTATAATTCTTTTAGAATATTGGAATAAACAATCGTAGCATAATCTGGACGATAGCCCGCTTCCCCTCCAGGTGTATATGCATCCGTGGAACGTAAACGTTTATTAGCAGTGTAATGGTTGACCATTGAGTCCATGCAACCAGCGGTAACCCCAAAGAAATACTTCGGTTTACCAAACTTTTTGAAGTCGCGCAAGTCATCTTTCCAATTCGGTTGCGCAACGATCGCAATACGAAAACCTTCGTCTTCGATAATACGACCAATCACAGCCGTTCCAAATGCAGGATGATCCACATAGGCATCGCCGGAGATTAAAACGACATCTACATCGTCCCATCCGCGTTTTTCAACTTCTTGCTTCGTGATTGGTAACCAGTCGGTAATTGGTCTTAATTGTTGTTCCATACCTTACAAAGGTAAGGGATAAAGAACGAAGAGGAAAATTTTTAAGGGGTATTTTATCCCAATTAGATTTTTGTCGAATGATAATAAGCAAATTCAGGACTAATGTCGTAAGCACAAGCAATTATAGTCCCATCATAATCCTTCATTTCGCCTACGTTTTCCCAGTAAATTTCTCCAAAAGAACCAATTTTTGCAGCTTTGTAGGTGTTGTTATCCATTAATTTTTTAACATACTTATTATTGATATCTAACGATTTTTTTAAATCTAATAACTTAGTTTCTCCAGTGTTAAAAGTACACTGAATTTGAAATGCGTCTAATATGGATATGTTGGTTACTTTATACATATTTATCTTAATGGTTCGATTTTATGAAAATCTTTTGAATTCCACATTTCTAATAACTCTTCTTTGTAAATTTCAGCCCAAGCAGAAACAAGTTTAAGTTTACTAATAGGCAAATTTCCATTCAAAATGGAACCATTCTCAATTAAAATATTTGCTTCAAATTCTGAATATTATACCTTAAAATGAGGAGGGTTATGATCATTGAAGAACATATAAATTATTATTCAGTAAAATCTACTTATTTCAGGCATTTACAAATGTATTAAAAATATAAAATTTCTGCAATAGTCTTATTACCAGACAACAAAAACGAACAAATATTTGTATCAACTAGGAAATTAACGCCATTTATTTTTAGGGTTATAACCCTATATTCTTATCTATTTTTAAAACTTTTTATGGGTATAACCCTAAAAACTTTAAATTTATTTTAACTAATTAGGGATATAACTTATTTATTACGATTAGATTTTATTTGAGTGTTTCTATTTTGTTTGTCACCTCCCTCGGTCCCTCCTCACTTCGACAAGCTCAGTATAAAATTGGAGGGAAGAGTATGGTAGAATAATTTTTTGAAAGGATATTTTAGCTTTGAAACGATATGTTTCCCTCCTAGAGGAGGGATTAAGGGAGGTGATCACCCCAACTTAGGAAAAGAAATTCCCTCAAAAAATTCTGCTAATGTTATTTGAAATAAAGTACAGATACGTATCAGTGTTTTTAATTCAAAGTTGGCACCAGACTCCAAACGCCAATAAGCAGAACGCGACATATTCAATTCAAAGGCAATGGGCTCGTAGTTTTTTCAATGATAAACGATTACAATTAATTACTTTTGTAAATGTATAAGCGGATTCCGAAAAGCTTACGAGTAGGAAATTAAAAAATCATTTATGAAAACAAAAATCATTTTATTTTTTGTACTAATTGCTGGGATTAGTAATTTGTATGCTCAAAACGTGCCATCTTATGTACCAACAAATGGATTAGTAAGTTATTGGCCTTTTAATGGAAACGCGAACGATGAATCTGGAAATGGAAATAACGGTATAGTAAATGGTGCTACGTTGACTTCAGATAGAAATGGGGTATCGAATAAGGCTTATCGTTTTGATGGTAATTCTACAATTTATAATAATAATAACTCACTTCGACAACTAATAGATTTAAATAACTCTTTTTCAATAGGAACTTGGTTTAATAGAGACGCTTCAGGAAATACTGCAGGCTCTCCTCAGGAAAAGGTAATATTTGCGTTTGATGGGAGTAATACCTTTCCTTATAAAAGAGTTTGGTTAACAATTGGTCAAACGAATGATACTACGACTTATATATTATTTGAAAGAAATAATAATACTACTACGCCAAATGGTAGTCTGTATTTAAAAACGAATACTTTTATTCAACCAAATACTTGGCATTATGTACTAGTAAACTATGATGGAACGAATGTTAAAATTTACATTGATAATAAATTACTTACTACAATTATTAATGGTAATCTTAATATGCCACAATCCATGCAGGGTCCAGATAATTATGTGACAAGTTTTAATTTAGGAGACAATAATCAAAATAATCGAGATAATTTTGCTGGTATTTTAGATGAACTCACAATTTACAATCGCTCACTTACCCAACAAGAGGTAACTGCATTATACAATGGAGGAACACAATCTTCCTTATCATCTACCAAAGTCTACGTTGACGCAACAGCAACAGTAAATCAAAATGACACTTTACAATTATCCATCAGCACTGAAACGTTGAATACGAGTGATAATGTAATTGCTTACCAAACGGACTTTTCCTACGACACAACACGTTATACCTATTTGAGTAATAATTTGGTAGGAACATTAAATCCAACTGGAAATGTGCTTGTAAATAGCTCTAAAAACGGAAAACTTTCTATTAGCTATATGACTCAAACAGCATTAAATGGTGCGGGAAGTTTGGTGAAGTTAACATTTAAAGCCAATAAAAACCTTGGTCAAGGAATCTTTAGTTTGAGTGATTTCTTATATAACACCACTGCAGTAACGAGCTTAAAAAGTGATACGGTAAACACCCTAGATGTAACACCACCTAGTGCACGTATCAACTATTCGCAAAATCCAGCACGTAAAGGAGATTCCCTTTTAATTATGGTGAAATTCAGTGAAAAAATGGCGGAATCACCAGTTCCTCAATTGAATTTAACAGGTCAAAACACCTTAGCTAATTCTAATTTAACAAAAGTGAATGATACGACTTATACCTACTGGTGGGTGGTTGAAAAAGGAAATGGCGCAGTACAAGTAACACTTACAACGGGGAAAGATCTAGCGGGTAATAATGTGATTGCAACACCAACACAAAATGCAAGTTTTACCGTACTACCTACTCTTTTCGGAGATATTGATACTAACAAGTTAGTACAGGCATATGATGCAGCCTTAGCATTACAGTATTCTGTAGGGTTAAACCCGCTACCAACCATGGATGCATTGCCTTGGTCGAACTGGAGAATTGTAGTAGCTAACGTGGATACCGTTGGAAATGTAACAGCAAATGATGCTTCCTTAATTTTACAACATTCAGCGAAACTAATTACCACGTTCCCTGCCGATGCGAAGAAACGTGGTGGCGAAGCTCCTGTAGCAAACATTACTGTAACTCAAGAAGGAAATCAATTGGTATTCAGAGCTACTGGAACATTATATGCGTTCAACGTATTCATGAAAGATAATTTCAATGCATTCGGTCAACCAGAAGTAAAAGATAAAAACGCGATGATCGCAACGAATATCAATTCAACTACCTATAACGTTGGACTTGCTTCTACAACACCATTTGTTGAAAACGAACCGTTCTTGATCCTTCCGATTTTAACGAATGATAACTTACAAGGAACCATGGATATCGTAGCGAATGCGCAAGAAAAAGCATTAGCGTATGGTAAAGCAGCAAGTATTGCTACAATCCAAAACGAAGCGATGGTAGTATATCCAAATCCTACAAAAGATGTGGTAACCATCAACAATGCACAAGGAAAAACAGTGAAAATTGTGGATGTACAAGGAAAAGAAGTATACAACGCTGTATTATCGAATGCTAAAACAGAAATTTCTTTAAAATCATTAGGAGCGAAAGGAATGTATATTTTACATGTTTTAGATGCAAATAATGTGCGTATTCTAGCACAACAAATTGTCCTAGAATAACAAATGATTCTAAACTGATCAAGTAAAACCTGTTCAGCAATGGACAGGTTTTTTTGTGTTAAACTTCTAAAAGAAGAAGACATTTCAAAATTTTGTACATTTGTGTATATTCAAAATTATATTTTATGCGTAAAAATTACTTTTTTGTAGTACTAGCTATTTTATTCACGGTGAATGCGATGGCACAAAACATCCCTTCGTATATGCCAACAAATGGCTTAGTTGGGTATTGGCCATTTAATGGAAATGCAAATGATGCATCTGGTAATGGACACCATGGAACGGTAAATGGCGCTACATTATCCACTGATAAGAATGGAAATACAAATAATTCATATTTGTTTAACGGTACAGGCGCATATATCTCGATAGGGTTATTTAATACGCCTCCAATTTCTAATTCAACAGCAACAATTTCTGCATGGGTGAAGACTTCGGCTACAAATACAGATGCAATGTCTGTTGTTGTTTCGCGAGGTTCGGGACCAACTGGTCTATATGTTCAGCCAGGAAATCAAGTTACAGGCACATATGGTGATTCAGGTGGAGGTTTTCATAACGCTGATGCTACTTGTAGTATCAAAGATGGACAATGGCATCACTTAGTTATGACCTATGACAATATCTCTAAAAAAGTATACAATGATGGTGTGTTAATTGCTGAAGGTACAGAAGCTATTAGCTTACTAATAAATGGAACTTTAGAGTTCGGTAGAGATAATCCATATGCAAGATTTTTTAATGGTCAATTAGATGATATTGCAATTTATAGCCGTGCACTTTCTCAACAAGAAATAACAGCGTTATATTCAGGGAATACAGCAACAACCATTCCAAGTTATATTCCAACAAATGGCTTAGTTGGTTACTGGCCATTTGATGGTAATGCCAATGATGAAAGTGGGAA
This sequence comes from Chitinophaga pinensis, assembly GCA_943324745.2. GTDB lineage: Bacteria > Bacteroidota > Bacteroidia > Flavobacteriales_D > Crocinitomicaceae > CANHVK01. Next base: position 17,662 of record CALPMT020000014.1, on the reverse strand, counting down.
TGGAAATAATGGAACGATAAATGGCGCTACGTTGTCGACTGATAGAAATGGCGAAACAAATAAGGCTTATAGTTTTAATGGAACATCAGATTTTATTGAAGTATTAAATTCTATTAGTTTAAATGTAGGTACAAGTATCACTTTAAATTGTTGGGTAAAAACTTATTATTCATCTAACTCAACACCTCCTCAATCAATAATAAGAAAAGGAGGGAGTTATACACCATCTTGGTCATTAAATCAAGAACAGGGTAAATATATAATGAATGCTTACAATGGAAATTGGTTTAGTGCACTTTCTCCTATAAATCTAATTGACACGTCAAAATGGACTATGTTAACTGGTATAATTAATACTAATAATATACAAATATTTAAAGAAGGACAATTAGTTGGTTCAACAACTTACTCAGGACAAACTTTAAATACTACTGATAAATTATATTTTGGATTAGATCCAAATAAAATTGGAGTATCACCAATGTTTTACAAAGGTAAAATAGACGACATCGCTATCTACAACCGTGCACTTTCGCAACAAGAAATCACAGCCTTATATTCCGGAACACCAGCTTCTCCTTTAGCTTCAACCAAAGTTTTCGTCGACGCACCTGCAACCGTAAATGAAAATGAGAACGTAGAATTATCTATCAGCACCGAAGCACTTAACAGCTCTGACAATGTCATCGCATTTCAAACAGATCTTACCTATGATTCTACGCGCTACACATTTGTAAGTAACAATCTTACAGGCACTTTAAACCCTGCAGGGAATGTAGTAGTAAATAGCTCTAAAAATGGAAAACTAAACATTAGTTACATGACGCAAACTGCGTTAAATGGCGCTGGAAGTTTGGTGAAGTTGAAATTTAAAGCCAATAAAAACCTTGGTCAAGGAATCTTTAGTTTGAGTAATTTCTTATACAACACCACTGCAGTAACGAGCTTAAAAAGTGATACGGTAAACACCCTAGATATAACACCACCTAGTGCACGTATCAACTATTCGCAAAATCCAGCACGTAAAGGAGATTCCCTTTTAATTACGGTGAAATTCAGTGAAAAAATGGCGGAATCACCAGTTCCTCAATTGAATTTAACAGGTCAAAATACCTTAGCAAATTCTAATTTAACCAAAGTGAATGATACGACTTATACCTACTGGTGGGTAGTTGAAAAAGGAAATGGAGCAGTAAATGTAAATTTAGCAACAGGTAAAGATTTAGGTGGTAATGGTATTGTTGAAACACCAACTCAAAACCCAAGCTTTACAGTATTACCAACGTTATTTGGAGACATTGATACCAACAAATTAGTACAAGCCTATGATGCTGCATTAACATTACAATATTCGGTAGGTTTAAACCCACTTCCAACGATGGATCCTTTACCTTGGTCAAACTGGAGAATTGTAGTAGCTAACGTGGATACGGTTGGTAATGTGACTGCTAATGATGCTTCTTTGATTTTACAACATTCTGCAAAATTGATTTCTACCTTCCCAGCTGATGCGAAGAAACGTGGTGGCGAAGCGCCTGTAGCAAACATTACTGTAACTCAAGAAGGAAATCAATTGGTATTCAGAGCTACTGGAACGTTATATGCGTTCAACGTATTTATGAAAGACCATTTTAACCTATTAGGTCAACCAGAAGTAAAAGATAAAAACGCGATGATCGCAACGAATATCAATTCAACTACCTATAACGTTGGACTTGCTTCTACAACACCATTTGTTGAAAACGAACCGTTCTTGATTCTTCCAATTTTAACGAATGATAACTTACAAGGAACCATGGACATTGTAGCGAATGCACAAGAAAAAGCATTAGCGTATGGTAAAGCAGCAAGTATTGCTACAATCCAAAACGACGCGATGGTAGTATACCCAAATCCTACAAAAGATGTGGTAACCATCAACAATGCACAAGGAAAAACCTTACGCATCATAGACTTCCAAGGTCGTTTAGTGAATACGCAAATTGTAACAAGCAATGCACATGAAGTATCGTTAAAAGCAATCGCTACAAAAGGAGAATACATTTTCCAACTAATTGGAGAAAACAACGAAACGATTACTACACAAAAAGTAGTGATGCAGTAACGAATAAATGCTATTTTAGTTAGCTATAGAAACCGTCCTCGTGACGGTTTTTTTATTTCTGTTCTGTTCTGTTCCGCTAGATTTGTAATTAGAAGTGTTCAGAACCTTCTAATTACAAATCTAGCGGAGCTGATGTAGTGAGGTCTAAAATTCTTTTTTCACCATTATTAAAATAACATACTAGTTGAAATTTATCTAAAATGCTATGTCAATTATTTTATACATCTATCTTAAGGGTTCTATTTTGTGAAAGTCTTTTGAATTCCACATTTCTAAAGCATTTAGTCTACACTTTAGTAATGCCCTTTCAGAGAAAGAATTGTAATTAATTCTTTCTCAACTTTATAAATCATTCTATGTTCTCGATTGATTCTTCTAGACCAAAGTCCAGAAAATTGATGTTTTAAAAGCTCTGGCTTTCCTATTCCAGAAAAGGGACTTTCTTGAATAGTTAGAATTAACATTTTTATTTTAGTAAGTATTGATTTGTCTCCTGCTTTTTGAAAAAAAAGAATATCTGCTTTTGCATCATCTGAAAATTCAATGTAAAAAGTCATATACCTAAAAAATCATCTAATTGATCCGTCGTAATTATCGTTGATTTTCCTTCTTTAAGTTGCTTTTGACTCCTTTTAATTTTAGTTACAAATGCAGGATCATATAGTTTTTCTTTCTTATCCACTTCAAACTTTATTTTTAATGCCTTCAAAACCGCTTTTAACGCTTTTAACTGTTCAACATCATTTGTATGTATTGTAAAAGTTGTCATGATTATAAAGTTCTTTAACCAAAGTTACAAAAAAACCTACAATATAGTAATGTTTGAAACCACGCTTAAACCCAAATAATTTATTTTTAGGGTTATAACCCTAAATTCTTATCAATTTTTAAAACTTATTAGGGGTATAATCAGATTTTATTTGAGTGGTTCTGTTCTCTTTTGTTTGTCACCTCCCTCAGTCCCTCCTCGAGGAGCTGATGACGATAAAACTCAGTGTTTCAATAACCTAAGATATTGTCAAACTGTTTCCCACTTTGAAGGGAAGAAAAAGCACTGCTTTTGAAGACCGAACGAAAGGGAAGTGGGATAAAGAACGAAGCGGAAAATTTAATGGATATTTGATCCCTATTTGAATTTTATTTCAAGTAAAATTATCGACTTGTATTTTATTTTATTACATAATTTAATACGTGTATTGACTACAGGTATAAATACCTGTTTTTAATTACGCGTATTCAATACAGGTATAAATACCTGTTTTTAAATATGTTATATATTTTGAGAAAATATTTATATAGTTTTGTGCAAAAATTATAAAACAATTTATTTTATGAAAAAAATTATGTTAGTTGGTGCAGTTGCTCTTTTAGGGTTAGCATCTTGCAAAAAAGATTACACATGTGAATGTACGATTGTTACAGATATGACTTCAATTGGCGAAGGGAAATCTACATCAACAATTTCTGAAACTATTAAAGACACAAAATCAAAAGCAACTGAAGCTTGTGAAAAATCAAATGTTACTACAACTTATACTACATCTACTTGTAAAATTAAATAATTCGTGTTATTAAGTTGGACATTAACAAAAATATTCCCCTACTTGCTTTGTCTTGTGGGGGGTGTTTTTTTTTCAATATTTCTTTATAAGAAATCAAAAGGTAAAATACGCCTTATATTTTTAGTAAGTTGGGTTATTCCTGTAGCTATTTATTTTGCTATTCACCCAATCTATCAAGGTGATTTTTCAAATAGTTTCAGAACTATTTCTATAAAAACACAAAATTTAAACATTGTATCCGATGAATTAGTAGTTATTACAATTCCTGGATGTCCTTTTTGTTTTGAATCTATCGCTGGTTTAAAACAATTAAAAAACAAAAATAAATCTTTAAAAATTAGATTCATCGTTTGCAGTTCAGACAAACATACTTTACTTCCATATCAAAGAGAAATAAACAATTCATTTGAACTACAATTAGCAAACAACCCTACTAAAATTGCTGAAATTGCCCAAGGGAAATTTCCAAGTTTTTTATTTAAAAAACAAAATAAAATTCAAATTTGGAGTAACGATTCCTTTGGGTGTTTAGCCAAAGATGAGATAGAAAATAATTTAAAAGATTGCAGTGAAAATTCTTCATTCACATTCTAAAGTTTGATAAGCTTAATCATAAAAATAATACAAGGTGTCAAAGTTTGATTCCTTGTAAATTTTTCATCCACAACTACACTTCTTTTTTGAGTTGAGAAAAAGTTCAAAATGAACCTCTATTTCAGTATAATAGCTTAAATTTGAAAAACTCACTTCAATAAAAATTTGAAGTAGTTAGAAAAATAAAAATGAATTTTATGAAAAAACTATTCGTTCTTGCTGTACTATCAATCGTTTTGACGGCAAACCTTTACGGACAAAATGTGCCCTCTTATATGCCAAAAGATGGTTTAGTTGGGTATTGGCCATTTAATGGGAATGCAAATGATGAAAGTGGAAACGGGAATCATGGTATCGTAACTGGAGCAACGTTGGAAAAGGATCGTAATGGAAAAGTCAATAGTGCGTATTTTTTTGATAACGATTCTATTCGAATTAAAATCAAAAATTTGTTGATAAACAATACATCACTTTCATTTTCTGGTTGGTTTAAATCGAATATTAAAACAGATGCGAATGGTTATCCTGATTTAACCGCACAACAAATTATACCTGATAATGCATATATCTTTAAGTATGGAAATTCGAAAGAAATTTTAAGTTCTTCAATTCAGAAAAATGGATATTTGAACGTATCCTACAATAAGTATTTAAATATAAATAACTCTGTAAATTTTAGTTCGTCTTATGGTACTTTTCATGAAAATAATTGGAATTTTATTACCGTTACATACAATGGAGACACATTAAAAACCTATATCAATGGAATTTATTATAAATATAATAACAAAACAAAAATTAAATTTAATGTGCTTGATTCATTGATAACTATCGGAAAAATGTTTAATGGGTCAATAGATGATATTTCAATTCACAAAAGAGCGATCACAATGAATGAAGTGGAGCAATTATTTTATGGTCAACCTAAATGCCAAACGAGTACAGTAACTATTTCCCCATTAAATTATTACTCCATATGTTCAAATATCACCAAAAAATTAAATACTACTGAAGTGAATGGCAGAACATACCGATGGTATCTTAATGGCATTCAAATAGATAATCAAAAAAATAGTACGTTAGAAGTGTTAAAAGAAGGAAATTATTCTGTTGTAATTTCGGATGGTTATTGTTTTGAGAGAAGTGATGCTGTTAATCTATATTTACATTCTCTTCCGAATAAAACGATAAATTTATATTCTAAAATACCCGTAATTTGTGAAAAAGACAGTGTTATTATTTCAGCAAATGATAAAGGAACTTATTTATGGAATACGGGTGAGAAATCTATGGATATTACTGTATTTAATCAAGGGAAGTATTATGTGAAAATTACCAATGAATGTGGTACAGTCACTAGCGACACCATCAATATCACCGTGAATCCTAGACCTAATGGATTAATTACAGTTAAAGCAAATAAAACAGTGTGTACAGGAGATACGGTTGTATTGCAAGCCGATGGTGGAGATTCTTATTTATGGAATACGGGTGCAACTAAAAACCAAATTTCGGTGATGACTTCTGGATATTATAGTGTTACAATCAAAAATTTATACAACTGTACTAATTCATTAGGTCAAAATGTGATATTCAATGCCAAACCTAAAATGAATTTAGATCCATTAAAGCCTATCCTATTTAAATCTGATTCTCCTATCCAGTTATTAGGTTATCCTTTAGGAGGAAACTATATTGGAGATGCTGTAATTGGTTCGACATTTTATCCTTCACTAGCAAAATCTGGCAAGAAAAATATAAGCTATCAATTAGTTTCAGAGTTAGGATGTAAAAATTCAATCACAGTGAGTACTATTTTAGTGGATACAAACGATAATAAGTGTGTAAACTACGATACCATACTAAAAATTAAATTAAAATTAACGACTGGCATCAAAGCAAATCAATACACGGATATTCATGTATATCCTAATCCAACTTCCGATTTATTGATACTTGATGTGTCAGATGTGATTGCATTAAATGGCTATAAATTTAAGATTTATGAATTACTAGGAAAAGAGGTCTATACCACAGCTATTACAACTGCTAAAACTGAAATCTCACTACAATCTTTAGGAACGAAAGGAATGTATATTTTACATGTTTTAGATGCAAATAATGTGCGTATTCTAACACAACAAATTGTACTAGAATAACAAATGATTTTATCCTATCAACAAAAACCTGTTCAGCAATGGACAGGTTTTTTATTGTGTACAAATTCAATTTCTAAATACAATCAATGATTTTATTTTGTATCCCTTGAAATAACACTAATTTTATTCTTATTCAAATCAATAATCCAAACTAAAAATGAAAAACACATTAATTACCTTTTTGGTATTATTAATTAATAATTTATACGCTTACTCTCAGTCTGTTTTTAGCGGAATTAAATTACCTAATTATTCAAATAATAGTTCTGAGAATCAAAAAAGAGGAGTGGTTGCTCGTTGTGATAGTGCGTATAAATTTAATAAGGATAAAAAAATAGAGCTTAAAGGTTATTCCTATTACGATAAAAATAAGTTTATAAAGCATCAAGATTTTGTATTCGATACAATCAGTCAAACATTTAGATTAAACTATCAAAAATTATATGATTATGACTTAAATGGCAACTTAATATCTTCAAAAATTTATGAATGGAATAATGGTTTAAAAAAAATTAGTTTAACTGAAAGTATTGATTACGAATATACTATTAATGCTTTCTTAGCAAAAAAAATTAGAAGAATTTTCCAAGAGACAACTATAATTGCCTCCGCTTTTAATCCTACAAAAAAAACAGAGGAAATATATAAATCTGATGGACAAAATTATTTAGAACGTGTTACAATTGAATCTAATTTAAATCAATCAACTCAAAAGTACAATCAATCGTTTAAAAAAGAAGAATATGAATCCGATAAAAACGGAAATATATTAACGATTAAAAATTACACCGGTGATTCATTATTAGCTACATGGAAACGAACCAATCAATTTATCACAAGAAAATTTAATGACAAAAATCAATTAATTTATACAATAGATTCTTCAGCTAATATGGAAGGATATCCTGTTCCATCTTTGAGATATACCATTTACAAGAAAATCTATAAGTACAACAACAAAAATCAAGTGATTGCTATTGACAGATTTTGGGATGATAATCACACAAGTGCAACAAAATTAGAATCAAGAAGCCGTTATGAGTATGAACCTTTAAAAGAAACTTTCTTTTCAAAACAAAGTAATAAAGCCTTAGATACTGTAAAACCATATCAAGTTAGCTATCGTGTGTCAAAAAACAATAGTAATAATACAGTTACCGACACCTATTTTTTCAACAACTTTGATACGTTAGGTAAAATAACTTCATCCCAAGAATTTACATTAACCTTTGATAATAACTATAACATAATAGCAAGCCCACTATTTGATAGTGAAATAGATCCAATTAAAGAAAAAATAAATTCCGCTTTCAACCATATTATTGATGATGAGATAAAAAATTCAATGTCACACAAGAAAATAATTAGTTTTAATAAAAACAATTATAGTTTAACCGAATTGTATTATTCGAATATTGAAACAGCTTCAATTTCACAGATTGATAATTCTGCCATTTCTATTTACCCAAACCCAAGCAATGGTTCTTTCACATTGAAATCAACTTCAACAATGATTGGTAAATCAGTTAATATTATGGATATCACAGGTAGATGTGTTTATGCAGGTATTGTAAATACTACTTCCCAAAATGTATCTATGGAAAACATTGAAAATGGGACATATTTTATAAGCGTTGATTACAAAGAAGCGATCAAATTAATTAAAGAGTAAATTGAATACATCGAATTCTTTCCAAACCCTGTTCTTTGCTGAACAGGGTTTTTTATTTTATAAGCACTGAAATAACTGACCTACATCACATTTTAATCCTCCACCCTTTCTTACCTTTGTACTATATAAATTTATACGACGATGAGATCACAAGTTGCTATATACGATAACCATGAAAAAGCGGTAGAAGCTTTAGGAAAACTAAAAGAAGCAGGATTTAACATGGAACATACTTCCTTGATTGGTCAAGCAGAAATCGTGGACGATCATGTACATGTAAAATCTGTAACAGATATGCGTATCAAAACAACCGCAATTGGGGTTGTTGCTACATCTACATTAGGTTTACTTTCAGGCATTGGGGTTTTCGCTATTCCAGGCTTAGGTTTCCTTTTTGGAGCTGGAGCTTTGGTTGGTGCAATCGCAGGTTTAGAAATTGGGGTAGTTGGAACCGGATTATTCAGTGTCCTAACTGCTGCAGGATTTAAAAATGATAACATCGTGAAATACGAAGAACACATCAAAGAAGGTCGTTTCTTAGTAATTGTTAAAGGTCCTTTAGAAGAAATCGAACAAGCCGAACATATTTTACATACCGAAGGAACACATTTGGGATTGGAATTGTTAGATAAATAATTTTTTGTTTTTTGTAGGGATGTAGCATGCTACATCCCTACAAAAAACAAAAAACATCCCTACAAAAAACAAAAAATCACGATTCCACATACACACGATGTACACGCGAGGAAACTGACGTCAACACTTCATACGGTATCGTATTCATTTTTTGAGCATACAAGGACAAAGATTGATGCTCTCCTATGATTTCAACAGCATCTCCTTCATTCACATCTACCGAAGAGACATCTACCATTGTCATATCCATACACACATTGCCTACTACAGAGCAAAATTCACCTTGAATAACAACTGTACCTACCCCATTACTTAAAGTTCTTCTGAAGCCATCTGCATAGCCTACTGGAATAACAGCAATTTTCATTGGTTTTTGAGCAACAAAGGTACATCCATAACCAACAGATTCGCCCTCCAGAATTGTCTTCACTTGCGTCACAACACTTTTCCAAGAAACCGCTTCTTGTAATAATACTTTTGTAGTTACATTCGAACTATAGCCATACATACCTATGCCCAAACGAACCATATCAAAATGAGCAGAAGGATACATTCCTATAGCTTCAGAATTTGCTAAATGCTTAATATATGAATAGGAAATTGACTTATCTAAATAACGAATAATCTCGTAGAATTTTTGTATTTGTAACAATGTAAATGTTGCATCTTTATCATTATCAGCATCTGCTAAATGACTATAAACACTTTGCAATTTTATTTCTGGCTGCGTTTGTAGAATAGCAATTAATTCATCTAAATCTGATTGCTCAAATCCTAAACGACGCATTCCGGTATCAAACTTTAAATGAATTGGATAATTTTCAATACCTTCTCGGATTAAAACCTTGATGAAATCATCCAACATCTTAAAAGAATATATCGCTGGCTCTAAGTGGTTCGAAATAATATCATCAAACCCATCCTCTTCAGAATTCATAACTAATATGGGTAAAGTAACTCCCTGTTTACGAAGTTCTACCCCCTCATCTGCATAAGCAACACCTAAATAATTAATTCCAATTTTTTGGAGGTATTGTGCCATTTTTACAGCGCCAGATCCATAAGAGGATGCTTTTACCATTGCTAACACCATACATGAAGCTGGAATCAAAGAGCGATAAACTTCTACATTGTGTTTAACTGCCGATAAATCGATTTCTAAGGTTGTTTTGTGTTTCTTTAATTGAAACAAACGAACTAACTTTTGTAATTGTGCCGAACGCGTTCCTTTAATCAATACAGTTGCATCTGAAATTTCATGTACAGGAACCTGAGTAACCTCATCCAAATAATAAACTGCATCTAACTTAAACGAAGAAATAATGGATTTGATCTCCGCGATTTGAACTTCCGAAAAACCAGTGGAAGCAATAATAGCAACACGTTTTTTATTTACCGAAATACTTAGTTGATATTCCAACGATTGAACCAAGGCGTCTACATCTAAATTATAAGAATCATTGATGATAGTCGTCTGATTGATACCCTCAAATGTTTCCATGCGTAAGGCCAAACGGGGCAACGTTTTAATGCGTTCTTTAAGCAATTCATTATTTTTTTCAAAATGAGATGCAACCGAAATAACCAACGCTAAATTTCGCTTACTTACAGAGTCATTAAAAGGAATTAAACCTACTAATTCTTTCGTTGAATTAACGCGAACGACATCTCCATGTATCGCATTCAATTGACTTTCATTCAAAACAATATCATTTGAAATCCATATAATCTTGCAACTTTTAAAAGCAGTTAATTTTTCTGAAAGATGTACCTCTTTTGATTCAAAATTATGTGCATGTGCACGACCAAAAGCTGTAAAAATTCCATAAGTTGGTTGAATCATATCCACTAAGATTTGCATCTCATTCGGTTCGGATATTCCTGCTTCAATCAATGCTAACTCATGTGTATCATTGATTTCTAATAAAGATAAAGCAACACCCAATTGAGAATTAAAACTTTTTGGACTACGAACTATTTTTTTGGTAGGAGAAAGTAAATGATATATCCATTCCTTCACCATTGTTTTTCCTACACTTCCTGTGATAATAAAAACAGGAAGTAAGAATTGATTGCGATGAAAAGTTGCTAATTTTTGAAGTGCTTTCAACGGTGAATCTACCACAAAAAAACATGCGTTTGGAAATTGAGCCAAATCCACAGTAGCTGAAACAACAAAATAACGAACACCTTTTTGATATGCCTCTACAAGATAGGATTGACCATCACGATATTTTCCAGTTAAGGCGAAAAAAACAGTATGATATACAGAAGCAAGTTTACGGGTATCATACGCAACTTGATGTATGATACCTTCCGATTTACCTATCACTTCTAACGATTGAATGGCTTCAGAAAATTGATGTATGGTTAAATTTAGTTTCAAGGGTAAATAATTATTGATCCTAAATGTAAGAAATTATCACTTTACAACGTTAAAAATTCAAGAAGGACATTTAAACTACCTTAAATTCTATATTTTCGTTAAAAAATTACGTGTGACAAAAAGTTTCATCTTTCTATTATTCTTGCTATGCTCAGCAATCACACAAGCACAAGTGACTTCACCTGAGCGTGAAAAAGAAATAGAAGAAGTGCACATTATTCCTAAAACCAAAAAACAGCGTGGAAAGGAAATCATGAAAAAAGTGATAGCTCAACGTGAATTTTACGGTGATCAACTAAAAAATTATTCGGTCGAAACCTACTGTTTTACAACGCTCGATAAAGAAAAAGAAGACACATTAAAAGACAATGTCAGTGAAACAGAACGTATTGATCAACTCGAATGGAACGCAACAAGCTATTACAAAGCCAATGGTAACTATAAAGATGTTTTTCATGGATATTTAGATTGTTCAAAAAAAATTCAAACTGTAATAGGTTCTGATGTAGGCACATCTAAGTTTAATTTGATGGGTGAAGAATCGATCATGCCTAATTATACATTGTCTACAAATCCATTTCTATTCATTAAAGGCTACAAAGAATCGGATATTAACTTATATTCAAACTTGATCTATGCACCCACAATTTGTGAACGACCAATTATTTCCCCGCTTCATTCAAATGCTTTTATATATTACACTTTTTACCTTGAAAATGTTAAACTTAATCAATTTAATCAAACAGTATATGAAATACGTATTGACCCAATCTTTGATAACGAAGCTTTATTTCAAGGTACATTATACATTATTGATAAATCATTTACAATTTCAGAATATGATTTAATCGTAAATAGTAGTGTACTAAACTTCTTTAAGAGTATGCAAATCAAAGGAAATTACGAACTAAACGATACTTTTTTATTTCCAACAATCAGGGAGTTCAATTACGTAACAAATGAAGGTAAGCTTCTCATTTTCGGGAATTCTCAAATCAACTATTTCAACTTCAATAAAGTTGTTGAAGAGAAGTCTGCAAATTTTTGGACAGAACCTATTACCTATGATGATCAAGCTCTTTTACAACAAAGAAGTTATTGGGATTCAATACGTCCAATAAAACTTACAACTAGAGATAGTCTATTTATTGCCAATCACGATAGTCTATTTAAAGTACAAACATCAGACACGTTTTTACAACGAAAAGACAGTATATATAATACTATTTCTATCTTGAATGTACTTTGGAATGGTATCGGATTTAAAAACACCTTAAAAGGAAATAGTTTATGGATAAGCTCATTAGCAGCTCAAGTTGTACCATTAGGTGTAGGTGGATATAGACACCGACTCTATTTTAAATACAATAAAAAATTCAAAAATGGAAAAAAGATATTCATTGAACCTCTTATTGATTATGGATTTACTAACCATGATGTCAAGGGTGAATTAACCTTAGCCTACCTCTACAACCCTGATCGTTCATCGCGAATTCAAGTCAAAGGAGGAGATATTTACGATTTTATCAATAGTTATCAAAGTATTGTTGGAACCTGGGGACCAGGAAACAGAGTTAGAAATCAAAAAATTGAACTGACACACCGTATGGAACTAGTAAATGGTCTTTACCTAGAAAATTCCTATTTGTATTCAACCCGAAGTTCTATTCAAGGAATTAAATATCCTTCATGGGTAGATGGCTTCGGTACTTTCGCTGAACCAACTCCGTTTGAAGGATATAAAATTAGTTTGTTAACTACTGAATTTGAATATCACCATCACCAAAAATATCTGATCCAAAATAAACGAAAAGTTGTTTTGGGCTCAAAATGGCCAACGGTTGCAGCAAAATTTAACCTCGGTATTCCTAACCTTTTTGGTGGTCAATCAAACTTTGGTTTACTAGAGTTTCGTGTTTCAGATGAACGTAAACTTAGAACCTTTGGAGACCTCTTTTTTAAACTCACATTTGGTCAATTTATGTATAAAAATGATTTAAGAGTAATCGAACACAAGTATTTTAGAACTTCGGATTATTATTTTTTCTCAAATCCAACCAACTCCATGCAATCTTTAGATACAAACATGAATACCTCTTCGAGTTACCTGCAATGCAATGCTATTCACCATTTCAATGGTTTCTTTTTAAATAAAATCTGGGGAATCAATAAATTAAAATTAGAAGAATCAGTAGGTGGAGGGATTCTAACAATCCCAAATACAAACTATATACAAACGGAAGTATATGTTGGCCTTGAACGAAAATTCAGAATCCGTAAGGACTTAATGAAATTCGGAATTTACCTAATTAGTGCAAATTCTTCACATGCACCACATAGTTTTAGATTGAAAATTGGAATAAATAATTACGACCCCTTTCGTTCAAAGTGGGCATATTAACCAACAACTTAAAAACTCAAATCAACCACTAACTTTCGTGTATGTATCTTCCAAACACCTGCTTCCTTTACAAATGTATCGTGATAAACACCTGTCATGATTGTCTTGGTTGATTCAATAGCATCCACAACTAGTAGATAACTCTGTGCATACGCCCCTCCTTCATGTAAATCAACTAATGTATTCGTTATAAAATGACGTTTACCACGCGTAAACTCCACTATTTTAGCCAACAAAGATTCGATTTCTTCTTTCCCCTTTGCTTTTCCAATACGCAATTCTAATTTACCATCTTCGATAAATAAATCACGACACACGTCTATGCGCTCAATGTCTAAATGAACAGTATAAGAATGAATCACCTCCGTGATTTGAAATTTATCAAATATATCTTGCATGTTTTTTGAAATATAAAGTGTATGTTCATTGTCAATCTATTCGAAGACACATGATATTTTACGCTTAATCGAACATCAGTCTGAGCGAAGCCGTAAGTCAGTCTGAGCGAAGTCGAAGACTACTTGCTAATCAACTCATACAAGGCATTCAAATTCGGAGAAATAATAATATCTATTCTACGATTCTTTGCCTTATCTAATTCATCCACTGGATGAAATTCACCACGACCGGCAGCCATCAAAATTGTAGGACTTATTGCCGTATTTCCAGTCATGATTTCAACTACCGATGTAGCACGTAACACAGACAACTCCCAGTTATTTTTAGGATGTCCTGCGCGCGTTAGTTTATCTGTATCCGTGTGACCTTCCACAACAATCTCTAATTCTTTTTCATTTTCCAATACTTTCGCTAAGTCAATCAACGCTGTTTTACCATCTGGCTCTACATCCGTACTACCTGTTTTAAATAATAATTTAGCTTCCAAACTCACGTAAATTTTCCCGTTTTTGTTCACAACAGTAAGTCCACGATTTTTATAGGCAAGCAAAGCATCTGCAACTTTCTTTTGCAACATCTTAACTGCATCGTCTTTACGTTGCATCATTTCTTCCAACTCATTTACCCGTTTCTCACGATCAGCTAACAAACGTTGTTTCTCTTTCAACTCTTCTTCTAATTCTTTCAACACGTCTTGCTTGCGATGTAACTCTACACTTTTAGCATCCATCTCTGCTTGCATACTACCAGCACTTTTTGCGACAGTTGCACGATCATGTTCAATACGCTTTTCATACGCTGTATTTTGTTCTTCTAACTTACCATATTTCGTTCGTAGATCTCTCAATAATTCTCCAAGATTCGTAGTGTCTAACTTAAGTTGAGTAGCCTCTTTTAGTAACGTATTTAATCTAGAATCTAACTCATTCGACTTCGTTTCAAAATTGATTGCCTTATCTTTAAGTGCATTCAACTCCTCTTCACACAAACGTGCTTTATCTTTCACATCGTTGTATTTTTTCATCGGTACACAGCCTACCATCAATAGACAAGCAGTAAATAATACGATACAGGTGTTTTTCATACGTGTTAGTTGTATTTATAAGTTGACTAGCAAATATCGGAAATAGAAAGTGTAGAAAAATTCAGGAGAATAATAGTTTTAAACACTGATTTTTTCGAAACTAAGCACTTATTGTTTATATGAGGGGATTTCTTAAAATTAGATTTTTTAAAGCAAACCAGAAGTTGAACGAAGTAAAAGCAATTTATAGAAGCTCCTTTAAAACAAAGGACAAGACAATTTATCCGATGGTCTCGACTCACAGGTAGAGTAATGCAACGAAAATTCATGGGTCAATAACGCAACCGTATTTATTTTTGAACTAATAAAATCTACAGAATATCCAAAAGCAAACTGGTCTTTAAATCTTACCTGAAACATCCCTAAAAATGATTCATTATTTCGTAAACCTAAACCAATTTTAAAAGCATCTTTATAATCTAAAAATGCATTTAAATCAATAGACATAGGAGAATTTACTGTCTTTTTAACTAATAAATTAGGAACAATCGTATATTTCTCATTGATTAAATAGCGAAACCCACTTGAAAAATTAAATTGTAGACGATAGTAAGATTCAACACCCATACCACTCCACTTTGAAGTAGACAGTTGATCAAAACTCAACCCAATAAAATAATTTTTCCCATCCCACCAACTACCAAAACTAGCTACCGGACTGTAAAAAGTACTACTCTTTTGTGTTGCTTGATCAGCTTGATAAGTTGTAATGTTACGATTTGAAAAAGTCATTTGTTTGGCTCCCAAATTAACACCAAATGAAATACGTGTTTCCTGGGTAAAATTAAAATGGATAGCATACGTAAACGATAAGCCATAACTATTAAACGGACCAATGTTATCGCTTTCAAACTTCAACCCAAAACCTTGTCTAGGACTAAACATTTGTGTTCGTTTTGTTTTAATAGGTGAAGTAAAGGTAATTAAATTACTAACCGGAGCACCTTCAAAACCAACCCATTGTATGCGACTCATAGATTTTGATTTCGAACAATTTTGTATACCAGCCAAGGCAGGATTATAAGACAAATGATTCCACATCCATTGAGTATATTGTGTTTGCTGTTGCGCTTGCAAAGACAACATTAAAAAACAGAAATAAAATACGAACAATAACTTTTTCATCGAATCACTGTTACAGTTCCTTGAATTGGAGCACTATTAAACGAATCTCTTAGGTGAATGATGTAAAAATAGACTCCCTCATCTACCACATTTCCGTTATAAGTCCCATCCCATGATTTTTTATAGGTATATCCTGTCGTTTCAAAAACTGGCTGTCCCCACCGCGAATATATTTTAACCTCACAATTAGGATAATCTTCTAGATAAGGAATCAACCACGTGTCATTAATATCATCCCCATTCGGACTAAAACTTGTCACAGCATCAAATTTTCGTTTCAATACTTTAATATAAACATCATCTGTTAATGTACATCCCTTATAATTTGAAACTAAATAATAAGTTGTGTTTGAATGAGGGCTAACCTTAGGTGTCAAAGTAGTTAAATCTGAAATGATAGGTTGCCATTCAAAAGTATCTCCTGAACTTATTCCTTGTAATTGTATTATTTCACCTTCATGAATAGTAGTATCTCTTCCTGCATCAACCTTAAAATTTGTAACAGAAAACTTTGTAGTTTTTGAACTTACCGTGACCTTACACGCTGAAAAACATGTGTTTGAAACACCTACTACATCACCTTCTTTTAATTTATTAGTTTCAAAATAAGAGGTGTCTGTTTTAGCAACCAACGTATCATTAATATACCATGAAAAATTCGTAGAATCTTTACAATTAATCAATTGACTACTAATCCGGAATGTTTCATTTTTACATATATTTTGCTTCGGAGTAAAAATAGAAATTTCAGGGATGGGTCTATCAATACCAGCTCCCGAAAGATGAACCATCATTTGAGCTTCAGCAGGCACACTATTTGAATTAGTGATATTGCCAGAAATAACTAAATAATACGTTGAATTAGGCAATAAATTAGGAGCTGTAATAGATAATGAAGTAGATGCATTCGATACACAATTACCTACCAATTTGTAGGTCGTAGGATCACATGGTAATAATGCCTCCAACATAGAAACATTAATTTCAGAGGCTTGATTAATATTGGTTTTATAAGTGATATTATCAGCAATAAAATAAACATTTCCCCCTTTATCATTGGTGGTAAATTTTAACCAAATGGTGTTTTTAGGAGCAAAACATACTACCTTAGAAAAATCATCCTCACAATTTGTACACTTTGTACTAGATGTTAAATAGTTAGTTATCACAACCGTATCATTAGGACAAAGGGTTAACGCAGCAGCACAATTGTCATAAGACTCTTGTGAAATCACAACAGAAGAAATACAGGAAATAAATAAAATAATTCCGTTTAAAAAACGCATAAACAACATTAAGTTACTCCTTGATACGTAAAAATTAAAAATTTGTTGTGTTTTTACTATCAATTCTTTAAGTTCAGGGATTTTATAGCTATAAAGTATTCAAGTTCACTACTGTCCGATAAAAATAGAAATTAATCCATTTACATCCTAGAAGTATTGATTTTACTACGTTGATTCCTGATTTTCAAAAGTAAGCCCCATTAATTAAACAGAACTGAACTCTAATTGAAGTTGTGGATTATACTCTTTAATCC
>CALPMT020000013.1 GCA_943324745.2 Chitinophaga pinensis | reverse complement strand
TAAAAACAAAACGTGCTTTGAACACAATTATGTAAAAAGAGAGCAGCTACAAGTAACTGCTTCTCTCACAAACTAGCTCAAGGCTGTTTTAATAACGTAAAGATAAATATTTATAATTTATTTGGAATTTAACACAGAATCTTCGCGGTACAAACGGAGTAACCGCAGGATTACAAATCCAGCGGAGCCGAGTAATAAGGCGTTAGTAACATCATTTCATATTCCATTTTAAAGCGCTATCTAGTTATTTGAACACTTTTGTTGCAGAATGCGTGAAATGTACACTTAATAGCAGTAACGAAGTTATTCCTTCATTGTAAATAGGGAAAAGAGGAATATTACTTCACCAATTACCAAAAATTTTATTGTATAAAATAACTAAACCAAGTCCTTCCCCCACTAACTCCAATGAAAAAACCATTAAATTTTGTAGGAGGATAGGTTACTTTCTTATGTGTATTTTTTCTGGTAATAATCAGGAATAAAATCCCTATAAATAAACATAAAACACCACCAAAAAAGATTGTTGAATAAATTCAACGACATCTAAAAAAACACTCATTTAATTGATATTAAACACATTCTAAGCTATGAGTACTGTTCGATAGCAAACCAACTAATTAAATTCAAATCGATCTATGAGCTCCTCCTAACAAATCCAATACAGTTTTCACAGGACTAAACGACCCTGAAGGAATTTCTACAAAGATAGTATTCCAATGTGCCATGGAGCCATTCCAAAGTCCTGGTAACTCAGAGAAATAGATGTCTTTACCTTTGTATTTCTTTTTCACTACAAAATACTTACTTGGATCTGAGAATTGATTAAGGTCGAATTTCTTTCCGAATACGTCTTTAGTAACCGCTGCAATTACAACTGGATTAAAGTGTGTACTTTGTACCATCAAACGATATTGTTGACCTTGCATTTTGATTTGAGACTTCTCTACAATCTGTTTGCTGATTGCACCGTTTTCTTCTACCCAAAATGGTCCTCCACCCGCTTGTCCTTCGTTACGAACCATTCCACATACTCTAAATGGTCGATTTAAAATAGCAGGGATATCTTCTACGTTTACCGATTCCATTTCTTTTGGAGCAATAAATTGAAAAGTAGTATTCAATTTTATAAGTTCCTCAATAGACGGTGATTTAATTATTTTAGCGATTTTCTCTTGAAACCAAATCGCCATTCCTCCCAAAAACTTCCACGTTTCATTCATTTCATTCGATTTCTCGTAATGTTGAATGTTGTCTATATTTTTAATAAAAATAACATCGGAATGAATCGCATTTAAGTTTTCAAGTAATGCTCCATGACCTGAAGGTCTGGTTAAAATATCCCCAGTTTCTAAAAACAATGGATTTTGTTCTCCATCAAAAGCGATCGCATCTGAAGTTGGATTTTGATAAGAAAACGAAAGATCAATTTCTTGCCCAATAAATTCTTTCAAGCCTAAAATTCCCTCTTGAATTTTAGATTCAAATTGTTCTTTAATAGTATAATGAAATGCAGTATTTTCTTCTTGTACCGACAATCCTTGTAACATTTGTTCTTGGTAAGGATTCAGTACAAAAGGTCCGTTTTTATGAAAAGGAATTAAGCCTTTTGGTAAATCTCCAAAGCCCATTCCTATATCAGTCAACAAAAAACGCACAAACTCGTCTAAATTGACATCTTGACTTTTTATTTTCTTACGAATATCTAATGGCAACTTATGGAAAAATGCAAAATCTTCAATGTAATTTAAAAAACGTTCTACTTGACTCGTATTTTCATCGTTTGGACCTTCTAGAAAGTCGAACAAGAACTGAAACATACGTGATCCAGAACCTGAAGCAGGAATAAAAAAGGTAGATTTTGGTGTCGCAGCTTCAAATTTATCCATCAGCAACTCTTTCTGATCTTCTGGGAAAGTAATAACGCCATCTCCAATTTTACAAGGAGAAACTAATTTTAAATCTGGTTGATTCCCGAAAACTTTTTCTCGTTGGGAATCTATGTTTGTTATTTCTGTAGCTGAATTATGCATTCTACGATCCTTTTTTATTAATTTGCACTATGCATTTGTTACGCGAATATATTAATTACATTCGAAAAGCCCAAGGTCGACACCAAATTCATTCACCCTTTGTGTATGATTTTGTAGATTGCTGCTTAAGAATAAACCTTTCAAGCGATTTCCAACAGAAATTCAAGCACTTAAAAAAATCCATCGTAGCGAACAAAACACTTTTACATACGCAAGACTTTGGTGCTGGCTCAAAAAAAATGAAAGAGCAACGTACCGTTTCAGAAACCTACAAAAATGCAAGTTGCAAAGGAACCTATGCTCAATTACTTTATCAGTTGAGTGCACATTATCAACCAAAAAAAATCCTTGAATTAGGCACGAACCTCGGTATTGGAACATTTCATCTACAAAACGGAAATCCATTAGCGAAGATTATTAGTATTGACGGTTGCAGCGAAACGCAAGAAATCGCAAAAAAGAATGTAGCTTCTAAAAACATACAATACATTACAAACACATTCGACGAGGCATTAAATAATTTAGAATCAAACACTTTCGACCTCATCTATATCGACGGAGACCATCGTGGGGAATCTTTAATCAGATATTTAAATAAATTAAATGAATTTAGTCACGATGAGACTATTTTTGTACTCGATGACATACGATGGAGTAAGGATATGTTTGAAACATGGATACAATTAAAAAACTCCAGCGACTTTCATTTATCGATGGATCTATTTAAAATGGGAATATTAATCCCAAAGAAAGGAAAAGAAAAAGAACACTTTATCATACGTTTAAAAAACGTACTAACTAGTTTATAACATGAAGGTTTACACAAAAAAAGGAGATACAGGAACAACGCAATTAATAGGTGGAACACGTGTTCCAAAACATGCTTTAAGAATTGAATCTTACGGTACTGTTGACGAATTAAATGCACACATCGGATTAATTCGTGATCAAGAAATTAATCCAAACTATGTTACACAGTTAATCGAGGTACAAGACCGTTTGTTTACTTTAGGATCCTTGTTAGCAGCAGATCCAGAAACTAACAACATGAAATTGCCTGAAATTTCAGAAGAGGATGTTGTCTATTTAGAAAACTGTATTGATGATATGGATGCTCAACTACCAGAAATGAAGTTTTTTGTACTACCAGGTGGTCATACCACTGTTTCTTATTGTCACATTGCACGATGTGTATGCAGAAGAGCTGAACGTATAACAGACAACCTTAACGAAGCTAGTCCAGTAGACCCTATTATATTAAAATATTTGAATCGATTAAGTGATTACCTTTTTGTGTTATCACGCAAATTATCTCAAGATTTATCTGCTACAGAACAGCCTTGGAAACCAAGATATTAACATATTAATCTAGTTGTTCAAAAAAAATAACAAATAGATTATCTCTAAAAATTTTGATGTTATCAAAATAAAATTACTTTTGTGCAAAAAATTAAACGAACTAAACTAGTATATTATGTATTGGACATTAGAATTAGCATCGTATTTAGAAGATGCGCCTTGGCCAGCATCTAAAGACGAATTAATCGATTTCGCTATTCGTCACGGAGCTCCATTAGAAGTTGTAGAAAACTTACAAGACTTAGAAGACGAAGGTGATGTTTACGAAAGTATTGAAGAAATTTGGCCAGATTATCCTTCGAAGGATGATTTCCTATTCAACGAAGACGAATATTAATTGAAGGAATTATATAAGTTGCTTTTTCTTTGTTCGATTTCAAAATTAAATCCGTCATGTACTTTAGTACGATCCGGAATTTAATTTTTTATCTACCTCAAAAAATCTAACTTATAATTCATACAATAAAAAAATCCCGAATCATTTTTTTGATTCGGGATTTTTTTATTTGTTAAAATCGTCACTCGTCACTTCGTCACACGTCGCTTTATTTATACGTTAAATCTAAAATGCATGATATCACCATCTTCAACAATGTATTCTTTTCCTTCTACTTTAAATTTACCTGCATCTTTCACAGCAGCTTCTGATTTCAATGTTGTATAATCGATATACTTCATCACTTCAGCTCGAATAAAACCTTTTTCAAAATCGGTATGAATAACACTAGCTGCTTGAGGCGCTGTCATTCCTTTAGTAATCGTCCAAGCTCTCACTTCTTTTACACCACAGGTAAAATACGTTTGTAGGTTCAATAAGGAATAAGCAGAACGAATCAAGCGATTTACTCCTGGCTCTTCTAATCCTAATTCTTCCAAAAACATTTGACGTTCGTCATACGTTTCTAACTCTGTAATATCAGCTTCAATTTTTGCACCAATTACTAAAACTTCTGCGTTTTCTGCTTTTACGTTTTCTCTTACTTGGTCCACGTATTTATTTCCAGACTTCACGGAAGATTCATCCACATTACATAAATAAAGAACTGGTTTTGAAGTAATCAATTGAAATTTATTTACAAATTCAATCTCTTTTTCATCAAACTCCATTGCACGTACGGAAAGTCCTTTTTCTAAATGCTCCTTGATTCTGTGCGCAATTTCGTTTTCTTTTAAAATATCTTTATCACCTGTTTTCAAACTTTTTGATAAAGCTTGGATTCGTTTTTCAATCGTTTCAAAATCTTTTAATTGAAGTTCAATATCAATAACCTCTTTATCTCTTATTGGGTTAACAGAACCATCCACGTGAATAATATTTCCATCGTCAAAACAACGTAAAACATGGATGATTGCATCCGTTTCACGAATATTTGCTAAGAATTGATTACCAAGCCCCTCGCCTTTAGATGCACCTTTTACTAAACCAGCAATATCTACAATCTCCATGGTTGTTGGGACTACTCTTTCAGGAGTTACAATTTCTTCTAATACCTCTAAACGTGGATCTGGAACAGATATCGTACCAACGTTTGGTTCGATTGTACAAAAAGGAAAGTTTGCGGATTGTGCTTTCGCGTTCGACAAACAATTAAACAAGGTGGATTTACCAACATTTGGCAAACCTACAATTCCACATTTTAAAGCCATTGTATAAAATTTTGTGCAAATATAAAGAATTCAACAATGCTAATTGCTTTCAACATTCCTTTGAAGTACACAAATCACTATTTTATGAACCTTAGCTGTTAATAAAAAGAATGGAAGTCCCTAAAATCAATGTAAAATCTCCTTAAATTCGCAGTAATTAACATTTGTTTCATACTAAGTAAACACTGCAATTATGGCACAAGATATATTTGATAAAATCAAAAAAAATAGAGGTCCAATCGGACAATATTCTAAAGGAGTTCATGGTTATTTTACGTTCCCTAAATTAGAAGGGGAATTGGGTAACAAAATGCTATTCAGAGGTAAAGAATGCTTAATCTGGTCTTTAAACAATTACTTAGGATTAGCTAATCACCCAGAAGTTCGTGAAGCGGATGCAAATGCTGCGAAAGAATACGGATTAGCCTATCCAATGGGAGCACGTATGATGACTGGTCAAACTGCAGAACATGAAAAATTAGAAAATGAATTAGCTGACTTCATGGGTAAAGAAGATTGTATTCTTCTAAACTTTGGATATCAAGGAATGGTTTCTGCTATTGATTCTTTAGTAGATCGTTCGGACGTAATCGTTTACGATAGCGAATCGCATGCTTGTATTTTAGATGGTATGCGCTTACACACTGGAAAACGTTTTGTATTCCAACACAACGACATGGAAAGTTTTGACAAACAAATGCGTAATGCAACACGTTTAGCAGAACAAACTGGTGGTGGTGTCTTAGTAATCACGGAAGGTGTTTTCGGAATGGCAGGTGACCAAGGAAAACTGAAAGAAATTGTAGAATTCAGAAAATCTGGGAAATATAACTTCCGTCTTTTTGTGGATGATGCACATGGATTCGGTACACTTGGAGCAACAGGTCAAGGTGCGGGTGAAGCACAAGGAGTACAAAATGAAATCGATGTTTTGTTTGGAACATTCGCAAAATCTATGTCTTCTATTGGTGGATTTATTTGTGCAGACGAAAGTATCGTTGAATATTTACGTTACAATATGCGTTCTCAAATGTTTGCAAAAGCATTACCAATGACAATTACGATTGGTGCTCGTAAACGTTTGGAGTTATTACGTACACGTCCAGAATTGAAAAATAAACTTTGGGAAATTACGAATGCACTTCAAACTGGTTTCAAAGATGCAGGTTTCGATATCGGAGCAACAAACTCTCCTGTAACACCTGTCTTCATGAAAGGTTCATTGGCAGAAGCAACTAATTTAACCTATGACCTTAGAGAGAATTACAATATTTTCTGTTCGATTGTTATCTATCCTGTTGTTCCAAAAGATGTGATCATGTTACGTATCATACCTACTGCAGCGCATACTTTAGAAGATGTAAATTATACACTAGAGACCTTCAAAAAGTTAAAATCTAAGCTAGATTCAGGCGAATACAAATCGGATGAATTAGCAGCAGTCGAAATAGACAAAAAATAATTCAAAAAAAATGGGGTTGTTTAAACCCCATTTTTTTTTCACTTTTTAAGTGGCATTACCACATTTATAGTTAAAACAGAGTCGACCCCATCCTTTGGGTTTCCTACCCCAAAATCAAAACGATTAAACGAAAAAGCAGCTAGCACTTTCGCTTTCTTTTTTTCTTCCGAATAGGTAAACGGTATTTTCACCTGTTTTTTCACTCCGTGAAGTGTTAAATCACCAAAAACAATAAAAGACTCACCTTCTTTTGTAAAAGAGCTAGAAACGAAATCTATGGAAGGATATTGTTTTGAATCCAACCAATCTTTTAGTTGAATGTGTCCATTTTGCATCGAATTCCCAGTATTTACTGAAGTTGGGTCGATTGTTAATTTAAACGAAGCATCTTTGAAGTTATTTTGATCAAAGATTACTTCACCCTTAAATGAATTAAACACACCACCTACTGACTTACTCGAAAAATTAACCGAGTATTTTTTATCTATTTTCCACGCCAATTTTTCTTGGGGTAAAAAAGCAAACGCCATCCAAAGAATGGACAGCGTTGCAAATGAAATTGAAAATCGTTTCATATTAGTTCTTAGCAAACTCTGTGTTAGCTATAATTGTTACCTCTTCACTTGCTACTGCACCAGGTAATTCAACTCCAACTTTAAAATCTTTACGATTAATTACTCCAGACAATTTAAATCCAACAACATTCTTTTTTGACATTGGATGAACAATAGTCGCACTTTTTACAGCATTTAAAGTAACTGCTTTTGTCACTCCGTGGATCGTTAGATCACCTTTCACTTCAAAGTTTTTATCATCTTTTTTAATAACAGATGCACTTCTAAACGTAATTTTAGGATTTGCCGATGCATCAAACATATCAGGTTGTTTTAAATGTCCATCTAAACCATCAAATCCAGTAGAAACACTACTTACATCAGCAGAAAACTCAAAAACTGCATCAGAAAAATCTTCTTTAGAAGACGTAATTTTTGATTCGTATTTTGTAAAATACCCTGACACTTCATTGATTCCTAAGTGATTGATAGAAAACCCAACTCTTGAATGTACATTGTCAATTCCCCATGAAGTTACATCTGTTGGAACAAACGAGAACAATCCAAATGCTAAACCAGCAATTAATGTTAATTTTTTCATTTTTTAATTTTAATTATGTGAATATTTATTTACCATGGTAAATTTATAAAAATATTTCAAATGAAACTCATTTTAACAAAAAAATAACAATAAAGATTATTCTTTTACGAGTCGAAGAACTTCTACTCCAACCTCATTCGAAAGCTCAATTAAATAAACTCCATGCGACCAAGTAGTTAGATTTATTTCTAAATTATCAGATTTGTTCAAATTTTCAAACATTATTATTCCTCGTAAATCAATCACTCTCAAAGTTCTACCTCCAATATTTGAAATTTTCGCATAACCAGTAGTAGGGTTTGGAAAAATCGTTGTGGGAGAAAAGGATACGTTTTGAATTCCTGTTGTGGCACATTCTTTTTGTTTCACCTGGTATTCTTGACGAGCATCTTTACACCCCTTAGATACAACCTCCCAATCGTAAAAAGAATAATAAAATTGTAAACCAGCATTTACTGCATTACTCCCTTTAATAGAAACTACATTTTTTATTTCATAAGGATATTTTACTCCAACATCAGACCTACATAAGTTCCCAATACTTCCTCCAAGACCCAATTGATAATCAACCCCGGGGTCAACATCGAAATCTAAATTCAGACGACTCACACCAAGTGGAATATTTACAGTTTTTGTTTGAAGTACCTTCCCTACTGCATCGCGTAATTCCACGATACGATCACCAGCTGTGTATGCATTTACCAATACAGTTTTTATAGTTATTGGTTTAAAAACATCAAAAATTTGATAACGTACGGTATACGCATAAAATCCAATATTTGAAGAAACATTAGTCTCCCCAACTTTCCATGTACTATCAGAAATAGGTTGTGTGTTTTCAAGAAAATAACTCGTCAAAAAAGCAGGATTGTTTACTAAAAACTCACTATTTGTATCTAGAACTAGTGTAGATGTACCTGAACTATACCACGCTAACGGTTTTGAAACATTCGCTAATAACTTTACAAGCGAATCTTTCTTACACGCTTCGATTTTAATTGGTGCTAGGCTAATTGGATGAATTTCAACCCAATCATTTTTCTCAAGAGAATCAATAAAACCACACCCATTACTTGATTTGACCACTAATTTAACAGAATATCTTCCTGGTTTAACATAAGTATGAGAAGGATTTAAAACAACTGAAGTTGAGTCATCACCAAAGTACCATTTATATGACAATGCATTACTACTTAAGTTTGTAAAATTTACTCTCAAAGAACGACAAGATTTACCATAAGATGTTTTGAAATCAGCTACAATTTTTGGAACATACGACTCTCCAACTCCTACTGCATACCAAGCATTTGTTACCGACTCTACTTCAGGAGAACAAGAACCATACAAATCAATTGCTGATTGTATCGCATAAAAACGCGCATCTTGAAAATTGGATAAACTTGTCATATAAACTGTTAAATTTCTGAATGTGATCGCTGCTGCCTTATCCATTCCAATTCCGTTTACCGAATACGAATTTCCTTTATCGTTAGTTCCTGTTCCTCCTTTTACAAGTAAATAATACCAATAATTTTGAACACCATTATTACTGTGTATCCCTCCAAAATCGGCATCATTCATTTTGCCCCAAAAAGTTCCTTGGTAGGTATCTGGATGATTGGTCGAATTTGGATTTTCCAATGAACGGTATATTGAACTAATTTCATCACCAACTTTCCAGTTCGCTTTATTTGGTCGCGCATACCAATCAATCGTAGCACCAAAAATATCACTAAATGATTCATTCAATGCTCCAGGTTCATTTTGAGATACTAATTTAGCAGTATTAGCGGTTAAACCATGGGTGATTTCGTGTCCAATAATGTCTAATGACACCAATGGATTTTTAGTATTCGTCCCATCACCATCACCAAAAACCATGCGTGTACCGTCCCAATAAGCATTCCCAAAAGCAGACCCATAATGCACCATATTAATCAATTTATATCCTTGATTATCGATACTGTTTCTATTATGTTTTTGAAAAAAATAATCATAGGTCATTTCTGCCCCCCAGTGTGCATCTACTGCATATTGGTCCTTTTGAATATTTGTAGTGTCCCACACATTATTTTTATCTACAAAATCGACGTAGGAGGAGAAATTCGTACTATTTTTCATGTTAAAAGTTTCGATACCATTGCCTCTACCAGATTCTTTTAATTCGTAGCCTAGATTAGTACTATCCGTTGTAATCGTCTGAACACCACTATAAACTGTATTTGCTATCCCTTTTACATCTTTGAAATGTAATAAATTTTCTGAATGAATAATCTTACCGTCCATCGCATCCACAAAAACAGCTTGTTTTGAAAGTGGATTTGATGCATAAATTGTTACTTGATACCCTAAACGAATAGGCTCCCCTAATTTGGAAGGATCTACAACAAACATCAATTCTGGTGTAGGTAAATAACTAGCTGTTTCATTTCCTGTTTGTCGTTTCAATAAGTTTTCCTCTAATGGATTTTCCCACATGTATTCTTTAGCAGAAACAAATTCCTTTGCATTTTCTAATGCTTTTACTGCATTTAAC
This sequence comes from Chitinophaga pinensis, assembly GCA_943324745.2. Taxonomy (GTDB): domain Bacteria; phylum Bacteroidota; class Bacteroidia; order Flavobacteriales_D; family Crocinitomicaceae; genus CANHVK01. Next base: position 87,614 of record CALPMT020000013.1, on the reverse strand, counting down.
GAAATAGAACTTGATCCAATTCGATCAAACAACAATCCATTCATCGATACTACCTTGTTGTCTTTTGCATGAACAACATAATATGCCCAAGAAACAGGAATATCATCTAATAATTGCTGATATCTGTAATGAATATAACCTAGTTCATCTGTTTGTTGTCCAATTAATCGCAAGGAAAAAAATTGATTTCCTTCAAAATAATTTGACAAGAACGAAATAACTTGAGAAAAATCTAATTCCTTTCCTTTTGAAAAATAAATAGTACTCGGAATCGAAGTATACTTCGAATAAACAACTTTCTCAGGATAAATTACTGGCTTCGGTTTAACATTCGCCAATGTTAAAAAAGAGAAAACACTCAAGAAAAGTGTAGTTACAATACGTATTTTAACCATAAAATTTGCACTAAAATTTTACGCTAAGATACAACTTTTTATAAAGATTTATACATTAACACCCATACAGGATCCTGTATATCACGAAGTAATAACCAAAATTTATCATCAATAAAATAACTGGATTCAAAACTTTTAAGTCCATAACGTTCTAATAAATATAAGGACTGCTTTTCAGAGGGGTGGTAAACTCCTTCACTCCATCCTTTGTCATTATTATTAGTAAAAGGAAACATAGAAAATCTAATTTTCCATAAAGAATCTAAAGGTGTACAATAGGAAATTTTCTGATTGAATTCATGGTTTTCTATTACACCACAATCTAATTTATTTTCTTTGAAATAATTTCTTCTTTCCGGATTATAAATACTTGGCCAATAACCTGAGGCAAATTTAGCGAATTCGTCTTTTGTAAGTATTTTCTTATGAGATAAAGTAACTCCGTTATCAATAAATGCGAATAACATATACAACTCACCATTTGCTTGTACACATACTTTAGCAGCGAAAACTCCACGTGGAGAAGGATTGGGGCACACTGAACAAGTGACACTCCAAACAACAAATAATAATCCGCTATATAAACTTCGATTCATCCAGTATTATTAACAACTAATAAACTGAAACGTAGAATTTAATTTAAAGTTTCATTACTTTTTAAAGAGATACCTAGTTACTAAGCTCAATAACAAAGTATAAACCAAAATTAACCAAACAATTTTGACAACAAAAATCAAAATTAATAAAACAGGAATCCCAAAAATGGCGAGTAAATGAAACTTCCCTTGATTTTGAGGGTTATTTTTCAAAAAAAATACATTTTGCAGGTGTAATACAAGCATCTAATGGAATATCTAATACATTTATATCATCAATAGGTGCTACTAAGTCAAATAAAGACAATCCGATAAATTTTGTGTTTTTAGAACAACTTGACAAAAAACGATCATAAACCCCTTTACCATATCCAACACGATGTCCATTTATATCAGCAACTAATAAAGGTACAATAACATAATCGAATTCGTCTATTGGCATCATTTCTCCATTTATTGGTTCAGGTATTCCAAAAGAATTTAACTCTATTTTTGAATTTTCAGAATATAAACGATGCGTCAATGTATCTGTTTTCATATTCCAAACTGTCAATCCAATTTTTCCGCCATCAACACAAATCTTATTAATCACAACCCATGTATCTATCTCATTTTTAGATAAAATAGGCAAAAAACAACTAAAAACTTTTCCTGAAAAAGAAAAATTATCAACTAAATGATATACAATCGATTCTTCAAGAATCAGCTTATCATTTAAAGTTAATGCTTTACGTTTTTCAAAATAGATACCCCGTAAAGACTTTTTATCCATTAAAATTTAGGTAAAAAATTCATGGCTGAAGTTGACATTGTTTGTTCATTAACAACTTCAACAGCTTCTAATGCCTTAGCAATTGCGACTGCTAACAAATCTTCAAGGTCCTCCTTTTCAATATCGTTCAACGAGGTGTTGATTTCTAAACTTATCAATTTTCGATTACCATCAAATTCAACTCGAATTAAACCTCCACCTGCATCTCCACTTACTCGGATCTCCTCCAATTTACGTTTGCTTTCTTCCATTGCTTTTTGCATTTTTAAAAGCATTTCTTGTTGATTATTTCCAAACATTTTGAATAAATATTATTTATAATTCATTATTTAGGCGAAATCCTATACAAATAAACACCCACTAACCCAAATAAAATATTAGGTATCCAAACAGCTAACAATACTGGAAAACCAACTTTCATAGCAGCCACTGTTGTAATTTTCATCGCAAAAATATAAATAAATGCAAAACCTAATCCAATTGCAATATTCAATCCTATACCACCTCTTTTTTTTGTACTAGAAACTGCTACCCCTATGATTGTTAATACATACACTGCAAAAGGCAAAGAAGTCCGTTGATACAACACTATTTTATGCATCGGAACATTTGCTGAACCTTTAGCAATCTCTCGATTAATAAAATCACTTAACTGTTTATTAGTCATCGTTTCACTCCGATTATCTCTAATTGCTAAATCTTCAATTTTAAAAGTGAATACCGTGTCTTTTCTATGACCTGATCTTAAAATATCATTTGTTTCACCAATTTTTCGCTCATAAAAATCCATTAACTCCCACTTATTGGTTCCTAATATATTTTTTGCAGTAGTCGCACGAATAAAATAGCTAGGTTTATTGTCTTTAGTCCATTGCTCCATATTAAAGTTATACACTATATTTTCATCACTGTTATATGATGAAAAATAGACATATTTTTCTTTATTAAATTCTGCATGGTAATTCTCCACTAAAATACGGGAACGGTAATATTTTTCTTCAAAATCTAGACGAATTTTATTCGATATAGGTAATAAAAAATGATTAATAAAAATAGACAATACTAATAAGATGGTAGCACTTATTGCATATGGTTTTAAGATCCTAATAAAAGGTCTTCCACTAAATAACATTGGTATAATTTCAGAATCTTGCGCCATCTTTGCGGTAAACCAAATAACAGAAATGAATACTATTATTGAAGAGAACGTATTTCCATAGTAGACTAAAAAATTTAAATAATAATCTATAAAAATGGATGAAATCGGTGCTTTATTCTGAATAAACTCACTCAAATTGGCAGAGATGTCAAAAACCATTGATAAAAGCATGATAATTCCCAACATAAAAAAATATGTTGACAAGAATTTTTTTATAATGTATTTATCTAAGATAGATAGCATAAATCTACAAACGTTGACTTAATATTGGAACAAGTTGATTTTTCCATACAGTAAAAGTACCATCAATAATTCTTTTTCTAGCTTCCTTCATTAAAGATAAATAGAAGTTTAAATTGTGTAATGTAGCTATTTGTATACCTAAATTTTCATTCGATTTAATCAAATGTCTCAAATAGGCTTTGGAGTAGGTTGAATCAACATAAGAATCACCAGATAAATCTAAAGGAGAATAATCACATTTCCATTTTTCATTTTTAATATTAATTGTACCTTGCCAAGTAAACAACATCCCATGACGTGCATTTCTAGACGGCATTACACAATCAAACATATCAACTCCAAGCGCAATACATTCCAATAAATTTGCAGGTGTTCCTACCCCCATTAAATAACGAGGTTTATCTTTTGGTAAAATAGAGCAAACCAAATCTGTCATTTCATACAAATCTTCATCCGGTTCACCAACAGACAGCCCCCCGATTGCATTTCCTATAGCATCAAAGGAAGCGATTACTTCCGCTGATTCAGTCCGCAAGTCTTTAAAAGTACTTCCTTGAACTATTGGAAATAACGCTTGATTATGGCCATATAATGGTTCCGTTTTATCCATTGCTTCAAAACATCTTCCTAACCAACGATGTGTCATTGCAAGCGATTTTTTTGCATACGCATAATCACATGGAAAAGGAGTACATTCATCAAAAGCCATTATAATATCCCCCCCAATTACACGCTGAATCTCAATCGCTCGTTCTGGTGTAAAAAAATGATAACTTCCATCATGATGTGACTGAAAACGAACACCTTCCTCTGAAATATTATTCGAATTCGACAAGGAATATACCTGATAACCTCCACTATCAGTTAAGATTGGTCCATCCCAATTCATAAATTTATGTAACCCACCAGCTCCATTCAACACTTCTAAACCAGGTCGTAAAAATAAATGATACGTATTACCCAAAATTATTTGTGCTTTCACATCTTCTTTGAGCTCATGCTGGTGAACGCCTTTAACGGTTCCTGCTGTCCCTACCGGCATGAATATTGGTGTTTCAATTATCCCGTGATCCGTGTGTAAAACTCCTGCACGCGCTTTTGATGCGGAATCGGTATGATGAAGTTCAAAATGCATATATTTGTGACCTAAATTAAACAAAGCAAAGATAACTGCTATTTACTGATTTCATTCATTTTTAACGAAAAGGATATACAAAATGGAAATTTTACCAAGTTTTGAAACACAACTTTCTCTTTTTGTCTTTTGCTTTTTTGCATTTTGTGCATTGATACAATTGGTATTTACTTTCTACTTTTTCAGTCGATTAGCATTTACATCATTCAAGAAAAAAAACATGAAAAACACTGAAAAACCACCCATTTCCATAATAATTGCAGCAAGAAACGATTCAGATAATTTATTTGCAAATCTTCCTTTAATTCTAGAACAAGATTACCCAAACTTTGAAGTAATTGTTGTAAACCATCAATCGATTGACGAATCGTATCATATAATCAATGCTTACAAAATGAAATATCCACACCTCAGAATGATTGAAGTGGAAAGAAGTAAGCACATTGGAGTTGGAAAAAAATTGCCATTAACACTTGGGATAAAATCAGCTCTTCACGAGAACCTTTTATTTACAGATGCAGATTGTCAACCTGAAAGTAACTTATGGCTTCAAGGCATGGTAGATGGATTTGCAAATAACACACAAATAGTATTGGGTTATGGCCCTTACAAGGAAGAAGAAGGATTCTTAAATAAAGTCATTCGATTTGACACAATATTTATTGCAATGAACTACTTTTCTTTCGCGATGGCTAAAATGCCGTACATGGGTGTAGGTCGAAATCTGGCGTATACAAAAACAGCCTTCAAATCAGTAAGCGGATTTAAGTCACACTATTCCATCAGTTCTGGAGATGATGATTTATTTGTACAAGAAGCTGCGAAATTAAATTCATATTCAATCCAATTAAACCCTGAAACACATTGTTACTCAACACCGAAAAACTCTTGGAAATCATGGATTGATCAAAAATCAAGACACTATTCTACAGCTGGAAAATATCAGGTTATTAAAAAAGCATTGTTAGGAATCTATCCTCTTAGTCTCATATTGTTATGGTTTTCTTTTGTTATTTTACTTCTTGATAAGGAGTACACTTTATTTACAGGTTTTATTTTTACTGGTGTAATTGCACTTAAATGGTTCGTACAAGGTCGATGTTTTTCCAAATTAAAGGGGAAAAAATTCATCTTATCGCTTCCATTTTTTGAATTATTCTATGCATTACTTCAACCTGTTTTGTATTATACTTCTGAAAAACCAAGAATTTCAAAATGGAAGTAAGCGAAAATTTATCTGACAAAGCCAAACACGATTTAGTATTACTTGATGCTGCAAAGAAAGGAAGTCAATCAGCTTATGCAGAATTAATGGAACGTTACCGCGATTCCATTTACTTTATGATGTTTAAAATGGTTAAAAACACGGATGACGCTGACGATTTAACCATAGAGGCATTTGGTAAAGCTTTTAGTCGATTAGATCAGTACTCTCCCAATTTTGCCTTCAGCACTTGGCTTTTTAAAATTGCCTCTAATAATTGTATCGATTTCATTCGAAAAAAACGTATAAAAGTAACATCAATGGATTCAGGGTATACAACTGATGATGGTGAAATAATTCATTTTGATGCACGTACAGATTTGCATAATCCAGAAGAGGCAATTATTCATGCTCAAAAAGTGAAAATGATGAGAAACCTTGTTACCAAATTAAAGCCACGCTATCGCGAATTAGTTGAATTAAGATACTTTGATGAGTTAAGTTACGAAGAAATATCTGAAGCACTTAACCTGCCTTTAGGTACAGTGAAGGCTCAGTTATTTAGAGCTCGAGATTTTTTAGCTAATATGATTGAAAACACAAAGGAAAGTATTTAATTCTTGCTTAATAAATACTTAAATAAATTCATCACCTTAACATTTCAACTTGGAACTTGTTTCATATTGATGACAAGTTGTTCCAAAAAATCAACAAACACTTTAATTACACCACAAAATTCAAGTATAAACTTCACTATTAACGAAGTAAATTACAATGTTAATGGCTGGGCTACTATATCAAATGGAATGCTTAAAATAAACGGTTCGACTAGTTACACTCCTACGAAGCAAATATTACTTTATATAAAAACATCTTCGATTGGAACATATTTATTAAATAGTTCCGATGGACCTCAAGGTGATGGGAATACAGGCACATACACAGAAGGAATAGCTCCTATTGGTTTAACAGTATTCTCAACTGACGCCAGTAATTTGGGGAGTATAACCATTACAAAATACGACATGATTAATAGAGTTGTTTCGGGTGTTTTTTATTTTGATGCGACACAAATAAGCCCATTAACTGGTGGAGGAATTAAAATAAGTAATGGATCATTCAATAATATTCCAATCAATTAATATATAACAACAAAAAAGGCCCTCAAAATAGAGAGCCTTTCTTATGCGATATAGAGTCAGTTACTTATTATTTTTTAACAGTCTCAACAACTGCTTTGAAAGCTTCAGGGTGATTCATTGCTAAATCAGCTAAAACTTTACGGTTTAATTCAATTCCGCTTTTATGAACAGCGCCCATAAATTGAGAATAACTTAATCCGTGTTGACGAGCACCCGCATTGATACGAGCGATCCACAATGATCGAAAATTTCTTTTCTTTTGTTTACGACCTTCATAGGCGTAATTCAAACCTTTTTCAATAGCATTTTTTGCTACTGTCCAAACATTTTTTCTTCTTCCAAAGTAACCTTTGGCTAACTTCATAAACGATTTTCTTCTCGCTCTTGAAGCCACGTGATTTACCGATCTTGGCATATTTTTTTTGTTTTTTAAAAGAGGGTGCTTCACTATTTCAGAAGGCTTATGTACTCCACTATTGGGTTAAACGTTGAACCTGTATGAAACTATTTCATACATAATTGCAATTTGATATTTGATTCATCTGAAGCATGAACAAGTCCAGCATGAGTCAAATTTCTCTTTTGCTTTTTAGTTTTTTTCGTAAGAATGTGGCTTTTAAAAGCGTGTTTTCTCTTGATTTTACCACTTCCAGTTATCGTGAATCTCTTCTTCGCACTGGATTTAGTTTTCATTTTTGGCATCTTTACTTTTTTTAAGTGTTACCCCTATATCAGCTATTTTGTGTCTTGCGACAATCTCTTATTTTCCTTTTTTAGGATTAAGCATAATTATCATACGCTTACCTTCTAATTTTGGCATAGATTCCAACACTCCTAAATCACCAATTTCTTGAGCGAAACGAAGTAATAAAATCTCTCCACGGTCTTTAAAAACAATCGTTCTTCCACGAAAGAAAACGTATGCTTTTACCTTTGAACCTTCTTCCAAGAATTTCTTTGCATGCACTAATTTAAATTGAAAATCATGTTCATCAGTATTAGGACCAAATCGAATTTCTTTAATTATTACCTTACTTTGTTTTGCCTTTAATTCCTTTTGCTTTCTTTTTTGATTATATAAAAACTTTCTATAATCCATTATTTTACAAACAGGAGGTACAGCGTTTGGTGAAATCTCGACTAAGTCCATCTCTTGTTCTTCAGCTAATTTAATAGCATCGAATGTAGACATTACTTTCGGTTCTTCACTCTCCATTACAAGACGGATTTCCCTTGCAGTAATCTTCTCATTAATTTTGTGTTGATCAGGCTCTTGTTGAGGTACTAATCTTTTTCTTGGCTCTTTTCTCATTCAGTAACTAAAGCATTTATTGCTAATTCATTGTTTATTGCGACTTCAATCGTATTTGTAAATTCTTCTATCGACATAGAGCCTAAATCACCAGAACCTCTTTGTCTTACAGAAACTGTCTGACTATCAAATTCTTTTTCTCCAATTACCAACATAAATGGAGCCTTTTTGAGCTCTGCTTCGCGAATTTTCTTTCCTATTTTTTCATTTCGGTCGTCAACGAAAGAGCGAATATCGGAATTATTTAGCAAACTACGAACATTTTCTGCAAACTCGTTGTACTTATCACTGATTGGTAAAATAAATACTTGCTCAGTTGCTAACCATAAAGGAAAGTCACCAGCACAGTGTTCTAATAAAACAGCAACAAAGCGTTCCATCGAACCAAAAGGTGCACGGTGAATCATTACCGGTCTGTGTTTTGCATTATCGCTTCCAGTATATTCTAATTCAAATCGTTCAGGTAAATTGTAATCTACCTGAATAGTACCTAGTTGCCATTCACGCCCCAATGCATCTTGAACCATAAAATCTAATTTCGGTCCGTAAAACGCAGCTTCTCCATATTCAACAACTGTTGGTAATCCTTTTTCAGCAGCAGCTTCAATTATTGCAGATTCAGCTTTCGCCCAATTTTCATCAGAACCAATGTATTTAGTGTTATTTTCAGGATCTCTTAATGATATCTGAGCTTTGAAGTTGTCAAATTTAAGAGTCTTGAAAATATACAACACTAAGTCAATCACTTTCTTAAACTCGTCTTTCACTTGGTCTTGTGTGCAAAAAATATGTGCATCATCTTGCGTAAACCCGCGTACTCGCGTCAAACCATGTAATTCTCCACTTTGTTCATAACGGTACACAGTTCCAAATTCGGCAAAACGAGCAGGTAACTCTTTGTAAGATCTTGGTTTAGATTTGAATATTTCACAATGATGCGGACAGTTCATTGGTTTTAATAAAAACTCTTCGTTATCATCTGGAGTTTTAATTGGCTGAAAAGAATCAGCCCCATACTTTTCATAATGACCAGAACAAACATACAATTCTTTACTTCCAATATGAGGTGTAATAACTTGTTCGTAACCAGCTTTTTTCTGCGCTTTCTTCAGGAAATTCTCTAAACGTTCTCTCAAGGCAGCACCTTTTGGTAACCATAAAGGCAATCCTTGACCAACACGTTGAGAAAAAGTAAACAACTCTAACTCTTTCCCTAGTTTACGATGATCTCTACGTTTCGCTTCCTCAACTTTTTCTAGGTATTCAGTTAACTCAGCTTGTTTAGGAAATGTAATTCCATAGATACGTGTCAACTGTTTGTTTTTCTCATCACCTCTCCAATAAGCACCAGCAATAGCGGTTAGCTTAACTGCTTTGATAGGAGATGTATCTGGTATATGTGGACCTCTACATAAATCTGTAAAATTTCCTTGCGAATAAAAAGTAATATTTCCATCTTCTAAATTCTCTAACAACTCCAACTTGTAAGGGTCTTTTTTATCGGAAAAATAGGCAATTGCTTCACTTTTGGAAATTTCTTGTCGAACGAATTTTAATTTTTCCTTCGCCAATTCTTTCATTTTATTTTCAATTCGCACTAAATCTTCTTCTTTAATGGAGTATTCCATAAAGTCTACATCGTAGTAAAAACCATTTGTTACCGGTGGACCGATGGCAAGTTTGATTCCAGGATAATAAAATTCCAAGGCTTCAGCCATCAAGTGTGCAGATGAATGCCACATGGTAGATTTTCCTTCAGCATCGTTCCAAGTTAACAAACTCAAGGTACTTGCTTCAGGCAAAACACGTGTTGCATCTACAACTTCATTATTTACTTTGGCTGCTAATACATTTCGAGCTAATCCTTCCGAAATACTCAATGCAACATCCAATGCGGTAGTACCTTTAGAGAACTCACGTACCGAACCATCTGGCAATGTAACTTTTATCATTTCATTCAATTTTGATAGCAAATATACATTTAAACTCCGTTTAAATCAATCGAACATCTTTAAAAAACATTCTAAAATCTTAATAAAAACAATAATTATTGAGATTTTTGCAATCAAAACAAATATGATTGAATGAAATTTTATAAAATTCCTTTTGTATGGCTGATTATCCCTTTTATATTAGGAATAATCTCGATTGAATTTATCGAAATGACCTTTCTTTTTTCATTCTTTTTATTGATTATTTTTTCATCATTTCTATCAATTGCTTTTTTTAGTACTAAAATAAAAACAAATAGTTACATCAAAATCGCATTAGTATTTTGCAGTTTCTTATTTGCAGGAAGTACATTAATGTCTATCGATTCTAAAAAGAATAACCTACCTATCACTTCACAAAAAACTACAATTAACAAAAACTATATTGGAACAATAATTGAATACTCATTTACAAAATCAGGATACTTAAAATGCATCATCAATTGTAAATTTGCTGAAAATTCTATTTCAAAATCTGAAAAAAAACTAGTTTTCATACAAGACGACTTAACAAAGAAATTAAAAGAAAATAGCACGATCCTATTCTATGGAAAATTTAATAAAATCAAAAATATAGGTCACCCAGGTGAATTTGATAGCGAACAATATTGGGCTACAAAAGGTGTTTATGAAATCGGTTTTATTTTGCCTGAAAATGTTAAATTACTCAAAAAAGGAAGTCAAAAAATAACTTCTCCTACCTACTTTAGAAATAAACTGACTAAACTCTTAAAGTCGGTTCTTTCAGGTCAAGAACTAGCATTGGCAAACGCGTTGATTTTAGGAGAAAGAAGTCTACTTACAAATGAAACGACACAACAGTTTAGTAACACCGGTGCAATGCACATCCTTGCAGTCTCAGGTCTTCACATAGGGATTTTACTTCAAATATTATTAAAACTTTTTCAACCATTTAGAAAATTAATCTCAAGAAACAAAGCCATTTTACTCTCATTAGTCATCCTTTGGATTTATGCGTTCATAACAGGCTTTTCAGCCTCCGTTATTCGATCAGTTGTGATGTTTAGTTTGATTTCTATTGGAAGCATGAGAGGTAAAGAAAATTCCGATTTAAATATACTCGCGTTTTCAGCATTAACTATTCTTTGTTGGAACCCTTTATTTATCTACGATATTGGATTTCAACTTTCCTACACTGCAATGCTAGGTATCTATTTATTTTATCCTTATTTAAAAACTATTATTTCTTCAAAATATAAAATAATTCAATTAATTATTGAAGGAACAATGGTAGGAATTGCCGCTCAAATAACTACCATCCCCTTCACATTGTATTATTTCCATCAATTTCCTAACTATTTCATTTTGACCAACATCGCCCTAATGGCTTTTTCTTTTGTCATACTATTACTAGGACTATTCATATTCACCTTCTTTTGGATACCTTTTTTAAAGTTTATAGTTGGAATAATACTTCAAAAAACGATGACTTTAATGTTAATGATCGTGACCTTTATCTCCAACCTACCTTTCGCTACTGCAAATGGATTCTCATTAAATAAATTAATGGTACTATTATTATTTGTCACTATTATAATTTTATATAAAGCAATTTCCCGTCAAAAAATCAAGTTATTGTACATTGCATTATTCAGTGGTTCAGTAATTTCAATCATGATCTTTCAAAAAAGATTAATAAATAACACTCGTTCATTCACATATAAAAGCCCAACCTTTACCATTATTAAAACGGGAACAACAAACTATTTTCTTTTCCCAAGTTATTCCTGGAAATCCAATAAAACAAAAAGAATTATAAAAGATTTCAATAATTTACATCCTGGTAAAGGAGTATTAGTACCTTATGAAAAAATAAGTCACAATTAAAATAAATTAGTAAAATAGTATACGAAAGTGAACTTTATTACTTATCTTTAGTACATATTCAAATTTATTTCTATGTTAAAATCAATACTAATTTCATTTTTAATTTCTTTTACTTTTTCTGCGTCAGCTCAATATTATGGCTGGAGTAAATCCATCGGAGGGTCAGGTGCTGATACTTGTTCAGCTTTAGCAATTGACAAGCAAGCTAATCTCTATGCAATCGGAAGTTTTTCTGGAAGTGGTGATTTCAGCAATGATACCATTAAAGATAACATTACGAGTAATGGAAATGATGATATTTTTATCCAAAAGCGTAATAAAAAGGGTAAATATCTTTGGACTAAAAAAATTGGCGGTAAGGGTCATGACAGACCTAATAGTATGATTTACTATAATAATGCACTTTATATATCAGGTTCATTCGAAGACACGCTAGATTTTGGAATCCAGAAAATCATACCCAAAGGCAAGCGGTCAATTTTTCTTGCAAAATTGGATACTGCTGGTAAATGCATTTGGGTAAAAACGCTAGGTGACACTTTATATTCTAGAGCTAGAAGCTTAGCAATCAACAAAGATGGTATTTATTTGTCTGGAGAATTTTCAGGGGTTATTGAGCAAATAAAATATCAATATACTATGTTCGTTCAGAAAACGGATTTTGAAGGTAATGTGAATTGGACTAAAATGATGGTAACCAAACGCAAAGATATTAATGCAAACAATAACATTAGAAGTGTTGTTAGTAATTCTTTAGCATTAGATTCTCTCGGATTTATATATAATGTTGGAAATTTACTGAAAGACAACGTAGATTTCAACCCTTCTGCAATAAATGATTCTATCCTATCTACAAATGGATTAAGTGATATTTTTATTCAAAAATTAAATTCGAATGGAGAATTCGTTTGGGTTAAAAAAATTGGAGGAACTAGTAATGATGAGGCTAACACAATAATTACAAAAGGAAATGATTTTTATATTGCTGGGTATTTTTCTTCAAAAGTTAATTTTGATCCTAACTCTACATTAACCTCTAATTTAAACACTCTAACTGAAAAAGGCAATAAAGATATTTTTATTGGAAAGTACAACTTAAACGGAAAGTTCGTTTGGATTAAACAAATTGGAGGTGCCAAAGAAGAAAATGCAAAACAATTAGAAATAGATAAATATAACAATATCTATCTCGTTGGTTCATATAACACCATCTCAAATACACAAACCGATTTTCTAGGAAAATCATTAAAGCCAAGTGTATTAAATGATGTATTTCTATTAAAATTTGACGTTCAAGGAAAAGGTATATCTGCTGAACAAATTAGTGGTTCGGGTGCTGATTACGGTAGTGTAATAAAAGCGGACACCATGAAAAATGTATATGTTGGAGGTAGTTATAGTGGTAACATGACTATCACTGGAGCTATCAAACCTTTTGTAAGCAATGGATCTTCTGACATTTTCATCTACAAATCACTACTTACTAAAGGAAGTGATTCTATTTTAAATGAATATAGTAACTCTTCATTAATAGAGAATTTTTTAAACTTTAAAATTTATCCTAACCCTGTTCAAAACACACTTCATTTATCTTTTGATTACTTGCCTAGTAATGCACATTTAATTATTACGAATGTTTCAGGACAATCTATTCTAAAAAAAGAATTAGTTCAAGGGCAAATGGAAGACATAATAACTCTTGACCACTTAACATCTGGAATCTATTTCGTTAAACTAGATTCAGAATATTCAAACTACACATATAAGATTAATAAATTATAGGTATAAATTAAGGAGCATAAAAAAACCAGAGCTAGTACTCTGGTTTTTTTATGCTCCTTAATTTTTCTTTACTTATCCTAAAAAAGGATATTTGTAATCGTTCGCTGGAATAAAAGTCTCTTTAATAGTTCTTGCTGATACCCAACGTAATAAATTCAATGGCGCACCCGCCTTATCGTTTGTACCTGAACCTCTAGCACCTCCAAAAGGTTGTTGACCAACTACTGCACCTGTTGGCTTGTCATTTACATAAAAATTACCCGCACTATGTTCTAACGCAATCAACGCTTTTTGAATAGCATAACGGTCATTCGAAATGATAGAACCTGTTAATGCATATTCAGACGTAGCATCAACAATTTTTAATGTTTCTTCGTACTGATCAGCATCGTATACATATACAGTTAATACAGGCCCAAAAATCTCCTCAACCATTGACTTAAATTGAGGGTTCGTTGTTACAATAACTGTAGGTTCTATAAAGTAACCAACCGTTTTATCATAATTACCTCCCGCAATAATTTCTGCATCATTTGCTTGTTTTGCATATTCAATATAACTTGCAATTTTATCAAAAGAACGCTCACTGATAACAGCATTTACAAAATTAGAAGTCTCTGAAGGTGCGCCCATTTTAACAGATGATAATTGCTCAACTAAAATATGCTTTACATCACCCCAAAGATTTGAAGGAATATACGCTCTTGAAGCAGCAGAACATTTTTGACCTTGGAATTCAAATGCACCTCTAGTCATTGCAGTGGCAACCTCTTGAGCATTCGCTGAAGCGTGAACCATAATAAAGTCTTTTCCACCCGTTTCTCCAACTATTCTTGGATAGCTTTTATAATTCTCAATATTATTTGCAATTGTTTTCCATAAATTACGAAAAACTCCTGTTGAACCAGTAAAGTGAATTCCTGCGAAATCTTTGTGTTTAAAAATCACATCGCCAGCTGCTTCACCGCCAACAGTCACCATATTGATTACCCCGTCCGGCAAACCTGCCGCTTGAAATAACTCCATAATTACTTGAGCAGAATATATTTGAGTCTCTGCTGGTTTCCAAACAACAACATTCCCCATCATTGCTGGTGCTGCAGATAAATTTGCTGCAATTGAAGTAAAGTTAAATGGAGTCAACGCAAAAACAAATCCTTCTAATGGTCTATATTGTAAACGATTCCACATACCAGGTAGTGATTCCGGTTGCTCACGATAAATTTCAGACATGTATTGTACATTGAATCTAAAAAAATCAATTAGTTCACAAGCAGCATCTATCTCTGCTTGAAATACATTTTTTGATTGTGCTAACATTGTAGCTGCATTCATTTTTGCTCTAAAAGGTCCTGCCAACAAATCAGCTGCTCTTAAAAAAACTGCTGCACGCTCTTCCCATGGCAAAGCAGACCAAGCTTCTTTTGCTGCAAGCGCTTTTTCAATTGCTAACTCAACATGTTTTGCTTCCCCAACATTATATTGTGCCAACACTTTTTTATGATCATGCGGAGAAGTTAAATTCTTTTTATTTGTTGTAAATACTTTTTCAGAACCAATATACATTGGGATATCCAACGGTGTTTGATTATACATTTTGTCATACATTGCTAACAACTCTGTTCTTTCAGATGAATTAGCAGCATAAGATTTTACCGGTTCGTTTATAGCGACTGGTACTCGTGATATTGCATTTGCCATAATCTATTTTTTTTTCAAATTTAATGAATGTTTATCACCTAGTTGTTCGATTTTAATAACTTTATTTAATTCAATAGATGCGGATACATTAAGGTGAACATTGGAATTTTAACTTTTAATTTTTCATTTGTAATCATATTTTCAAAAATATAATTCCCCTCCATTTTACCAAGTGTACTTTGAAGATCACATGAACTTGTATAGGTAAACGAATCGCCCGGTTCAATGGTAGGCTGTTCCCCAACTACACCTTCACCTTTAACAATGCGAGGAAAATCCAATGTGTCAAAAATATACCATTCTCTTTCCTTTAATTTCATCGGATAGTTACTTTTATTCGTGATTTTAATTGTATAATTATAGATAAATCGATTATCTTTCACAGAAGAAAATCGGGTGTTGAAATTTACGTTCACACTAACCTTAACTCCATTTGTAATTTCTGTAGACATTCTTAATTAATTTGAATTATTAAACTCTATTTCTATATTAATATCATTCCCGCACCTAAAATCCCCTTTAGGACACTCCTTATGTCCATGTACACCACAAGGTCTACAGGCTAATTTTTGTACTTCCATTACTTTGGAATCATCACTTAATGGACCAAATCCGAAATCTGTAATTGTCGAACAAAAAAAGGCGGTTACCTTCGCATTCATTGCTGAACAAATATGCAATGGCCCTGAATCATTTACAAAATTTCGCTTTGCTGACTTTATGAGAGCAGCCGACTGTAAAAAACTCAATTTACCAGCTAAATTTTCAATGTTTGATGCATTTGATTGTTGAAGTATGTTTTGACAAAGGGCAAAATCTCCAGGTCCTCCCAATAAATAAATTTTCCCTCTCTCTTTTATTAAATCTATTAGCTCAATCCACTTTTCAACAGGAAGCATTTTTGTAAACCATACTGATGCAGGTGCCATACAAAAATAGTCGCCAACCTTGAATGAATTTACGTATTGAAAATCAACATCAGAAGGGAATAAGTTAGGCCTAACCAAAGAACTTGCACCAAATCTTTTTATAGCACTTAAATTTCGTTCAACTTCATGTTTACCTTGAGTTAATGAATGATCTATTTTATGTGTAAAAAAAAATGAGAGCGGGTTGGTTTTAAAACCAGTTGTTGTTTTTGCACCTCCCATCAGTGTAAATATTCCAGAGCTTAAATAGCGATGTAAATTTAGTATCTCATCATATTGATTTGATCTAAATAACTGAATCAATCTTTTAAATTCAAGATATTTACCTTTCTTCTTATCTAAAATAAAAACTTCGTTGATACATGGATTATTAGCTAATAAACTTTCATTTCCTTTACGTAACAAAAAATCAATCTGACAATCTGGAAAAATTCGTTTAATCTCACTTACAACAGGAGTTGCCAGAATCACATCTCCGATAAATGCAGTCTGAATAATTAAAATTTTTTTCATTTATAGTAAGCTAAAAAGGGCCACACGAATGCAACCCTCTATAAATTATTATTGATTTTTACTTTTAAAATTCATACCCTCCTTTTTCAAGAATATGGTTTGCTACCATTTGTCTAGCCTCTTTCGCGTTAAAAGGTTCTGTTTTTGTAAATCTTCTCACACCCATTAATGTCATTCTTAACTCATCACCCTCCATAAAAGAGTTCAATGCGTCTTTTCCTGATTTAGCAATTTTGTCTGCAGCATCATAAAAATAAGTTTTAACAATTGCTAACTGAACAGCTGAAGCATTTTCTCCTTTCGCTTGTATGATTTTATCTGCACGTAAAAGTGCTGATTCAGCTTGATAAGTAACAATTAACATATCCGCAATATTCATCAATATTTCTTGCTCTTTTCCTAACGAGTTAGCTAATTTTTGAACAGCTGAACCAGCTACCAGCAAAATTGTTTTTTTCAATCCATCTAGTAGTGAATATTGTGAAGATAATACTGTTTCTTCTTTTTCTTCAAAATCAGGAATACTCATTAATTCACCCGCAACCTTTGTAGCAGCACCTAACAAATCAATCTCTCCTTTCAATCCTTTTTTCAAAATCATATCAACCGACAACATACGATTTATCTCATTCGTACCTTCAAAAATGCGGTTGATACGTGAGTCTCTATATGATCTTTCAACAGAAGATTCAGAAGAATAACCCATTCCACCATATACTTGTACTGCTTCATCAGCTACAAAGTCTAAACATTCAGAAGCTGCAACTTTCAAAATTGCGCATTCTGCGGCAAACTCTTCTATCCCTTTCAAAGTTGCCTGCCCTTTACTCATTCCAGTTTCAATCAAATGATTTATTGCATCTTCGATATTTTGACCAGCCCTATAAGTTGCTGATTCTAAAACAAATGTACGAATAGCTTGTTCAGCTACTTTGTGTTTAATAGCACCATATTTTGCTAAAGATCTTCCAAATTGTTCTCGTGTATTTGCATACGAAACAGTGTCAGCAATTGTTTCCTTAGACCCTCCTAATACACCTGCTGCTAACTTAATACGTCCAATATTCAAAATGTTTATGGCTATTTTAAATCCATTTTCACGTGTAGAAAGCATGTTTTCTACCGGAACCTTTACATTGTTAAAGAAAATTTGACGTGTAGAAGAACCTTTAATACCCATTTTCTTTTCTTCTGGGTTTAAAGAAACACCTTCGCTTTTAGCTTCAACTAAAAATGCAGTAAGATTAGCATCATTGTCTATTTTAGCAAAAACAGTAAATAAATCTGCGAAACCTCCATTAGTGATCCACATTTTTTGACCATTCAGCATATAATGTTTTCCATCCTCTGATAAAACTGCTTTTGTTTTTCCTGAATTTGCATCCGAACCTGCAGATGGCTCCGTCAAACAATAAGCTGCTTTCCATTCTCCAGTTGCTAATAAAGGTGAATATTTTGCTTTTTGCTCTTGTGTACCATAATACAATAATGGCAAAGAACCAATACCTGTATGGGCACCATATGCAACTGAAAAGGAATGACCTTTACCTAAATATTCTGTCGCTAATAATGAAGTCTTAAAATCTACCCCCATACCTCCGAACTCTTCTGGTACAGATAAACCTAACAACCCTAATTCCCCAGCTTTATCCAATAATCCTTGCATTAAACCTGGTTCCATCGCATCAATTTTATCCAAAATAGGTGTAACTTCTTGAGAAATAAAATCATTACACATTTCAGCAATCATCAACTGTTCTTCGCCCCATTCTTCAGGAGTAAATATTTCACTTGGTGCGGTGTTAGCTATTAAGAACTCTCCACCTTTTATCGATTTTATTATTTCAGACATATAATTTTTTTATCTAATATACTAATTAATTCATTTTTATCATATCAAAAGAATTTAATTTTTGACAAATTTGAATTGTTCATTTTTACCATTCTGTTCGACTAATAAAATATAAATCCCACGATTTAATTCACTCAAATTAAACGAATAATGATTGTCAAAACTTGGATTGTTGGTAAACTCAATATATTTATTACCTATTAAATCATACACTGAGATTGTATTTATTTCTGTCTCACAATATAAATTTAACACATCTGAAATTGGATTTGGATAAATCATCATTTTACGCATTTCAGCATCATTGATACTTAAAGTTCTTCCTACGTAAATAGAGACCGTTTTTTTACAACTATTAGTATCTGTAATTGTAACTGAATATGTCGAATCTCCAACTAATTCCGAACGATTTTTTACCAGCACTGAATCAGTCCACCTAAATCTATACGGAGAATTTCCACCTGAAACATTTAACGAGATTATTCCTTTTGATTTTGATGTTTCCTCTTTCACGAATGAAACCACAGTTAAAGAATCAGGATTAATTAGATTAACTTTAAGCGAATCTTCACAATTATTTCCATCAATCACATCAACCGTATAATCACCTGATTTTATTTTATTTAAAAATAATTGATTCGTAAAAACACCATTCCATTTAATCTTAGAAATATTCCCAGGATTATTCGTTGTGATTGAAATGTAACCCGTTGCAGTATTATAACAAAGTGGATGACTTAAACTATCTATCACAATGATTGGTTTTGCAAATGGAACCATTGAAATACCAATTGAATCGAATATACAATTAAAATAATCAGTAATACGAAGATTATAATTTCCGACTCCTACTTTATTGATTATAGAATCTGTTGAACCTGTACTCCATAAATAGGTATAAGGCGAATGTCCATTGATTGGCTTTGCTGCTAACTCACCTGTGGAAAATTTACATTTCGTATTTATTTTATTAATCTTTGTAGACAACTTGCAAAATGGACTTGTATACGCACGAATGATTGGAACCGTTTTTTTCGTTCCAGAAAAATAAGAATTTAACGTCTGAAAAGAAACTTGTCCTATACGCATAAAAACACTATTATTCTGATAATAATTATCAGACATTTTAATGCCTATTGATCCTCCTCCATTTGTCTTTTGAATTGCTATTAAATAACTCCCCGTATCTAATAATACTCTGCCCAGATTTAAACTTTTTATTTTTAAATAAACAGATTCACTTGATTTAGAAAGTGTGTAAATATCACTTTTACCTAACTCATTCAACAAGACCTTTCCATTTACAATTGGAAACACATACGCTTGCACAGAAGTACCTATCGAGGCATTTATTGTCTCGAAATAAATGGAATCTAAATAGCTTGATGCTATAAATGAATACTTACTTCCTAATGTAATCGTATTTGCGCTTGTAAGATCAAAAGATGTTGTTGCGATAGAATTATCTCTTGCAAAACTTGTTTGTGAAATTTGAATCGGAATAATTAATGAATCATTAAACAAAACGGTATCTCTCTTAGTTTTTACCCAATGTTGTATCACATATGTTTTGTTGTTTACTTTTGGTAAAAACGCACCTAAATTGACCGAAATAGTATCATTCACTTTTAAGTTAACTATTTTTTTTGACGAAAAATAAAGTGTTTTTTTAGGGTCTGATTTTTCATAAATCTGAATTTTGACATCAGTTGTATCTAGTAGTAGTGACCCGTTGTTGTGTAAGATTACGTCTAAAGGAATTGAGTCAATCTGTGAAATTGGAATCATGGAGTATTTAGCTGCTGAAACAAAGTCGATACTTACATCCTTCCAAGGAGTTTGTTTTTTTATAACTACGTTATCAAGAGCTAAACCATCCCTCACTAAATTGTTATCATTGTATAAAAACGATATTAACACATTCGATTCACCAATGTATTTTGTTAAATTAACAGAAATTGATTGCCATTTATTTTGATCGGATGTAAATTCATATTCTTTCACCCAATTAACTCCACCATCTAAACTCACTTCAACAGTTGCCATCGAACCTAATTTTCCGGTGAAAAAAGTTTCAAAATTCAAGATTAAACTTCCCGAAAATGTTGGTATACTCAACAACGGTAAAATCAAACGATCTTTGGATTTATCACAATATCCAAACCCTTTTTCATAACTACAACGTACATCATTTGTCATTACGAATTTTCCATGTGCAGGAACTTTCCATACTGCAGATTGATTTAACACTGAATTCGCCTGAGTACTATCCCCTACATAATAAATACTATCCAATGAACTTCCACGCTCCTGCCAATTAGCAGGTAATTTTGTTGCTGTGTTTATTACACCTTCAAAATTTTCAAAAAAGAGTACTTGAGCATTTATTTTTGGAATAAATACACATGCCATCAGAAGAAATAAATATCTAAGTATCAAAGATAAATTGGTTAAAATAATCTACTATCAAAGATAAAAAGAATACAAATGAAAACTAATAAAAAAGGAAATAAAAAAAGCCGACTTTCGTCGGCTTTCCTCAATTAAGAAATAATTAATCAATTATTCTTTGATCACTTTTTGTGTGAAAGTACCTTCAGCAACAGTAATGTTTACAAAGTAAACACCTGCATTTAAATCAGCAGTATTGAAAGTTACATTAGCAAATTCATTTGCAGTTTTAACAGCAACAACTTGTCCAGTAACATTTACTAATTCAATAGTAGCATTAGATTTAGCGTTAAAAGTAACGTTTAATTCATTTGCTGTTGGATTAGGATAGATGCTTAATCCTTTAATTGCTAAATTTTCAACTGATGCTATCCAAATTTGAGCAACTGTTTTAGAAGTACAACCATTAGCGTCAGTTACAGTAGCAGTATAATCACCTTTGGTTGCAGTAATTTCCGTAGTAGTCGTTTTAGCTGCATCAGACCAAGCATACGTGTATGGTGTAAAACCACCTTTAGCAGAAACTACAGCTTTACCAGCTACATTTGCAGTTGGAACTTTTGTTACAACATTAGATGCATTAAACTTAGAACTAATTAAAAATCTATTTTCAAATTTATTGTAGAAATCTACTTTTTGTTTATTCCAAGTAATTAAATACTCATTTACTTGTAACGTATCATTTACAGTATCTGTAGTATACGTTTTTGAATATTTCCATGCAGCAGCACCATCTATTAAATTATCTTTTTTATCAGCAGATGTACCAATATACGTATAGAAGTAATTTTTAGACTTGTCTAATTTTCTGAACTCAATATCAAAAGCTGCTCTATTAAATAATGGATTTTTAACGATAGCCTCTGTATTAGAAAGTGTTACATTTACCGTTTTACTAGTTGATAAACATTTATTATCAACTTTAACATCTGTATTAAACGCATACTCAACAACAGGATAAATATATACATCAGACTCTAAAGCCAATGTATCACCTTGCCAATAAATGTTATCACGGAAATAACCAGAAGGTTTTTGTGTCTTATTAGGAACCGTTAAAATACCTAATTGAGAATTAATTGCACCATAACTCAAAAATGCAGGAACAGTAAAATTTGTTCCGGCAGCCACTCCGTTTGGATGAGCTACAGATATTTTCCAATATCCATTTTTAGTGTTCATAGCAACTAATGTTGTACCTGCAGTAACACCAACACCTGAAAGAACTTGTCCAGCAACTGGAATTCTAGCAGGCGTTCCATATGAAGAAACCTTTAAAGAATCCCCAACTATTGAACCTACAAATTTAGGTTGATTTCCAAAACCTAAAGAGTTTGTAGTTAATACTCTCAAAGTATCAGCAGGACCTGTACCTGAAACTTCAACAGTAAGTGTATCAGTATTAAAGACTTTATCTTGTGGCAAATTAAAATAATAAATTCCTGGATTAGCACTTAAAGCAATCTTCTTATTTACTTGCGCAATCCATTTTCCACCTTTACCATAAAAATCTACATCTACAGAAACTGAATCTTTCTTTTTTCCATTCTGTAAAACAATACCTGCAGACTTTACTTTTACATCAGCTTTACTAGGAAAAGATTGAACTAAAGTAAAATAAAAAGTAGTATCTGCATTCTTAGGAACACCTCTCAAAGTATATCTTGTATAACTATTCCCTGTACCATAAGCAGCCTTTGCATCAACCAATTTTAATGTATCTATAACAGTTTTAGAACCTCTTTTAGTTCCATTCGTTGAAGCATCATTCAAATTGTACGCGTTACTTTTAACAGGTAAGTAGTTAGTCTCTTCACTTGTCTCTGGTGTTAAGCCACGATATGCTTTTACAGATTTTGTTTGTGCATTCACTGCAAGCGCCGAAGCGAAAACTGCAAATGATAATAGTAATTTTTTCTTCATATATATAATTATTAATTAATACTAAAAACAAAAATACAAGAAAATGATTATTAAATCACTATTAAAGTTTAATATTTATTCACAATAAAATAACTGAATACTTTATCTGAACGAAATAAAAAAAGGTTACTATTTCAAGTAACCTTCACTAAAAAAAACAGTATCTATTTTGCTACAACATTTCAATCACCCCTGCTGCTCCTTGTCCAGTACCTACGCACATGGTAACAATGCCATATTTTTGATTTCTGCGTTTTAATTCTGAAAGCATTTGTACGGTTAATTTCGCTCCTGAACACCCAAGAGGATGCCCTAAAGCTAAAGCACCACCATTCACATTGATAATTTCAGAATTTAATTTTAGTTCGTCAATAACTGCCAACGATTGGCTTGCAAAAGCTTCGTTTAATTCAATCAAACTGATATCTTTCATAGTCAAACCCGCTTGAGAAATTGCTTTTGGAATTGCACCTACAGGCCCCATCCCCATGATTTTTGGCTCCAACCCAACAACCGTATAACTTGCTAAACGAGCGATTGGTTCTATATTCAATTCTTTCACCATGCGTTCGGACATCACCATTACGAAAGCAGCGCCATCAGAAGTCTGAGATGAATTTCCAGCAGTAATAGACCCTCCATTTGCAAATACCGGTTTTAATGCTCCTAATCCTTCTACTGTACTTTTACGTGGGCCTTCATCCGTATGTACTACATACGATTTCACTTGTCTTTTTTCTTGTTGATCAAGAAATATATGTTCAACTGTAATAGGAACTATCTCTTCTTTAAATTTGCCTTCTGCGATTGCCTTTAATGCTTTTTCATGAGAATGAACAGCAAATGCATCTTGAGCTTCACGCGAAATTTTATAACGATTAGCTACTTCTTCTGCAGTCAACCCCATCCCCCAATACCAATCAGGATGTTCCTTAGCAACTTTAGCTCCAGGAACAATTCTCCAGCCTCCCATCGCCATGATTGACATTGATTCAGCCCCTCCTGCAATAATACAATCTGCCATTCCTGCTTCTATTTTTGCACGAGCCATAGCAATTGTTTCCAACCCTGAAGAACAATATCTATTCACCGTTATTCCAGGCACTTTCACAGAATCAAATCCCATTAATGAAATCATTCGCCCCATATTCAATCCTTGTTCAGCTTCAGGTGTTGCATTACCTACAATTACATCATCCACACGATCAGGATCTAATTGCGGGAATTGACTCATTAGATGGCGGATCACTTCAGCACCTAATTCATCTGGTCTTGAAAAACGAAAACCTCCTTTTCCAGCTTTTCCGATTGCAGTTCTGTATCCTGCGACTATGTATGAGTTTTGTTTCATTGTTATATTTTTTTTAGACTATAGACTTCAGACATTAGACTTCAGACTAGAATACTATTTGTTTTACAATTATTATTTATTTTCTAAATTTCTTTTAAGACCTAAAATCATTTTTTGAACTTCTGAAATTTGCTTTATTACAGATTCAATATCAACATGAAACAACTCATTTGTAATAATTAATTGCGTTTCTAATTCATAGGATGAAGCAATTGCAATGTTTAAAAAATGAAGAAACTCTTTATCTGATGTTCTACCTGATCCCTCAGCTATATTTGAGGGAACTGAAACGCTAGACCTATTCATCTGACTAATCAATCCAAATCGTTCATCCGAAGGCAACATTGAGGTTATCTGATAAATTGATTTCACCAATTCAATCGATTTTTTCCAAACTAACAATTCTTTAAAATTATGCTTCATCTCAAGTCTTAGGTCTGATGTCTAATTTCTCAAAATTTTCCCTTGTTTCAATATACTTTGCAGTCGTTCTAACGTTTTTTTCTCCATACAAAGTTCTAAAAATGCCTTGCGTTCCAAATCTAATACGTACTGTTCTGATACTAATGTGTTCTCAGATAAATCACCACCCGCTAACACAAATCCTAATTTTTCTGAAATCACTTGATCGTGTTTTGACATATAATTACCAGACACCATAGAATGCGCACCTACATACACAATTCCCAAAGCTTCCTTCCCTAAAACTGTAATGTTTTTAGCTTTTTTCGGTGCAATATAGCCTGCATCTGCCAATTCCAAACAAGCACTTTTTGCACGCAACAACTGATGATCACGACTCACAACTACTTCGTCAATTCCTTTTCTTAAATATCCTAATTCAAATGCTTCGTGTGCAGAAGTAGAAACTTTAGCCTGACCAATTGTTAAAAATTTATCTCTAAAACGATTTATTTTTATATCTCCGTCTTGTAATTCATCCGATAAACGTTTCGCGAATTCTTTTGTTCCGCCACCTCCAGGAATTAATCCAACACCAAACTCAACCAATCCCATGTAAAGTTCTGCATGAGCAACAACCTTATCGGCATGCATAGACATCTCACAACTACCTCCTAATGCCATATTATGAGGAGCTACAACTACCGGAATATTACTGTAACGAATACGCATCATCACATCTTGAAATGCTTTGATCGCAAAATTCAACTCATCGTATTCCTGTTCAATCGCCATCATGAATATCATTCCAACATTTGCACCTGCAGAGAAATTTTGTCCATTGTTATAGATCACTAAGCCGCGATATTCTTTTTCCGCTAAATCCATTGCTTTGTGAAGTCCTTGTACTACCCCACCGCCGATGGTATTCATTTTAGTGTGAAATTCTACATTTAGGATTCCTTCACCTAGATCGATAATAGAAACATCTGAATTCTTCCATACTGTATGTGTTTCTCTTAAGGAGTCTAAAATAATTAAACCCTCAGTTCCAGGAATAATTTGATTTTCTTTTACTAGTTGATTGTAGAAATATTTCTTTCCATCACATTGCGTGTAAAATGTTTTTTGACCTGTAGTCACAAAATCTAACACCCATTGAGCAGGTTTACAACCAGCTGCTTCAATTAATTTCAATCCATCTTCAACACCAAGTACATCCCATGTTTCAAAAGGGCCTAACTCCCAACCAAACCCCGCTTTTAAAGCGTCATCAATTTTATAGATTTCATCAGAAATCTCTGGAATTCTATTAGAGACGTAAGCAAACAAACCACCGAACAGCTTTCTATAAAACTCACCAGCTTTGTCTTGCGCTGAAAACAATGCTTTAGTTCTTTTCTTTAAATCATCAATTGATTTAACTAGTTCTAACGAACCAAACTTTGCTTTTAAAGCAGAACGATATTCCAAGGTTGAAAGATCCAAGGTTAAAATTTCGGATTTGCCTTCTGGGTTGGTCGCTTTTTTATAAAATCCTTGTTTAGATTTGGAACCTAACCAATTATTAGCAACCATTTGAGAAACATAATTTGGCAAAGTAAATGTAGCATTCTCTTCATCGTGTACGCAATTTTCTCTTAAGCCATTTGCAACATGAACTAAGGTATCAAGTCCAACAACATCACATGTTCTAAACGTTGCAGATTTCGGTCTTCCTATCACAGGACCTGTTAATTTATCAACTTCTTCTACCGTTAGACCCATCTCACCTACTAAATGAAAAAGAGACATAATTGAATAAACACCTACCCTATTGGCAATAAACGCTGGCGTATCTTTACACAAAACTGTTTTTTTACCTAAAAATCTACTCCCAAAATCCATCAAAAAAGCAATAACATCTTCATTTGTTTTGGAAGTCGGTATAATCTCTAATAATTGTAAATATCTCGGCGGATTAAAAAAGTGAGTCCCACAAAAATGCGCTTGAAAATCTTCCGATCTTCCTTCTAACATTAAATGAATAGGAATCCCTGAAGTATTTGAAGAAATTATAGCGCCAGATTTTCTGTAATTTTCAACTTGATCAAAAATCTGTTTTTTAATATCTAATCTTTCTATGACCACTTCAATAATCCAATCGCAATTTGCAATCAAATTCATATCATCACTAAAATTTCCAGTAACAATACGCGATGCGAATTTTTTAGAATATATTGGAGAAGGATTTGATTTTAATGCAAATTGTAAGGCATCATTTACTATTCTATTTTTGAATAATTTTGATTCTGGAGTTAACCCTGATCCCAGTTCCTTTTCTGTGATTTCTTTTGGTTGAATATCTAACAGAACAACTTCACAACCTATATTGGCAAAATGACAAGCAATTCTTGAACCCATTACACCGGAACCCAAAACTGCAACTTTCTTAATGTTTCTATTCATGCTTAATATTATTTCTACTTATATAAAAATGAGTTAATTAATCACAAATGCAACTAAACATACCCAACATTTAAATATAGAAATAATATTTAATACTACCACAAATCTGTAGAGATTCTAACTGAACCTTTAAAATGCGCTACTAATCTATTTTCTTGATTATGAAT
This sequence comes from Chitinophaga pinensis, assembly GCA_943324745.2. Lineage (GTDB taxonomy): Bacteria > Bacteroidota > Bacteroidia > Flavobacteriales_D > Crocinitomicaceae > CANHVK01. The sequence continues at coordinate 60,298 of CALPMT020000013.1, read as the reverse complement.
TTCTACAACGAAAACTGCAGATGAATTTCCTTTATGGATCAAGTGTGATTTCGCTAATAATAGATCACCTATCTGAACTTTCACTAAATGGGATATTGAAGTTTCAACACTTACAGCTTTAAATCCAAATGTATTTGCGACAAATGCTAAACAGGTATCTGCTAATGAATAACAAATACCACCGTGCGCAATTTTAAAACCATTCGTATGTTTTTCTTGTAATTTTAAAGAAAGTTGAATACTACCTTTTGAAACCTCATTGATTTGCACGCCTAACAATGAGCTAAACTCATCATTATCATACATTAACATTACGATTTCTTCTGGAGACTTCATTCAAGAATGATCGATCTCGATAATAAAGTAATCATTGCAGTAGCCACAATAAATAATTGAGTGGCAGTATCATCATCTAAAGAAGTACCATCCTCGTCTTCCTCACTAATTTCAATCGCAATAAATTGATTTAAATCAGGTTGATCACAAAAGTCTTCTAAAATTGCCTCATCGTCTTCTTCGAAAAATTGATCTAACATTTCATGAAATGGAACTTCGAAAGCATCCAAATCTTCTTCTTCAATTTGACGACATTTAACCCCTTGTTGTGCAAACGTTTCTGACAACAAACAGAAATAGTAGATGACTAAACCTTCCAATTGCTCATTTTCATATTCTTGCGCTGCAGATAATGCATACCCTAATAAAACAGGTTGCAGTTCAGCATATTTTTCAGCAATGGCATCTAATGCATCATCATCTAAATTATCTACAATTTCAATTGCTTTAGCGATGTTTGTATGAGAGATATGTATTGTATTCATTTTTCACTTAAATTAAAAAAGCCATCTTAACGATGGCTTAACTATTATTATCTATTTAACATTACCGGCATTACAAGCATCAGTATGTCTTCATTTTCGTTTTCATTGTTAGCTGGGACTAATAATCCAGCTCTACTTGGAACACTCATTTGAATTTTAATTTCAGAAGACTCCATATTCGAAAGCATTTCCATTAAAAAACGAGCATTAAATCCAATTTCCATATCATCTCCGTCAAAAGAGCAAGTTAATCGTTCTTTAGATTCATTGTTAAAATCTAAATCTTCAGCAGAAATTGACAATTCAGAACCAGCGATATGAAGTTTAATTTGATGTGTCGATTTATTTGCAAAAATAGATACACGCTTAATTGAGCTTAAAAACAGACCTCTATCAACAGTCAAAACATTTGGGTTTTCTTTAGGAATAACCGCCTCATAGTTTGGATATTTACCATCTACCAATCGACACATTAATATGATATCGCCAAATGTGAAAACTGCATTAGAGTCATTAAATTCGACCAATACTTCTCCTTCACTACCAACATTAGCTTTTAACAAATTCAGCGGTTTTTTGGGTAAAATAAATGCTGCGCTAGAAGTCGTTACAATATCTGTACGTTTATATCTAACCAGTTTATGAGCATCTGTAGCTACAAATAATATTTCTGATGGTGAAAATTGACAATAAACACCACTCATTACTGGTCGAAGTTCATCATTACCTGTTGCGAAAATTGTTTTATTAATTGCTTTTGAGATAATCTCTGCAGATAATTTAACTTGATTTCCACCTTGCATTGTTGGAGATTTTGGATAATCATCTCCATTATAACCAACCATTTTAGACTTCCCGTTATCATAAGAGATTTCAACACCAAACGATGTGGCATCTACTAAAAAAGTACAAGGTTGATCTGGTAAGTTTTTCAAGATGTCCAATAACAATTTAGCAGGTATACAAATTTTACCAGATTCAGTTGCTTGAACTTCCAAAGTTGTTTTCATCGTTGTTTCAACATCAGATGCAGAAACTACTAGCTGATTATCTTCGATTTCAAATAAAAAATTATCTAAAATTGGAAGTGAATTATTCGTAGTTAATACACCACTGATGCTTTGTAAGTGTTTTAAAAGTACGTTACTTGATACAACAAAATTCATAGTAATATTTTTTTATAAGAACAAAGATACATTAAGTTTTTAAAATCTATTCTGGTTTCGTTGCAAAATAAATATGCCCCATAATCAATGGATTGAATACAAAATATTGACATTTCACAATTTCACCTGAAGGTAATTCACACCAAAAACGATTTGGATCGTAGTTCACTGAATCGCCAAAATCATTCATTGATTTCGAATCAGCAGGCATACGATACATTTTTAAAACCGTTCTATGCCCATTCACTTCTTTCACACTCAATTTACCAAATGGTTTAGAACTTTTTAAACTATCAACTTGTTTTTGATTTAGTTCAAAATTAGCAAGTTCAAAATGTACTTTTCGGTAATTTGCTAAATATTGAATAGCCATTGAAGTATCCAATTTAGGTAGCTTTTTACCATTTTGTTTCACACTGTAGGTCGCATTTACTTTGGATACTGAAAAACTTCTCATAGGAGTATCGTAAAACTTGACATCAACCTCTGCGATTTGATCTAGCGATAAATTAAAAATATTGGTACACATCCATTTTCTTTTATCTGCAAAAAACCTTGGATCTATTATTCCGTTCAATCCTTTAACTTTCATAATTACAGGTAAATCGCTTTTCTCATCAGGAGTTTCCAATAACATATACGTTCCATAATGATCTTGAGTTGAAAACCCTACATACCAAGTCTTTGTCCATTCTCCATTTTGAAAAATCTCCACTTTTGTATGCATAGAAGACATTAATTTAACAATGTTTTTTCGAGAATGTTCTGGCACATATCCTTTAAATTGAATGTTTTTAAATGTTTCAAGCATAATTCTGATCGGTTCTTGAATAACACAACCTTCACCGTCACCATTTATCCATTTCCCTTCTTTTTTAATTAGCGAAATTTTAAGGGTGCTTGGTTCTGTAATTACAATCTTATCGATTGAAGTGGTATCTTTAATAGAAAATTCCAATAATTCTGTATCGGATTTACCTCTATTTCTCACAAGATTGGTCGCAAAAAAACCAAGTACACCAATAATTACTAAACCAATTACGAGACCAATATTTTTATTTTTCATTTTTAATGTATTTTCTTTTACGAATAATATAAAGTATTGCAGCAAATATTAATACTAATAAACTTGGAATAAACATATTCAAAAATTTATAAAATCCTGATTCAAGTTTTACTTTTTCTTTATCAATGGCATGAATATCGATTTGCTTACTCCTTAAATCTAATACAGAATTATCTCCCATCATATAGTCAACCAAATTTTGAAAGAACTCCTGATTTCCATAAATGATAGGCTGCATATTTAAACTTGCCATTGTTTCATCCATTTTCAATTCGTTAAACGAACGAGGTCTATACATATATCCTCCAGATTTATTTGGCATTGAATCATATTTATTTTCAATAAATCTTCCATTTGCGACAACTAATACCTTCCCTTCCTTTACACTTTTTTCTTTAAATCCAGCTTCAGGATTGTTAGCGAAGGAACCCACGATTCTATTTTTAAAATGTGAATCAAAATTCCCTTCGACTAATCCCGCTAAACAAATTTTATTTATTTCATCTGTTGGATCAGCAACAAATTGAGGATTATTCCAATAATCTTTATGCATAACAATACTGATTATAGGAGCTAATCCAGTCATTAACGCATTAGATGAAGAAGTAAGTATTGGACTTTTAACATTTTTTCCATTCCCTACAAATTGGATTTGAGAAGTATATTTAAGTAAGACAGGTTCTATATTTCTAGTAATTGGATGCGTCGTTGATGAAGCTCTTACCGCGAAAAACCAAGGTATTAATTGCTGTTTTGCTGTTGGGATATGTTTAGGTGCGCACGCTTGATCAAAAACGAGATTATCATTTATTTTAATTCCATAATCAAACAACATACGATCTAATTCTAAAGTATGCCTCATCGTATGTGTAAATCCATTTTTAGTTAATGAATCTTCAGGAACAATTAATTTATCAAGAAAACACATTAATCTACCACCTTTCATTACGAATTGATCGATGATGTATTTATCTTTTTCAGTAAATGGTTGAGTTGGCCTTGCAATCACTAAGCCCTCCACTCCTTTTAACGCATCTATTGAATCATTTAACGAAATATCTTCGACTGTATAATAAGGTGAAACTAACGTTCTGGCTCGTTGTGTTTGAGCAAATGTAAGTTCTCCATGTCCTTGTAAAAAGGCCAATCTAGGTTTTAACTTTTGAGTTGCTCGTCGAATAGAACTTAGAATTATATATTCTAAATTATTGATTGAATTTTGAATTTGAGCTTCTAATTTTGGACTTAATGTATAAAATTGTCCTTGTGGTGTACCTGGCATTAATTGAATATGACTTACAGTACTACCTCCATATTCTAATTCGGCTCCAGGCCAAAGTAACATTTGATTATTCGTACCGTCTTTCATATACATCAACTCCATGGGCATGATCCCTTTTCCTCGATTATACAAAATTTCGTAAAGTGCACGTCTATCCTCTTCCGTACCTTCCATCGGGTCGATAAACTCGTATTCTAGGCGTTTTCCCGCATATTGTTTAAATTCTTTTAACTTATCTTCAATGGCGATTTTATACCTTTTTAATTCTGCAGGCAAATTACCAGCTAAATATATTTTCAGCAGAATACGATCCGAAAAATTCTGATCATTTGACAAATATTCTATGGTTCCTTGTGATAATGAATAGCGTTTATCTTCTGTTGCATCATAACGGAAATTTACTAATGAACTTATTATATTCACCAATACTAATCCAACGATAATAATTGTTAGGAATGTCCAATTATATACAAAACTTTTAGCTTTTTTATCAGTCATCTTGACTACTTTTTTAAAGATTTTATGATTGTTAAAGAACTAGCAATAAACAAAAAGATAAGACTCAAAAAATAAATTAGGTCACTAGAGTCAATGACACCACGTTGAATCGAATCATAATGATAACTCATGCCAAAATATTTGATCACAAAATCGAAATCTCCCATTAAATTAAAAGAACCTAAAAGTGCTAATCCGTCATAAAAAACCCAACATAAAAACATAGAAAGAATAAACGCAACAATTTGACTACTTGTTAATGAGGAAGAAAACACTCCTATCGCAACGAATGTTGAACCTAAAAGTAGCAATCCTAAATAAGAAGTAATTGTTGCTCCATCATCTATCACGCCTATTGGACTTCCTAAAAAATGCATCGATAAATAAAAAATAATGGTCGGAATTAAAGCAATCGCTACAAGTGTAACTCCAGCAAAATACTTTGCTAATAATACATTCAAGTCAGAAATAGGTCGTGTAAAAAGTAATTCAATCGTTCCATTTTTTCGTTCTTCTGCAATAGACCTCATCGTAATTGCAGGAATTAATATTAAAAAGATTGTTGGGGAGAGATTAAAAAAAGGTATTAAATCCGACTCAGCACCTTCTAACAAATTAGTTTCATAGGAAATGACCCAATGAAATAATCCAGAAGTAATCAAAAATATCAAGATAAAAACGTATCCAATAACTGAACTTAAAAAACTTCTAATTTCTTTAAAATATAATGCTTTCATAATTTAAAAACTTCTTATTGCTCGAACTTTTAAGCCTTTATTTGCTTTATTCACACTATTGCTTTTTTCACCTGTAGTAAAATCAACTTTCCAAGCTCCTAAGGAGTAATCCTGAGTAGAACTCCAATATTCAGCAGCTGAGAACTCTCCAAAACCTTGTACGTAAAGTTCTCTTTGCATTAATTTAAGCTCTTCAATTGATGGCAAATACCAATCATCATAAGAATCAACAACTAATTCATCACAAACTTTTGCTGCAAAAGGCTCAAATTGAGAACAACCCGATAAAATATCATCTGTATTTTCTTTTCCAGAACCTATTTTATCTTCATTGGCACCATTAATTAATGTACCATAACATCCCCATGCGATTGATTTAGGGTAATCTTTAGGAGCTGCACATAGTCCATGACCAAAAATATTAACCTTAAAAACATATCCACCTTTATAAATACTACCTATTTTATGTTTTGATTTACCACAGCTAGCTGTAAGAATTATCATTGAAATGACAATTATGCAATTAATAACTATTTTCATTTTATTCAATATAACACTTTAGTTAAAACACAAAGATAATCTAGTTTGTTTAATGATTTCATTATATCCTTAAAATTGGTTTCATTAAAAACTAGGATTTTTTTATTCGACTTATAATACGTTCATTCAATCAAGGCGTTGACAAAGAAACAGGTATGATTTTTCCATTCATCCATTTCCATTGTTTAAGCGTAAAATCAACAATGTATTCCGCCATCTCTGGTGCAGTTAGTGGCGCTAGATACCCAGGGAACGCTTTAGATAACATTTCAGTTTGTACAGCACCTAAACACAAACAATTGAATTTCAGTTTCGTATCTTTAAATTCTTCTGCTAACATTTCCGTTAAATTGGTCAATGCTGCTTTTGAAGAAGAATAGGTAGACAATCCAGCGAATTTTACAGATCCTTGAAAAGCACCCATCGAACTGATATTCACCACATGCCCGCCAATTGGCAACATTTTCGGAATAATAACTTGCAATGCAGACATAACACCTAATACATTTACCTGATAACTTTCCATAATTTCTTCCCGAGAAAGGTCTAAAAAAGGCTTATTTACTAAATATCCAGCATTATTTATAACATAATCGACATTCGAAACATTCGAAAGTATGTTTTGTAATTCTGCAGTTAAATTTTCCGATTGTAAGTCTAAATTATGTACTTGCACATTTTTAAATGCTTCCCATTTATTTTCACTTTCGATTTTTCTAGCTAAAGCAAGTACCTGAATCGATTGATTTTTCGCCAATAAAGTAACCAGTTCTGCCCCTATTCCTTTACTTGCTCCAATTACAATAACATTACGCGTCATAACTTATGATAACTTTTTCAGAAGCAGGCTGGGCTTGACAAGTCAAAACATACCCGTTTTCAATATCTTGTTCTGTTAACGAATAATTCATTTTCATTGTTACTTTTCCTTCAATTACTTTTGCTTGACAAGCAGAACAAACTCCACCACGACAGGAGTATGGAGGATCATACCCTTCTCTGTTTAGAGAATCTATGACAGAATTAGAATTCTCATCCATTGTAAACTCAATTTTTTCTTGGTCTAAAATAACAGTTACTTGACTCGTCCCTTTAAAAACCTCCGTTACTTCATCTTGTTTTTCAACCAATAAAATAGGTGTCGTAAATAATTCGTAGTGAATTTTTTCTTTAGAAACACCGAACAACTTCAATGTTTCTAATCCACTTTTAATCATTTCTTCAGGACCACACAAATAATAAGCATCTGCTTTCAATAAATTCAAATCGGACTTAATTAATTCACTAATCGCTTCTTTATTTAATCGACTATTGGTCGTACCCTCTTTTATTTCTTGCGTTAAAAACAAATGCGTCTTTGTGTTTTTCAATGTTTTTAAGTCACTTAAGAACATAGTAGATGATTCACTTTTGTTTCCATAAAAAAGTCGCATATCACCTATGTGATTTTCCAAATGTTTTGCAATAGAAAGCATTGGCGTAACACCACTTCCTGCAGCAAAAGCAACTATAAATGCATCTTTTGTATTCCAATTAAAATTACCCTCTGGTTTGGAAACAAAAACTAGATCTCCAACGTTCAGCTTTTGGTTAGCCCATGTAGAAACTTTACCATTTGGAACTGTTTTTATAGCAACAGCTAATGACTCATGTGGTCCGCTACAAATGGAGTAAGAACGACGTTCTTCTTTTCCATCTACTAGAATAGAAAGAGTAACATACTGTCCTGGGATAAATACATATTGATTGCTCCATTCCGCAGGGATATCAAAAACCACCTTTACACTATCTGCAGTTACCTTAACTACTTCTTTTACACGTAAACTATTAAAACCCTTAGGAGATTTTACGTCCTCTTTTTTCTTGAAAATTTTATCTAAAAACCCCATATTTTATTCATCAAATGATACAATTAATTTTTCTGATGTTGGGTGAGACTGACATGTCAAGATATATCCCGCATCCACCTCATCCGCTTCTAATGCATAATTCACATCCATTTTAGCACTTCCTTCTATAATTCTAGCCTTACAGGTACAACACACTCCACCTTTACAAGCAAATGGTAAGTCAGCCCCTGCATTTAAAGCGGCATCCAAGATATTGATATCGTTAGACTTCAAAGGAATTTCTAAGACCTCTCCATCTACAATCACTGTAACTAATGAACTAATCGTATCTTCTTGCTTCTCTACCTCTTTTTTCACGAATGAATCCCCAGATGTAAACAACTCATAATGAATTGATTTTTCATTTAAACCATTAGCAACGAAAGTATCTCTAACAGCAAATATCATCTCTTTTGGTCCGCAAATAAACACATCATCAATTGTTTCTACCGGAACAAAAGCATTTATCAGATCGTTACATTTTTGACCATCTATCCTACCTTTTTGAATCGCATTTCCTAAACTTTCACGTGATAAAACATGTATTACACGAAGACGATCCATGTATTTATTTTTTAACGCCTCAATTTCTTCTCTAAAAATTATAGAAGCAAACCCTTTATTTCCATAAAAGAAAGTAATCGTAGAATCTATTGATTCTGCAAGAACAGACTTAATCATGGATAAAACAGGCGTCACACCACTACCAACAGCAAAAAAAACAAAATTCTTATTTTCAATTTCTTGTGGTAAGACAAAACTCCCCATCGGATTCATTACTTCTAACAAATCCCCTTTTTTAAGTACGTTATTTGCAAAATTGGAAAATTTACCGGCATCTATTGCTTTAATTGCAACCTTCCAACTATCTTCATGGGGTGCTGAACACAAGGAGTACGAACGTCTAACATCCTCGCCGTTTATGATCGCTTTGAGTGTTAAATATTGTCCTGATTTGTATGAAAAAGAAGATTTAAGTTCTGCTGGTACTTCAAATGAGACTGATACAGCATCACTTGTTTCTTTTGTGATGTCTTTAATTATTAATGGATGAAAACTTGGCTTCATATTTTATTTTTACATTTCCAAAATTACTAAAAAGTTAAGTATAATATTAAAATAAATATCCACACTTTGCACACGAGAATAGGAATGGTGATTATTTTAATTTATTCTAGCATTTAGATTTTATTTTAGTTCGATTTTATGTAAATTTGTTTATAAAACTTTCCATATGAGCACTAAAAATATTGAGGAATTAGAAAGAGAATTTCAAGCAAAAATCGATGCTGATATTAAAATTGAGCCAAACGATTGGATGCCTGAGGGATATCGTAAAACTTTAATGCGTCAAATATCCCAACATGCACATTCTGAAATTGTAGGGATGTTACCTGAAGGAAATTGGATTACCAGAGCTCCAAGTTTAAAACGTAAAGCTGTCTTACTTGCAAAAGTACAAGATGAGGCTGGTCATGGTTTATATCTATATTCTGCAGCGGAAACTTTAGGCTTAGATCGAGAAAAAAGTATCGATGATTTACATAGTGGTAAAGCAAAGTACTCTTCTATTTTTAACTACCCAACATTGACATGGGCAGATATGGGAACTATCGGGTGGTTAGTTGATGGTGCTGCAATCATGAATCAAGTACCATTATGTCGTTGTTCGTATGGACCTTATGCACGTGCGATGGTTCGTGTTTGTAAGGAAGAATCGTTTCACCAACGTCAAGGTTTCGAAATTGTAAGTTTATTAGCTAATGGAACACCGGAACAAAAACAAATGGCGCAAGATTCTTTGAATCGTTTTTGGTGGCCTGCGTTAATGATGTTTGGACCAAATGATGACAACTCCCCTAACTCAGCACAATCCATAAAATGGAAAATCAAACGTTCCTCCAACGATGAACTTCGTCAACAATTTATTGATGTAACTGTTGCTCAAGCAGAAATGGTTGGATTGACTATACCGGACAAAGATTTGAAATGGAATGAAGCACGAGGTAGTTATGATTTTGGAACTATCAATTGGGAAGAATTCAATCAAGTTATACAAGGAAACGGACCATGTAACAAAGAGCGTATTGACGCGCGTCGCAATGCAAAAGAAAATGGTGCTTGGGTAAGAGAGGCTGCTAATGCATTCGCTGAAAAAAGAAAGAAAAAAGAATTGACACATTAATACATATACTATGAGTTCAAAAGAATGGCCACTTTGGGAGGTTTTTATTCGAAGCAAACAAGGATTAAGTCACAAACATGTAGGAAGTCTTCGTGCTGCGGATGCACAAATGGCAATTGATAACGCACGTGATGTTTACACACGCAGAAGTGAAGGAATTAGTATTTGGGTAATTGAATCTAAACAAGTTACCGCATCAGACCCAGATGAATCTGCAGAATTTTTCGAACCTTCTGAAAGTAAAATTTATAGACATCCAACTTTTTATAATGTTCCAGATGGAATATCTCACATGTAATCATATGACAACTCAAGAAGCATTTTATAGTTATATCGTTCGTTTAGGCGATGATAGTTTAATTTTAGGACAGCGTTTATCTGAATGGTGTGGTCATGGACCAGTTTTAGAAGAAGACATTGCATTAACTAATATAGCATTAGATTTAATTGGTCAAACAAACAATCTATACGAACTTGCTGTTTCGATAGAAAACAAAGGGGAAAATATAGATCAGCTTGCTTTTTTACGTTTAGAAAAAGAATATGAAAATTTACTTTTAGTAGAACAACCTAATGTAGATTTTGGCTACACGATTGTACGACAATTCTTTTTTGATGTTTACCGCAAATTGGTATTTGAAGCACTTTGTAATTCAACCGATGAAAGATTAGCTGGGATTGCAGAAAAATCATTAAAAGAAACCAAATATCATTTAAAACATTCCTCTGAATGGGTTATACGCTTAGGAGATGGTACTGAAGAATCACATCGTCGTGTACAAGAAGCAGTGAATACACTTTGGAAATTTACAGATGAACTTTTCTTCCAAGACGAAGTAGATCAAAACGTGATTGAATTAGGTTTAGGGGTTGACAATTCTAATTTTAAAGCAACTTGGAATTCGCATGTCGAGCACGTATTAACAGAAGCAACATTGACTATTCCTACCAATTCTTGGCAACATACTGGAGGTAGAAAAGGAATTCATACAGAATATTTTGGTTATTTATTATCTGAAATGCAATATATGCAACGCGCTTACCCAAACATGGAATGGTAACAGAAAAATATATTTGGGAGCAATTAGAACAAATCTCTGATCCTGAGATCCCTGTACTTAGCATTGTTGATTTAGGAATCGTACGAACTGTTTCTATTTCGGATGATTCTTGTATCGTAACAATTACTCCGACTTATAGCGGATGTCCAGCAATGAATGTCATTCAAGAGGATATTATCAAATTATTATCTCCAACGGTAAACACCAAGGTTGAAATGACACTTTCTCCTGCTTGGACAACCGACTGGATGAGTGAAAACGGAAGAAACAAATTACGCGAATATGGCATTGCTCCACCAGAACATGAAGTAGATAAAAGTGTACTTTTCGCAAAACCGACCGTAGTTCCTTGTCCGAAATGCAAAAGCAGTCATACAAAAATGATTAGTCAGTTTGGAAGTACCGCTTGCAAGGCACATTACCAATGTTTGGAATGTTTAGAGCCTTTTGATTATTTTAAATGCTTGAAGTGATTTAACACAAAGAAAAAAGGTCACTGAGTACACAAAGTTTAATTGAATAACTTGCTTCGCACACAAAGTCGCTTTGCAAAAAAAAAGTTCAAATTAAATCTAAAAAATTGTGCACTTTGTGCATTATCTTTGAGTCCTTTGTGTTAACCAGAAAATAAATACTATGTCTGAATTTCTGCAAACTCCCATTGAATTCCTCAAAGGTGTTGGTCCACAACGTGCAGAAATCCTACGCAAAGAAATTAACATCAAAACCTTTGGCGATTTATTGGACTACTACCCTTTTCGCTATGTCGATCGCTCATTTTATAATAAAGTTTCTGAATTACCTCAATCCGAAGGATTTGTTCAACTAACTGGAAAAATTATTCGCATTGAAGAAATTGGTTTAGGAAAACAACGCCGCTTGAATGTCAAGTTTGAAGATAACACGGGTATCATTGATTTGGTTTGGTTTCAAGGTATTAAATGGGTAAAACCAACACTCATACTAAATGCAGTTTACCAAGTGTATGGCAAGCCGAAAATATTTGGCAACAACTATAGTATACCTCATCCCGAAATATTACCCATCCAACAAGCAGACCCAAGAAAAGGATTAAAAGCTATCTATTCTTCCACCGAAAAATTAGCTGCAAAAGGTTTACACTCCAAGGGTATTGAAAAACTGACAAGTGCGTTAGTTATTCAACTGAATAATCACATTCCAGAGAATCTTTCTCCTGAAATTATTAAAGAACTGCACCTACTTCCAAGAGAAACAGCTATCAAACAAATACATTACCCACAAAATTTAGACCTTGCAGAAGCTGCAAAATATAGACTAAAATTTGAAGAGTTATTTTTTTTACAACTTGAATTATTACTCCGTAAACAAATTGCTTTACAGAAAAACAAAGGAAATGTTTTTGCCGAAGTCGGGAGTGTCTTCATGGATTTCTATGAGCATCACCTCCCCTTTCCACTTACAAATGCTCAAAAAAGAGTGATACGAGAAATTCGTCACGATATCAAAAGTGGTCACCACATGAATCGTTTGCTTCAAGGAGATGTTGGTTCAGGTAAAACATTGGTCGCATTGTTATGCATGCTCATGGCTGTCGGAAATGGTTACCAAGCAGCCATCATGGCGCCAACCGAAATATTAGCGCAACAACATTTTGAAACCATCTCCGACTTGGTAAAAAACTTACCAATCAAAGTTCAAAAATTGACAGGTTCAGTTAAGAAATCTGCCCGTAAAGTAATTCATCACGAATTAGAAACCGGCGAAGCGCACATCTTGGTTGGAACACATGCTTTATTAGAAGATAATGTCAAATTCACCAAACTTGGATTGGTGGTTATCGATGAACAACACCGTTTTGGAGTAGCACAACGTTCTCGTTTATGGGGGAAAAGTGAAACACCGCCACATATTTTGGTCATGACAGCAACACCGATTCCTCGAACCTTGGCAATGACGGTTTATGGAGATTTGGATGTTTCAGTGATCGATGAATTACCGCCTGGTAGGAAACCAATTACTACTGAACACCGTTTTGAAGGGGATCGTTCGCGCATTTTTGGATTTATGCGCAATGAAATTGCCAAAGGAAGACAGGTTTACATTGTATTTCCATTGATTAATGAGTCTGAATCCTTGGATTACCATAATTTAATGGAGGGATATGATTCCGTAACCCGTGCATTTCCGAGACCTCAATACCACGTGAGTATCGTTCATGGACAAATGAAACCGGAAGCTAAGGATTTTGAAATGCGCCAATTCATTGAAGGTCATACGCAAATCATGGTTGCTACCACCGTTATTGAAGTAGGAGTTAATGTGCCTAACGCATCGATTATGATAATTGAAAGTGCAGAACGATTTGGTTTATCCCAATTACATCAATTACGTGGTCGTGTTGGTCGCGGCTCTGAAAAATCCTATTGTATTTTGATGACCAAGGACAAACTTTCCAAAGAAAGCAAAAAACGTATGGCGACGATGGTTCGCACGCAAGATGGATTTGAAATTGCAGAAGTGGATCTAGAATTACGTGGCCCAGGCGATATTATGGGAACCCAACAAAGCGGTATCCTCGATTTAAAAATTGCAGATTTGGTAAAAGACAATCACTTGGTGGTTACTGCACGAGAAAAAGCACGAGAAATATTACAAAAAGACCCCAATTTAGATTTACCAGAGAATAAAATTATTCGACATAAAATTATTTCGATTTTAAAAGAGAAACCAAATTGGAGTAAGATATCTTAAAATAAAAACATGAACAAAATTTATCATCTCATCGACCGGATTACACCGAAGAACTATTGGTTGCAATTATTAACACTTACTTTTTATACTATATTTTTATCCATTAGTTTAAACTTACTTCTTTCAGAGGTTATAGGGTTAAAAATTGAATATCCTAAAGATGGTACTATCAAAAAAATTCAAAACAACATTTTTCTTTACTTTGCTGTTTTTGTGATTCTAGGTCCATTAATTGAAACTACTATTTTCCAATGGTTACCAACATTGCTTTACAACTATTTTAAAACATCAAAAAAGTTGGAAATCTTATTTTGTGCTATTACTGGAATAATATTTGGTCTCGTCCATAGTTATACGCTAGGCTATCAAATTGCAGTGAGCTTTACAGGAATAATGCTAATTTCTCTTACCATGTATTATTCAGAAAAAGAGAAGAATTACTTCTTGCCAATCTTTTTTATTCATCTTGTGAATAATTCACTCGTGTATTTTCTAAAAGATTCTAATTAAAAGCTTCTTGACTTTAATACTTTAAATTAACCTTCAAAAAAGACATAAATTCATCCGCCCATTTTACGCGTTCATGTCCACCAATAAACGTTGTGATTTTACATTTAATCTGTTTTTGTTTCTCCAGTTTTTTTATCCCTGATATTTCATTATAGGTTTCTTTTGAACCGTAGGAAAAATAATAATTAGACAATAATTTTGTTTCAACATTTTTAACCAAATTTTCATTTATTGAAAAATCACCTCCATACAAGGATGGTAAAATACAGTTCCCAAATAAATTTGGTTTTTCAAAACTTAAGGCTAAACAAAAAGCAGCACCATTGGAAAACCCATAAATTGTTCGATCTTCAAATTTTGTCGAAATACTATATTTTTCTTCGGTATATTTAAGAAGTTCTTCATTGAAAAACTTCAGATGAGCGTTAAATAAATGCTTATTATCAATCTTCTTAGAGTTAGAATATGATTTCAAATATTCATAATTACGATATTCCAAAAAATCATTTTCAACTTTTTTTTCATTTGAAAAAACACATACCATGATAAATGGTTTTATAATTTTATGTTCAATCAATGAATCCATTCTATCAAAGTAAAGACTATCTGATAATATCTGCCCATCCGTACCATACACAACTGGGTACTTTACTTTTCTAGAATATTGTGTAGGTAAATAAACATAAAAACTTCTATATTGTTCTAGGTTTTTACTGTAAATACTGTCCAAAACAACATGTTTATTTTTACTTACTGGATTAACATTAATTACTAGATTTTGAGAAAAAGTCTGAAATGAAAAAAAAAGAATAATAACTGTGAAAATTTTCATTGTTTTTATGTGTTGATTTTGAATACAATAATAAGAAATATAACATAATAATTTGAGGACTAATCAAAAAGATTTTTTTGCGCAGAGAAATCTTGAGATTTTTGACATATTAACGTTTTCGAGGTCGCAGAGATTTATTTTTGACTTTGTCAAAAACGAAACACATTTTTTTCTGCTAAAAGCAGAAATCTCTGCGTTCTCAAAAATCGTGTCAATCATGTCACAGTTCTCCTTATCCTCTGCGAAAATATTTATAAAACTTCTTTCCTTTAGTATACTTAGATATCTAACTTTTTAAAGTGTATTGTTAAGAGTTCGTATTAAATTTCTTTAATAAAACCTCAATTGTTAATATACTTTTAAGAATAAAGCGGTAAGACTAAAACTTTCTTCCTAAATTTGACTTACAATAATCACTATGAAATATAATACTCAACGTTCTCAGATGTTGCTTCCAGAGTACGGAAGAAATGTACAAAACATGATTTCCCACGCTATGGAGATCGAAAACAAAGAAGAACGCAACAGCGCAGCTCGAGCAATCATTGAAGTTATGGGCCAATTAAACCCTCATTTACGTGACGTTGATGATTACCGTCATAAATTGTGGACACATCTTTTTATCATGTCTAAATTTCAGTTAGATGTAGATTCGCCTTATGAACTACCTAATTTGGAGATATTGTATGAAAAACCACAGCAAATTCCGTATCCAACTTCTAAAATTCGTTTTGGTCACTACGGAAAATACACTGAAAAGATCTTAAGCAAAACAATGGAGGAAACGGATGAAGATGCGAAAACGTATTTAAAAAACACGATGGCTAACTTCATGAAAAAGCAATACTTAGCATATAACAATGATGCAGTTGAAAATAATGTCATTGCGCAACACCTTACTGAAATAACAAACGGTGGATTAACCTTAGAAAACCCAGATATTTTGATGCATACGAATCAGATATTAAAAACAATGGGGATTCAACCAAACAGAAAGAAGCAAAACATGCCTTCTAAAAACAACCAGAATAATAAATTTAAGTTTAAGAAAAAATATTAAGTCATGGCATCTTTCGAAATTCATGGTGGAAAACAACTAAAAGGTGAATTAACTCCACAAGGAGCAAAAAACGAAGCACTTCAAATCTTGTGTGCAGTTTTATTAACGCCTGAAAAAATTACAATTTCAAATATTCCTGATATCATTGATGTCAACAAACTAATTGATTTGCTTCAAGTAATGGGAGTGAAAATCGAAAAGGTGGAAAAAGGAACGTATATTTTTCAAGCGAAAGAAATCGATTTACCATTCTTAGAAACTGCTGACTTCAAGAAAAGAGCTGCAGCACTAAGAGGTTCCATCATGATTGTTGGACCATTATTAGCACGTTTTGGTAAAGGATTTATTCCAAAGCCAGGAGGTGATAAAATTGGCCGTAGAAGATTAGATACGCACTTCGAAGGATTCACCATGTTGGGTGCGAAATTCAACTATGATTTGAATGAGCACTTTTACTCGATCGAAGCAGATAAATTAACTGGAACATATATCCATTTAGATGAAGCATCTGTTACAGGAACTGCAAACGTATTAATGGCTGCCGTACTTGCAGAAGGGAAAACGACCATTTATAACGCTGCTTGCGAACCATACTTACAACAATTATGTAAAATGTTGAATAATATGGGAGCTAAAATTACCGGTATTGGTTCAAACATGTTACATATAGAAGGCGTTACGTCATTAAACGGTTGTTTTCACCGCATTTTACCGGACATGATTGAAATTGGAAGTTTCATTGGATTAGCAGCAATGACTAAATCAGAAATTACGATTAAAGATGTTAGTTATGATGATTTAGGAGTTATTCCAAATGTATTTCGAAAATTAGGAATCCACTTAGAACGTCGAGGAGATGATATTTATATACCATCACAAGACCATTATGAAATAGACACATTTATTGATGGTTCTATTTTAACGATAGCGGATGCACCATGGCCTGGATTTACACCTGATTTACTTTCCATTGTATTAGTTGTAGCAACACAAGCAAAAGGAAGTGTGTTGATTCACCAAAAAATGTTTGAATCCCGTTTATTTTTTGTCGATAAATTAATAGATATGGGAGCGCAAATTATTCTTTGTGATCCACATAGAGCAACTGTTATTGGTTTAAATAATCAACACACATTAAAAGGAATCACCATGTCATCACCAGATATTCGTGCAGGTGTATCCTTGTTAATCGCTGCTTTATCTGCAAAAGGAAAAAGTATTATCGAAAACATTGAGCAAATTGACCGAGGTTATCAAGATATCGACTTACGTTTACGTAATTTAGGAGCTGATATTAGACGTATCGGATAATTAATGTAGTAATATGAAAATTATTAAATTGAAATATTGACATATTATTCATTGATACATTAAAAAACTGGTTCATTGATACATTAAATCATGACATTTTGACAATGAAAATCAATTGGCAAACTCTTTGTTATAGATAAATCACAAAAGAAAATACTATGTCTGAAGAAAAAGAATTAAACGAAGAAGTAAAAAACGAAACTACTTCTGATACGCAAGATACAGCAACAGAAGAACAAGAACAAGAAACGGTTGCGGAAGAAACTCAAACTGAAGAAACAGTTATCGAGCCTACTCCTGAAGAAAAATATGCTGAATTAAACGATAAATTTTTGCGTCTTTACTCTGAATTTGACAATTACAGAAAACGTACTAATAAGGAAAAATTAGAACTTATTTCAACTGCAAGTTCTGGTGTAATTAAAGATTTAGTAGCTGTTTTAGATGATTTCGAAAGAGCAATTACCAATAACGAAACAGTCGAAGATACTGCTGCATTGAAAGAAGGATTCAATTTAATTCACAACAAATTAAAAGGGGTATTAGAAACTAAAGGTTTAAAACCTATGATTTCTAAAGGAGAGGTATTTGACAGTGAATTACATGAAGCTATTGCTAACATTCCAGCTCCAACAGAGGATTTAAAAGGAAAAATTGTGGATGATGTAGAAAAAGGATATTACATTCACGATAAAGTTATTCGCTACGCGAAAGTAGTTGTAGGACAATAAGAAATAAGATGAGTAACAAAAGAGATTACTACGAAGTACTAGGAATTAGTAGAAATGCTAATGAATCTGAAATAAAAAAAGCTTACCGAAAATTAGCTCTTCAATATCACCCAGATAAAAATCCTGACGATGCTCAAGCTGAAGAAAAATTTAAAGAAGCAGCTGAAGCATACGAAATATTGAGTGATGCCAGTAAAAAAGCGCGTTATGATCAATACGGCCATGCAGGAATGAATGGCGGTGGAGGCTTCGGTGGAGGCGGAATGAACATGGATGATATATTCTCACAATTTGGAGATGTATTTGGAGGTGGTTTCGGAGGAGGAAGACGCGGAGGAGGCGGTCAACGCACAATCAAGGGAAGTAACCTACGTGTAAAAATGAAATTAACCCTGGAAGAAATTGCAGAAGGGGTCAAGAAAAAAATAAAAGTAAACAAACTTGTAAACGCGGAAGGAGTAACTTCAAAATCTTGCTCAACTTGTAATGGTCAAGGTCGTGTAACTAGAATGGCACAGACTTTTCTTGGAAATATGCAAACCCAAACTACGTGTCCTACATGTCAAGGTGCTGGAAAAGTAATCGATTACAAACCTTCTGATGCAGATGCAAACGGACTAAAACGTCAAGAAGAGGTCATCGAAATTGATATCCCTGCAGGAGTTGAAGAAGGAATGCAATTGAGTGTGACAGGTAAAGGAAATGCAGGGCCTTTCAATGGAATACCTGGAGATCTAATCGTTGTTGTTGAAGAAATTCAACATGACACTCTTAGAAGAGAAGGTGACAACATTCACTTTGATGCATACATAAATTTCGCTGACGCTGTACTTGGTGAAAGTATTGAAATCCCAACCATCAATGGCAAAGCAAAGATCAAGGTGGAACCTGGTACCCAAAGTGGCAAAATGCTTCGTTTAAAAGGGAAAGGGTTACCACAACTTCAAGGATATGGAACCGGTGATTTATTTGTTCATATAAACATTTGGACACCTTCAAAAATTAGCAAAGAAGAAAAAGAACTGCTTGAAAAACTTCAAAAAAGTGATAACTTCCAACCCAAATTAGACGGATCGGAAAAGGGATTTTTTCAAAAAGTCAAAGACATGTTTCAATAAATTTAATGATAGTGAAAGCCTCTTCGGAGGCTTTTTTTTATTGATCTATTTAGGTAATGAGTAATACGCTGTTAAAAACTAGAAAATCTTTCTAACAATCAAGACTTTTTCAGACCTAACTTTGTAATGTATGTTACAATTAGGAATTATAGGATATCACAAAGAAGAAATTCAACAGTTTGAATTGTTATCAAGTCATTTTCAAATCTCAGGAATTTTTGACTTAAATTATCCAAAATTTGAAATTTCAAATATGAAAACTTCCAGTCAAGAAGTCATTAACAATGCTGACTGTATTTATTTCACATCGATCTTGACCTATTTTGATGATGCTTGTCTCGCTGTAAAAAAGGGTAAACCTATCTTTATAAACAACTTACTATCTCTTGACGTTAGTCAAGTAAACACACTTTTTAGGCTATCTGTTGAAGCAGAATCAATTATTCAATTAAACTCTCCACTACGATTTGAGAAAATCACTCAAAGCATTGCTAATAATTTCAACAAACCTAATTTAATAAACCTTCAAAGAACATTTGTAGATAACGATCTCACAAATGCTACTTTACAAGAAATATTATTCTACGAGATTGAAAATATTATTTCACTAACAAAAGCAAAAGTTAGAAAATCATATTCATTTTTAATTCCCGAAGATGGTTATGATATTGAAACCATTGATGCTCGTTTAGAATTTGATAATGGGTGTACCACTACTATACTTATATCTTCTATTCACGATTCACCAAGACACACACTTAAATTATTTAATTATAAGTCATTAATCTGTCTTGACTTTATAGAAAATAAAATACATCTAACAAATCAACATGAAAAAGAAACATTAATTTTTAAACAGCAATCGATACTAGACAAAAAAGAAGAAATATTCAAAGCTCAGCATTTAAACTTCTATGAATCAGTCATAAACAATTCTACGCCGGCAGTATCAATTGAAGATGGTTTACAAGCTATCTATACTACTAAAGAAATAATTGCTAAACTTGCATAACGATCATGCAATAAAAAATTATTTCTTACGTTTGTAATTGTAGATGAAAAAATATTTTCTAATATTATTGGTTTTAATTCTTTTTATTACAAACTCTTGTATAAAGAACAACACCGATCCTTCATGGATATATATAGATACTTGGAAACTTCAAGCTAATCAAACCAATCTTGAAGGCGACATATCATCCCATAATATAACTAATGCATATTTACTTATTGATGACAATGTTATTGGATATTTTCAACTTCCAATAAAACTTCCAATACTGCAAGAAGGAACTAAAAAAATCTCAATATATCCTGCTATTAATAATAATGGTATTTCATCAACAAAAAGATGTTATCCATTTTTACAGCCATATATTATTTCAACAAATCTTAAAAAAAACGAAACAACCAATCTATCTCCAACAACAAAATATTACACGAATACAAAATTTTGGATTGAAAACTTTGAAGATGCTGGTCTAAAAATACAAACAGATCCAAATTATTCACCCGTTTTGACGACTGGATCTGATCCATCCATATTAAAATATGGACATAAATATGGATGGATTCATCTTACTAAAATTGATTCTGTTTGGCTTGGTGTAACTCAAAAAATGTCACTTCCTCAATATGGGGCAGAAGTGTTTTTAGAAATTGACTACATGAATACGAATAATTTATTAACAGGAGTAAATAGTTATGGTAGTGCTACATTTCTTTCAAATCCTAATATTCAATTAAACACTCAATCCAATGACTCGAAAAAATGGAAGAAAATTTATATTGACCTAAAAGAAATTATTTCATATTCAACCAGCTATTACCAATTTGAACAATACTTCCAAGCTAAACTAGATACAGGAAAAGAATTTTCTGATATTTATATTGACAACATTAAACTTGTATATTTCTAAAAATGAAACTTACAAAAAAATCATACTACCTCCTTTTGATAGACTATTTGAGTGCTGTTTTGGCGTGGGTATTGTTTTTTTATTTTCGTAAAACTCACATTGAATTTACCTCCTTTATACGTGATCAACAATTTTACTTAGGTGTAATAGTCGTACCGTTATTTTGGATTTTAATATACTCACTACAAGGAACATACATTCAAGTTAAGCGTATATATCGTATTCGAATATTTAATTTAAGTATACTTGGCACATCGATTGGTTCTCTCTTTCTATTCTTTTTATTATTACTTGACGATGTAATTCCTAGTCATTATTCTTACTACAAATCACTTATTGCATTATTCAGTATACACTTCATCGTTACATTATTTCCTCGCTATTGGTTTGTTACGCGACAAGTAAAAAAAATCCAACAACGCAAAGAAGGTTTCAAAACCATATTAATCGGAGGAAATGAAAAAGCGCTTCAAATTTTTAATGAAATTCAACAACTTCCGCTTGGAATCGGGACACAATTTATTGGATATGTTAGATTGAAAAATTCTGATCTCGCACTTGATAAACAATTAACATGTCTCGGAAACATTCAAGATTTATCCGTAATTATTGAAAAATTCCCCGTCGAAGATGTCATTATTGCCATAGAAAGTAATGAGCATGAAATTTTAAGTAAACTCATTGCAACCATTCAAGGAAAAGGAATAAAGATTAAAATTATTCCTGACATGTACGATTTTCTTTCAGGTTCTTTAAAAATAAACAACCTTTTTGGTGCACTATTATTGGAAATCCCTACCGATGAAATGGCGCCTTGGCAAAATAGTATAAAACGACTTATAGATATCACCATATCCATGATTTCTATCGCATTACTCCTGCCATTTTTTATCATTATTGCATTGCTTATTAAACAAAATTCAAAAGGACCTGTATTTTTCTTTCAAAAAAGAATTGGTAAAAATGGAATTCCTTTTAAGATTATCAAATTCCGAACAATGCTAGTAAATGCGGAACATAATGGACCTCAATTATCGAGTACTGACGATATACGAATTACTTCTTTTGGTAAACTTCTCAGAAAAACACGTATTGACGAGTTTCCTCAATTTGTAAATGTTCTAAAAGGAGATATGTCACTAGTAGGACCTCGTCCGGAAAGGCAGTTTTACATCAATCAAATCGTTGAAAAAGAACCTCATTATTTACAATTAACTTCTGTTAGACCAGGAATAACATCTTGGGGGCAAGTAAAATTTGGTTATGCAGAAAACGTAGATGAGATGATACGTAGAATGAAATATGACCTTCTCTATTTAAAGAACAGGTCTTTATCATTGGATATAAAAATTATGTTTTACACTATAATTACAATTCTTAAAGCGAAAGGTAAATAGTCAATCCTTTGTTTTTGTTGGAACTGGATCATATCCGCAACCACCCCAAGGATGACAACGGGCAATTCTTCTCACTCCTAAGTATGTACCTTTAAATATACCCCAAGTTAATAAGGCCTCTTTAAAATAAGCTGAACAAGTTGGATTAAATCGGCATGTAGGAGGGAAAATTGGACTAATTGTATGTTGATACACCCAGATTATTCCTAAAAATGGATAGGATAAATACACTAAAATCTTACGCACTACGTTTTTTATTATTAAACTAAACTACGGATATTTTTCTAATTACTTTCATTGTCGTAACTTTACATAAAAAATAAAATGAAATTTCTACTCCTATTTTTTCTTTTAATACAGCTTGTTACATTTGGTCAATCAGCAGATCACCCTACTGATTATGAAATTCTTGAGGTAAAAAATTCGATACAAAAACAATTAATAATTCATCCTAAAATCATTTATAAAGACAACTGGCATCAACTACCTCAAACCTTATTCTGGAGACAAATCATCACTCTATCTCCTGATTCTTGTTTAATAAATGTTGCCTGTAATCGTAAAGTATTACATAAAGTGAGTTATCATGACTGGATAAAAAAAACAGAACCTCAAAAGGAATTTTTTAAAGACAGCTTGAAATTAGTTAATGCCCTTGCTGCAGCTGAAAAAATAAATGTGACTACAGGAAAAAATGATTTTTATAAAATAAAAGAAGTTTCTCCAAATATTACGAAAGGCATACAGCTCTTTCAAGAATTCGGTGTAGACCCATGGTATGCTCAAGCAATTTTACTCATCGAAAGTCCTGCGCAATTAAAAAAATCTATTTCTGGAGCCTATGGAGCTTTCCAATTAATGCCTGGAGTTGCTCGTAATTATGGATTAACTGTAAATAATTCAGTGGACGAACGTGAAAGTTTCGAAAGATCCGCTTTTGGTGCAGCTCAATTAATTTCTCGTTCTTGCATACCTTCGGTTAAGAGTATCCTTCAAGCTCATCGTATTTCATTTAACGAAACAGATCTTTGGTTTAGATTATTGGTGATGCATGTATACCATGCAGGAGCAACAAATGTTCGTGCTGTGATCAATAAGATACAACCTACACAAGGAGGACAAGAACTCATCAAACAAATTTGGTCAACCACTGCTGGTTCTTTTGGTAATTCATCTCAAAACTACTCGCAAGTAGCGTTAGCAACACAGTTGTTGTTGCATGAGATTAGTACGGCACATTAAAGACCGCTTCACTCAAAGAAGAAAGATTTTTAGATAAAAGACGACTTGGTCGGTATAGCTGTCTTTGTATTAAAGTTTTACCACAAGGTTCTCAAAACACTCAAAGTTCACAAAGTATATTTTCGCTGAGGATTCAGAGGTTATGACAAGGTTGACACAATTTCGAGAACGCAGAGTTTTTTTTTTGTATTTAGCATGAAAAAACAGCATTTTGTTTTTGACTATGTCAAAAACAATTCTCTGCGACCTCCAAAACGCTAGCACATCAAAAATCTCTATTTAACTCTACGCCAAAAGAAAAAACTTAGTGCACTTTATGGAAATCTCTAGGTCTTTCTGTTAAACATCACCCTTCACTTTTTTAAAGCTCTACAATACCTTCTTATTTCAAGAATTGTTTAATTTTGAATAATGACACCGATTAAGCTTCAAATAATACCAACCGATCTACTTCCTACTTATTTAGAGCAGGTTTTTAACAATTTACAACAAACTTTTAATACACTTCAAGAAGCTGAAATTTCAACAAATACGTTTAGTTTTTACACCTCTGTGGCTTCGGTTTATAGTAGTAAAATCGAGGGTGAAAACATTGAATTAGATAGTTATATTAAACACAAAAAGTTTGGAATAGAATTTTTACCCGATTACACTAAAAAAATAGACGACTTATACAATACTTATCTTTTCGCCAAGAACTCATCCTTGAATAAACTAAACATTGCCGAAGCACATCGTTTACTTAGTAAAAACTTAATCAGTAATCATCAACAAGGAAAATATAGAACACAAAACATGTATGTTACGACATCGGATGGTAGAATAGAATATGTAGCTGCCTCTCCACTTGTTGTCGAAACAGAAATGAATAAATTTCACGAAGACTTAGACATCCTACTCAATACAGAACTTACCATTGAAGAAACGTTTTATTTTGCTTCGATGATTCATTTAGTTTTTGTTAAAATCCACCCATGGAATGATGGAAACGGTAGAAGCGCACGTTTATATGAAAAATGGTTTTTAGCACAAATATTGGGAGAAAAAGCATGGTTTTTACAAAGTGAAAAAATGTACTATAACTATCACCAAACGTATTATTCTAACATCCGAAAATTAGGATTAGAATACCCAACATTGGATTTTTCAGCATCCATTCCGTTTTTACTGATGTTACCAATGTCATTGGATGTAAATCATTAATAACACTGTTTAAAATCATTATCTTCTAGGATATTATAGAGCATATTAACTTTGGGAAATTATCGACAAGTATACTAATTCACAATACAAACATCTTATTAGATACTCAAGCAATGTGACACGATTGATTAAATTATTTTCGCAAAAGATTAACATGATTCTTTAATACGCCAACACAAATCTTATTCCTTCCTTCACCTTCTCCGCATTTGTCAACAACGCAGCCTCCAATGTAGAATTTAACGGAATCGCTGGTGTATCTACCGAACCTACAATTTGAACCGGCGCATCTAAAAACTTGAAATTATCGCGTTGTATTCTTCCTGCAAGACCCAACGAAAACGATGCTTCCACCGATTCCTCTGTAACCACAATTACTTTACCGTGTTTCTTCGTTACTTCATTGATGGTATCAAAGTCAACTGGATTCAGAGTACGTAAATCAATTATTTCTACTTTTCCTTCAAAGTGTTTCTCTGCTGCTAATGACCAATAAACTCCTCTTCCGTAGGTAATTATCGCACAAGATTCTCCCGATTGAATAAATGATTCATTTGCCACTTTCACTACCCTAGCCTTTCCAAAAGGAATTACATATTCATCATCAGGTTCAATCGACATCGCACCTTCGGTACCAGGGATTTTTGACCAATACAAGCCTTTGTGTTCTAAAATCACTACTGGATTTGGATCATAAAATGCGGATTTCATCAAACCTTTTAAATCCGCTCCTGTAGAAGGATATGCGACTTTTATCCCACGAATATTTGTCAAAATAGACTCCACACTGGAAGAATGGTAAGGTCCACCGGAGCCATACGCACCGATTGGAACACGTATGATACAACTCACAGGCCATTTACCATTCGATAAATAATACGAACGACTTACCTCAGTAAATAACTGATTTAATCCTGGCCAAATATAATCTGCAAATTGAACCTCAACGATTGGTTTTAAACCAACTGCTGACATACCAACGGTACTACCTATTATAAATGCTTCTTGGATAGGCGTATTAAAAACACGGTCATCCCCGAAGGTTTGAGCTAAGGTTGCTGCTTCTCTAAAAACACCGCCTAATCGTCCACCTACATCTTGACCATACAACAATGCTTCTGGATGTTTTGACATGATTTCACGTACTGCAAACAAAGCACTATCGACCATCACCGTTTTTTTCTTACCCTGTGGTTCGCGTTGCCCTTTTTCTTCCGTAATTGGACTTGGAGCAAAAATGAAATCTTTTATAGATTCTGGTAACGGATCTTGCGCATTTAATGCTTTGTCGTAAGATTCATCCACAAATAACTTCACCTCGCTTTCAATCCTTACAACCTGAGATTCACTTGCTCCAAATTTCAAAAATGATGCTTTTAACTGTGGATATGGATCACGAGTAGCCGCTTCATCTAAATCATCTCTGTACCATTCCTTTCGAACTCCAGAAGTATGGTGTCCTAATAAAGGAACTTTCGCATGTACGATAAATGGTCTACGCTCTCTTCGCATAATCTCAAAAACCTCTTGAATGGTAGCGTAAGATTCTTCAAAATTACTACCATCAATAGTTCTCACTTCAATTCCATGAAATCCTTTGGCATATCCTGTTATATCTTGTGCTCTTGTTTCTTTTGCGTTCGCTGAAATATCCCAGCCATTATCTTGCACTAAATATAAAATCGGGAACTGTTTCAATGCAGCCATTTGAAATGCCTCAGCAACTTCTCCTTCTGTACATGAAGCATCCCCTAATGAACAGACAACCACTGGATTTTTTCCGCCAAAGTCTTCCGATAAACCTTGTTTTTCTTTGTATTGAATTCCCATTGCAATTCCTGTAGTTGGTATTGCTTGCATTCCTGTTGCAGAAGATTGATGAGGAATTTTAGGCATGTTATCTCTTTTCAAAGAAGGGTGCGAATAATAAGTTCTACCTCCTGAAAATGGATCATCCTTTTTAGCAAAAACTTGCAACATTAATTCATAAGGAGTCATTCCAATACCCAATAAAATACTATCATCTCGGTAATATGGTGAAACCCAATCCTGTGGCAATAATTGCAAACCAACCGCTAATTGAATTGCTTCATGTCCGCGGGATGTAGCATGCACATATTTGGATGTCACCTCTTTATTTTCCTCGTATTTTTCTGCTAATGTTTTAGCAGTACACATCAGTCTGAATGCTTTTTCTAAAATTTGAAGTTCCATGTCGTTGAATCCTTAAAATAGGTTTAGTTGTTGTTTTTGAGTATGTAGGTCAAGATTTTCTCGATCAAATGCACACGATCTTTTCCCATTACATTGTGAGGATGCATCGGATATGGGAAAAAGTCCATCTGCACACCATCTTCTACAAACTGCTTGATTAATGAATAATTATGTTGCATAACAACTACATCATCTACAGTCCCATGAATCAACAATAAATTTCCTTTTAAATTTTTTGTGTAATTCATTAAAGAAGCTTTTTTATATCCTTCCACATTTTCTTCAGGTAAATCCATATAGCGTTCACCATACATAATTTCATAATATTTCCAATCAGTAACTGGACCTCCAGCAACTCCAACTTTAAACGTTCCTGGTTTGCGTAACATCAAAGATGTAGTCATAAATCCTCCAAAACTCCATCCATGAACTGCTAGTTTTGTAGAGTCAACAAAAGGTAAGGATTTCAAATACTTCACACCCTGTAATTGATCTTCCATTTCAATAGTACCTAATTGTCTATGAATACAACTTTCAAATTCAAAACCACGATTAGCGGATCCTCTATTATCTAAAGTAAACACTAAATATCCTTTTTCAGCCATCCAATGCATCCATAAATTTGAACCATCTAACCACTCATTTTGAATCATTTGAGCATGTGGACCTCCATATACGTAAACCATTACTGGATATTTTTTCGCAGGATCAAAATTGCTTGGCTTAATTAAACGGGTATATAATTTTGTGCCGTCTTCAGCTTTTATAGAATTAATTTCTGTTATTCCTATTTTATAATCCGCCAGCTTATCTTTAGCAACTAGTAGCTCATTAACTTCATCGCCTTTTCCATTTAATAGTAATGATTTTGACGGAATAGAATGACTTGAAAATTCATCGAAAAACCATTTTCCATCCATCCCAATTTGCAAGCTATGTGTTCCTGATTTTTTTGTAATTAAACGTTGTTTACCTTTAAAATTTACAGCAAAATAATTCATATCCAATGGATTTTCACCAGTTGCCACGAAAACAATTTCACTACCTTTGTTGATGGTGCTTACAATGCTTTTAGTGACAAATTTATTCTTTGTTAATTGTAATTTAAGTTTACCACTCCAATCGTAGTAATACAAATTATTAAATCCATCACGTTGTGAAATCCAAACAAAATCATTTGAAGACTTAGATGGGAAAAACACAGGATTCTCTGGCTCAACCCATTTTTCATTTTTCTCATCAAATAAGTTTCGAACAAACTCACCTGTGAAAGCATCATAAATATTTACCCACAAATGATTTTGACCACGATTTAATTCTACAATTACAACATATTTTTCATCTGGCGTCCAAGACAAATTCGTTAAATAGTCATCGGATTTACCTCTAGGAGAAATAAAAACAGTTTGTTTTGTATTGAAATTATAAATACCAACGCGTGGCTTTTCAGATTTTTGTCCTGCCATTGGATATTTTATAGAAATTAATTCCCCAGGTGTAGACTCAATATCCAATAAAGGATAATTGTGCACATCTGTTTCATCTTTTTGATAAAATGCAAGAAAATTTCCATTTGGTGACCAAAAAGTTCCTTTCGAAATTCCAAACTCATTACGTGCAAAATGTTTACCAGAAACAATATTTTTATCAAGATTTGAAGTGATCTGAATAATCTCTCCTTTTTTAAGAACAAATAAATTGTTTTGAGCAGTATATGCTATTAAATCCTTATTAATTTCATCATCTATATTTTCCGATTTTACATCTAAATCAAAAATTTTTCGGCCTTTTTTAGTGTTCACGTCAAATTCGTAATATACGTTATCAGCATGTAAAATGATTGCATTTTCATTTTTCCATGTATAACCATAAAAACCCCTAAACTCTGTTGACAATGAAGTGTTTACTTCTGATATCAAAACTGAAAAGTTAATTTTTGAATCAACAGCCGAATTTATTTTTAGTGTTGTAAACTTATCTACTAAATAGCTGTACTTATCAGATTTTGGCAACCACATAAATCCATGCATTTTATCCGGACCTAAGGCACGATATTGCTGTAGTACAGATTCACTCAATGTTAATTCTTTTTTTTGAGCAAAAGATGAAATCGAAATTGAAATAACCAACAAAAACAAATAAATTTTCATGCTTAATCTATTAATTAATAAAAATTAGAGTTTGTAAAATTAAGATTGTTTAGATAAATATTGAATATATTAAGAATAATTCATCTGTTTATGAAGTCGATTCACACCTAATCTCTTATGAAATTCGTATTTTTGTAAGCATAAATTGTATATTTGTTTTAATAATACCTAGAAATATCAGTCACATGAAGTTCAAGTTTATCATTTATTCATTATTTATCAGTTGCTTAACCTTAACAGCATGTTCTAATTCAGACGAAAATAGTAACGATCAAGTTATCGACGAAGCATTACTAGATTTTAATGAATTTTCTTTAAATGAATACGATATTCCTGCTACAATTTTATTGCCTGACGAAACATCCAATGTAGGAGCTTCTACAAAAGTAGAAGTTGTACATACTGAGGGTGACTTTTTGTGGGACTTAAAAGTTGGACCAAATTTTGAATTGGTAATTAATGATTGGGGGGACGATAAAGAAATTTTAAATGCTGAACTAAAAAAACTAAAGGATTTAAAATTTTTCAATGTGAAATTTCTTAAAAAAACTCCAAATACTTTAGTTTATGAAAGAACTTTGAATGTTAATGGAAAGAAAAATGCATCCAAAAAAGTAGGAGTTGAACATAAGACTTTTCATTTATTTATGACAAAAGTGATTAATAAAATCATTTATGTTTTTGAAACAAGGGATACTGGTTCAACTAAAGAAATTGTTGAATTGCAAGAAAAATGCATCAATTCAATAAAAGAAACTAAAAAAGCTAGCTAAACGCTCAACTCACTCTTATCATGTCGATTACTCGAGAAAATATTCTTAACGTACTTTCAAACGTTATTGAACCAGATTTAAAAAAAGACATCGTTTCTTCTAATCTTGTAGAAAAAATAGAGTATGATAATTCGAAAATTCACTTAGAAGTTTTCGTCTCTAATCCAGCATTACATGCTCGAAAAAGATTACAAGAACTTATTGAGTACAACTTAAAAAATGCATTTGGCAAAGAAATCGAATATACAACTATTGTAAAAGGACTTCCAGCAGAAAGTATTGCTGCTCGAAGAAAAATACTGCCAGATGTAAAACATATTATTGCTATTGCTTCAGGTAAAGGCGGAGTGGGTAAATCTACAGTTACAGCAAATCTTGCTGGTGGACTTACAAAAGCTGGATATAAAGTTGGAATCGTCGATGCTGATATTTACGGTCCTTCTATGCCAACCATGTTTGATGTGGTAGGTGAAAGACCTACTATGATTGACATTGATGGAGAAGGGAAAATTAATCCCGTAGAAAACCATGGAATAAAACTACTTTCTATCGGATTCTTTACTGATCAAGATAATGCTGTTGTTTGGAGAGGCCCTATGGCTGCAAAAGCACTTACGCAGCTTTTCACAGATGCACATTGGGGTGAATTAGATTTCTTATTAATTGACCTCCCTCCGGGTACAGGTGACATCCATTTATCATTAGTACAAACAGTTCCTTTGGATGGTGCTATAATAGTAAGTACTCCCCAAGAAATCGCGTTAGCTGATGCTCGTAAAGGGGTTAACATGTTCAAATTAGAAAACATAAATGTTCCTGTAATTGGAATGATTGAAAATATGGCTTGGTTTACCCCTGCAGAATTACCTGAAAATAAATATTATATATTTGGTAGAGATGGTGCTAAAAACTTAGCAGAAGGGATGAATATACCATTTTTAGGACACATTCCGTTAGTACAATCGGTTCGTGAAGCTGGGGATGTTGGAAGACCTGCTGTTTTCCAAGAAAACACTCCAACATCTGAAGCATTTGACAAACTAACACAAACATTCATTTCTACATTAGAAACTTTTAAGAAAAAGTAAAATGCATACAAAAGAGGAATTAATCGAATTAGTAAACAATTCAATCGAGCAATTAAGACCTTTTCTTAATGACGATGGTGGTGATATGGAGCTAATTGACATCACTCAAGAAGGAATTGTGAGAGTGAGGTTACTAGGTGCTTGTAGCTCTTGCTCGATGAGCGTTATGACATTAAAAGCTGGTTTAGAGGACGCGATATTAAAAGTTGCACCTGAAATCAAAGGTGTAATTTCAGTGGACGATTTAGAAATTGCATAAAAAAAGCGACCATTTGGTCGCTTTTTTTTGTATAGTAAAGTTTAATTATTTTGCAGCTACAAATTTCTCAGCAACAACCGCCCAATTAATCACATTAAAAAATGCATTAATATAATCAGGTCTTCTGTTTTGGTAATTCAAGTAATAAGCATGCTCCCAAACATCCATTGCTAAAATAGCTGTTCCAGTACACCCTTCGCCCATTAATGGATTATCTTGGTTTGCTGTAGAGCAAACTACTAATTTACCTTCTTCAACACATAACCAAGCCCAACCTGAACCAAAACGTGTAGCGCCAGCTTTAGCGAATTCTTCTTTAAAAGCATCAAAAGAACCAAAAGCAGTGTCAATTGCAGTCGCTAATTCACCTGTTGGTTGTCCCCCAGCATTTGGAGCCATAACTTCCCAGAATAAATTATGATTCCAAAATCCACCTCCATTATTTCTAACAGCCGGTTTATCTTTACATACTTTTAAAATTTCTTCAATAGTTTTACCTTCTAAATCAGTTCCTGCAATTGCAGCATTTAAATTAGTCGTATATGCTTGGTGATGTTTTGAATGGTGAATTTCCATAGTTCTAGCATCAATATGTGGTTCCAAAGCATCGTATGCATAAGGTAATTTTGGTAATTCAAATGACATAATAGTTAGTTTTAAAATTTGAATTCAAAATTACATAGTTTTTCTTAGATGCCTAACACGGTTCACAAAAAAAACCTTAATTTTATACTAACAATTTTATACTCATGAAAAAAATATTTTTTATTCTTGGAATTATAATCTCTTCAGTACTAACAGCATGTTCTGAAGCTCCAAAAACCGAAATAGCTACTCCAAAAAAAGTAGAAATGTCTGAAGAAGACAAAGCGTTAGAAAAAGAGATGGAGGAATTAGACGAAGATATTGAAGCTTTAGAAACAATTAAAAAATAAACATGGAAATTTTAAAACACGCACATTCCGGTCTACGTTGGGTCGCATTAGGATTATTAATCTATGCCATCATCAATGCTATTTCAAAAAAAGGGAGTTCTCTTTATGAGAAAAAAGACAAAATGATCAACCTTTTTACCATGATCTCTTTACATACGCAATTATTGATTGGTTTAATATTATATTTCATAAGCGACAAAGTAAAATTTGAGACTGGTTGGATGAAACAACCAATGTTACGTTTTTACGGAATGGAACACATTTTAATGATGGTAATTTCTATATTAGTTATTACTATCGGTCGTAAAAAAGCTGAGAAAACAGAAGCGCCCTATTCTAAACATCAATTGATTGCTAAATGGTACATCATAGGTTTAATACTTTTGTTAGCTGGTATTCCTTGGCCTTTTAGAAATTTAGGTGCAGGATGGTTCTAAAAATTGGAAGTATTCTTCTAAGCTTGTTATTTATAATCGCTTGTTCTAGCCCTAGTATAGATAATAATACCGTAAAAGAAGAAACTAATTCGATTGTAAATTCTAAAGCACTCTACACACTTCATTGTGAAGCATGCCATGGAATGGATGGAACCAAAGGTATTTCTGGAGCAGCTAATTTGAAAATTAGTAAACTGACAGATTTTCAAATTAAGCATACAATCGAAAATGGAAATGATAAAGGTATGATGCCTTTTAAAGACTTAATAAATTCTGAAACCGAATTTGATTCTTTGGTTTCATTTGTAAAATCCTTACGTAACTAATGGAAGAAGGACACGTTGTTGTTGATCATGTAGAGGAAATCTGTGTATTAGTTGGAGTTGTCACTCAAAAAGTGAGCGATGAAACCGCGAATGATTACCTTGACGAATTAGAATTTCTTGCCCATACAGCAGGAGCAATTACCGTAAAACGTTTTCTGCAAAAATTACCTATGCAAAATCCTAAGACTTTTGTTGGTACAGGTAAATTAGAGGAAATAAAAGAATACATTAAAAAAGAAAAAATTGAGATGGTCATCTTTGATGATGAACTATCCCCTTCTCAATTAAGAAACATTGAACGAGAATTGGAATGTAAAATCTTAGACAGAAACATTTTAATTTTAGATATTTTCGCTAGTCGTGCACGAACTTCACATGCAAAAACGCAGGTTGAATTAGCTCAACTTCAATACATGCTACCTCGACTGACGAGGATGTGGACCCACCTTGAACGACAAAAAGGTGGTATTGGACTTCGTGGACCTGGAGAATCTCAAATAGAAAGTGACCGTCGTGTTATTCAAATGCGTATCTCCTTAATGAAAGAAAAATTACAGGAAATCGATAAACAAATGTCGATACAAAGAGGTAATCGTGGTCAATTAGTACGAGTAGCACTTGTGGGTTATACCAATGTAGGTAAAAGTACGATCATGAATATGATTAGTAAATCTGAAGTTTTTGCTGAAAATAAATTATTTGCCACGCTAGACACGACTGTCCGAAAAGTAGTCATCGAAAATTTACCTTTTTTATTAACCGACACTGTTGGTTTCATTCGTAAACTTCCTCATCAATTAATCGAATCTTTTAAGTCTACGTTAGATGAAGTAAGAGAAGCAGATCTGTTAATACATGTACTTGATATATCACATGCAAATTTTGAAGATCAATTTAAAGTAGTAAACGAAACACTCGCTGAAATTGACAATTCTGAAAAACCAACCATTGTGGTTTTTAATAAAATCGATGCATTTAATCATATTCAAAAAGATGAAGATGATCTTAGTCCTACACTGAGAGAAAATATTTCCTTAGAAGAATTAAAAAAAACATGGATGTCGAAAATGAATAACAAAGATTGCGTTTTTATCTCAGCTGAAAACAAAGAAAATATTGAAGAATTTAAGGATATTGTTTACGAAAAAGTAAAGGAAATTTTTAAAATACGCTATCCATACCATCATTTTTTATATTAATTAAAATTTAATATATTTATTAAAACATGGTTTAAGCCTGAAATTTGTCGTTTTTATGGGTTAATGATAATAATAAATTACAAAGATCATTCTCCACCACATTTTCATGTATGGTGTTGAGACTTTAAAGCATTAATTACAATTTAAGAATGAATAGTTAAAGGTGAAAAGCAAAAAAAGTGCACTTAAAATGATTTTCGATTGGTTAGAAATTCATAAGCAGGAGTTAATGGAAGATTGGAATTTAGCTCAAATAGGAGAAAAATTAAATAAAATAGAACCTTTAAAATAAAACATTGATGTTCTTGGAAATTATAAATGCGCATTATTTATCTGAATATAATATCTTATTAAATTTTAATCCAGGAGATACTAAGATTGTTGATTTTCAAAATGAATTATCAGGTTCGATTTTTGAACCTTTAAAAGATGTAAATTATTTTAAAAATTTTTCAATAAAAAATAATACAATAGCATGGCATAATGGTGCGGATTTCGCTCCTGAATATCTATATCAAATTGGAAAATAAAATTTTTTCTGTAACATCTTCAACTTTTGAAGAAACTGCACTTGATGTATTTCATTATCAATACAAAAGCAATCCTATTTATAAACAATTTGTAGATCATCTAGGTAAAAAAAAACCTCAAAAGTTATCTGAAATCCCATTTTTACCAATTTCATTTTTCAAAACACATGAAGTTAGATGTTATGCTAAAGAAGTTGAAATTCTTTTCAAAAGTAGTGGTACTGGTGGAAATCGCAGTCAACACTACGTTGAATCTTTAAAATTGTATGAACAATCTTTTGAACAAACCTTTAGAAATCAATTAGGAAATCCTGAGAATCAAGTTATAATAGCACTCTTACCTAATTACATCGAACAAGGAGAATCAAGCTTGGTGTTAATGGTCAATCGATTAATTCAATTAAGTAATAATCAACTGTCAGGATTTTATTTAAACGATCTAACCAAAATCAACGAAACCTACAAGTTAGCTTTAAATCAGGGTAAAAAAGTAATAATCTTTGGAGTAAGTTATGCACTTCTTGATTTAGCAGAATTAGAACCCGATTTATCCGAAGCAATAATTATAGAAACAGGCGGAATGAAGGGTCGTCGAAAAGAATTAACGAAAGAAGAACTTCATGCGGAACTAAAAAAAGGATTCAATGTTGATTATATTGCTTCGGAATACGGTATGAGTGAATTATTATCTCAAGCTTATAGTGATAAATATGGACTGTTCACCTCTCCTCCATGGATGAAAATCCTTGTTCGAGATGTGAATGACGCATTGAGTTATGAAGAAAAAGGAAAATCAGGTGGAATTAATGTGATAGATTTAGCTAACCTATACTCCTGTTCTTTCATTGCCACCCAAGACTTAGGGAAAATAATAGGGAATTCATTTCAATTATTAGGTAGATTTGATAATGCGGACATACGTGGGTGTAATTTATTAATTGAATGAGACCTCAGACATGAGACCTCAGACATGAGACATGAGCATGAGACATGAGACTTTAGACTAAAATTAGAATCAATTATTTAAGATCAAAATCTAATGTCTAGTGTTTGTAGTCATGAGTCTAATAAAAACTTTTAACTTTATACTTTCGACTAAAAATATGAATTTCAATAAAATGAATTTAACTCTTAACGAAATATTAATTCTGCTAGCTATCGGAGTATTAGCAGGCATGATTAGTGGATTCATCGGTGTAGGTGGAGGAATAGTTATTGTACCTGCATTAGTTTATTTCATGGGATTGACGCAACATCAAGCACAGGGTACAAGCCTTTTACTAATGCTTCCTCCTATTGGAATATTAGCAGTCATGAATTATCATAAAGCTGGAAATATTAATTGGTGGTACGGCGGAATTATCGCTTTGGCATTTATAATTGGAGGATATTTTGGATCTAAAATTTCCTTGAAATTACATCCAGGCATCGTAAAACTAGTTTTTGGAATTATCATGATTTATATTTCTATCAAAATGATTCTATCAGGTTATAATTCAATTAAGCAATGAGTATGGAAATCCAAGCATGTATTCGAGAGAAATCTGTTGAATTATTAGATAAAATCAACAGTTATCGTGAGCACCTTCACGCACATCCTGAATTATCATTTGAAGAATTTGAAACTTCTAATTTTGTTAGTTCTAAACTTACTGAATTAGGTGTAACCAATCAAAAAATAGGAAATACAGGTGTTGTTGGATTAATCATGGGAGATCATCACTCTTTAAATGATACTTTTATCGGACTTCGGGCTGATTTAGATGCTCTCCCAATACAAGAAGAAAACAATGTTCCTTATAAATCAATCATAGAAGGTAAAATGCATGCGTGTGGTCATGATGTGCATACTAGTGTTTTGTTAGGAGCCGCTGAAATTCTTTTGGCGATAAGAAATGAATTACCGAACCCTATAAAATTAATTTTTCAACCAGGTGAAGAAAAAAACCCAGGAGGTGCATCAATACTAATTCAAGAAGGCATATTAAAAAATCCTACAGTTTCCAAAATGTATGCCTTGCATGTATTTCCTGAGATGGAGACTGGGAAAATTGGTTTCAAAGAAGGAATTTACATGGCATCCTGCGATGAAATCTATATGACGATCAATGGTAAAGGTGGACATGGTGCAATGCCTCATCAATGTATCGACCCAATTATGATAGGTGCCAATATCGTAAATTCACTACAACAAATTGTGAGTCGTTCCTGCGACCCAAAAACTCCATGTGTACTTTCATTTGGTCATTTCGAAGGCTTAGGCGCTACAAACGTTATTCCTTCTAAAGTATATTTAAAAGGAACATTCAGGACCATGGATGAAACGTGGAGAGAAAAAGCTTTGGAACTTATTAAACAACAAGCAACCTCAATTGCGAACACTTTTGGAGGAACTATAGATGTTGAAATAAGCCGGGGTTACCCATGTCTTTTTAACAATGAAGAATTAACACAAAAACTTAAACACAAAAGTGAACTGTTTTTAGGTAGGAATCAAGTAGAAGATCTTCCAATCCGTTTAACTTCAGAAGATTTTGCTTTTTATTCGCAAGAAATACCTGTTTGCTTTGTAAGATTAGGTGTAGGAAATATTGAAAAAGGTATCACTTTTGGAGTTCACCACCCTCGTTTTGACATCGATAAAAACGCTTTAATAATTGGTATGCAAACCTTATGCTTGGCTGTGTTCGACTAGTCTTTACTAAATATACTTACACTTCCGGACTTACTATAAGTAATACCATCCAAGAACGTACCTTGCAACTTATAAAAATAAACTCCATCTTCCATTAGTTTATTTTTTCCATTTGTTCCATCCCAAAGTAATTTTCCTTTTTGATCATTTGCAAAATAGATCATATTTCCCCATCGATTAAAAATACTAATGGTATAATTAGTAAATATTTCATCAAACAATACTAAATAATCATTGACACCATCACCATTCGGAGTAAAAACATTCGGCACATCATAATCATCAATCACAAAAATAGTGCGTACATCTTGATCTGAACATCCATTAATATCCTTGATCGTTAAAACAATTTCTTTTGACCCGCCAATAATGTATTTCTTACTAACTATTTGGTTTTGTATAGTATGAATCGAATCTCCATCTCCTAACTTCCAATCCCAAGATTTCAATTGATTTTTAGGCGTTGAAAAATCTTTATAAATAGCACTCTCACCTATTTTAATCGTTGGGTTTTCTATTTCAAAAGAGGCTTTAATCCCTTTATCAGGAATTGTAATCGTATCTAATGGATATACTACTTTACATCCTTCTGGATCTTTTAAGGTGACAGTGGGGCCAAACTTTTGAATGTTTTGATAGGAATGTTTAAATGTTAATGAATCAGCAACAAAAGTTTTATCATCTAATGTCCAAAATATTGAGGAAACATTTTCTAATTTTGATAATTTAAATGCATAGTTCTGACCACAAATATCTCCCATACTACTCCAAGTTGAAATAGCTTTTGGACCTAAAATTGTCAAAAAATCAACAAGTGTTGTATCACTTACACACCCGTATTCGTCTTTCGATTTTAATGAAACTGAATAAGATCCTGGAAAAAGATAATTTATAGTTGGTGACTGTATGATTGACTTCTTTCCTAAACCAAAACTCCAAAAAGAAGAATCAATTTTTCCTATTGAAGCTGTTATATCTTGATATTTTCCTTGGATCGGTGGACATTTAAACTCTCCTTTTTCATTCATGTTATTATCTAGTTGACTCGTTAAATGACTAGATATGTTTGCTTTTGGTAAAGACACTGTAATTATATTGTCTTTTTTATTTCTACATCCATTTTTATCTATGGAATACATCGAAATAGTATGTTTAACAGAAGTTTCACTCGATTTATCTTGAAAAGAATATGTTAACGTATCCTTATTATTCAACACCTGATTATTATCAATAATCCATGTATTTTGAGTCCCTGCTACAAAATTTTTACAATAAGTCGTAAAAAACTCATTCTGACAAACAATCGGTTTATATACATACTCAGAACTTGGTTTTGTAATTTCAATTTTTGCAGTATCCACAAACGATTTACAACCAAACTTATCTCTTACCTGTAAATACGTATTATAAACCCCAACAGATACATAAGGTAAATATTTTGATTCATTTAACTTAAAGGTAGAATCTTGCTTTTTAGAATAATCAAATTTCCATAGAAAAGTTTTCATGGGTACTCCATTTTTCTGAACGTAAGAAATATTTTTATAGGTAATCGTATCTCCTTCACATGCTATCTTCTTATCTGAAACTACATCTGCTTTAGGAAGTGTTAATACAGTTAAACTATCAAAATCTTTTTTATCAAAACAGCCCACCGAATTAGTAGTTGTTAAACCCACCTCAAATCTACCTCCTTTTTGATATACATATTTGGGTTTTTGACCAGAAACTTGTCCTCCATCTCCCGTATTAAATACCCATGTATTCAATGGATGTTTTAAAAAAGAGGTACTATTATCATAAAAACCAATTTCAGATAACTGACAAATGGAATCACGATCCATCGTAAAATTTGGCTTGACCCAAGAAATATGAAATTCTCGAATTGCAGTATCTACACATCCTGTAGTATGATTAGTAACTGTTTGTATGGCTTTATAATCTCCATAATCTGAAAAAACAGAAGATGATGATCCTAAAGCAATAGCATTCATATTCACTTTTGATATCGTAGTTGTTTTTCCATCACCAAAAGCCCAATGTACAGATACATTATCTGATTTTCGAGATTTTGAATGATCATTAAAAACAACATTTACATTCATGACAGGATTACAGTACAATTTTTGAACATCAAACCTAGCCAATGAAGGTTTGATATATACAACGTTCGGTAGCGTTAATGAATCAATACAACCTCTAAAATCAATTTTTAATTTAACATTAAAAAATCCTGTATCAAGGTTGTATGAATGTTTAGGATTAAATTCTGTTTTTTTTACTCCATCTCCAAAATCCCAATAATAAGTTACTTCATCAGCAGTATGTGGAGCTAAAAGTGTACTTGCATCTGTAAATTGAATTGGAGTTTTCATACATTCTGCATTAGGCTGTACTGTGAAATTCTTTTTATCGATACGGCCAACTTTGATAAAATACTTAAATACTGTATCATTTACACAATTTAGTAAAGTTGTTAATTTCAACTTAACATCATATTTACCAATATCATAAACTTGTTTTGGAGGTGTTTTACCAACAAATGTCTGACCATTACCTAAATCCCATTCCCATTTAACAATTGGATTATTCACATCTGACATCTTGGAGGAATCAGAAAATTGAGATGAGAGTATAGAACATCCTTTGACTTTATCTGCTGAAATTTTAGGGTGTGGATTATGTACCAATACATATTTCTCAATTTCAGTGGTTCCTGTACATCCGTTTGTTCCTTTACAAGTTAAACTAACCGTATAATCTCCTTCTTTACTGTAGGTTATTGATGGTGGATTTTTACCTGAATAACTCCCATTACCAAAATTCCATTCGAAATTTGTCCCTTCTGTAGAAGTATTCGTAAACTGAACAGGAAATGTTGGACAGACTTTAATCTTATCAACAGAAAATGATGGAGCTGGTAAAGGTTTAACTTGAATTTTATAGTATGATTTTGCCTGGCAATTTATAGAATTATCAACCATAGTTACTTCTACCATATAATTCCCGGCTTTTTTGAAATAACCTGACATCGTATCATTGTTTCCGCCTGTTGTTTGATTTCCGAAATCCCAAGAATAACTATCTACTTTTCGGTTTGGCTTTACAACTAGGGAAGCTGATGATTTGGCACAAATAACATTTGGACCAGTCACTATGCCATTAAAATCATAAATTGTAACTGATTTGATTAAGTTACCTGTAGAACTTGAGCAACCTGGATAATTATTTGACAAAGTCAAGGAAACTGAAAATGAACCAGAAGTATTGTAAATTACTGGTGTAGGTGAGTTAGAAGTACTCGTTTGACCATTCCCAAAATTCCAATTATAAGTGTATCCAGAACCTGAAGAAGATTTGTTAATAATCGCAATAGTAGCGGGTATACTACATTTATTACCTGAAAACTCAAAATCAGCTTTTGGTAATGCTAAAACTTCTATATAATTTGACTTCTTTTTTGTTCCTGTTACGCTACTCTTAGAAATAACTAATAATTCAACGGTATATATACCAGGTGTGGTATAGATATGATCTGAACCACTTGTCCCTGAAACAGAAGCAGTATTTCCATCTCCAAAATCCCAAGAAGATAGTTGTATGGGAGAATTTCCTGCTGTAGAAGAATTTGTAAAACTAACCGAAGTACCTACACAAACTTTCGTAGTGGTAGTTGAAAAATCAGCATTCGGTGCTTGAGTT
Organism: Chitinophaga pinensis; assembly: GCA_943324745.2. Classification (GTDB taxonomy): domain Bacteria; phylum Bacteroidota; class Bacteroidia; order Flavobacteriales_D; family Crocinitomicaceae; genus CANHVK01. The sequence continues at coordinate 18,689 of CALPMT020000013.1, read as the reverse complement.
AGTCCAATAAAACTAACTATCGTAATGAAACAAAAAACGACACAATACTTCATCTACCTATTATTCCTCAAAAAAGAAAAGTAAAGGTATGAAAAACTAGTGAATTACACTTCCTAACCAACGTGACATTTCATCAAATGATTTCCCTTTTCTTCTTGCAATATCTTCTACTTGTTCATTGGTGATTTTTCCTAAACCAAAGTATTTTGATTGTGGATGTGCAAAGTACCATCCACTTACAGAAGAGGTCGGTAACATTGCTAAACTTTCGGTCAAAGTAACACCAGTAACCTTCGTTGCATCCAATAATTGAAACAAACCGGTTTTCTCAGTATGATCTGGACAAGCAGGATAACCTGGAGCAGGTCGAATACCTTGATATTTTTCCTTTATCAAATCATCATTTGTTAAATTTTCTTGACCAGTATATGCCCAGAAATCTGTTCTAACGACTTCATGTAAATGTTCTGAAAATGCCTCCGCCAAACGATCGCCTAGTGCTTTTAATAAAATGGAATTATAATCATCATGTTCAGATTCAAATTCAGCTACTTTCTCATCTAAACCAATCCCTGTAGTAACCACAAAACCACCAATATAATCTTTTAAGCCTGTTTCTTTTGGCGCGATGAAATCTGCTAATGACATACTTGGAGCTCCTGCAACTTTCTCTGTTTGTTGACGAAGCGCATGTTGTATATTCAACAATGTAGCTCTAGATTCGTCTGAATAAATCTCAATATCATCACCTATACTATTCGCAGGATACAAACCTACGACCGCACGTGCTTCCAACCACTTTTCATCCACGATTTGCTTTAACATCTGTTGCGCATCTGCAAATAATTTTGACGCTTCAACACCCACTACTTCATCCGTTAAAATTTGCGGGTATTTCCCATGTAATTCCCAAGTCTGAAAAAACGGTGTCCAATCAATGTAATCAACAAGCTTTTCTAAAGGATAATTAAGTAAGGTTTTATTTCCAAGGAAAGAAGGTGTTTTCAAATCTTCTTGATTCCATGCTATCTCAAATTTATTTTTTCGAGCTGTTTCTAAAGAAAGTAAACGCTTTGCACTTCGATGCTTTTCATGATGTGTACGTAAAGTATCATATTCATCTTTTACTGCTGCGACAAATGCTTCCTTGCGCTGCCCTAATAAACTTTCAACCACAGTTACCGATCTTGACGCATCAAGTACATGTATCGTCGGACCATTTGTATAATGTTCTTCAATTTTAACTGCTGTATGTACTTTAGAAGTTGTAGCGCCACCAATCATTAACGGTATCGTCAAACCTGCTCGCTGCATTTCTTTAGCCATATGTACCATTTCATCCAACGAAGGTGTGATTAATCCACTTAAACCAATCACATCTACTTTTTCTTTAATAGCTGCTTCAATAATTTTTTCTGCTGGGACCATCACTCCTAAATCAACGACCTCATAATTATTACATCCCAATACAACTCCTACAATATTTTTTCCAATATCGTGAACATCACCTTTTACAGTAGCCATCAATACTTTTCCTGCTGAACTACTTGTACCTGCTTTTTCTAATTCTATATATGGAAGTAAAACTGCAACTGCTTTTTTCATGACACGTGCCGATTTTACAACCTGAGGTAAAAACATTTTACCACTTCCAAACAAATCTCCAACTACATTCATTCCATCCATCAATGGACCTTCAATTACTTGAATTGGACGTGGATATAATTTACGACACTCTTCGGTATCCTCGTCTATAAATTCAACAATCCCTTTAATTAACGCATGTGCCAAACGCTCTTGAACAGGTGCGTTTCTCCATGACAAATCAACTTCTTTTTTTGTTGCGTCCCCTTTTACTGTTTCTGCAAATTCCAATAAACGTTCCGTAGCGTCCTGTCTTCGATTCAAGATAACATCTTCCACATGTTCCAATAAATCTTTTGGGATATTATCATAAATCTCAATCATAGTAGGATTCACAATACCCATATCCATACCTTCTTTTATGGCATAGTACAGAAATACGGAGTGCATCGCTTCGCGAACCTTATCATTTCCTCGGAAAGAAAATGAAACATTGGAGACTCCACCACTAACATGCGCACCAGGTAAATTTGTTCGAATCCATTTAGTTGCCCTGAAAAAATCTACTGCATTGTTATTATGCTCCTCCATTCCTGTTGCTACAGGAAAAATATTGGGATCGAAAATAATGTCTTGTGCAGGAAAATTAACTTTATCAACTAAGACACGGTACGAACGTTCACAAATTTCAATTCTGCGTTCATAAGAATCTGCCTGACCATCTTCGTCAAATGCCATTACAATAACAGCAGCACCATAACGTTTGATTTTTTTAGCTTGATCAATAAAATTTGCTTCTCCTTCTTTCAAAGAAATTGAGTTAACAATCCCTTTCCCTTGGATACATTTCAATCCAGCTTCAATAATCTCCCATTTGGAACTGTCAATCATAATTGGAACTCTAGAAATATCAGGTTCAGAAGCAATCAAATTCAAAAATTGAACCATTGCAGCTTTCCCATCGATCATCCCTTCGTCCATATTGACATCTATGATTTGAGCACCTCCTTGAACTTGTTCTAAAGCAACAGACAAAGCGTCTTCAAAACGTCCTTCTTTGATCATCCTTAAGAATGCTCGAGATCCAGTCACATTTGTCCGTTCACCAATATTGATAAAATTAGTTTCTTTCGTAAGTACTAAAGGTTCTAATCCTGATAATTTTAAAGGTGGTAAATTCGTATTCATCTTAATAGTTTAAATCAATTTGACGTGGTTGATAGTTTTTGGCAAGATTCGCAATTGCGCGAATATGATCTGGCGTTGTACCACAACATCCACCAATGATGTTTATTAAATTTTCATCTAAAAACTCTTTAATCTGAGCAGCCATCATCTCTGCTGTTTCATCGTATTTACCAAATTCATTCGGTAAACCTGCATTAGGATGGGCACTGACCGCAAAAGGAGCATTTTTAGCTAACACTTGTAAATATGGACGCATCATTGAAGCACCCAACGCACAATTGAAACCAACGCTTAATAAAGGTAAATGAGAAATTGAAATTAAAAAAGCTTCTGCTGTTTGACCTGTTAATGTTCTACCACTCGCATCGGTAATTGTACCAGAAACCATAATAGGAATTTTAACTCCTCTTTTTTCAAACACTTCATCGATGGCATACAACGCAGCTTTTGCATTCAAGGTGTCAAATACAGTTTCCACTAATAGTAAATCTACACCACCATCCATTAACGCCTCCACTTGTTGTGTATACGCAACAACCAAATCATCAAAGGTCACTGCTCGATATCCTGGATCATTTACATCGGGAGAAATAGAGGCGGTCCGATTAGTTGGTCCGATTGAACCCGCTACAAATCGAGGTTTATTTGGTTCTTTAACTGTAAATTCGTCTGCAACCTTACGTGCAATTTGAGCAGAATGAAAATTGATATCATATACTGCTGTCTCCAAACCATAATCAGCTTGTGCAATCGTTGTTCCAGAAAATGTATTTGTCTCTGCAATATCCGCACCTGCTTCATAATATAAACGATGAATTTCCTCGATAATATCTGGTCGTGTTAACGACAATAAATCATTATTCCCCTTCAAAGGTGATAAATGGTTTTCAAACCAACCTTTTCTAAAATCTTCTTCTGTTAATGTATGTCGTTGAATCATGGTACCCATCGCACCATCTAGGACTAAAATTCTTTTGTTTAATACTTCGCGTATATCCATTTTCTATTTTTTTTGTTGGAATACTTATACGGAAGTTGAAGTCACTTATCTTTTCTGCACATGCAAATAGGAATTGGCACCTTACTAGTAAGTAGGTTGCCAAGGTATCATAGGGCCAGTCCCTCCACCTTTCTGTATAAGTATTATGAAACAATGAACTTTTGCAAATATACTAGGAATATCTTTAAAACAAAATAGCCTGAGGAAAATCCACAGGCTATTTTATTGACTTCATGAAAATCTATTTTTTTACTTCCTTATCATCTTCAGGAAATATTAAGACAAACTCAGTACGACGGTTGATCTGATGTAATTCTTCAGTACACTCTACACCATCGGCACATTGGTTTAGCAATTCGGTTTCACCGTAATTTTTAACGTTCAGTTTAGCTCTAGAAATTCCCTTAGTAACTAAATAATTCACACAACTTTGACTACGAAGTTTCGATAAATTCATGTTGTAATCTGCTTTACCTCTACTATCAGTATGTGAACTAACTTCAACTGTAACATCTTTGTTTTCTTTTAGGAATAAAACCAACGTATCTAATTCAGACCTACCAATACCACTTAACGTATATTTATTGTACTCATAAACAATGTTATCTAACTTAACAGCAACATTTTTTCCAGTTTTAGATAATTCAATATCTTTTTTAAGCTCTTTCTGTCCTTTTTCAGCATTTATTTTAAATGTTTTTGGGTCATGACCAAACAAAGATGCTGTCACTTGATAATCACCTGGAGGTAAATCAACATTGATGATACCATCTTTACCTGACAACGCTGCTGTTATCACACCTGTTTTAAGATTTTTAATACTTAACTCAGCACCTTCTAATTTTTGTTGTGTTTCTTTTTCAGTAACTACACCAGCCCAAGTAACTTGTTTATTTCGTAGACCAAGATCTTTGGATAATGTATCACCAGGAGTAATTCCAATCGCATTGAAATCAAACTCTGCATCAACTAAATCAGGATGTTTAGTTCTTACTTTGTATACTACATCAGGTAATGCTTTAAATATTAATTCACCTGATTCATTCGTTTTACCAGCAAAAATAACATTACCAGCAGAATCCAACACCTCAACTAAAATATCAGCAATTGAATCCTGTTTGAATTTCACAAATATTGTATCATTGATTATAACAGGTTTAATAAATGTCACATTATAAATACGATCTATAAAATCACCACGATTACTAGAAAAATACCCCGATGAATCTGCGGCATCAACAATTAATGAAAAATCATCCGCGTGACTATTTAAGTTACATCCTCCATTCACAACTTTTTGAACATCTTGTCCAATTAACTCAGCTTTGAAAATATCTAATCCTCCAAGTCCTGGATGACCATTACTCGCAAAATATAATTTTCCAGTTGATTCGAAAGGGAACATTTCATCTCCTATAGAATTCACAAGACTACCAGCATTAATTGGTTCTGCCCAACCGTCAGCTGTTTTAACGGAACGCCAAATATCCATTCCGCCAAATCCACCTTCGCGGTTAGATGCAAACCAAAGTACTTGTCTATCTTTGGATAATACAGGATGCCCTACAAAAACACTTTCATTATTATACGCAAAAGGAGTTTCTATTTTGGTTGTAGCATCATACATAAAAATTCCAACAGTTGTAAGCGGAACGTTCTTTTTGGCTTTCAAATTTTTGGTGTAATACCAAATCGCATCTATACTATCATAGTAAGCAACACCATCGTGTTTTTTTCCTTTAATTCCTTTAATTTTTTGAACCTTCGTGGTTGACTTATCGTAAATATATTGTTCCAAAAACGCTGAATTCTGAACAGCCCAAGGAGTTTCCATTGCATTATTACGATTAGATGTAAATGCAATTCCTTTTGGGTGAAAAGCAGGAGAAAAATCACCTTTATTTGAATTGAAGGTCGCTAAAGAAACAGAAAACATAGAGGTATCTCGTTTTAAGCTATCTAAAAAATTACGTGAAGTGTCAAAATACAAGTCGAGAGAAGGTTTTCTAGAATCTATACTTGATGCTATCACAGCATGTTGGTAAATAGCTTGAGCATCAAAAGCCTTATTCATGTATATTAAAAGTTTGATCAATTTATATCCATCATCAAATGTAAACTGATCCGTTCCACTTAGGTAGGAAAGAATATCATTAGCTTCATTGTATTTTTTCGATTTAATACAAGCATCTGCAGCATTTCGGTAAACATCTGCATGAGATTGAGCATCCAATTTATCTTTATTTATTAATTCAAGATAAATCTCACTTGCTTCTGAATATCTATGTGCATTGTAATATTTCTCAGCAAACGCAACTTTTTTCTCCTGTCCAAAAGAAAAAGTACAAACGAGTATTAATAAAAAAACAGTTAAACTTAATTTCATTGTGTGGTCAACTAATTTCACGGAATTTTGTTTTATTGATTTATAGAATTTCATTGTCTTTAAAAATATCTTGGAGATGCATAAATAGATCTTCTACCATTCATATCATAAGTAAGCATCACCTCATGTGTTCCCATATTACTCGTTTTTCGCAATGTATTATAGACATAATCGAATGAGTAACCAAACATCCACTTCTCTTGAAATTGAATAGCCATATTCACACCAAAAGATTCGTTGTAACGATACATCGCACCTACCCAGAATTTTTTATAAAAAAACAAATTGGCATTTAATTCAGCTGTAACTGGCGCATTTTGAACAATTTTAACCAACGAACTCATTTTTAAATCAGTCACTGTATTAATAGGATGAACATAACCAACATTTAAAAAAATGTGTTGTACTGCTAAATCTACATTATTCCAGCTAGCTTTCATCAAACGCGGAATACTTGCCCCTGCATAAAAACGTTTCGCGTGAAAATATAAACCGATTCCAGAATTGAATGCTACTTTTCCATTCTTTACCAAATAATTAACATCGGTAGGGTCATTCGGATTTAAGTTCGTAAAATCAAAATTATACATATCTACTCCTGCACTGGCTCCAAAATTCAACCTTTTTCCAGTCCCTAAAGGCATTGAATAAGCAACATCAGCAAATATTGAGGTGTTTAATTTTGCCCCTATTTTGTCATTGGATAAGTGAGCTCCTATACCAATAGCTTTACGTGCAATCGGCGCGTGAATTGATACAAATTGTGTAATAGGCGCGCCGCTAACGCCAATCCATTGTGCACGATTAACCAAAGTAGCATTTAATGCACCCCTACTTCCAGTATACCCTGGATTAAATTGTAGTGGATTAAACATATACATACTCGCTTGTGCATCTTGTTGTGCGAACAGTTGATTACTAGTTATAAACACTAGTAATAATACACCAAGTTGATACTTTAATTTTGAGACTATCATTTATTCTGTGTTACTTTCTTATTTAACTAATTCAACAAAACCTGAATCAGGATCTGTTCCATCTCCTTTATCAATCATGAAAAAATAAGTGGAAGCAGGTAAAACACTAGAGCCTAAAGTAGCCCCAACATTTGGTTTTCCATCCCAATCATCTTTATATGGCATTTCACTTTCATACACCAAAGCTCCCCAACGATTGTAAATCGTTAACTTACAATTAGGATATTTCCCAGCATAATGTAATACAAATGTATCATTTTTTTTGTCACCATTCGGAGTGATTATTTGAGGTGGTAATGATGGTTCACAATCTGAGAAGAAATAATGTGTGGTATCCCAACACCCTTTTGTGTCTGTAACTTTCACATTGTATTTAATAGTTTTATCATCTTTTATACCTTCAATTGTAGCTCCTGTTTCTGATAATTGAACGCCATTTTTAAACCATACATAGGTATAGGTTGAATTTTCACCTAATATTCCAAGCTTTCCACTAGCTGCCCCACACACAGGTAATTTCTTTGGGATGATTGAAATCACAGGTTTCTGCAATGTAACAAGCACTTGTTGACCTTTATCACTCACACAATCATTTTGTGTCTCTGAAGCAGTATAGGTCCCTTGAATTAAAGTATTTGTAGCTAACTGAGTATTACCATCAATGGACCAAACCAATGGAGTCAGCGTAGTTGATTTAGAAGGTAAATCCGCTACTTTATTCGTAGAATTTTGACAAAACACATAACTGTTTCCTGCATCTAAAGTCGTTTGACCAAACGTTACAATCGATACATTTACTTGTTGACGCGATACACTTTCACACCCAGGATTTTCAGTTAATGAAGCAAAATATAAACCACTAATTAAAGGATCAGTATCTTTAAATGCTGCATTACCAGTTTGAGTAGAATACCAAGTTAATGTTCCAGCTCCTGTACTTGTTTTAGTAGATGCTAAATCAGCCACGGTAGGATTTTTACTTTCACAGAAGTAATTTATACCGCTTTTCAACGTCAAGTCTTTTGGCCCCTCATTGATTTTATATTCAAGTTTTGAAAATTGAGTGTTTTGACATCCTTTATCATTCTCAATGTTATAGTAAATCGTTTGCGTGTTTCCATTTAATGTTCCTACAGCAAATGTATTATTCACAATCGGATTTCCTGAAGGATCTAATGCAAAAACCACTTTATATCCTGCAGGTACTGGGATAGATGTCTGTTGCTTAATCTTATTAAACATAGCACTTACTAATGAATCAAATGTTGGTTTTTTCGCAGCACAAATTAATTGATCCGAAATATTAATATCGTTAGGCATCATAGTTGGTCCGGCGTCCATCGTAATTTGTGTCGTTAATGCTTTTGGACTTGCACATTGACCATTAAAATACACAAATTTGTAGTTTGTGTTTGGTAAAATTGGTGTATTACCTGCATATTCGATGGTACTATCCGCACTAAAATATTTCATAGTACCTGCAGGATTAAATTTAACCTGATCCAACACATAGGTTTTAGAAGCACAATAATTTCCATCAGTATCCAACACTGGAGTTGCCTCTTTTTTCGGAGAAGGATTTATCGCAACATTCGCAAGTGATGGAGAAACACAACCATTTATGACATCTTTACAGATAATCGTATACGTTTCTGGTGCTAATTTAATTTCGGCATCAAAAGGATTCACTGTTACTGTTTTTGTCATTATAATAGGAGCACCAACTACTGGAGACGCGGTAATTTCCCAATCACCAGCACTTGGAAGCCTTAAAATAACTACACCATTATCATTTTTACAATCTGGTTGTGTTATTTTACCAACCACAGGGGCAGTTAGCGTAATGACATTTACATCTACTTGTAAACGTGAAGTACTCGCGCAAAAACCTTCAGATTGCTCCGCATAATAGGATCCTTGTACTAGTGGATCAGTATCGACATATTTAGTTACACCTGATAGATCATACCAAGTAATCTTTTTGATAGGAGTTAACAATTTAGCAGTTAAATCAGTGATTTTTTTCGAATCAGATGCACAAAAAGTTTGAGTGGTATTTAGAATTGAAGGCTTAGGAGTATAAATAAAAGTCAAAGTCACTTGATCTGACGCTGACTTACATCCATTATCCACTACATAAACTGAATATGTATGATTTTCATTACCTAATGTAGTAATATCCGCTTTGTCTGGATATGAATTATTTGTTACTGAAAGATCAACATTATCTTTTTTCCATACAAATTTTTCATTTCCAGTAGCCGGAGTAAATGTTGCAGTTGCAGTTAAAGTGAAATTATTATTTTCGCATACTGTATCATTTAAATATGTCAAAACGGGGTCTGCAGGTGCACCTGGATCGCTTATACTAAGATCTCTAAAAAACTCACATAAACCGTCATTAAATACTAAATGATAATTATCGGCTTTAAGACCTGATATTGTATAAGGTAAATTTAAGTGGCTATTAATAGGAACTATAGAACCTTTACTATACCATGTCAAAGTACCTGATGAAACTTGTGTTGATATTATAGTACCGTCTGATAAACCACATTGAGAAGTTTTTGTTTTTGTTAATAACGTAAGTAAAGGGTTAGTCGGAATTTTCACAATAATCGGTTTACTTGTAACTGGAGAACCTAAAACACAGGTGCCATTTGCAGTTACTTTCACAGATATTATATCTCCATCATTCAAACTAATCGTTGCATACGTATTTTTAGTTTCATCTTGTATTATACTATTGTTTTTATACCATTGATAGGTAACATTCTGTAATCCTGAATTTGTATCAGCAGTAAATGCAACACTATTATCAGGACACGTTTTCAAAATATCATTCGTTGTAGAAATAGTAAGCGGTGGATTTGATGTCACAGTCACAGCAGCAGTGATATTTGGATTTATCGTTACTTTTACCGGTAGGCTTTCAAGAGCAGTACATGTACCACTTGATACCACAGCTTTATAATACATTTCTGTTAAAGGAGAATTAAGTACTGGAGTCGTAAAACTCGCTGTGGTTGCTGTTGCCCCTGATGCATTTACCCAAGTTCCAGTAGTACCAGTTGTTGACTCTTGCCATTGAATTGTACCCTTATAATTCGCTAGGGTAATTGTCGATTGACCTCCCGAACAAATTGCACTTGGTGTTGCTGTCGCTGAACCAGCAACAGGTAATTCACTAACAGTAATCGTAATTGGATTGCTTATATCTGTAGCACTACATACACCACTACTAACTAATGCTCTATAGTAATATTTTCCAGCTGATAAAGAAGGTGTTGTTAAATACGAAGTAACTAAACCTCCACTATTTGTCCAATTGGAAATACCATCTATCGATGTTTGCCATTGAATTTTACCATTATACCCTTGAAGTTTAATCTTAGTTGAATTTACTTCACAAAAATTAGCGGTTTCTGCAACTGCTGTTCCTGCTTTCGCTAATGTATCTATTATTATCGTTGTCGTCGCTTGACAATCTGCAACATCTGTATATGTTATTGTTACAGAACCAGGTTTTAAACTAGTAAGTAAACCAGAATTATCGATGTTAGCGATTGTATTTGGATTTGATGCCCAACTTTTTTTAGTATTCGTTGCAGAAAGTTGTAAAGTTGCACCTTCGCATATAGTAGTTGCACCGGTAATAGTTGGTAAACCAGGAACGTCTAGCATGACAACATCACCTGTTGGATCTGATGTACATCCATTCGCATCAGCTACAGTAAACTTGTACGTAGTGTTTTTTGCTAAACCTGTAAAAGTGTAACTTGCACCTGAATTAGAAACAGGAGATCCAGATGTAGCTGGGTTGGAAGTTATGACCCAATTTCCTGCTGGTAGACCAGACAATACAACAGAACCAGTTGGCGAACTACATTTAGGTTGTGTAATAGTTCCTAATGTAGGTGCGGAAGGTTTGTCAAATATTTTAATTGAAGTTACTGGTTTACACGTTGGTTTAGAAGTAACTGTAAAAGTAACAGCATAATCTCCCGGAGTACTAGCAGCTAGGTCAATTTCACCCGTTGCATCGTCTTTAAACACAAGACCATTTGTGCTTGTGAATTTACCACTTGAACCATCGTTTATGGTAGGTTTAGGATTAGTTAAAACACCTTTACAAACCGAAGCTGTAGGGAAAGAAATTGTAGTATTACATATTGGTACAATAGAACCATTACATGTAGTAGTTATGTCATCATTAAATTTAATCTGCGCGTACTTATATTTTTTTGTATTTGCATAATCTGAAGTGTTATTTCCTTTGTAACTTCCAACATTCCTGATATGAGAAACGTCAGGATCTTCTAATATGGCAAAATATACATTTGTAGGCTGAGTTTGGGCAGTTGTTTTTTCAACATACACGACTAATGATTTAGTGCCAGAATAAGTAAAATCAGTATCAAATTTCACAAAATTTTCACAAACTGTAGATGAAGAACTTGGAATTTTAAATTTTAGTGTGCCACTAAATACTTTTACGGCTCCAACAGGCAAAGTAGGTTTATTTGGATTAGGAAAATAAGCTGTAGTAGATTCATACAAATAAATATTAACATTATCAAATGTTCTTGTTGTACCAGATCCTTGATTGTCGTATTGAATATTCCACCTTAAATTTGACAATACATTTTGGCCGGAAATAGCTCCAGTATTTGTCATCTGCTGCTGCGTATAAACAGCGCCATACCATCCCGTACCGTCTTCAAAAGCAGGTTGCCAAACCACATGATCAGCAGTACTAGACCCGGACCAACCTGTAAATAAATCAACTTTGGTTTGAGAAAAGATATGAGTATTAACTAAAATAACACTTAAAAAAAACAATAATTTATTAAAAATAATTTTCATCTGAAAAAGTTTTATACGTATTCAATAAAAGACGTAGAAGTAAGTTTTTGGTTGCCCGAAACATACTACGTCGAATTTAAAGTGTGACAAAAATAAGATAATTTGCGGAAATTCAAAATAAAATGAGGTTTATTGAACCATATAAGAATGAGTGACGAGTGAAGAGTGACGAGTGAAGAGTGACGAGTGACGGGGGATGAGTGACGGGGGACGGGGGAAGAGTGAAGGGTTCAGGGAGGACTGGTGAAGGAAGGGTTAAGGATGACGGGAGAACGGTATGTAGTAATAAGAAAATGGGGAGTGCACTATTTAAAAATTTAAGTAAGGGCTTTTTGTCGTATATTTGTAAACCGTATTCCTAGGGTTTAATTCAGAACAGCATAGGAAAATCGATGAATATTTTCCTATGAAATTTGAAGACTTACAACTTATTGAGCCGATTCTTAAGGCTTTAGACGAAGAAGGTTATACGAACCCCACTCCTATTCAAGAAAAATCCATTCCAATTTTATTAGAAGGTACTGATTTATTGGGTTGTGCACAAACAGGGACAGGTAAAACAGCTGCATTTGCAATTCCAATTATTCAATTATTATACAAGCGAAAAGAGGCAGGTGAACGTAATAATAAAATACATGCATTAATCGTTACCCCTACCCGCGAATTGGCGATCCAAATTGGTGAAAGTTTTGCGAGTTATGGCCGTTATACAAAATTAAGACATACAGTCATTTTTGGTGGCGTTACACAAAGTTCACAAGTTAATGCAATCAAAGCTGGTGTTGATATATTAGTAGCTACACCAGGTCGTTTATTGGACCTAATTGGTCAAGGTGTTATTCGTTTGAATGATATTCAATTATTTGTTTTGGATGAAGCTGATCGTATGCTAGATATGGGCTTTGTGAACGATGTAAAGAAAATCTTGAAAGTTATCCCTGAAAAGCGACAATCGTTGTTTTTCTCTGCTACAATGCCTGATACAATTAAGGTATTGGCTGGAAACATTTTAACTAATCCTGAAAAAGTGGAGGTCACACCTGTTTCTTCGACTGCAGAAACGATCCAACAAGAAGTTTACTATGTGGATAAAGGGAATAAAAATGCCTTGTTAGTTCATTTATTGGAAGATCCATCTATTAAATCAGCTTTAGTGTTTACTCGTACCAAACATGGTGCTGACAAAGTCGTTAAGATTTTGGACAAAGCAAAAATAAAGGCCGAAGCGATACACGGAAACAAATCTCAAAATGCGAGACAACGTGCATTGAGCAATTTTAAAGATTATACGACTCGCGTTTTGGTAGCGACAGATATTGCAGCACGTGGTATTGATATTGATGCATTGGCTTTTGTAGTAAATTTTGAATTACCTAACATCCCTGAAACGTATGTACATAGAATTGGTCGTACGGGTCGTGCCGGAGCTTCGGGTAAGGCGGTTTCATTTTGTGATTACGAAGAACGCGCATACTTAAAAGACATTCAGAAATTAATTTCTATGCAACTTCCTATTGTGGAGGAGCATCCATTTCCTGCAAAAATTTTCGTGATTGAAAAGGAGGAGAAAAGAACGTTTAACAATCAACGTGGAGGTTCAGGGGGATCCAATGGTTCTGGTAAACGTCCACAAGGTGGAAACAGACCTGCAGGAGGAGGTGGTAAAAGTCCCGAGAAAAGAAGGATTAGAGTGACGAAGTGACGAGTTACGTGCGACGAAAAACTTTAGATTTAACACAGAGGTAACAAAAAATACACTAAGCTTTAAGGGTAATTATTTTCGCAGAGAAATCAGAGAAAAGTGAAGTTGTTTACTGAATTTTGAGGTCGCAGAGATTTTCTAACTTTGTTAGAAAAGTGAAAAATAGACACTAGAAAAAAAGTCTGAAATATTTTGAATTATAGTGATATATATAACGTTTTATGCTAACGCTAGATATGTTATATATCGTAGGTGAGGGAGCGAAGACACAGAGAAACACAAAGATTATCTTAGTTTGACTAAGAGATTCTTTCAAGTTAAACTTCGTGGACAGAGACTTATTCTTGTGTGCTTGGTGAAAACTTGGTGACTTTAGTTAATGCAGTTGTAAAATTCAACACGAAGTGCACAAAGGCACAGAGAAACACAAAGATTACTTAGTTTGACTAAGAGATTCTTTCAAGTTAAACTTCGTGGACAGAGACTTATTCTTAGTGTGCTTTGTGAAAACTTGGTGACTTTGTGTTAAGTGCAGGTGTAAAATTCAACACGAAGTGCACAAAGGCACAGAGAAACACAAAGATTACTTAGTTTGACTAAGAGATTCTTTCAAGTTAAACTTCGTGGATAGAAACTTATTCTTAGTGTGCTTTGTGAAAACTTGGTGACTTTGTGTTAAAAGAAAATAGTCACAGGATAACATTTCTAGTTTATCCGAAGGTAACATATCCAGCGTAGCTATTTATTTTTTCACTCTTTCTTTTCGATTTGAATCTTATGATGATCAAAATCTACTTCTTCGTCGTAGATATCAAAGAAAGGTTCTTTAAATGATTTGGTTGTGACTTTACGTTCAAGGGTTAATAATAACGCTGGCAGGATAATTAAGTTTGTAATCATCCCAACAAGAATTGTTATTGACACTAATAATCCTAAGCCTTTTGTTCCACCAAATTGCGAGAAAACGAACATAATAAATCCGAAGAAAAGAATCACAGAAGTATAGAAAATACCTAAACCAGTTTCTTTTACAGAAATAATAATAGATTGCTTAATATCCCACGTGTGTTCTCGAAGTTCTTGACGGTATTTTGCCAAAAATAAAATTGCATTATCTACTGTTATACCTAGAGCAATCCCAAAGACAAGCAATGTGGAAGGTTTTAGAGGTATTTGAAAATAGCCCATAATACCAGCCGTAAATAGCAAAGGAATAATGTTTGGAATCATTGAAATCAGAATGATTCTAAAAGAACGGAATAAAAATGCCATGAGGAGCGCAATGGATAAAATTGCAAAAATAAGAGACTGAACAAGATTGATAAATAAGTATTTTGTCCCTTCAGAAACTACGACTGAGGTCCCCGTAAATGTTAGATCATAATATTCATCATTTATTGCTTGACGTAAAATATTTTTAAAGTTTCCTTTGTTTTTATAACTGTTTATTAAACTCGGATCTAAATCAAAGTTGTTTTGTAAATCCGTATTGCCTTTTGATAAAATAGAAGTCACATTATTAAAAATCCATGGGTATTCAAAAAGCAGCGTATCTACTAATTCTTTTCGTCCGCTATACGCTTTTTTAAACAAGGATTCTATTTGTACTTTTTCAGGATTTAAGATATTATCCACCATCAATTTAAGTCGATCTACTTTTTTAGAAACCACATAAGAACCTAAATCTTTCATCTGCAAACGTATGCGCAACGAAGTATTTGTTGTATCCACTAATTCTTTGATTGACATACTACCACTATTCGCACTATTGATATCCGTTTCATCAAAATATTTTTTCAGACGAAGTTTATCACGCGAAGCAATCAAGTTATAATGCGCAGAGTCATTATCGAAATAAGCCATGTTGATAGACTTAATAAAATTAACGATCGATAAGCTTTTAGAGAACAAGGTATCTTTTGCAAATTCATTTTGAATATGATCTACTTTTTCTAGTGTTTCAGTTGAGAATAACCTTCCCTTTTCTTTGTAGTTAATTAAAATTTCAAAAGGAATTGATCCACCAAAATTTTTCTCAATAAATTTAAGATCTAGTAAAATAGGATCATCTTTGGGTAAATCACTTGTAACATTTCCTGTCGCAACGATTTTTGTCATTCCATATAAACTAATGATTACAACCAATACAGAAATACCATATATCCATTTTCTATAGTTTGTAATAATAATGATGATATATTCAATGAATCCTTTAGAATATACTTTATATAAGTGTTTTAAATGTCTTTCTTTTGGAGGTTTTGAATAGGAAGCCATGATAGGTAGAATACATATTGACAGCGCAAAAACAACCATAATATTCAAACTGGAAATAATACCAAATTGAGCTAATTTATCAGAGCTTGTAAACGTGCAAAAACCAACCGCAGTCGTAAGATTTGTTAAAAAAGTCACAGAACCTATACGTTTAATCATAGTAAATAATGCCCGCATTTTATTTCTATGAAGGACATATTCTTGATGATAACGGGTGACTAGAAAAACACAGTTTGGAACACCAATCACAATCAACAAAGGTGGAATTAACGCCATCATTATTGAAAGTTGGAAATTAAATAACGCGATACTACCCAATGCCCAAATAACAGAAACAAATACAACCAGGTTACATTGCATCACGATTCTAAATGAACGAAAGAAGATATATAATAAAAGCGAGGAAGCTAATACAGACAATCCTAAGAAAATATACATTTCATTGACAATGCGCTTACCAATTACAACACGCATGTGAGGCAATCCTGCAAAATGCGGTTTTCCAAAATAATTGGAATAGGAAGCTACTAATTCTTCTATTTCAAAAATTACTTTTGATTTCTTTTTATCAGCTAGGTATTTTTCATCCATCCCTATTAATAACAAAGAGACTTTAGTTTTGTCGTTATATAACAATCCATTATACAATGGATTTTGTTTTATTTCTTTACGAATAGAGTCGATAGATTTTTCATGGAATGTAGAATCAGAGAATATTTTTTGAATTTCAAATCGCTGCTCGGATTTATTATTACAAATTTTGTATAGTGTAGCCTCAGATATTACACTTTCTACCCCTGAAATTTCAAGAATTTTGAAAGCTAAATCTTGCCATTTCACAAAATTTTTCTCGGTATAAAGTGAGTCAGAATTTATTGCAACGGCTAGCGTCGAACCATCCTCACCAAATTGTTCTTTAAATTTTAAGTAATCAGCTTGAGGCTTACTATCTTTTGGAAGGGTATTTCCGTATTTGTTATCTACCTTCAATGAGGTAACTGCAAAATATCCAAAAAACACCGTGAGTATAATTACAATCGCTATAATAAATAAGCGATTACGTAAAATTATACTAGCTAATGAATTCCACATATTTTGATCTTTTTTGATTCAATCAGTACAATAATACCAATAATTTCTGAGTTTTAAGGTAGTTTTTATGTAGATTTAGTCTTTTTTACATTGAATTTCTATTATAATATTTTACTATGATTCATGCTGTAAAAGCTAAAATACCGCTTCTATTTTGCTTGCTTACAATGCTATCTTGTGGACGAATACAAAAAGAGACTACTCAATTTTATGGAGCTGAGCATCCTTATTTTCACTATGTAGGTCGTGTAGATTTTGTAGATAAAACTGCACCGAGATTTTGGGCTCCAGGAGTTTATATACAAACTAGATTTACCGGTTCATTTTGTGAGATAAACATTAACGACGAAGGTTATTTAAAAAGATCGAGTGAACATAATTACATCGAAGTAATCATTGATTCACTTCCAATACAACGTATTCACCTGACAGGAAAAAGCAATAAAATTGTTGTTGCAACAAAATTAAGCAGTGGAAAACACACCTTAACAATTTGTAAATCTACGGAAACAAAGATTGGATATTTAGAATTCATTGGTTTAAGAGTTAAAAAACTAATTCCTATAAAAAAGAAAAAGCGACGTATCGAATTCATTGGTGATTCGATGACTTGTGGAAACGGGATGGATAATACAACTATCAAATGCGGAGAGAGGCATTGGTTTGATCAGCACTGTGCTTACATAAGTTATGGCCCTACCCTAGCAAGAAGATTAAATGCAGAATGGATGCTTACTTCCGTTTCGGGGTTTGGAATGTCAAGGAGTTGTTGTAACAACACAAAAACAATTCCTGATGTTTATGATTACACTGATTTATCCCAACAAACGAAACGATGGAAAAAATCTAACTACCGTCCTGACTTAATAAGTATTTGTTTGGGTCAGAATGATGGAAAGCAAGATGTAACACTTTTCACTACAACATATTTGCGTTTTTTAAAAAAATTACGTCGTGAAAATCCAAGAGTCACGTTGTTGATCCTAGATAGTCCTATGGCGAAAGAAAGTTTTAAACCCTATTTAGATAGCATGCTTACGATTGTCTTCAATAAATTTAATGATCAGAATTGCTTCATGTATTTTTTTAAAAAGAGATATAATAAAGGGTGTGTTGGCCATCCGGATAAAGTGGAGCATGAGTTAATGGTTGAGGAATTGTATGGTTTTTTGAAGGGGAAATTATGGCGTAATGAGAGTCGAAGTGACTAGATATTGAACGATATAAAGCATATAAGATTAGTGGAGGAAATATAAAACATTGAGAAATTGAGAAGTTAAGGACGATTTAACGGGGATGATTGAAGGTTATTAAGAGACCTGCGGTCTGATTGAGGCAACAGTTGATGATTAGAAGGGAATAAAGGTTTTGACACAGAGTTCACAAAGAATTTGCACAAAGGACAGAAAGTGAAAGTAGATTGTTTTTAGAACCATTTAATGCATATAAGATTAGTGGAGGAAATATAAAACATTGAGAAATTGAGAAGTTAAGGACGATTTAACGGGGATGATAGAAGGTGATTAAGAGACCTGCGGTCTGATGAGGCAACAGTTGATGATTAGAAGGGATAAAGGTTTTGACACAGAGTTCACAAAGAATTTGCACAAAGTACAC
>CALPMT020000012.1 GCA_943324745.2 Chitinophaga pinensis | reverse complement strand
GGTTTTTTCGTTGTACCTTTGCACTCAATTTTTCGGGTTCATTCTAAAAAAGAAAGTTAGTAAACATGAGACAACTTAAAATTACCAAGTCGATTACAAATCGCGAAAGTCAATCTTTAGACAAATATTTACAAGATATTGGTAAAGAGGAGTTAATAACTGCAGAAGAAGAAGTAGAGTTAGCTCGTAAGATCAAACAGGGAGACCAACGTTCTTTAGAGAAATTAACACGAGCAAATTTACGTTTTGTGGTTTCTGTAGCCAAACAGTATCAAAATCAAGGATTAACATTGCCAGATTTAATTAATGAAGGTAACTTAGGACTTATTAAAGCTGCTCAAAAGTTTGATGAAACACGTGGTTTCAAATTTATTTCATATGCTGTATGGTGGATTCGACAATCTATCTTACAAGCGTTAGCTGAGCAAGCACGTATTGTTCGTTTACCACTTAATCAAGTTGGATCTTTAAATAAAATCAATAAAGCTTTTTCAAAATTAGAGCAAGAATTTGAAAGACAACCATCTGCAGAGGAGTTAGCAGAAGCTTTGGAAGTTCCAGAAGACAAAATTAAAGAAAGTTTAAATGTTTCCGGTCGACATGTATCAATGGATGCACCACTTTCTACATCTGAGGATGGTGGAACTTTAATGGATGTTATGGCAAATGCTGACTCGCCAAAAGCGGATCATGCATTGATGGCTGAATCGTTACAAAAAGAAATTGAGCGTTCTTTGAGTACTTTGACAGATAAAGAGAGAGAAATTATTCGTTTATTTTTTGGAATCGGAATGAATCATGGATTAACTTTAGAGGAAATTGGTGCTAAGTTTAATTTGACAAGAGAACGTGTACGACAAATTAAAGAAAAAGCGATTAGAAGATTACGTCATACTTCTCGCAATAAATTATTAAAATCTTATTTAGGATAGTATTTACGGCTGTAACTTTTAGAAGTTCAGCCGTTTTTTGTTTATATATTAATTTTCAATTTTAACACATGGAATCTGCTGTAGGTTACGAAAAAGAATTAAACGCACATGTTAAAAAAGAACGTGCTGCTGTAGTATTAGCTAGTAAAACTGGTGAATTGCTTTATGATAAAGGCATTGAATTAGTTTTGTACAGAAATCATTTATTAGATAGAACTGTTTCTGAAATTTTGAATTTACACGATTATTCAAAAAACGTAGTTGAGAAACCAGTAGACGTATTTACAACATCTGAATTAGCTACTGAAATCTACGAAATGAATTTAGCTCCATCTAAATTAGACATTGGTAAACTGGCTACAGAATGGATTTCAGAACAAGAAAACTTCACTTCTAAAAGAGCATTTTTAGAAAATAAATTAGCAGGATTTGATGTTGTATCTGTTGGAGGCTTGGAACCAAGAGATGTTGTCTTATATGGTTTTGGACGTATCGGACGTTTAGCAGCTCGAGAATTAATTAAACAAGCAGGTAAAGGTCAGCAATTACGTTTACGTGCAATCGTTACTCGTGGTGCTACAGATAAAGATATTATCAAAAGAGCTTCTTTACTAAGAACTGATTCAGTTCATGGAGCATTCAAAGGCACAGTTGAACCAGATTTAGAAAGAAGAGCTTTAATTATTAATGGTCAAGTTGTTCAAATGATAGATGCTTCAAATCCTGAAGATATAGACTATACTGCTTATGGGATAAACAACGCCTTAATTATCGACAATACTGGTGTGTTTACAGATAGAACAGCTTTATCAAGACACTTACAATCAAAAGGAGCTTCTAAAGTGTTATTAACTGCACCTGGAAAAGAAATTCCAAATGTTGTTTATGGTATAAACCAAGTTGATTTAGATTTAGAAAATGAAAATATTTACTCTGCAGCATCTTGTACTACAAATGCAATTTCTCCAGTATTAAAAGTTGTACACGAAAAATTAGGTATTGTTAAGGGACATATTGAAACCGTTCACGCTTATACAAACGATCAAAACTTATTGGATAATATGCACAAAAGTTCTCGTAGAGGACGATCTGCTGCTATTAATATGGTTATCACATCAACAGGTGCAGGCGCTGCTGTAACAAAAGTTATCCCAGGATTGAAAGATAAATTAACTGCAAATGCAGTACGCGTACCAACTCCAAATGGATCATTGGCAATTTTGAACTTGAATGTAGAAAAGAAAACGTCTATTGAAGCAGTAAATGCTTTATTAAAAGACGCAGCTTTAAATGGAGATTTAGTAAATCAAATTTATTATTCTTTTGATCCAGAGTTAGTATCTTCAGATATCATTGGTAACACATGTTGCTCAGTATATGACTCTAAAGCAACAATTGTATCACCAGATCAAGAAAATATTGTTTTATATGCATGGTATGATAATGAATTTGGATATACTAAACAAGTAATTCGATTAGCTAAATACGTTACAAAAGTGCAACGTAAAATTTATTATTAAACAATGATTAAATACTGCCATATATAAGCAATTTTGTTTTTTCAAATTCAATCTTTATAATTAAATCCCAGTCAATATTTTTTTGACTGGGATATTTTTTTTAAAGTCTAATGGAAATTTATAAAACCTAATTTTTTGAACTATATTTACAATATGTCGAAATTAGCGAACATTTACCGTATTAAATTACTCTCCAAGCGGGCATACTTGATTGGATGTCAATCTTTAAACATTATCGATTATATTGATCTATAATGCTTAGTTTGCGAAATTTATTTTCATTAACTAGTAGGACATCTGTCATAAAGTCCATTGCCCATTGGTAAGTGGTTCGATGTTTACACTACTAATAATATAATTAACTATTCTTACGGGATGGTCTTTAGATATTAATTCTTCTAAAGATGGAGGTAACATCATGATCTGAGGTTGGTTATTATACGGTTTGAATGTAGGAAAACGCTTTTCCATATAAAATCAACAACACAGACTAAAAAAACTGATTATCAATTAAATAAAAAATAATCTGTTTTTAAGCAAAAAAGAAGCTGTCCTTTTGAGACAGCTTCTTATATTAAATTTTATTTTTTATCTTTTCAAACCAGGTTTTATTTCTGATATTTGTTTGAATTACTCCATCACCATATCCATAGCCATAACCATAACCGTAATTTTTCGTATGATCAGAACAGTTAAGTAAAATTGCCATATTTTTTAATTTACCTTCTTTATAAAGCGTTGTTGGAATATGCAACAAACGTTTATCTAAATAGTCTGCTCTTGATACATATAAGAAAATGTCAGCATAATCATTCAACAATAAAGTATCTGCTACCATACCAACTGGTGCGGTATCCACAACTATATAATCAAATTTATCCTTAACTATTTTAAAGAGTTCAATTAATCGATCATTCATTAATAACTCTGCTGGGTTAGGAGGTATTGGACCAGAAGGTATTATCGTTACATTAGAAATTTCAGGAAGTTGCACACTAATGTCATCAACTGTTATATTTTCATCAATTATATAACTAGTAACACCTTTAGTTACGTTTTTATCCAGATATTGCATGATTTTTGGAGCTCTTAAATCCATTCCAATAAGCGCTACTTTTTTTCCAGATAAACCTAATGTACTCGCAAGATTTAAAGCAATAAATGATTTGCCTTCATGACTAATTGTTGATGTGATAAATATTGATTTACATTCCTCTTTTTTAGTAGTGATTAAGAAATTTAAATTTGTTCTTAAAAGTCTAAATGCTTCAGCAATACTTGTTCTCTCATGTTTTCCTACTACTAATTTATTTGGATTATCTGAAATTGGGATGTCACCAATATAAGGAATTCCAAGATCAGAAATATCAAATTTATTATGGATTTTAGTATCTAGCGTATTTCTAATATAAATAATTAATGTTGTTATAGCGATTGTTATCAAAAAAACAATTGAAAAAACCATTTTCTTTTTAGGTTTGATTATACTTCCATCACTGTAGGCATCATCAATAGTTTTAGAATTAGAAACTGTAACTGCTAGTGCCATTGAAGTTTCTTCCCTTTTTTGTAATAAGAACAAATATAAATTTTCTTTAATTTGTTGTTGTCTCATTATTTCTTTAAAGTTCTTTTCCTGAACAGGTGCAGAAACTAGTTTGTTTTTTAAATTTTTATCTTGATTTTCTAGGGATTTATTTCTAATTTTCAAAGAATTACTTTGATTAGATAAACTTTCTTTAAGGTTTCTTTTTAAAGATTCTAATTGCGTGTCTAAATTAATGATTACAGGGTTTTTTTCACTTGAACCGATAATTAATTTATTTCTCTCTAATTGAAGCGTATTTACTGTTTCAATCATTTTTTCGATTGAAGGATTATTGATTCCTATATTTGATGGGATTAATTCCCCATTTTTCTTATTACTAATATATTCATATATGTACTCAGCCATTTTTAATTGAGTACCATTTTCAACAATCAATTTTTCATTTTCTGATTCATTTTCAAAAAACAGAGATGCATTTGTAGTTAAATCAAAAATTTTATTGTTTGATTTAAAATTTGACACATTTTCATCTACATCTGAAAGTTCGTTTGTAATAAAAGTGATACGCTCATTAATAAAATTTAGTGTGTTTTTTGAAACTTCATTCTTATCTTGAATAGCATCTTTATTATGCTGTTTAATGATGTTATTGACAATCGCTTCACCTTTTTCAATATTATCGATGTCCATTGAAATTAATAACACACTAGATTCTTTGTTATTCTCTTCAATAGTAACATTATTTTGTAAATAATCTACAACAGCGTCAAATTTTGTCACATCTATTATCAATTTTTTACCAATTGGGATCTCTCTACAGTTAGGAGTTATTACTGCATCACCAAGTGGTAAATTGAAAGATGTACCAAAATTTAATTTTCTTGTTTTTTCAGTTTCAACATCCATTATTTCGAAGGTTGAATTTGAAATAAATGTAATTTCAAATATTCCTTTAAAATCATAGATTGATGAATCACCTTTTAAAAAATTAATTCTCACCCAAGGGTTCAGAAATTGTTCTTTTGAAATATGGCCGTTATTATCAATATAATTAATATTTAATTTTAAGTCTTTTACTACACGTGAAAGTAATTTACGAGACTCTAAAATTTCTATTTCGTTTTTAATTTTATTTTGAATTGAACCTCCGCCACTTAGTTCTGAGACTGCTGACATTTGAGAAACTAAATCATTTTTATCATCGTCTTTGATAAGGATACTAGCACTTACATTATAAGTTGGTATCGTGTATCTCAAATATAATAAACCAAAAATAACACCAATAGCTAGGGTAACTAGATACCACTTCCATTTAAATAAATATGGGTAAATAGTTTCCTTAAAATTAAAATTATCAGAAAAATCTTCTGTATTATGATTAAAATCACTCATTTTGTTAAAATATTAATCATTGTAATTAACAATGAAGCAGTTGAAATAAATATACCAGATGCAGCGCTTATCAATGATGAATTTGATTTTGCTTGATTAGGTTGAATATAGACTAGATCATTTTGATTTAAATAATAAACTGGTGAATTAAAAACTTCTTTTGTTGTTAAATCAATTTTGAATTCTTTCTTTTGTCCGTTTTCTTCACGTATTACCAACACATTGTTTCTTACACCTGTGATGTTTAAATCACCAGCCAATCCAATTGCTTCTAAAAGTGTAATTCGTTCATTTGGAATTGTAAATGTTCCAGGATTTCTTACTTCTCCTAATACTGTAATTTTGAAATTTTGAATTTGAATATTAATTATTGGATTGTTGATATATGGTTTAATTTTTTCTTTTAAAAGTTCTATTGCCTGACTTCTTTCTAAACCTCCAATTTTAATTGTTCCTAATATAGGGAAATCTATCTCACCTTTTTCGTTGATTAAAAAACCTTGGTTAGCTGGTGCTCCAATAGAGTATCCACGATTAGTTGAATTGTTTGATAAAGGAAGATTGAATGGCTTTGTGCTATTGTCGTCAGCACCATAGACAACTATAAATAAAAAATCATCAGGTTTAAATTTTGGAGAATAAGAGTTCGCTGAAACTGTTCCCGCTTGATCTGTAGAATCTTGAAAATACACTAGTTTTTTTCTCGAGGCACAAGAAGTTAATAATAGCGTAAATAAAAGTAATAACGTGCAGTTTTTCATGTTTTTTGAGTGTGTTAATTGGCAAAAGTACTATAAATTAATTTTTTATACTAACATATTAAGCACTTCGTTTTTTCTTTATTAAAATATTCCATATTGCGCTGAAAAAGCAAATAGTATCTGTGAAATATGGATTTTTATTTTTTTGAATTAAATATTCTCGTTCTGCATTTAATACGCTTTCTACAGAACTACTTTTATTGAATGCTACATACGGCGGAATACAACCAGGCTTATGTTTTGCACGCATTACCCTTAAATCTTCTGGAATATCTTGTAAATAACGAAGTCCAACGGGTCTAATTCCTACCAGTTTTAAGTCTCCTTTTAGCACATTTAGTAATTGTGGTAATTCATCTAACCAATACTTACGTAAAAACTTACCCCATGGTGTTAAACGAAAATCATCTGCTGGTTTACCTGATGCGGCATATCCATTTTTTTCAAGAATATATGAATGTAAAAACTCAGAGTAGGGGTGCATGGTTCTGAATTTATAAACTCCAATCATTTTTCCATTTTTACCAACTCGCGGCATAGTATATAATAGTCCGTAACTCGGCTTTTGATTTTCGATGGGTTGACCTGTTTTTTTTACGATGAAATAGAGTTTGTTATTAAAGGTTTTAAATTCTACAATAGAGAAACCACAGAAAATTAATCTACCTAGAAGTTCTGCCTTAGAAATGAGTCTATTTCTACCTCTAGTAACAAAAAAATAGATTTTTTTTAAACCAGATACTTTAGGAAAAACTCGCAAAAAAATAAATTCAAAAATAAAAATGATTTTAGCAATGAATTTAGGATATTTTTTTTGCTTTCTAACTTGTCTACCTGCTATTGTTTCTGCCAAACCTATATATAAACCATCAAATTCAAGCTTGGAGTTAACATCAATGAAAAATTGGTTAATGTACCTAAGATTGTTAACCTTGGTAAAATTAATGATGGATTTGAAGTTTTTTGATGAATTGGTTATATTAAATGAATTTGTACTTGATATAACTAAATTTTCATTATTATCTAATTCAGCAAAATTAGACACATAATTAAAAGCTTCCTCTCCAATTTTATCTTCAATAACAGTTTTCATTGTACAAAGATAGTTATTTAACTATTAATCTTTTTACTTGATTTTTTAGATTTTGAGCTATAAATTCTTTTAGCCATGAAATTTTATTATCTGACCATCTTTGTGGGTGAAAAGTCATCATAATATTGTTAGGAAAGTTTAATTCTTTAAACGCTTCAATCACATCTAAAGTAGAATGATAACTTCTATCTGTAAAATTTGAATTAGTAATTTTATTAGTATCCATCGCTTTGTCTCTAACACTAACTTTGGAACCGTCCCATCTTCTTCCTGTATCTGTTAAGTAGAAGGTTTTATTAAAATCAACATCAAAATATGGCTCAGCGATTATCCCAAGATCTGTATAATTGTATTTTTTCCATATATCACGATTATCAAATTTAGACATTGGACTACCATGCATACAAACAGTAGAGACTTTAACGAATTTTCTAAATTTATCTAAATTATAACAAAATTCATCATAAGCTTTGTCTACGTCACCTTTCGAAGTGTCCATTGTCTCATAGTGATATCCAATTTCATGACCTAAATCTGCCATTTCTTTAATTACATTCTCGTCATAACTTTGAGGAATTACCCTGAAATAATAAGTACCTTGGATCTTTCTCTTTGCTTGAATTTTAGCAAATTCTAGTGAATTTTCCTTTTTAAGATCCACATCATGTCGAAGTGTAATAATTTTAGAATCAAAATCTGAATTTTCTGAAAAATCATTGTAAGTCATGAATTTATAATCATTTTCACAAATTACATCTAATAATTTATTATATATATCTATTGTAAAATCCATTTTAATACTTGTTTTTTATGTTATATGTTTTGATACTTTTTGGATAATTTGTAATAAACCAAATCAAAAATTTGGTAACATTAAAGTTGTTCTCAATGAATGCAAGGGATGTTTTTTTTGTTTTGCTTTTCAGTTCTTCATCCTTCAATAACTCTTTTACTTTCTCAACCACTCCATCACCATTTCTGAAATGATAAATAAGTCCTAATTCTTCCTGCTCATCGATTGATCCAGCTTCCATCGAATTTACATACACAGCAGGTGTTCCAAGAACAGCACATTCAGATGCCATTGTTGCTCCTTCACCTATAAATAATTTTGCATAACTTAAAGCATCATGCATATCTTCCGGTTTAATTTTTATTTGGTATTTTTCAAATTCAGTAGGTAATTTTGATTCAGCAGAAATAAATACTTTGCCAGTTTGTTCTAGTAATTCTATTAAATCTCTCTTTTGTTGAATGTTTAGTCCTTTTTGACCAACATCGTGTGTTGCATTCCAAGAAACAAAACGAAGAATATAATAGGATTCATATAATTCAAGCCCCAATTTATGAAAAATAGTTTCATTCGGTTTGAAGTAGTCTGGATGAAGATAAGCTAACTCATGACAACCACTATATTTTAGTTGTTTATCCCCATAATTTTCTTTAAAGGTTGTAGATGTTAAAATAGTCTTCGTAAAAGGTTTATATAATCTTACTTGTTCGTAATTCCCTGTGTCTTCAAATGCAATATTGGGCTTTCTGTATAAAAAAGCAGCCAAAGCATTGTAAATTGAGCCATGGCTTAAATAGATGTCTGGTTTAAACTTTAAACTAGTCTTATAGGATAAAAATGAAAATTTAAGTAACCCAAAAATTTTACCAATTTTAGTTTTATAATGCTGACCAAAGTTTATGAAATCAAAGTTTTCGTGTTCTAATAATTTTATTTCAAATTCTTTATCTCGAACAGTAAACAACACCTCATGATTAAGTTTAATCATTTCTTTTGCAAAATGTTTGAATAAATGAACATGACCAGGATGACCAATATCGATTAATATTCTCATTTTTTAAATCTTTTTAATTGATTGAGTGCGAATTTACCTAAATTATACAAAAATGGATTTGTTATTTTAAGAAATCTTCCATGCTCAACTAATTGACCTCCAAATTCAGACTTGTATTTACGCACTCCATATTCTTCACCAACTTTGCCTGCTCCCATGAAATCGATCCCCTTCAATTTGTTATTTATTCCAAATTCCATTGCTGCTATTATCGCAAGGTGTGTTGGAAATATTTTTTTATGATAATCCCTTATTCCGCAATAATATAAAGTGTAAATAAATTGATTTTCTTTAAAAATACAAAATGCCCCACCTATAATTATCCCATTATGTTTTACAACAAAAACTTTACCCAATTTAGAATGAAATAAATTTATAAAATATGCTACAGGAGGTAAAGGTACATTTACTCTTGTAGCATAAAGCTCTTGTAATATAAGATAAAGCTTATTAATATCATCTTCGTTTTGTGCTTCAGAATAAATCGCATTTTCATTTAGACTTTGTTTAATTTCTCGTCTTCGATTGTATTTCATTGCTGCGATTAATTCATCTAAAGTCGCATCTTTAAATTCTAATTGAAAATTTAAATAGGGAAGATATTCCCAATTCAAAGAATTAAAAACTGATTTTTGACCAGCGTAATCTATAAAATTACGTGTTTCTATATAGATAACTTTGTTTTTCAACTCATTTGTAAGTAGAGTTAAAAACTGTTTATTAATTACGTTGTCATCTGATAAAAGAGGACCTCCATAAATTATCGCGCGTTTGGAGAAAAATCCTTTTATGCCACTTTCCTTTTGTAAGGTTACTAAACAAGAAGCAAGTGTTTGCTTATCATTCGAGTAACTATATATAAATGCTTGTTGATTTTTATTGTTATTTATAAATTCATAAAAATCAATAGATTGAAAAGGAGTCGAGAATTGATTCTTTTCAAGAAATAAAGTTGAACTTTCTTGCGTAAACTTGTTAATCTGAAATTGTAACATTCTTTTCTTTTATTAGATTAATTCTGAATTCTTTTCCCATACGTATTATTCCGCCAATTAATAAATAGGAAAAAGCATTGTAACCTAAATAAGTAATACCGGAACTAAAATCATTAAAAAAGCGAAGTATAATGAAAACACATCCAAAATAATATAAGTTTACTAAAAAGAGATTCTTACGTTTTTTTGCAATGTGAAAATTTTTAAAAATATCTATAAATTGTTTGTAATAGAAAGATAAGAAAAGAAGTAGCCCCACAAACCCACCATTCCAAAAAATTCGAATAAAGGAGTTATGCGCTTCTCGTTCAACTTCAAAAGATTTACTTAAGAACTTTCTGTCATTAAATACCTCACCAGTACCAAATAATAATTTAAAAGGAGAATCTTTCATTAGAGAGTATACTTTAATATTTTCTACAAATCGACCTTCGTTAGTAACATCGTATTCTTTCTCGAATCTTCCTTTACGAGAAGCGATACTATCTTGCAATAAATAGGAAAAATTAGAAAAAATCACTAAAAATAAAATGGAGAATAATGTAATTCGAAGAATTCGAACTAAACTAATTTTCTTGAAAAAATATAAAATAAAAGCGACTAAAATTAAGATTAAGAGTGTTCTTTTAAGTAAAAGAATTAAAATAATAATGGCAATTATGGAAAAAGCTATTGAGAGATACCTTTCAATTTTATTTGTAACAATTTTAAGATTGAATATTATTATAATAATTGAAAAAGTAGGGACATAGAGACCATTCAATGAATAAAACCCCATTTTAATTCCACCTTTATATAATGATTCTCCTATACCTAGTACATTTACTACAATTATATATATGGAAAAATAAGCCAGAAAAAGCCAGGTTTTCCTAATAAAATAACTTATATAATCTGGTTTAATTAAAATATTATATCCAATAAAAATATAAAAAAATGGAATTATAAATTTAATTAAATAGTTAAAAGTCACTATTATATCTGAACTTAAAAAAGAAAGTACGATAAAATAGACTAAAATAGTAAATGTTAAAATAGCGATTTTTGGTTTTTGAATATTTGATTTGGATAATATGAAAAAACGATAGAATAATATGCCGTTTAGCAACAACTGAATGGAAATAATTAATGTTCTATCTTCTGTAAACAAAAGAAAAGATTCAATTACTGTATTTAAAAAAATTACAATAAAAGTTAGTTTAATAATAGTTGGAATTTTAGTTTTCAACGCTTAGTTTTTTGTAAAAATTCAACCAATCATTAATGACATTACTATCATACTTTTCTATAACTTTCTTTCTGTTTTCTTGTAAAATTTTTATATTATTTTCTGAATCAATAGAATTTGCAATGATATTAATAGAACTCGAAAGATCCTCTATGGAATCGATTAAGGTTGTTTTCACCTCGGATGTATAATCAATATAAGGCAACCATTTTCCTGTTATTACATTTGCATAGCCTAAATTACTTTCCATTAAGGATACTGCAAGTTGATCAATTTTACGCATGTTTACGAAAATATCGGTTGCATGGCGTACTAAAGCCATTTCCTCATACGATAGAAATCGTATATTAATAGAATAGGAAATGGACTTAAATTCTCTTTTTAACAATTCTTCAATATTTCTTTCACGTTCTAAAACAGTATTTAACCTATTAGATAAATTAATAATAAAATGAAATCGAGATAAATCTGGAATTTTTTTTACTTCTTCGATCATTTTCTCGTGCTGTTCATTTTCAGTTGAATTTGTTCCAAGAACTACAATTATTTTATCTAAAGGATAATTCAATTTTAGCTTACTTTCTGTTTTATTTTCAAATGTAAAATCACTGTAGTACTTAAAATGATCCTGTGGTAATAATAATACATTTAATTTATTTAAAATAATATTCTCTTTTACATAACTATTTGCTGTTTTAGCAAAATTTAAAGTGGAAGCAATAATTGCATCTGCTTTATCGTAAATCTTTGTGAAGTTATTTTTTATAATTGTTCTATGGTTTATATCAGAACCAAAAAGACAGATAACTAACTTATCTCCTATATTATTAATTAATTTAGGAATGACTAGATATTCTTCCCTTAAGTAGTTGATTTGAACAATATTGTATTTGTTTTTGTTTTTACGAGAGAAATAGATTAAACTTAAAAAATTCAGAAAAATATTTATTTTAAGTTTATAAAAAATGGATGGAAATAGGTTATAAGAATGAATTGTTTTAGTTTCAAGATCCATCAAAATTCGTTGCTTTGGATCATAAATATCAATAGAATAGCCAAGATCGATTAAATTAGAAATTATATAATCATGATCTCTTCTCACCGTTTTAAATGGACTGTTAGATCTTGCAAATATTAATACTTTTTTCATTAAACAATTTTTAAACCGACTAATCTTCTAACAAAAGAATTCATCATTATAAAACTTAAAAAAGAACTAATAGACACGGCTAATGTAGCGCCTAAAAGTCCGTAAAAATAAGAAAAAATAACAGTTAAGGTTAGAGAAATCGCCATTATAGAAAAAGTACGAATGATATTTTCTTTCAATTTGCCAATCATCACTAAAATTGCACCGCTCCAAGAAATAAGAGCAGATGGAAAAATTCCAATCATAGATATTACCAAAAGATGAATACTATTTTTGAAATCCGCTTTGAAAAAATGTACTATTATTAAATACATAATAATCACAGCAATAGATTGAATTAATAGAACTATTAGATTTACTTTTCGAATCTTGTTAAATTTATTTTGAAGTTCTAACAAGTTATTTTCACTATGATATTTGGAAATAATAGGGTTAATATTTTGTTGAAGAATACCTGGAAAAATATAGAGTGATTTTGCAAAGAATATATAAAAACTATATATTCCAACTTCTGAATTTGTTAAAAAATATCCAATAATTAGAATGTCAAATTTATCATTAAATATTGCAAACAATTCCGCTGAAAAGCTTTTAAATCCAAAACTAAAATTATCTTTAAGTACAGTTTTATTGAAATTTAAAGTAAATAATTTTCTCAATTGGAACGTACTATACGAAACTAGTATTATCTCTGAAAATAGAAATGAATATAAAATTGAATGAACATCAAGTTTAAGTGAGATACATACACTAATAAAACTAATGATTAAAACCCATCTTAAACTTCTAACTATAGAGAATTGTTTTTGCATTCTTTTACCTGAATAATAAGCCATGAAATTTTTATTCAAATTAAAAAATGGAAGAGATATTAATGGGATTATTAATGCTTCAGCTAATTCTTTTGAACTAATAATTTGAGGAAAATAATAAATAACTATTATAGCTAATACGGTAAATAATGTGGAAAAAAGAAAAGTTAGAAAAAAATTAGAACTTAGTAATTGCTTTTCATATTCAAACATATCTTGATTCTGAGACAATGCGGAAATCTTTTTAATGATGGAATTATTTAGCCCAATAGAGAAAATAGTAGATAAAATGGCATAATATCCTAATACTTGATTAAAAATCCCTAGTTCACTTGATCCAAGTTCTTTCCCGATTAGTAAATTAACTAACAACCCAGATACTAATAATATTCCTTGGGAACCTATCAGCCAAATAGTGTCTTTAGAAAATTTACTTTCCGATATTTTTTTTAATAATATATTCGTTTTCTTAATCAAATTATCCAAATTTATTTTTGAAAATTAGCAAGATACTCATCCCAATTACCAATATCTTTCCAAGAATTTTCAGAAATAGGGAAGACCCCAACTTTTCCTCCTCTATTTTTAACTTTTTCAATTAAATGCGTAATATGAAAGAATTCATCTTGAGGAATTTCATCCATAAGATGCGGTTCTAAAATGTACATTCCACTGTTGATTTGAAAAGTCATATCTGGTTTTTCTTGTAAGGAAACCAACTCACCATTCATTCCTGTTTCAATGGTGCCATAAGGAATGGAATAAGATTTTAATACAGCAACTAATGTAATTTCAAACTGATTACTTGTATGGTAATCAATAATTTCAGAATAATCTTGATCGATTAGTATATCACAATTATGAACAATAAACGTTTTTGTTAATTTACCTTTTAATAACGATAAACTCCCAGCAGTTCCCATTGGTTTATCTTCTTGGAAATAGGAAAGTTTATAAGGTAAATTTTGACTTTGTAAATAATATTTAATTAATTCTGCTTTGTAATTCACAGAAATATAAAAATCATCGCATCCGTAGTGATTAAATCGACTAAAAATTTCTTCTAACATGGTAGTTTCACCAATAGGAATCAACGGTTTTGGAAGAACATTCGTAAGTGGTTTTAATCGTGTACCAAATCCTCCTGCCATGATGACAATAGGTACATTGAATGTATTTTTAGGAGGAAGTTTTTTTAATGAAAATAATTCATCCCAAAAATAGATCAGACTTATTTCATTATTCAAATCTACAATTGGTAGAAATTCAAGTCTACTTTGTATCATCAACTCTTTGACTTGATTTTCATTTAAATCATTATTGCCAATAGTAGGTTTTTTTCTTAATATTGCTTTTATTTCATTCTCTAATGAAATCCCAGCTAAAATGGCACGTTGAATATCGCCGATACTAAGTACTCCGACGAATTTATTTTCATTCGTTGTAACTAACAGAGACTTACATTCGTTACTGTCCATTTTTTTTAAAGCATCAATCAAAGAGGTTGATGGTTTAATGGTAATGGATTTAATTTTTTCTGTTATTTTCATTAGAATTTATATCTTAATAATATATTTTTTAGATCTTCTTTTTTATCAGGATATTGAGTTTCCCATTCATTAATTACATGATTATAAATGGTTTCATTGTGAATTTTTTTACCTATGTAAAATTCTCCTTTTTCTTTTGAAAAACTTTGTTTGAATTTTAATAAGGTATCTTCTTCATGATTTGTTCTTCCTCCGCCTAGATGTAGTTTTAAACAACCTATTGATTGAGCGAATTGAATTGCTGAATCAATTAAAAAATTATTAACAGTATTGTCTGATTTTTCTGTTCTTGCAGATAGATGATAATGAAAGTTATTTTGGTAATGGAAAAAAATTGATGTACATACAATTTCATTCTCTTTATTTAGAACATTAAAAAGATATGTATTTTTTGATAAATTAACAAATGTATTTCGTATATATTTTGAACTAAAGAAATAAAACTCATCTGCATTTAATTTCTTCATTGTATTTAAATAAATTTCACTAAAAATTTCAATATCTTTTAGTGATGGATGGGATATAATGTGAATTTTCATACCTCCATTTTGTGCTTTACGAATTATGTTTCGATTTTTTGAATGATATTCTTTTTCCCAAATATCATAGTAATTCTTTGTAAGATTTATAATTACAGTATTTCTGTCTTTAAAATTTGGTATGTATTTTTTATTCGGAAAATTTTCACAAAAAGGATGGTATCTAACAAATTCAGCTATTATATTTGAGTCTACACAATACTTATGAAAGGCTTCATAAAAATCTTCTGTAAATTTTTGATTATCAGAATTTAAAATAGGACCACCATAACCATAAGGTGTTTCAATATCAAAATATTTTTCATTTAGTTTAAATTTCTCGCTTGAGATTGTATTTTTCAAAAATGGATAAAGTGCTATATTATTTCCTTTTTTAAACGTAAAACAAAATGCTTTGCCATACCCCTCGTTTTCTTGAATTTTTAAGTATTCAGGAGTAAAATAGATATCTTGAAACTTTTCAGGAAACTGATTTAATAAATTTTCCCATTCAATTTGATTTTCGAGTGCTAATATTTTTACGGGTTCAATTGTACGAGTAATTTTTCTTTTATGTGATTCAATTTGACGAGCAGGTACACCAGCAACAATCTTTCCTTCATTAACATCTTTATTAACTAAACTAGATGCACCAACAACAGAATTGTTTTCTATTTTTATATATTGTAAAATAGTTGCATTACTACCAATAAAAATATTATTCCCTAATAATACTCCCCCCGAAATATTTACTCGTGGATTTAGAACGTTATAATTTCCGATTAAAGTATCATGACCAATCGTACAAGAAATATTGAATACATTAAATGATCCGATATTAATACTTGTAGTCAGCATTACTTTTGCAGTAAATATATTACCTATTCCTAGTGTAATATTATCCCAATCTGCAATTACTGAAGGATGAATTAAGTTTGGAAACTGAAATTTATTTAAAAAATATTTTATTCCTTTAATTGTAGTTAATGGATCTCCTATTCCTATAGCAATACAAGTATCATGTTCAAATTCGAGAGCTTCTAATTCATTGTAAACTATATATTCTTGATTATGAAAAACAAGTAAACTTCTAGGTTTTTCATGAATGAAACCTAATATATTATAACCACCAATTTGTCTAATTAAATAATGAACTTCTTTTGCAAATCCACCGGCACCTAGAATAAGTATATTTTTCATTTTGTTACGCTACTAGGTATATTTACTAAACGTGATTCAATCATTTCACTTATTACTAATGATTTTTTATAACAGTTTTGAAACATTTTGTTTTTACTCAATAAACCCCATACAGGTCTTGTCATCACACCATTATCGTTTGATTCGGTTAAAAATTGATCTCTAGATTCAGTATCTTTTAATAAAACTGCGTTCAACCAATAATTAGATCTAGCATATTGAGGTTCAATTATAAATTCAATAGATTCTGATTCTGAAAATAAATCTTTATATTTTGAGGAAGTCTCTCTTTTATTTGAGATAAAAACTTCTAATTGTTCTATTTGTGCACATGCTAATGCTGCATTTAAATTAGGACAACGATAATTATATCCGATATAATCATGTTTGTATTCCCAACGATGTGGGATTTTTGCTTGTGTAGTAATATGTTTCGCTAATATGCCTAATTTATCATCATTTGTTACAATAATACCTCCGCCACCACAGGTGATTGTTTTATTTCCGTTAAAACTATAAGTTCCAAACAATCCGAATGTTCCTGTATGTTTTCCTTTATAAATTGAACCTAAAGATTCTGCTGCATCTTCAATGACAGGAATATTAAATTCATCACAAAGTTGAACTATTTTATCAATTTCTAAAGGGAATCCAAACGTGTGCATAGGTACACAGGCTCCAATTTTTTTACCCGTAGGAATATGAAACGGTTTTCCATCTTTTAACTCAACCTCAGAAAGAAATTCTGCTAATGCGTTTACTGATAAACCTAAATTGGATCTGTCAATATCTATAAATGCTGGTTCAGCTCCTAAATATGAAATGGCATTACATGTAGCAATAAAACTTAATGATTGAGTTATAACAAGATTATTTTGTTCTACGCCAGCAAGTAATAAACTCATATGTAAAGCAGAAGTACCATTCACAACAGCAATTGCATGCTTAGCTCCAGTGTACGCTTTAATTTTATCTTCAAATAAATCAACAAATTTTCCTACAGAAGAAACAAAAGTTGAGTCGATTGTTTCTAAAACGTATTTTTTTTCATTTCCTGAAAAACAAGGCTCATGCAAAGGCGTGAAATCCTTATTTCCAAAATGATTTTTGATAAAATTAATTTCCTTTTCAAAACGAAGCATACAATTACATTTTTGAGTCTAAATATTTACCTGTTTCTTTGTGTCCAAAATCTGGAATCATAGCATGAAATAGAGATACGATCTCCTCTTTAGACCATGATAAATTAGTCTTATATTCATTTATCGAACTTAAAAAATGATTTAATAGTTCATTATTTACGTCACGATTATGATTTTTAATAATTCCTAGATTATTAAATTTAATTAAATCTAACGTTTCATTTTTGGTAAAAAATTCTTCAAAATCTTTTTCACCTGTTGTATCTGATGCTACAAATAAACATGGCCATTCATTCGTAGTGGTCATTTTTTTTGCAATTTTTCTTGCTTCGTCTTCGTTTTGACAGATTTTAGGAGTAATATTTAACGCTTTTAAATACTTTTCTGCTATTTCAGCGAAAGTTATGAGATGTAAATGTTCACTTAATTTAGGGAAAAATATATCCCCATTTTCACCAAAAATACAGCTCATTAAACATAGTTCACCAGATTCTTGTGGAGTCACAAAATATCTTTTTATATCATTCGGAGCTACAATCGGTTGTCTTTTTTGAATTCGTTGGTTAAATCCATGTAAAAGCGAACCATCTGAAAATGCAACATTGGCAAATCTAGCTGTCGAAATGGTAATTTGTTGACTTTTTTTCATTAAAAATAGTTCCATTATTCTTTTAGATGCCCCCATCATATTTACTGGATTAGCAGCCTTGTCAGTTGAAACACAGAAATATTTTTTTGCGCCTTTTTCTATAGATTGATCGATAGTTTTTATTGTATTAAGAATATTAACTTCAATCATTCGCATCAAAGTAAATGGATCTTTTTCACTTCGAACATGTTTTAAAGCAGATAAATTTAAAACGTAGTCAAATTCTCCATCTTTTTTGATAAATGCATCATATTCCCAAGAACCAATATCTAAAGCGAAAGTTTGAAAATCACCATCGATATACCCGAATGAACTCCTAATGTCACGAACAAGTTCTACTAAATTATTTTCTGAAATATCAACAACGTGTAGTTTTTTTGGATTTCTTTTAAAAATTTCCTTTGTCACAGCCTGTCCGATAGAACCAGCACCACCAATAACTAAAAAAGAAGAGTTTTCTACAATTCTTGCTAATTCCGATTGATTGTTATGAATATCTTCCAAAAACAATTCTTTTGCTCTGCCGATTAAATTTAAAATATTCATAATTGAATTTATAAAACATTAAAATAATTCCAATACCATTGGACAGCTTCTTTTAGTCCTTTTTCTAAATTGTGACTTGGTTTATATCCTAAAAATTGCTCCGCTTTTACAATTGAAGCATGAGAGTGGGGGATATCTCCTTTTCTTTCCGGACCGTGAAGAATATTCACCTCTTTAATTTTTGGATTATAATAGGATAAATAATCTTTTAATAACGTTGTTAGTTGAATTAAATTAGTTCGATCTCCAACGGCAGTATTAAAAACTTGTCCTATCGCTTTTTTGTTTTTTGTTTTTGCAGCAAGATAATTCATTTGAATTACATTGTCAATATACGTAAAATCTCTTGAATTTGTGCCGTCACCATTAATTGTGGGCGACTCTAAATCCATTAATAGTTGAGTAAATTTCGGGATTACTGCAGCATACGCACCATTTGGATCTTGTCGACGACCATAGACATTAAAATATCTTAACCCAATTGTTTCAAGTCCATATGTTTTATAAAATACCTCTGCATATAATTCATTGACATATTTTGTAATGGCATAAGGAGATAATGGCTTTCCAATGACATCTTCTACTTTTGGAAGTGAAGTTGAATCACCATAAGTGGAAGAGCTAGCGGCAAAAATAAAACGTTTTACTTCTGCATCTCTAGATGCAACTAGCATATTTAAGAAACCATTAATATTTACATCGTTTGTAGTTATAGGATCATTTATACTTCTTGGTACAGAACCTAAAGCCGCTTGATGAAAAACAAATTCAACATTATCTACAGCTTTTCTACAAACATCTATATTTCGAATGTCTCCTTCGATAAAAATAAAATTCGAGTTACTTAGAAGATGTTCAATGTTTTCTTTTTTTCCTGTGGAAAGATTATCTAAACATCTTACAATATTTTTGTTTTGTAAAAGTGATTCACAAAGATTAGATCCTATAAAACCAGCTCCACCAGTAACTAAAACAACTTTATTTTTAATCATATTTTTACTTCTTTAAAGTCATTTACATTTTCAAGAAACCATTGATAAGTACTTTGAATTCCGTCGACCAATTCAATTTTAGCTTTCCATCCTGCTTCGGTCATTTTGGAAACATCCATTAATTTTCTTGGCGTACCATCTGGTTTTGTTGTATCCCAAATAATTTCACCTGTGTGACCAACAGTTTTTTGTATGATTTCTGCAAGTTCTTTAATCGAAAGATCT
This sequence comes from Chitinophaga pinensis, assembly GCA_943324745.2. Taxonomy (GTDB): domain Bacteria; phylum Bacteroidota; class Bacteroidia; order Flavobacteriales_D; family Crocinitomicaceae; genus CANHVK01. The sequence continues at coordinate 78,911 of CALPMT020000012.1, read as the reverse complement.
TCTCCTTTACCTACATTGTATAGGTTATCTTCTAATTTATTTTCTAAAGTATAAACAACTGCATCAGCAAGATCTTCTACATGTAAAAACTCCCTTTTAGGTGACCCAGATCCCCATAATGTAACTGGCGAATTGCCATTTTCTTTTGCTTCGTGAAACTTACGAATCATTGCAGGTAATACATGGGATGTATTTAAGTCAAAATTATCATTCGTTCCATATAAGTTAGTTGGCATCAAACTAAAGTAATCTTTATTAAATTGTTTGCGAATTGCCTCACAAGCTTTAACTCCAGTAATTTTAGCAATAGCATACCATTCATTGGTTGGTTCTAATGAATCAGTTAATAAATATTCTTCCTTAAGTGGTTGTGGAGCAAATTTTGGATAAATGCATGAACTGCCTAGAAAAATAAATTTTTTAACATCTGATTTTAAGGATGCATCAATAATGTTATTTTGAATCTGCATGTTTTCCATTAAAAATTGATACGGAAAATCATTATTTGCTAATATACCACCAACACGAGCTGCTGCATCGATTACAATTTCAGGTTTTTCAGCATGAAAAAAATCTAACACTTCTTGTTGATTTCTTAAATCTAGTTCTTTAGATGATTTTCCAAGTAGATTCGTATAACCATTTTTAGATAAATTCCTCCAAATTGCCGATCCAACCATACCATTGTGACCTGCTATATATATCTTACTATTTTTATGCATTCGTTTATTCGAAATAATTGTAAGTTTTGAAATTTCCTTCTTTTAAATATTGGTCTTTTTGCATCAGGCGCACATCACTTTTCATCATATCTTTCACCAAGTCTTGAAGATTATATTCTGGAACCCAACCTAATTTTTCTTTTGCTTTTGTTGCGTCACCTATTAGCAAATCAACTTCTGTTGGTCTGAAATATTTAGGATCTACAGCCAACACTTCTTTACCAATTTCTATTTGAAATTCAGGATTTTTACATGCTAATACAAATGCTTTTTCATCTACACCAGAACCTTTAAATTCTAATTCGATTCCAACTTCATTAAAAGCCATACGTACGAATTCTCTTACTGGTGTTGTTTTATTCGTTGCTATTACCCAATCTTCTGGTTGATCCGCTTGAAGAATCATCCACATCATACGAACATAGTCCTTCGCATGTCCCCAATCACGTTGAGCGTCCAAATTCCCCAAGTAGAATTTATCTTGTAATCCAAGGGCAATTCTGGAAGCTGCACGTGTAATTTTACGTGTCACAAAAGTTTCACCTCGTATTGGAGATTCATGGTTAAACAAAATTCCATTACAAGCATACATACCATATGCTTCACGGTAGTTAACAGTAATCCAGAAAGCATACATTTTTGCGACAGCATAAGGACTACGAGGATAAAAAGGCGTTTTCTCTGTTTGGGGAACTTCTTGTACTTTTCCGTATAATTCAGAAGTTGATGCTTGATAGATTCTTGTTTTTTTCTCTAAACCTAACAAACGTACAGCATCCAAAATTCTTAATGTACCCAAACCATCAGCATTCCCTGTATATTCAGGAGTTTCAAAAGATACTGCAACGTGACTCATTGCAGCTAAGTTGTAAATTTCGTCTGGTTGAATCTCTTGAATTAATCGAATAAGATTAGTACTATCCGTCATATCACCATAATGGAGTATGAAATTTTTATTTTCTAAGTGAGGATCTTGGTATAAATGATCTATACGATCAGTATTAAAAAGGGAAGACCTTCTTTTTAATCCATGAACTATATATCCTTTTTTTAATAAAAATTCACTTAGGTAAGCTCCATCTTGACCTGTAACACCAGTAATAAAGGCTATTTTCATTTTACAATATCTTGTTTTATTGAATCTTAATTTTTATAACAGTAAAATAATTAATTTTCAAAATGTTTTAAAAAAACAAAATTAATAAAAATCTCCGTGTTTTCAAGGAAGTTACAACAAATAACTAAGGTTAAAAAAAATGATAATTATAAAAATCCGGCAGTTAAAAAATGAAACCAACGATCTTGTGTAAATAAGAATAACAAGAATAGACCTTCAATCACATAAAATGAAAATTTATACATAAATATATAACTTGCTGTCAGTCTTTTTTTACGTTGTACCCAAAAAGGAATTAAAAATAAAAATGAAGTAAATGGATAAACATTGATTAATGAAAAATCAATCTTATGTTTTGTTATTTCAAGTTTTGAACGATGAAAAATGGTTGTTGGATTATGAAAAACAAATGATCTTTCGACATAAATTGAATCGTTATAGAATAATTTCTGATGTAATGAATATTGACAAAAAATTTTCAACTGTTGATTTGTTTTTATTAGAAATATTTCATCTTGAGTGAATCCATTATAGGGTGATGATATTTCTGTAACCAATTGTTTTTCTAGATGTTTTGGAAGGATTGGTTCAATCAGTAAAAGTAGACTTGAACACAATGAAATTATACTGATGATACTATAAATTTTCCATTGCAATCCAGATGTGAGTTTATGATAGGAATCTTTTATTTTTTTTTCTTCCGCTAAACGTCTTTCGCGAAGTCTTTCTTTGGCTTTTCGAATTCGTTCCATACGTTTTAATTCCTCAGTGGGTGTTGATTCACTTTGAGAAACAGGCTCTTGTCTTTCTTCTGAGAGAAAGTCATAAGCTTGCTTTATACGTTGAAATTGCTCTGCAGCATTTTCTGATTTATTTTTATCAGGGTGGAATACTTTCGCTAATTTTCTAAATTGTTTACGTATTTCTTCTTTAGAAGCGTTAGAAGGAAGATTGAGTATCTCTAAGTATTTATTTCTTATGCTCATCACGCCATCTGTTATAAGTTTCTAACCGATTTATTTTGCCAGAAATTGTTTCTTTAAATGGAAATACAAAATAAATTTGTTTGGGTATTTCATATTTTTCAAGTTTACTCGAAATAATTTGTTGAATTTGATCATTTAAAGTCATTGAAGGTCTATTTTCAACAAGTATAATTATTCGTTCTCCTAATTTATCATCTAATTCTTTATGAATAAAAAAGCGGTAGGAGAAACAGTTTTCTAACTTTCGTTCTAAAAGTTCAGGATGAAATTTTTTCCCACCTGAATTTATTGCAAAATCGTTTCTACCCAACCAAACAAAATGTGTATCATCTATTAGTTTAACTTGATCATTAGTTTGAAGTTTATTAATTCCTAGTTCGGGAGCAGTTATAACCAATGATTCATTTTCTTGTGTAAAATATGTTTGTCCTAATGCTTCAAAAATATTTGTTCTTAATTTTAAATTTTTGATAGCAACATGCGACATTGTTTCAGTCATTCCAAAACTTTCGTAAAAATTTGGTTGTAATGTTTGAATCTGTTTTGTTAAAGATTCTGAAACTGGGGCACCACCAAGTAAAACATGTTGAATTTGATTAATTTTATACGGAGTTTCTTCAAGTATAGCTTGCAATTGATAAGGTACTAATGCGATAAAATAGATGGATTCATTTAAGAGTTTAGTTGGATTTTTTAAAATGTCTGAGACAATCAAAGTCATATTAAATTCCATTGCTCTCACAACAATCATTTTACCTCCGATGGTGTCAATTGAAAGGGAGAGCATGATTTTTTTTCCTTCAGAGAACTTAAAATAAGCACCACTCATTTGAGCAGAAGCTTTCATGTATTTTTTCCTAATTTGTATTTTTTTTGGTTCTCCAGTTGAACCAGATGTTTGGTTTTCAATAAATTCACTTTCAGAACACCAATCATGTATGAAATTTTGAATGCTATTTTGAAGATTAATATCGTTTGTTAGATATGATATTGTAAATTTTTGCATTTCTCTTAATCATTGGATTGTTCCAAATTATCTAACTGTTTTTTACTTAATTCTTTTTTCGTTTTGACTCCTAATTCTTTTAATTTTTCAGCTTGACGAACTAGATTGTCATTCCCAGAACTTAGTTGTTTCATTGATTCTGAGTATTTGTCATTCGCTTTTAACAAGTACCCACCAACATCCTCTAAGTTTTTGACAAATCCAACAAATTTATCGTAAAGTTTACCACCTCTTTCAGCAATTTCAATTGCATTTCTATTTTGATATTCCCGTTTCCATAAATCCTCAATGAGCTTCAAAGATGTAATTAAGTTTGTAGGACTAATTAGTAAAATTCTACGTTCATAAGCATAAGTCCATAAATCAGGTTCATGTTGAAGAGCTACCAAGTATGCAGGTTCAGTAGGTATAAACATCATTACAAAATCAAGGGCCTCATGATAATCATCATACCCTTTACTACTTAAAGTGTTAATATGTGTTTTAATTGCATTTATATGTGTTTTTAATTCAGATTCTTGTTCTACCGAATCTTCACATGCAATATATCTAGAATAAGCATTTAATGACACTTTAGAATCAATGATCACACTACGGTTATCAGGGTATTTGATCACTGCATCTGGTCTCATTTTTTTATCCTCAGAATCTGATCGAAGATTATTACCTTGTTCATCTTTTAATTGAACTTCCATAAAGTAATTAGTTCCTTTACGAAGTCCTGATCGTTCTAAAATGGTTTCTAAAATCATTTCACCCCAATTTCCCTGGGTTTTTGAGTCTGATTTTAAAGCATTTGTTAAATTATGTGCTTCTTGGCTAATTTTTTGATTTAAATCTGTTAATTCTTTAACTCGTTCACCTAAAGAAAATCTTTCTTTTGATTCTTTATCATACACTTCTTCGACTTTTTGCTTAAATGAGTGTATATTTTCTCCTAAAGGTTTAAGAATTTCTTCTAATTGTGTTTTATTTTGCAGTGTAAATTTTTCAGTTTTTTGCTCTAATATTTTATTTGCAATATTTTCAAATTCGGTATTGAATTTTTTTTGCAATTCATTCATATTTTCTTTTTGTAATTCGATTGCTTTTAGATTATTTTCTTGATTATTTATTAACGTATTATTATCTAATTTTAGATTTTCTAATTCTTTTGTAATCGTTTTAAGTTCACCATTTAATTTAGCTAACTCTGAGAATTGATTTTCTTTTTCAGTTATTAAGGTTACATTTTTTTCTTCTAAAACAGAAAGTGAAATACGAAGTTGATTTTTTTCTTCCATTATAAGACTCAATTCGTTAGTTGGATCTTTTCTTTGTTTAAGAAATAAATAAGTAATTACTATACCAATTATGATACCTATTAGTAGATTTAGTATTTCCATTTTGATTATTAAAAGTTATTTAATGTGATTTTTATATTATCAATCAAGTTGAATTATGTTATTCTAATATCCCTAAACCTTGTCTAATTATTTCTGGAGCACCTGAGGTACAATCTACAACAGTAGTCCCATCAAGTTTTCCAAATCCACCATCAATAATCAGATCAACTAAACTATTGAAGTGTTCAAAGATTTCTTCTGGATCGTTATGGTATTCAATGAATGAAGTATCATCTTTTAAAGAGGTTGTTGCAATTGGATTTCCTAACTTTTCAGTTATCTCAATAATAATTGGATTTTCTGGAATTCTAATTCCAATTTCTTTTCGGTTTGTATCAAATAATTTAGGAATTTCATTTGTTGCAGGGAGAATAAAAGTAAATGGTCCAGGCAAAGAGCTATTCAACAGTTTAAATATTGGACGATCAATTTGTTTTACATATTTCGATAAATCACTCATGCTAGTACAAATAATTGAAAAATTTGCTTTGTTTAGTTTAACCTCTTTAAACTTTGCTAATTTTTCCAATGCTTTTTTATTGTACAAATCACAACCAATTGCATATACACTATCGGTAGGGAAGATCACTAATCCTCCTTTTTTTAATACTTCAACCGTCTGATTGATTGCTCTTTTATCAATGTTATTTGGATTTATTTCTAGGATCATAGTTTTAAATGTTTATTTCCAAATTTCGCAAGTAATGGCTCTGTGGTCAGAATACACTTCTTTTTGAATTACAAAATTTACTGAGTGTAAACTCTTTGAATGAAAGATATAATCAATTCTACCTGCAGGTACTTTACCTGCATAGGTTACACCTAAACCACTAGATGAATTTCGAAATGCATCTGTGTATAAACCGTTGAAAATGTTGTAGGTGTAAGACATAGGAGTATCGTTAAAATCTCCACAAATAATGATAGGAAAAGGGGACTGTTGCATGTGTTCTACTACTAAACGTGCTTGTTCTGCACGTTTTGGATAAGCGATACGTAATTTTTCGAGTAACAATTGTGCAGTTGATTTTTTCTCTTTGATTTTATGGACTGAATCACTAAATACTTGGTATTCGTCTTTTTTAAATTTGATCGATTGAAGATGGACGTTATAAATTCTAAATGTATCTTTTCCTTTTACGATATCTGCGAAAATGCAATAATTATTATCTATGTTTAAAGGATCTTCAAAAACAATATCTCCTCTTGAAATCATTGGGTATTTAGAAAGCATCGCAATACCGAAATTTTGTCTACCTTCTAATTTATGACTGTATTTTTCGTGACAGAAAGGTGTTTCTAATAACCCTTTCAATGTATCTCTGGTGGGGAATTTTGTAGGTCTATCTTGGTGGTAAAATTCTTGAAAACAAATTACGTCTGAATTTTGATCATGTACATATTTAAAAATGTTATTTCTGTTTACATATTTTGCAGCATCACTCCATTCATAGAGGTCGAATAATCGGACGTTGTAACTTGTAATTTTCAGAACAGGAGTAGAATCATTTTGTTTATTTTCTTCAGTTCCGAAAGGCATAGATACAGTTCTAAAATGTAGTTTTCCTCCAAAGATTAATACAAGAATTACAAGGAAAGACATTCTAGATTTCATGATAATCCAATACATTAAAACCAAAAATGTAAATAAAAGTATTACAGGATAAGCTAAACCAAAAAATGGTAAAATCCAAAAATCAGAAGGATGAACAAAAGGGCAGAGGTAAGCCAATAACATACATCCTAAACATATAAATGTTAAGATTTTCATCAAAGATGAAAAACGTGTTATTAGACCTAAAAAACTAACCATTTTTATTGCTTTGTTGAAATAAAAACTCTTTTTCCTTTGATGATAAAGATTCGTAACCAGATTTTGAAATTTTATCTAAAATTGCGTCAACACGTGATTGATTTGCTTTTTTACGTATTATAAATTCTTCATCGGTAAGTGGTCTACCACCTCGTTCTACTTTAAGTTTGTTTTTCTTCACAAAGAAATCTCTTGTAAAAATCAAAAAGACTTTATCGGTAAAATATGTGAATCGAGTGAGAATATTTGTTGATTTATTGTTTGTTTTAATTGAAATATAACCGATGATCCCACCACCAATATGAGCAAAATGAGCTGTTCCGTCAGGTATTCCAAGACTTAATAAGTCATAAATAAAATAGATAGCTGCTAAAACTAAAATTTTAACAGGTAAAATTCCAAAAAGCATAATTTTAGTATCAGGTTTATATAGCGCAACAGCCATAAAAATAGCCATAATTGATCCAGATGCGCCAACTATAATGGATTGGGAATTAGATAAAGCAGGAAAAAGTTCATGTGCAATGATTTCAAGCAGTCCACCAACCAAACCACCAAGTATATATATGTTTAGAAGTTTTTTTCCTCCAAATAGTTGTTCATAAAGTTGACCTGCAAAGAACAAAAACAACATGTTGAATAAGAAATGCATGAATTCAAAATGAGAAAAAACACTTGTGATTAATCCCCAAGGTTTTGTAATCAGTCCTATAAAGTCGGCTTGTAAAGCAAAAATATCGTGAAGAAGTATATAAGTCGATTGTTCGATTTCAGGGTTTCCAATTAAGCGTGTCAACACATGTAAAAAACCTATCCCTATAAATACAAATGCATTTATAAACAATAATTTAATATGCATTCCACCGAACTGATATCGGTGTTTTAAATCTTGCAAAATATTCTTATCGTCCATTTTAATAGAAATTTTTTCGATTTTTATTCCAAATAAACACCAAAATGAAACCTGTAATAGCTCCCCCTACGTGTGCAAGGTGAGCAACATTGTCGCCAGGAGCATGGTAACTATTATAAACTTCATATAAAAAGTATATTGAAATTAAGTATTTCGCTTTTACAGGAATTGGAGGGAAGAGTAACATTAATTCTGTGTTAGGAAATAAGAAAGCAAAAGCAGCCATGATGCCAAATATAGCCCCAGATGCACCAACCATTGGTGTGTAAGAGTTTTGAATGTATTTAGCCAATTTTACACCGTCGATTTTACTGTAATCTGGTAATTGCGAAAGATAATTAGAGAATCTAAATTGCAAGTCAGCATTCGTATGACTTTCACGTATGATATTATTTACTGAATCAATATCAATTGTACTTGAAAGTGCATTTTTTAATTGATGAATTTCATACACTCCGATAATGTTGTAAAGTGCAAAAGCACCAATTGCAGATACTATATAAAATATAAAGAAACGTTTTGGACCCCAAATTCGTTCTAAATGCGAACCAAACATAACTAATAATAACATGTTAAACACGATATGTAGAAAATCTGTGTTTGAATGCATGAAGAAATAAGTAATGATTTGATAAGGTTTGAACAAAGGAGAATTCACGTAGTGTGCACCAAATAGTGCGATTAAATCAATTCCTTGATTTTGTAGTACAAATGTTGCAAGAAAAAACAATCCGTTTAAAATCAGTATGTTTTTGGTAACTTGAGGTATATTAGAGAATGAATTCATATTAAAATTTTTTGAGTAATTCTTCTGTTGTTAGATTATAAAGAATTCGTTTTCCTTGAGGTGTATATTGATGTTCTGTACATTGAAATAAGGTGTCAAATAAATTATTTGCAGTTTCCTTGTTCCAACTTACTTTTTTTGTTGCATTTGCCATTGCAATGCCAACAGCAATTTCATGAGCAATCTCCGATTTGTCAATTGTTTCCATGTCTAATTTCTCAGAAATCACTTGAACAGTATATAAAATAGAATCATCGTTTAATTCTGCAGGAGCACCAGTTATTTCTAGGCCATCTTCGTTCAGAGACCAATTGTACCCCATACGTTCTAGGGTCGTTTTATTTTCTTCCCAGAGCAATTTCGATGAAGCGGAACAATCTACTTGTAAAGGAAAAAGAAGTTGCTGTGAGTTAAGTGCTTTAATCACAAATGTCTGCATGATTTCGTCATATAAAACACGTTCCTGTGCTCTGGTTGTATGTAAAACTAAAAAACCACTTTTAGAAGGGTAGAGCATCAGGTTTCCTTTTACGATAAATTCTTTTTTAATTTCTTCTACATCAATATCTAAAGTAGGAAATTCATCTTTACTTTCCTTAATTTCCTCGATATTGTAAAAATTATCCCAATCCTCTGTTTTAAAATTTGTTCCTCCAAATCCACTGCTCTTGATGGCATTACTCATACCAGATGAAATTGATTTTGTTGATCGTGTACTTGAAGTATGAAAAGGATTATAATTAGGATTAATTGTAATTTTTGGTTCAATAACAGGTTTGTCAATCATTTCATAAGGTAGATCAAAACCCATCTCTTGTTCAAAATCCAAACTTGGTGAAATATTATATTTTCCAAGTGCTTGTTTAACAGAACTTTTAAGAATTGCATATATTTCTTTATCCTCTTCAAATTTTATTTCTGTTTTTGTTGGATGTACATTTACATCAATAGAGGATGGATCAACATCAAAAAATAAAAAATAAGAAGCAAAGGTCTTAGGAGCTAATAAATTTTCAAAAGCTTGAGTTATGGCATGATTGAAATAAAAATCTTTAAAAAAACGATTGTTAACAAAGAAATATTGTTCACCACGTGTTTTTTTTGCAGCTTCAGGTTTACCTATAAATCCTGAAATTTTAACAATACCAGTAGTCTCATCAACTGGTACCAATTTATCGTTAAAAGATTTTCCAAAAATATCAACGATACGTTTCCTTAAGTTTCCTTCAGGAAGCATGTAGCAGATTGAATCATTATGATGAAGAGAAAAACTCAATTCAGGATGTGCCATTGCTACTCGAATAAACTCTTCTTCAATGTGTTTAAACTCAATTGCGTCTGATTTTAAAAAATTTCTTCGAGCAGGTACATTAAAAAATAAATTTTTAATTGCAAAAGAAGAACCGGCTTTACAAGTAACTTGTGTTTGATCAACAATTTTACTTCCTTCAATTTCAATGGCAATTCCAATTTCATTTTCAGGTTTACGAGTCTTTAATTCAACATGCGCGATTGCAGCGATAGAGGCAAGAGCTTCACCACGAAATCCTTTAGTTTTTAGTGCGAAAAGATCATCTATTATGCTTACTTTACTTGTCGCGTGACGTTCAAATGCCATTCGAGCATCTTGCTCTGACATGCCAATACCATTATCAATCACTTGAATTAAAGTTCTTCCAGCATGTTTAATATACACATCTATCGAAGTTGCCTTTGCATCAATTCCATTTTCTACTAATTCTTTAATTACTGAGGCAGGTCTTTGAATAACTTCACCAGCAGCAATCTGATTAGCAATATGATCTGGTAATAAACGAATTATATCACTCATTGGGCTTTAATATCCTTTTAATGCTAATACAAAACGTAAACATTCCGTGTAAGAGAATTTATCTTTTTTGAATTTTAATTTTCCTTTAATCTTAATCTGATTACCATTTTGTTTTACTTGAATTGAAGTATTTTCAATGCTTTTAAAGAAATCTTGACTTGAAGTAAACGCTGGGAAAATCATTTCTACAAATGTAGTGATACTTTCTGAACCGCTAATTTTTAATAAAGTATTAATATCTCCTTCAATATTTAATAAATAAGGATTTTTCTTTTTGATAAGATTGTCTGAATTAATTCCAATAAAAAAAGTAGTAGGTGATAAAGAGTCTATGGTGTAGTTACGATCTCCGATCATTAACCCTTTCAAACTTGACTGAATTCCCCATTTTTTAAAGTTTTCAGTAAAATTGATATGCTGATTAAGATGAAAAGGTTTATCAAATTCGATAAGCATATCTGTCATAGGTTGAACGAAAAAGCCTAAATTATGATCACCACCTTCTTGTATATTCATCCCTTGATAATTCCAAGAAATATTTTTGATTTTAGGTAATTTTTCTTTGTTAGAAATTGGAAACAATTGTTCCAAAACAGCTACATAATTATCTGGAATCATAGCACAAGAAACATGTAATCCTTTTGGTTTTAAGCAATAAGTTGAATTATTATTTGTTGATTTAGCAACATTTAAATTTGATTCTATAATAAATTCATTCTCCTTACATGAAATATCAATATTACCTTTCCCGTATTTTGATTCATTGGATAAAATTTCAATTAGTAAATCTTTTTTATTGGTTGTTTTAAAGGGATTTTCTCGTCTTGTAGCTAAAATTTCATTTCCAATCTTCACCAGTTCTTCTTGAGAAATTAAGTCACTAGGGGATAGGCAGGTTAAAATTAGTCCGACATTTTCATTTTGAGTAATAATTGTTGATGAAGTAATTAATTGTTTCCCATTTTCTTTAAATTGAGATGGAGTATTAAGGTTAACAAGAACTCCTATTAATTTACCTTGTTTGATAGGCTTAACAAATATTCCAATTTGGGATAAAAAATTGACACCTAATTTTTTTTGATCAGCATTTTCTGATTCCTTGGAGATAAAGTTCAAAATTTTATCTAAAACATGTTGATCTTTAGAAGTTATAAGTAAATCATACGAAGTGTTTTTCATGATTTTTTTCCCATCAACACGAATTGAGATTTCAGAGTTTAAAGGTATATAGTCTAAATTAGTGTCATTAGAAACCTTTAACAATAATGCTGATAAATAAAATAAACCCCAAATAAATAACAGTGAAACAACTGTTAATAATAGACCTTTGGTACGTGTTTGTTTTTGCATACGTAAAGATAGTATCTTTGCAAATAATTTTAGAAAAATATGGGAAAATTTTTATTTTACATAGCACGATTACTCGGATGGAAAATTGATGCTAATGCACCAGAAGGAATTAAGAAAGCTGTTATTGTTGTTGGTCCTCATACTTCAAATTGGGATTTCATAATTGGTAAAATTGCCTTCATGCAATACGGTATTCAAGGACGATTTTTAATTAAAAAAGAATTGTTTTTCTTTCCATTTGGGTATTTCCTCAAAAAATTAGGTGGAATTCCAGTTGATCGAAAAAAAAATAATCGTTTTACTGAACAAGCCGTTAATTTTTTTGATAGTAATGAATCTATGTTTATGGTTTTTACTCCAGAAGGCACGCGAAAATATAATTCAAATTGGAAAAAAGGGTTTTATTATATTGCCCAAAAAGCTCAAGTTCCAATTTATATCGCTTATATTGATTTTGCTACTAAAACTGGTGGGTTTCATTCATTATTTCAACCTACTGGTGATGCAGATGCAGATATTTTAGAAATTAAAAAAATCTTAGGTCAATATAAAGGTAAGTTTCCTGAGAATGGAATTTACTAAAGGAATATTTAGTTTTAATCTTTCAATTTGTTGTGTATAAAATAAAATCAATTTTTAATCAAACAAACCTATTTAACATAATATTAATTATAAGACAATTCTTTATCATATACCCAATGATTGTTTTCTTTAATAAAATATGAATTTTCATGAATAACATCTAATTTATTCTTTTCTTTAAAATAGGCTTTAAATTCAACCGTACCTTCAGTATCGTTAAAATTGCCATTTGATTTTGAAATAATTTCTAAACGATTCCAAGCTACAGATTTGGCCCATTGAATTGTGTGTTGTATTGTTGTTGGATTTCTATACTCAGATGAATGACTTTGAAGTAAATACTCACCATTACATAAAACAAATGCAGAATATCTTGAACGCATCAGATCTTCTGATGTGATAGCTTTATAAATATCTTGATGAATTAGTTGACAACAATCCTTGTATAAATTTTGATTCTTACCACATGGACAAAGAATATCTTTAGATAGCATACATTATGTTAAATAGAAAATATAATTAATTAAAAATCTCCTAAGCGAATATGATCAGAATTAATTACGACTAATTTTTGTTTATACAACATTCCAATTGCATTTTTGAAAGTTTTTTTACTCATTCCAACTTCTTCACGTATGGTATCTGGATCTGTTTTATCGGTTAAATTCATTCTTCCATCATGTTCTGATAGATAACGTAAAATACGTTCACATGTATCTTCCATTTTCACAAAACCAATTTTTTCTAAGGATACATCGAGTTTTCCGTCTTCACGTACTTTTTTGATATATCCTTTACATTTTTCACCATATCGAAGTGATCGCACGATATCATTTTTGTAGATTAATCCACTATATGTATCATTTACAATGACGTTTTTTCCTAATTCTGTTGTATTTGAAACTAATAAATCTACTTCTTGGTTTTCTTCAACTAGTATATGTTCAAACTCTAAAAAACGACGAATTCTTGAAGATGCTACCAACCTTTGTGTCGCTTCATCTAAATAAAGATAAACGATGTAAGATTTACCTTCCTCCATTTTTTGATTTTGTTCTTTAAATGGTACAAGTAAATCTTTTTCTATTCCCCATTCCATAAAAGCTCCAAAATGACTAACTTGATTTACTTTTAAACACGCAAATTCATTGAGCTCAACCAATGGCTTTAAAGTTGTAGAGATTATTCTATCTTCAGAATCAAGGTATAAAAAAACAGAAATTTCATCTGCTATTTCAGCACCTTCAGGGATATATTTTGTGGGCAATAAAACTACATTATCCTCATCATCACCTAGATATGCACCTGGAGGCGTAAAACGAAGAATTGTAAGCGTGTTAAATTGACCAAGATGCATCATATTATTATTTTTTTATAAAGATAAAGAATTCTTTAAAACCTAGTGTTTTAAGTAAAGATTGATTCTAATACATGCTGATTTAATTCGTGTTTACCTTCAAAACGAATGATTTCAAAATTCATTGATTGATAGATATTTAAACACGTATGCTCCATTTCTTCGTTAAAATAAGGATCTTTTGAACCTAAAACAAAAATAAGATTTGTGTTTTTATGTTGTTGAATTTTAATTGATACATCGTCAGGAAAAACAGAAGCCCATAATATTAGTGATGCAATATTAAGCTTGCTTTTTTCAAACCAACGTGTTGCAGTTGCAGCACCCTGAGAAAATCCTAGTACATGTATTTGAGTAGAAGTATTTTGCGTATGAAAATAAGTAGTTAAATCCTCTAGGTAATTTTCGTTATTATTAATATCCAGCAAACGCGCCTCTTTGGTCATCCAAGACGCCCCTACTCGACCACTTGTTCCTTCTAAATAAAAACGATGAGTTCCTTCTGGTGCAATAATGAAATAATCTTTATGGCTTAGAAATTCAAATTTTTTTGAAAAATAATAGGCTAATTGACCATATCCATGAAGCACAATCAATATATTTTTAGCGGTTTTCAAATCACCTATCGTATAATATCTAGCGGTTTTATTGATCGTAAAAGAATTTTCTTTCATACTTAAAATTTGGTTCAAAGTTATATGAACTTTTCTTTATTCGATTAACTTATATATTTCTTTCAACTTGTCAACGGCTCTAAAACATCTAACTTTTGCTGTATTTTCAGAAATTCCTAGTCTTATTCCGATTTCTTTGAATGAAAGATTTTCAAAATAACGTAATTCTATGATTTGTAAATAGTTTCGTTTTACTTTTTTCATTGCAGATTCTAGCAATAAGAGTTTATCCTCTAACTCATTATTTTCAACTTGAAAAATCATGCTTTTACACTGATTTTCATCAAAATCTATTAATTTATTTTTTTGAAAATTTCTATATTCTTGACACATTTCATTGTGCGCGATTCTATAAAGCCAAGCTCCGAATGAATAGCCTTTATATTCGAAAGAGTGAATACGTTGTAAAGCATTAGAAAACACTTGTGCTGCAATATCAGATGACAAATCTTTATTTTGCATTCTCTTTTCGATATAATTAAAAATTTTGTGATAATATTTTTTATAGAGAGGAGCAAAATTTGTAGGACATAACTTAGCATTAACAATCCATTGATACTCTTCTTCATTCGAATTTAATAGTATAGAAACTGCTTGCATGACGTATGACTTTGAGGGGTGAATAAATGTTAAACGTACATTTTTTATAAAAATTATACTTTTGAGTTCAAGCATTCATTTATTGAATCGTTTTTATTTATCTCTTCGCGTTTACACACCATATATTTTTTATAAATTCGTACTTATGCATCTATTTTCAGAGTTTAGTTTTTGGTGGATTTTGCCGATATTGGTTCTTAGTTTTTTGACCACCTTTGTATTTTATCGAAACATCGATTGGTTAAATTCTTCTCCTTTTTGGGTACGTAAAACACTTTTTTCACTTCGATTTGTTTCTGTTTTTTTTGTTCTAATATTATTACTTGGTATTATTTTAGAAACCATTACTTACCGTGATGAAAAGCCGATTATACTTACATTATTGGACTCAAGTAGTTCAATGAAAAATTACAAGGATAGTTCAGAAGTTTCATATTCAATTTCCAATTTAAACCAGAAGTTGAATAAAAAATTTTCGTCCAATTATGAACTTATAAATTACACTATTGGTGAAACCGTTAAGAAAAATTCATCTATTGAATTCAAAGAAAAACAAAGTAATCTTCAATTAGGTTTTGAAGCTATTGCAAGTCAATATTATCGACGAAATATCGGTGCTATTGTTTTTATTTCTGATGGGAACTTCAACAAAGGAGTAAGTCCAATTTACGCAGCAAAAAACATCCCCTTAACTCCCATTTTCTCAATAGGTGTTGGAGATACAATTTCAAAAAAAGATCAATCTATTCAAGCGATTAACAGTAATGATTTTGCTTTTTTACGTGCTAAATTTCCAGTTGAAATCGATATTGAATCATCAAAATTAATGAATCAAACTAGTAAAGTTTCAGTTATTCACCTAGGCAAAGTAATTGCAAGTAAAAGCGTTACATTTTCAAATAAATCTACAGAAAATAAACACATTACATTCGAATTAGAAGCTGACAAAATTGGTTTTCAACAGTATCGTGTCGAAATTTCGCCTTTACAAAATGAATATACCTACAAAAATAATAGTTCAACTTTTTATATCGAAATAATAGATAATCGAAATAAGGTATTACTCCTATCTGGTGCTCCCCATCCTGATTTAACAGCATTGAAATCAACGTTAGAAAAAGATGAAAATATTCAAGTCAAGATTGCAAATTCTACTCAATGGAAAGAAGAATATGGAACATCTGATCTTGTCATTTGGCATGAACCAGGTATTGAATTTTCAAGTATAACCTATGAAAAATTAAAAGCGTTAAAGAAACCTGTTTTTTATTTTATAGGTCCAAACACATCAACTGCACTAATAAATCAATTAAATTTAGGTTTTACTGCTTCTCTAGGTAGACAGACAGATGAAGTACAAGCTTTTGTATCTTCATCGGTAAATGTATTTGAAATGTCGTCAGATATATCAAAAGAGATAGCTTTTCTCCCTCCCGTGTTTGTGAAATATGGCGAACTTCAATTTTCAAATCCAGTTGAAGTATTGTTGTACCAAAAATTGGGTAATATTGTAAAGAAAGATCCCTTATTGTTTTTTGGTAAACGAAATCAAGTTAGTTATGGAGTTTTTTATGGAGAAGGAATCTGGAAATGGAAATTCTATGAATATGCTAAAACCAAAGATACCCGTACTGTCGATCAGTTATTTCAAAAAGTTTTTTCCTATTTATTAGTAAAAGAAAATAAGTCTGCATTACATGTTACACTGCCGCGTAAATTTTCAGCAAAAGAGGAGGTGCGCATTAAGGCAGAGTTTTATAATCCATCCATGGAATTAATTACTTCACCTGAAATCAAGTTTGAATTGATTGATGAGCAAAAAAAGAAGTCAGTTTACCAATTTGGAATTACTTCAAATTTTTACACTTTACCACTTGGAACACTTTACCCTGGTAATTACACATGGATTGCATCTAGTGTTTATGGCGGGAAAAATCATGTGAAGAAAGGTACTTTTTATGTAGAAAACGAACAAATTGAACAGATAGATACAAAAGCGAATCATTTATTATTAAGACAGATTTCACAACAATCAAATGGGAAATTTTTCAGTTTAAAAGAATCAAATAACTTGTTGTCTATTATTGAGAATAGAGATGATATTGCTTCTGTATCATATGAACAAAAATCTAATCTTGATTTATTGGATTACGCTTGGATTTTAATTTTAATACTAGTTTTACTTTCCGCTGAATGGTTTATAAAAAAATGGTTTGGAGGATATTAAATCAATCATATTGAAAAAACTAATCGTATCCATTGATTGATTATTTAGTGGTGTAAAACCCCATTAAAAATCTATATAATATCTTAACTTAAATAATCTATATGGAAAATGAGGTCAATTTACTATATTGATCGAATACAACCAATATAGTAAATTGACCTCATTTATTCAATATTTTATCAAAACCAATTTTTGATATTCTGTTTGTCAATACTAATTTAAAAGCACTAAAACTCAGTAATCAAAAACATTACAAAAATAAAGTGTATAAACTCTGTTAATTTTATTGCTGTTAAAACAGCTATTTAATCTCAAATAATAACATAAAAAACTCTCTAAAACAACAACATAAGTGTACTATTATTCAATGTGAAAATCATAAAAAATGAATTATTCACTCTTTTGCAACTAATATATTATGTTTTTATCGACTGTTTTTATTTAACTTTTTAAAAGTAGAATTTAAGCGATCTTAAAGTCCAAATCCAATATAATCTTTTTTACCACTTTTAGTCATAACTTCAAGTAAAATACCACGATTTCCAGAACTTAATTTAGTCGTTAACTGCTCAACAGATTCAATCGGATCATTATTAATTTTGGTAATAATCATTCCTTCTTCTACACCTAAACCTTTTAACTTACCTGCATTTAATGTTTTGATTTTAACTCCGTATGCAATATTCAACTCCTTTTTTTCTTTATCAGATAGGTTCACAAAAACTGCCCCTAAAGCACTCGTTTTAGAAACCTCATTTTTATTCATTAAAGATGTTGATCCCTCTATATTTCTGAGAATGACGTCAATTGTTTCTGTTACACCTTTTTTTGTTCTCACAGTCAGTGTAACATTATCCCCAGGTCTTCTCTTCCCTATTTCTTCTTGTAATTCTGCAGAGGAATTTACTTCTTTCATACCTACTTTTAAAATTACAGAACCCTCCTTTACTCCAGCTTTATCAGCACTTCCATCATCAGTAACTTTTGAGATAAAAACACCTTTTAATGAAGGTAAATCATGTTTTTCTTTTAATTCTTGATTTACATCAGAGATCTGAACACCTAAAAATGCACGTTGAACGATTCCAAAATCAATTAAATCACGCATTACTTTTTGGACTAAATTTATCGGAATTGCAAAAGAATATCCAGAGTAACTTCCTGTAGGTGATGAGATCGCTGAATTTATTCCGATCAACTCACCTTTAGTATTCACTAAAGCTCCACCACTGTTACCTGGATTTACTGCAGCATCCGTTTGAATAAATGATTCAATAGGAACAATGTTGTTATTTGTTCGATCTGAAAGTATATTAATATTTCTAGCTTTTGCACTTACAATACCTGCAGTAACCGTAGATGTTAAATTAAAAGGATTACCAACAGCTAATACCCATTCACCTACTCTTAAATCATCACTATTTCCGAAAGAAATAGGTTTCAAATTCGGCGCATTAATTTTTAATATTGCGACATCCGTTGATGGATCGGTACCTATAACAAACGCTGAATATTTTGAATTGTCGTTTAAAATAACTTCAATTTCACTTGCATTGTCAATTACATGATTATTTGTGACAATGTATCCTTCAGATGAAACAATAACTCCAGAACCTGAACCTGAACCATATTGTTTAAATTCTTTATTTCCTGATCCAGGACCATAGAAAAACTCAAAGAATGGATCTTGTTGAACAGTTGTTTTTACAACTTTGGTTGTGACATGGACAACAGAATTAATTGTACTTTCCGATGCATCAACAAAATTTTCTGTCATCATTGGGTTTGAACCAAATGATGCAAACTGTGCATGATTCATACGATTACCATCCAATACTTCATCAGAAAGTGAAGTTGATGGACTATTAAAACACAAAAATAAACCTAGGGGTAACATCCCTCCTAGTAAACCTAAACCTAAAAATTTAAAATTTGTCTTCATAGCAAGTTTAATTTGAAATACAAATTTAACGAAGAATATGAAAAATAAGTTTTGAGTCTTTGTTAAGGTTTGTTAAGTTAGAGATATCAGTTTTTAACTTGTTGAATTATAAAATTTCTAATAAATTGATTAAACGATTCGAATAACCAGCTTCATTATCGTACCAACCAACCAACTTAACCATATTTCCAATAACATGTGTTAAATCACTGTCAAAAATTACACTACTAGAATTTCCAACTATATCAACAGAAACTATCGGATCATCTGTATAAGTTAATATATCTTTTAAATAAGTTTCAGAAGCTTCTTTAAATGCTAGATTGATTCGCTCTACCGTTGGAGCATTTGTGACAATCAATGTTAAATCGGTTAAACTTCCATCTGGTACAGGAACTCTCATACCACAACCACCAAAATGACCATCCAACTCAGGAAATATTTTCGTCAAGGCTTTTGCAGCTCCCGTTGAAGTTGGTACAATAGACAAGGCAGCTGATCTAGCTCTCCTTAGATCCTTGTGAGGTGAATCATGTAGACGTTGATCAGTCGTGTAACTATGTATTGTAGTTATGTAGGCGCTTTCAATATGAGTTAATTTTCGAATTACTTCAATCATTGGTGCTGCAGAATTAGTCGTGCATGATGCATTAGAAATAATCTTATCTGAATCTGATAGAATATCACTATTGACTCCAAGTACAACTGTTTTAATGTCTTCATCATTGGCAGGCGCACTTAAAACAACTTTTTTCACACCAGGTCTTAGCAAATGTAAACTTGCTTTTTCTCTTGTTAAAAATAGTCCAGTTGATTCAACAACATACTCTACACCATATTTTTCCCACGGAATCTCTGAAGGGTTTTTTTCCTGTACAAAGTAAATTATCTTTCCGTTTTCAAAATGTAATGCATTTTCAACAATCGTAAAATTTTGTTTTAAACCACCATGAACACTATCATATTTAAATAAGTGGGCTAATGTTTTAATATCGGCTAAATCATTTACAACAGCAACGTCTATTAATGAATTTTGCAAACTTAAACGGGTAAAATATCTTCCAATTCTACCAAAACCATTTACACCTATTATCTTTTTTGACCCATTCATAATCCAATAATTTAAATTTAATTAATGCATTAAAAGGAAATTTCCGTCCTGAGAAACAGAACTCCCATTATTAAAGGTAATGTTTAATTTATAAAAATAAACACCTTCATCAACTATTCTTCCATACTTATCTCTTCCATCCCAACCATCTTTTTGACCAGACAAAACACTCATTACAACTCCCCATCTATTATAAACCTCGCATTTAAATTCTTTCACATCGCCCGTATTAATATAAAAAATATTATTTCCGACTTTTGAACTCAAATTCATCACATTAGGAATATTTAAACACAATTTAGTATTTATATGTATTGTGGTATCATATCCTTGTCCGGTGCACCCATAATCAGTAACTACATGATATTTATAGGTATTTGCACCGAGAATTTTAGGTGTAATGAAAGTCGTATCTTGTGAATTATTTGTAATTGCACCATTCTCATCAACCACCCATTCTGATTTTGATAATTTATTTTGATAATTTTCAATTTTTGGAAAGGCTTTCGAATTAAACATAATCCCCCAATCAAAAATATATCCATCATCACCTCCATTGTTGTCCGAAACCGAAATTTTCCAATTTCCTTTAATTGGACAGCCTATAAATTTTTCAAAAGTTTCTTCAGGTAAATATATTCCGTCTGAGTTCATAATAGGTTTACCAACAATATTTGTTTTAAAATTTTCAACCCAATACTCATCCCCCATTGTACCTAAATTTGAATTATTACTTGAGAAACAATATTGAATATGAGGTTCTCCGTGAACCCCTACTTCATCCGTATTGTCTAAGTCATTCCCTAAACCAACAACTTTACCAGTCCCAAAACCACCAGGTATGGAATTTGAAACCGGACCATTAAATGCATTTATAAGAACCGCCTTTTGTCCTGTAGGGCAAGTTAGTGTTATTTCAATATCAGATAAAAATGAATGTTCTAAAGACATACATACTTGTGCTATATCTTCACTTGATTTAACAAATGCATTATTCCCAAAATCATTAATCAAAATATTTGATTCAAATACATTACCAGGAATTCCATCAGGAATAGGAGTATTTGCTTTATATAGTCCACCAATACTATATAAACCTTTAGCTAAATAAATAGGATCAGATTCATTCGAACCATCTTTTTTGGGCATAAATACATCAACCACTTTATCCATACAAATATTATCTGGAACAGCTTTAAACGCTTTGTATTGAGGAGTTGATGATACTTGAATCTTACAAATTGTTGAATCTAATTTAAAGGAGAAAAATTTTTCATTAATAGTAGTATCTTTATAAATATTTAAAGTGATATAATAACCATTACTAAATTTTGGTTTGAAACTATAAGATTTACTTTGATAAAACCCTACACCTCCAACTATCCACTCATACTTTAAATTATTGGTGTCAATTTTGGCATCTACAGAAGTAAACTTTGGAGAGACAATCACAGAGTCACCAAAACAAATCTTTACTATAACTGTATCGTTATTAGAACTTATTGTATCATTCCCATTGTGATTTATTCTAATTTTAGTAGATGTTTGAGATATCGACAAATTGTCAATAAATAACATTAAAAATAGAAATAAAATATGTTTAAAAGACATGAATGATGAATGAGTATACATACAAATTTAATAAATATTCAGTATCAAAAATTCATTTACAAAGATTACTTTTACAACTTAATTTAACATTTTTATTTCGCTCAGAATCACATTAAAATGCGCTCTAATAAAACCAATATTAATAGCTATAAAACATTAATTACAATTTTATTATTTAATATAACTTCATTTATTACATTAAGTCAAATTGATTCATCATCCACTACTAGTTATCGAAATAATTTTATTTTATTTAATGACTTAGGATTTAATACAGCTCCTTTAAATATTGAAACAGATCAAAATAAAATTCCTATTAAGGCAAAATTCAGAAATAACATTCATGATTTTTACGGAATTGGATGTCATTATCGTTGGCTTTCTTTAAGGCTAAACATTCAATTACCGGGTTCCATCAAACCAACAAAAGATTACGGACCATCCAAGTATTTTCATCTTGGATTTGATTTTACGTATAAAAAAATGTTTTTTGATGTAGATTTTTATCGCTATCGGGGATTTGCCTTACTAGATGCATATCAATTTAATCCGTCGAAATCTATTAATGACACTCCTAATGATATTGAAAGTAGTTTAATCTCTAAAAGTTTCTCTATCAATATGTGGTTTTTTTACAAAAAGAATTTTTCAATGTCTGCTTTAAGAGGAAAAACTGCTGTTTTTAACAAATCTAGTTTTACTTGGTATGTTAAAAGCACAATCAATTCCTTTGGAATAAATAATAATGAATCCACTATTTTACCATTTTACCTGAACGATCCAAGTAATTCAAAAACAAGCTCTACGTTAATTCGTGCTTTTGATATCGGTTTAGTGCCTGGTTTAGCTTACGCTTACATAAAAGGGCATTGGAATATTAGTGCTTTAGGTGGTTACGGATTAGTTATACAAGAAAAAAGTTTTCACACCAATCAAACAACTAGATATTTTATAGGTTTAGCACCTCGATTTGATATTAGATTTATAGGAGGTTATCAAACACCTAATTGGTTTTTAATGTTACATACAGATTTTGACAATAAATCAATCGAGTTTACCTCATTAAAATACACCCAAACATATTTAAATATCCGTTTAGTTGCAGGGTATAGATTCAAAACTAAGTAAAGAATCGAATTTGGATCAGACCAAGAAAGAACATTCATTTTTATTTTTGAATTAGTTCTATATAAACCACGAATATTTTTCGCTTTATTCTTGCATTCAAAATGAATTAACGATTTCTAACATTTCCTCACAAAAAAAGAGGCTATTCTTTTGAAATAGCCTCTTAAAATTTGTGTAGAATAGAATTATGCTTCTTTTGTTTCAGCAGAAACTTCTTCTTCTTTTCTTTCAGGTTTTGGAAGTAATACTTTACGAGAAAGTTTCCATTTTTTTGTTTTCAAGTCTTTACCCATTACTTTGAAACGAACGACATCTCCTTCTTTACAAACATCTTCCATTTTAGCGATTTTCTCCCAATTAAACTCAGAGATATGGATAAGTCCATCTGTTCCAGGTAGAATTTCTACGAAACATCCGTATGCTTGTAATGATTTGATTTTTCCTTCGTATTCGGCACCTTCTTCCACAATTGGAGGGAATGCAATTTGACGAATTTTCGTCACTGCAGCTTTCATATCATCTCCATTGTTTGACATTACTTGAACACGACCTTGACCACCTTCAATTTCTTCAATTGTGATTACAGTATTTGTTTCTTTTTGTAATGCTTGGATAATTTTTCCTCCAGGCCCGATGATAGCACCAATTACTTCGTTAGGAACGTTGAACGCTTCAATACGAGGAGTTTGTGGTTTCAACTCAGGATTTGGAACAGCAATTGTTTCCAAAATTTTATCTAAGATATGTAAACGACCTGCGCGTGCTTGTTCTAATGCTTGGATCAATACTTCGTATGGTAAACCATCTACTTTAATATCCATTTGACATGCAGTAATACCTGCAGCAGTACCTGTTACTTTGAAGTCCATATCCCCTAAGTGATCTTCATCCCCTAAGATATCTGAAAGAACTACAAATTTACCACCTTCAGCAACTAATCCCATGGCAATACCAGATACTGGCGCTTTAATTTGAACACCACCATCCATTAATGCTAAAGTACCAGCACAAACGGTAGCCATTGAAGAAGATCCATTGGATTCTAAAATTTCAGAAACTAAACGAATTGTATATGGATTATCGTCTGGAAGAACATTTTTCAATGCTCTTAACGCTAAATTACCATGTCCAACTTCTCTTCTAGAAGTACCACGTAATGGTTTTGCTTCACCTGTTGAGAATGGAGGGAAATTATAGTGTAACATGAATTTTTCTGTTCCACGGAAAGTAACTCCGTCTAACAATTGTTCATCCATTTTACCACCTAAAGTTAACGTAGTCAATGATTGTGTTTCTCCACGCGTAAATACAGCAGATCCATGAACGATAGGCAAATAATCAACCTCCGCCCAGATTGGACGAATTTCGTCGAATTTACGACCATCCAAACGTTTTCCTTCTTCCACCATTACAGTTCTTACTGCTTTTTTCTTCACTTCAGAGAAGTAAACAGAGATGAATCCACCGATTTCAGCTAATTCTTCTTCTGTATATTGCGCTTTGAATTCAGTTTTAACAGCATCAAACAATTCCGTTCTTTTCACTTTAGACGCTAAACCTTGACGGGCAACATCTTTACATTTTTCAAAACAGAAATCGAAAACGTTTTTCTTAACTTCTTCGTTATGAGTTTCGTGATTGTATTCTCTTTTTACTGCAGCAACTGGAATTAATTTAGCTAATTCTAATTGAAAGTTACATTGTTCGATAATTGCTTGGTGAGCCAATTTGATGATATCTACCATTTCCAATTCGGAAATTTCTTTCATTTCACCTTCTAACATCACGATATCTTTCACCGTACCAGCAATCATGATATCAATATCCGAATTTTTCATTTCAGATACAGTAGGATTGATCACGTATTCACCGTTCACTCTACCTACTCTAACTTCAGACATTGGTCCGTTGAAAGGGATGTCAGAAACTGCGATAGCAGCAGAAGCAGCCAAACCACATAAAGCGTCTGGTTGGTGTTCTCCATCATAGGATAACAATTGGATCATTAACTGAACTTCCGCATGGTAGTCATCTGGAAATAATGGACGTAATGCACGATCCACCAAACGCATGATTAACACTTCACCATCCGAAGGTCTTGCTTCTCTACGGAAGAAACCACCAGGGATTTTTCCAGCCGCAGCGAATTTTTCTTTGTAATCTACCGTTAACGGTAAAAAATCTACTCCATCTTTTGCTGTAGGTGCTGCAACAACCGTTGCTAACATTACAGTTTCGCCCATTTGTAACACTACGGAGCCATCAGCTTGTTTTGCCAATTTTCCTGTCTCGATGGAGATACTTTTCCCTCCAATAGTGATGGACTTTTTAACTATATTCATACTTGATTAATTTACAATTTAATTTGCAAAACGAAATTACGACATTTTTTCCATAAAAAAAGGCATTTGAGAGTTCAAATGCCTTTTCTTTATAAAGATAACTTTGTTATTAACGACGTAATCCTAATTCTTTCACGATAGCACGGTAACGAGAAATTTCTTTCTTTTTCAAGTAATCCAATAGACTTCTTCTTTTACCAACTAATAATTGCAAAGAACGTTGTGTTCCATAATCTTTTCTATTTTTCTTTAAGTGCTCTGTCAAGTGAGAGATTCTGTAAGAAAATAAAGCGATTTGACCTTCTGCAGATCCTGTGTTTGTTTCAGATCCCGCGTATTTTGCGAAGATCTCTGTTTTCTTTTCTGGTGCTAAATACATTCCAATATTATTTAATGATTCTTATGTATGTCTACTTTAGACGAGGGCAAATATAGAAAAAAAAATCAAACTAACAAATTGATTTCTTAACACATTGTACATAATTTGATTCTAACTATTATTTTGACTGTAAGTCAAAATTCATTTCAACTACCAAAAACGGACAAACATACAATTAACCATCTAAAAATAAACAATCTAAAAATTGTAAAGAGTATAAATTATTTTAAATTTTTCAAAATTATCTCTTTTTCTACATATCCTTTTTGTTCCCATGCTACTATTCCTTGTTTGTATACACGTAGAATAGGAATCTCTTGAATTTCAAACGATTTGACCAAATCCGCATGTTTATCAACATCAATACGAATTACTTTTACGTTTTTCATTTCACGTTCGATTGCTTCAATGGAAGGTTTCATTTTTTTACAAGGCCCACACCATTCAGCATAAAAATCGACTAATACAACTTTATCTGCCTTAATCATTTTTTCAAAATCAGTTGTGGACACACCTGTACTTTTAACGACTTTCGAATCTGTAGTTTCAGGTAAAGCAGCACTTCTCCAAGCCATCATACCACCTTCTAATTCTAACACATTTTTGAATCCATTAGAACGTAATTGATTTGCTGCTGAGCCACTTCTTCCTCCACTTAAGCAATACACAAAAACAGTTTTGTTTTTATCTAATTTGGAAACTTGCACATCAAAACTTGCACCATTCCAATCGATATTTAAAGCGTTTTGAATGTGTCCTTCCCCAAATTCACCAGGCGTTCGCACATCCAAAATAGTTGGGTTTTCTGTTTCCTTTAACTGTTTTGAAAATTCAGATGGTCTCAAATCTGTTTTTGTTGAACCTTGTCCAATCGAACAACTAACCAAAAGGAAAGCTGCTAAAAAAAATGTACTTATAACTTTTAACATCCTTACATGATTTTTTTACCCAATGAAAACCAAGAACCGCCATTATGCACATCCGTATATCCTTTTCCTTTCAGCATCATTTTTGCGGAACCGCTGCGCATTCCGGATGCACAACACGTTATAATCGTCTGATTTTTATTGTTCAATTTATTCAAATTCCCAATTAAACTTTCAACAGGAATATTTACAGAACCTGGAATATGACCTCCAGCATATTCACCTTTAGAGCGAACATCTACTATAATCGCTCCATTTTTCAAGGCTTGTTTATAGTCTAACTTTGGTCCTAAACCAAGTGCATTTTTAATTGCTTTTAACATTTTCGTGCTTAATTTGATTTGTGAAAATTTACATCTAACCAACTTCCACCATTGTAGCAAGTCATTCCAAGTTGAGACAAATAACGCTCAGCTTGACCACTTCTATTTCCAGAAGCACAGCATAAAATTAATGGTTGTTCTAAAGCTTTTAATTCCTCTAGGCGTTCTGGAATTTCTTGTAATGGAATATTTAATGATCCAACTACATGACCACCACGATATTCTTCTATCGAACGTACATCTACGATAGTTCCTTTGTTTTCTTTAAGCAAATTTTTAATTTCCATGATTTTACTTTTTATGATTTGTATTGATTTTGAAAGGTAGATAAAGCGGACATGTTCCAACAACACTTGTTAGCAAAAACACACCTGCTAAAATTACTAGAATAACTCCCATTACTCCTGTAACTACTTGATTTAAAAATAAAACCGTAAAGAGTACTGCAATTAGTACACGAACGATTTTATCTGCTTTTCCCATATTTTTCATAAACCTATGATTTAATTATAGGACAAAGTTGAGGTAATAAATCTAGAAGTTAAGCAACGTTAGTTACACAAGGTAATTTTATTTCTACCTAATTCAACAACACCTTGTGATTCAAGTTGTTTTAATAAACGGGAAACTACAACACGCGCTGAACCTAACTCATTTGCAATTTGTTCATGGGTTAAATTAATCACGTTTGAATTCGATAGTTTCGCTTTATTTTTAACAAAATCTAAGATTCGTTCGTCTAACTTTTTAAAAGCAATTGCATCTACCACATCCAATAATTCCTCAAAACGTTTATGGTACAATTTAAAAATGTAGTCCAACCATTCTGGAAAATCTTTCACTAATAGAGAAATTTTATCAATCGGAATCAATAATAAATCTGTTTTTTCTTCAGCAACTGCATTAATTTTGCTTGTATCATCGTGAATTCCGCCAAGAAAAGACATAATACAACTTTCACCTGCCTTGATGTAATAAAGTAAAATCTCTCGACCATCTTCTTCCGTGCGCATCACACGAATACTTCCATTTAATACAATTGGTATCGCTTTGATATAGGAACTTTCACGCAGTATCACTTCGTTTTCTTCGAAGGTTTTCTCAAAACCTAATTCAGAAAGTTTAGCTTTAAGTTCTGGGGAAATTTTGAGGATATTATTAGGATTCATAGTTTATTAAAAGAAATAGTAAATTTAATAACAAATAGGGTTCATGCAAGAATACAATTTATCATTTTCCAATCTTTTTTCTTACATTCGTAACACAAGATTAATTTATGGCAACACTTCATTCCTTTCGTGCAATTAGACCTAGCAGAGACAAAGCTCACTTAGTTGTAACACGACCAGTATCAACCTATTCAAAGTCTGTTTTAAAAGCAAAACTTGAATCAAATCCGTATTCATTTATACGTATCATTCACCCTGAATTTGACAAACAAATTCCGCAAACAAACCCGAATTCCAAAGAACGTTTTGAATTGGTGAGAAGTAAATATCATGAATTTATCGAAGAAGGAATTGTATTTCAAGATATTGAACCAAAATTATACCTTTATAAACAATCAACGTCTACACATGAATTCCTCGGAATCATTGGAGGGGCAAGTGTGGAAGAATACCAACAAGATAAAATTAAAAAACATGAAGCAACATTAACTTCCAGAGAGGCAATGTTTGTAAATTACTTAGATATAGTAGGTTATAATGCAGAACCTGTACTTCTATCCTACCCAAGTAATACGAATCTGGAAGAAGAATACGCTAGAATCTCTGCAAAAAGACCTGAATATGAGTTTTCAACCACCGATAGAACCAAGCATGAACTTTGGGTATTATCTTCAGAAGAAGAAGCGATTGTCAAAGCGGAATTTGCAAAGATTGACGCAAGTTATATTGCCGATGGTCATCACCGTAGTGCTTCGAGCGCTGGTTTATCTGAACGTCGTAAACAATTAGGATTCAACAACATATCTAGCGACTATTTTCTTGCGTTTTTTATGGATGAAAAACGTCTAAATATACGTGAATTCAACCGTTTGGTAGATAATTTAAATGGCTTAAGCGAACATGCTTTTATTGAAAAATTAAAGGAAAATTTTAGTGTAACACATTTAGAAAAAGGTTCTAAACCTGAACAAGAACACCATATTACCATGAATTTAAGTGGAACTTGGTATTTATTAATCTGTAAACCAGAATTATACAACACCAATGATCCCGTAGCTTGTTTAGATCCGGAGATTTTAACCCAAACCATTTTGACACCAATTTTAGGAATTGAAGACTTAAAAACAAGTTCTGCAATTCAATTTATTCCAGGAAACATTGGATTAGATGCCATCACAATCCCTATTGCACAAGGAAGAGCGAAGGTCGGTTTTGTACTTTATCCAGTAACGATAGATCAAGTAAAAAAAGTAGCTGATAATCAATTAATCATGCCTCCAAAATCAACTTGGGTGGAACCAAAATTACGCAGTGGTTTAACAATTTATGAAATTGAAAAATGATTAAAAACAATTTATTTCAAGTAAAAAATACATTATTAGAAGGTGTAGAATTAATTGCTGTCTCCAAAACAAAACCTGCATCAGATATTCAAACTTTATATGATGCAGGACAACGCGCATTTGGAGAAAATAAAGTACAAGAACTAGTTGAAAAACACGAAGCTTTACCCAAAGATATTGAATGGCACTTAATCGGTCATTTACAAACAAATAAGGTAAAATACATTGTACCTTTTGTACATTTAATACATGGAGTAGATAGTTTTAAATTACTAAAAGAGATAAACAAAGAAGCTGTAAAATGCCAGCGAATAATTCCTTGTTTGTTACAATTTCATATTGCTCAAGAAGAAACAAAGTTTGGTTTTTCATTTGAGGAAGCTCAAGAAATGTTGGAATCCAACGAATTTGTAGAACTTCAACATGTAAGTATTCATGGAGTCATGGGAATGGCTTCTTTTACGAATGATGAACAACTTATTCATGAAGAATTTCAAACGCTACATAATTACTTCCAACTAATTAAAAGTCATTATTTTAAATTCAATTCTGAGTTCAAAGAATTATCAATGGGAATGAGTGGTGATTATCAAACTGCTATGGAAGAAGGAAGTACAATGGTAAGAGTTGGCAGTACGATTTTTGGTTCTCGATAAATGCAAAAAAACAGGTTTATACAACTCTTTATTCTATTGCTTTTAAGCTTTATTACGCCTGTTTTTTCGTTTACTCAATCAAACTTCACGTTATCAGGTACAGTTCAAGACAAAGAAACTGGAACTACTCTACCAAATGTTAAACTTCAAATAACACCGTCAAAAACAATTGAAATCACTGATTCCAGTGGTTATTTTTTCTTTTCATTAATTCCTGGCAGTTATCATTTAGACATTAAATGTTTAGGATACAAACCAATATCTAAAACAATCTCAATAAGCGAAAATAAAAATTTAGAAATCGAATTAGAAGTAAATTTAAAAGAATTAGCTACTGCTGAAATTCATGTTAAAAAGAAAAGTCAGGTCAATGACCCAAATATGGGACAAATCGAATTGGAAATGAAAAAAATCAAGACACTTCCTGCATTTATGGGAGAAGTGGACATTTTAAAAACCATTCAATTATTACCGGGTGTTTCTTCTGTTAGCGAAGGTGGACAAGGTTTTTATGTGCGTGGAGGTGGTCCTGATCAAAACTTAGTATTAATAGATGAAGTACCAGTTTATAACGCTTCCCACCTCTTCGGTTTTTTCTCCGTATTCAATTCCGATGCTGTAAAAAGCGGTAATTTAATTAAAGGAGGAATGCCCGCAAATTTTGGAGGTAGAATGTCTTCAGTTTTAGAAATAAAAACAAACGACGGTGATCAACAAAAAGTTCATGTAAAAGGAGGTATAGGTTTGATATCATCTCGACTCACCATAGACGGCCCAATCAATAAAGGCAAAGGTGCTTTTATGATTGCAGGAAGAAGAACTTACATAGATGTATTAATGAAACCGTTCATAACATCTTCATCGCCTTTCAATGGTTCGGCCTACTTCTTTTACGACCTAAATTTCAAAGCGAATTACACCTTGGGAAAAAAAGATAAATTATTTTTCAGTTCATATATAGGTGTCGATAAATTTACCTTTAGTAATAAAAATGAAGGTTTTAACGTTGAAATTCCATGGGGAAATAAATTAGCAGCTTTACGCTGGAATCATCAGTATTCTGAAAGACTTGTCATGAATGCAACAAGTTATACTACAAACTATACATTTGGTTTTGGTTCTAGTCAAGACGTATTTTCTATTGCATTAAATTCAGAAATTCATGACCTTGGAGAAAAAATTGAATTTACTTCTACAAAATTTCAAAAACATAAAATTAAATATGGATTTGATTATATTTTTCATACATTTTTACCTTCAAGTTTATCTGTAGAACAAGGAGCTAATCCATTAAACATTCAATCACCTCAAAAATTAAGAAGTCATGAATGTGCTTTTTTCATCAATGATGAATACGAAATTTCCGAAAAATTAAAAGTAAATGTTGGTTTAAGATATTCAGCCTATCAATTTGTAGGTCCATTTACACGATATTTAAACAACACACTTCCTAATCAAGCTTCGACCATTGATTATTCGAATAGTAAACCCATAAAAACCTATGGTGGATTTGAACCACGTGTAACAGCGCGCTATTTATTTAAAGATAAAAGTTCCATTAAACTCGGATATGCTTACAACTTTCAATACATTCATTTAACTTCTTTAAGTACTTTATCATTACCAACTGATATTTGGCTTCCGAGTACGGATCTAGCAAAACCACAAAAAGGGTATCAAGTTTCTTTGGGATATTATAAAAATATCTTAGAAGAAAAAGTAGAATTATCTGTAGAGACATATTTTAAAGGAATGAAAAACTTAATCGAGTATAAACCTGGCATACTTCCCCAAGATAATTTCACGGACAACATTGATCATTTATTAGTGTTTGGAACTGGTAAAAGTTATGGAATTGAGTTTTTTATTCGAAAAAATGCAGGCAATTTTACCGGCTGGATTGGATATACCTTAGCTAAAACGGAACGTTACTTCCCAGATATTCAAGCGACTCCTTTCCCTGCCAAATACGATCGAAGACATGATCTTTCAATTGTAGGTTCCTATGAATTAAATGATCGTTGGACTTTCGGAGCTGTATTTGTTTATGCTACTGGAAATACTTTAACACTTCCCTCCTCATGGTATCTGCATGACCAAAATTTATTATTCGATTATAATTCTAGAAACTCTACGCGTATGTCTTCCTATCACCGTTTAGATTTAAGTGCAACTCGTTTCGATAAAGCAACCAAAAAAGTATACAGTTATGAATTAGACGATTACATTGAAGTAAAAAAACGTTTCAGAAGTAATTGGAACTTTTCGGTGTACAACGTCTATAATCATGCAAATCCTTTCTTCCTTTATTTACAAGGGGCGGGAAAACTAGTTCAAGGAAATTTTCAACTTTCGGTAAAACAAGTTTCACTCTTCCCTATCATACCAAGTGTCACCTGGAATTTTAATTTTTAAGATGAAAAAGTTTCATTACATATACCTAATTCTATTTACTGTTTTTGCATTTTTGAATGCTTGTCAAAAAGTAGTAACTATAAAACTCCCAAATTATGATGAAAAATTAGTGATTGATGGTAAAATTGAAACCGGACTCCCTCCTATTATCATTTTAAGTACTACCAAAGATATTTTTTCAGAAAACACACAGGATGCTATATTTAATGACTTTATATCAGACGCATTAATTACTATATCAGATGGAACAATTACAGATACATTAGAAACTATATGTTCAGATGAAATCCCAAAAGAATTTCAAGATATAGGGTATGCGCTATTTGGAATCCCTCCAAGTTTGATGTCAAAATACCATATTTGCGCTTATTCTACGTTGAATCAAGCATTTTTTGGAAAATCAGGGAGTACATATAGTGTTGAAATTCAATATAAAGGAAAAAAATACAACGCTTCAACATCTATTGTTGAACCAACCTATTTGGATTCAGTCTATTGGAAACCTGAAAAAAACACCAACGAATACGGTTATGCCTACGGTCATTTGTCAGACCCAAAGGAAAAATACAATGCCTATTTTTGGGAGGTGCTAAGAACAAATTTGGATAAAACAGGTAAACCTAGTGATCTAAAATTCCATAAAACAGGAAATCCAGTTTTTGATGATCAATTTATTAACGGAGTAAGCTTTGATTTTTTTTACGAAAATCCAAGAACACGAAGAGACCAAACAATAGCAGAACAATTCAGGGGTTTATACAAACGTAATGATACTGTTATTGTAAAATTTTCAAGTTTAGATAAATCAACTTATAACTTCCTGCAAAAAAAATACGTTCAAGTTAATAGTGGTACTAATCCATTTACAATTCCATTAAATATACCCACAAATTTTTCTGGTGGAGCACTGGGTTATTTTGGAGGGTATTCAACTACCTATTACACATTAATTTGCAAGTAATTAAACTACAGGAATTACATTATCTAACTCGCTTATATATAATTTTAATTCTCCGTTTACATTCGTTCTGAAATTGGTGTCAAATTTTATATTTTCTAACCAATCATTTTGTGCGTAAGAATGTTTTTGTACAATATCTTGAGAATATGTTGGTTCAACATACTTTTAATTGGCTTCTGAAATTTAGAACCTAATCCTTGGTATTTCATTGTATTCATGAAACAAAATAAGGAATAGTTTTAGGAATAATAAGTACTGACAAATTGTCTTCTCATCAAGTTTGGCATTTCGTTTGACAAATTCATAGTATATTTATAAAAATTTAGAAAATGAAAAAATCGAACATTATTCTACTGGCAATTGGAGGTTTAGTAGTTATTTTATTTATGACGTACCGATCTACGTATAACACTGCAATCACCTTACAAGAAACAGTTGATGAATCATGGGGTAATGTTGGTGCAACTTACCAACGTCGTGCAGATTTGATTCCTCAATTAGTTGCAACAGTTAAAGGTGCAGCGAATAATGAAGGAGATATCTTAAAATCAGTTACTCAAGCAAGAGCAGGAATTGTGAATGCAAAAACTCCAGAAGATATGGAATTGATGGGTAAAAAAATCAATACGGCTATCAACTTAGCGTTTGAAGCATATCCTCAAATTCGTTCTACTGAGAACTTTAGTGAGTTACAAGCACAATTAGAGGGTACTGAAAACAGAATCAACAAAGCGCGTCAAGACTACAACGAAACAATTAAATCATACAACTCTCACATTCGTGGATTTTTTAATAGTATGTTTTTAAATGCAGCTACTTTCCCAAAGAAAACTCCTTTCGCTGCAGCTGCAGGAACAGAAGTTGCCCCAACAGTAGATTTCTCAAAATAATTTCAAATACTTCATCAAGGCGGTTAACTACCGCCTTTTTTTTATCTCACAATGGCAGTAAAAGATTTTTTTTCAGAATCCCAACAACATGCAATCGGCGAATCAATCGCTCGTGCAGAATTAAATACTTCGGGTGAAATTCGTGTTCACTTAGAAGAAAAATGTAAGACAGAACCTGTTCAACGTGCTGTAAAAGTATTTGAACAATTAGCTATGCATAAAACCGAACACCGCAATGGGGTTTTGTTTTATTTGGCAGTTAAGGATAAAAAATTCGCTGTGATTGGAGACCAAGGAATCAATGGTCTAGTTGATGAACATTTTTGGGACGATGTAAAAACAGAAATGTTACGTCAATTTCAGCTAGGTCTATTTACAGAAGGATTGAGTAATGGAATTGAGATGGCAGGAGAAAAATTAAAAATTCACTTTCCATATCAATCTGACGATACTAACGAACTTTCCAACGACATCTCTTTCGGAGAATAATTTTTGTTTTTGGAATACACTTCTTCGTTCGACTGCAAAACAGCTTCTCATTTACTTCAGTAAACTCGAATCTATTTTTATTGTCTGCCTCGAATAATCCTCGAAAAACAAAAATTATAATTAATATATTAATTCATAATTTATACCCATGTTAAACCGTTTTTTTCTTTCTCTCTTATTATTGTGTGCTTTGACTGTTTTTGGTCAGAATGGGATTCCTGATGCTCCAAATCCTCCTAGATTAGTTAACAATTTTTCTAAAGAATTCCCTGATTTTCTAAGTGTCGATGAGCAACGATTATTAGAAAACAAATTGACTGCTTTTGCAGAATCTACTTCTAATCAAATAGTGATTGTTATTGTAGACGATTTGGCAGGGTATGAACCCGCAGAATTCGCATACGAATTAGGTGATAAATGGGGAATTGGTCATGAAAAAGAAGATAATGGAATTGTAATTTTGATCAAACCAACCGGTGGACCTGGAGAGCGTAAGTTTTTTATTGCAACTGGTAAAGGTTTAGAAGGTGCGATTCCTGATTATACTTGTCGACAAATTGAAGAAGATGAATTAATACCTTATTTAAAATCTGGAGAATTTTACAAAGGACTAGACAACACAACGGATGTCTTGATGAAATTTGCTAAAGGGGAATATAACTCTGCAAAATATGCGAAAAAGAATGGTCGAAAATCAAAATCTACTGCAATTATTGTCTTATTAATCATTGCCTTATTTGTATTCCTACTTTCCAAAAAAGGTGGTCGTGGAGGTCGTGGAGGCATGACCATGGGGCCAGCTGGATTCTTCTTTATGGGAAGTGGATTCGGTAGTGGCGGAGGATTTGGCGGAGGTAGTTCTGGCGGCGGAGGATTTGGTGGATTTGGCGGCGGAGGATTCGGCGGTGGCGGATCTGGAGGGAGTTGGTAAAAAAAGTAGACGCCAAATACGGCGTCTTTACTTGGCTTTTACATTACCTTCTATTTCAGTTACAATTTTGGCAACAGCAGGACATATTTCTACATTCTTTGTGGTCACATCTAAAATTTGAAACATATTTTTTCGATCAGTATGTGGATATTCTCTACACGCTAAAGGTCGAACATCGTAAATAGAACATTTATTGTCAACTCCAAGGAAATAACAAGGGGAAGATTTTAGAACAAAATCATTGTCTTCATCCAAACGAAGGAATTCGTCTTCGAATTTACCGGATTTCATACCCATACTTTTGGAGATACGGTCTATGTCTACCTTACGGAATATAGGACTCGTTGTTTTACAACAATTGGCACAAGATAGACAGTCAATTCCCTTGAAAGTTTTTGTATGAGCGGTATGAAATTGGGTATCTAGTAAACGATTATTTGTTTTCTTGAGACTGACAATTTTCTTTTTTAATGCAGGAAGATTTGCTTTCGCATCGTCTAATATATCTTGATACTTCATTACTTTTTCAATAAGGTTGCGAAGTCTTTAGCGAAATAGGTCAAAATACCATCCGCACCAGCACGACGTATACTTAACAACATTTCAGACATGGTAGCTTCATAATTCAACCACCCATTTTGAGATGCAGCATATACCATTGCGCATTCCCCACTTACGTTGTACGCCGTGATTGGAACATCGAATTTTTCTTTCAAAGAAGCAATTACGTCTAAATAACAAAGTGCTGGTTTTACCATTAACATATCTGCACCTTCTTGTATATCCAATTCCGCTTCGATTAATGCTTCACGACGATTAGCAGGATTCATTTGGTACGTTTTTTTATCCCCTGATTTTGGCGCTGAATCTAACGCATCTCGGAATGGACCGTAGAAAGCACTTGCATATTTGACTGAATAAGACATAATACTCACATCAGTAAAATTCGCTTGATCCAATGCTTCACGAATATACCCTACTCGCCCATCCATCATATCCGAAGGTCCAAGTATATCAATGCCTGCTTGTGCTTGTGCTATAGACATCTTCGCTAAAATTGGAAGTGTTTCATCATTGATAATTTTACCATCGCGCACTAAACCATCGTGACCATCTGAAGAATATGGATCCATGGCCACATCACTCATCAAAACGATTTCAGGAAAACGATCTTTCAAGCTTCGAATTACATCCAAATAAAAATTATCCGAAGCATAGCTATGAGAAGCGATTGCATCTTTCAAACGTTCTTCTATGGCAGGAAAAAGAACGTAGGTATTGATTCCTAATTCCAAACATTTCTCCACCTCAGGTAGAAGCATATCGATACTCCATCGGAAATTATTTGGTAATGATTTAATTTCCGATTTAATCCCTTTTCCATCCTGTAAAAAGATAGGATAAATTAAATTTTCAGCACCTAGTTTGGTTTCTTCTACCATTGCACGAATGGTTGCATTTTTACGATTTCTTCTTGGACGAATATTCATGGGGTTATGAATTATGAGTAAGGAATTATAAATTGGTTAAAAAGACAAATTGGTTAAAAAGACAAAAGACTTTAAAAAATTAAAGTCTTTTGTCAGATTTCGTTTTTTGTCAACGATTAGATATTTTCAATGATAACTGCAGAAGCACCACCACCACCATTACATATAGCAGCACCGCCGTACTTCGCGTTATTTTGTTTCAATACATTTACCAAAGTTACTAATATACGAGATCCTGAGTTACCTAGCGGGTGTCCTAAAGCAACAGCACCACCGTAAATATTTACTTTTTGAGGGTCTAAGCCTAATATTTTAACATTTGCTAATCCAACAACTGCGAAGGCTTCGTTAAATTCCCAGAAGTTGATATCTTCTTTTTTAAGATTCCCTTTTTCCAATGCTTTATCAACCGCTTTTGCGGGTGCAGTTGTAAACCATTCAGGAGCATGTGCTGCATCCGCATAAGAAACAATTTTAGCAATTGGTTTCAAGTTGTATTTAGCAACAGCCTCAGCAGAAGCTAAAATCAAAGCAGATGCACCATCGTTTAATTTTGATGCATTTGCAGCGGTGATCGTTCCTTCTTTATCAAAAGCTGGTCGCAATGTTGGGATTTTATCTAAGAAAACATTTTTGTATTCTTCATCTTCACCAACCAAAATAGCATCTCCTCTACGTTGAGGAACAGATACTGGAACAACTTCATTAGCAAAGTGACCATTTTTCCATGCTTCGGCAGATTTTTTGTAGGAATCAACTGCAAAATTATCTTGATCTTCACGAGTTACGTTATATTCTTTTGCACATAATTCAGCACAATTTCCCATAGGAACTTTGCTATATACATCTAACAAACCATCTTTTGTAATACCATCCAACATCAAAATATTACCGAATTTTGTCCCATTTCTACCGTCGATGTAATGTGGTGTTTGAGACATACTTTCCATTCCTCCTGCTACTACTAGGTCATTATCCCCAGCAATAATGGATTGCGCACCTAACATCACAGACTTCATACCAGAGGCACATACTTTATTGATTGTCGTACTAGGAACGGTATTTGACAAACCAGCTTTTAAAGCAGCTTGACGAGCAGGAGCTTGTCCTACACCCGCTTGAAGTACGTTACCCATAAATACTTCTTGTATTGCATCGGGAGCAATCCCTGCTTTTTCAACAGCGCCTTTAATGGCAGTTGCACCTAAATCTGTAGCTGAAATGCTAGACAATGCACCTAAGAAACTTCCGATTGGTGTTCTTACTGCAGAAACAATATATACTTCTTTTTTGATCATAATTTCAAAATTTGATAGAGCGAATATAATAAGAATTTTGCGATAAATTCACACAAAGACAAACCCTTAAATATCAGAATTTTCCTCGATATCCAGTTCGTTGAAAACTGAAAACAAAAGAAGTAATTGCATACGCAACATATTTCATAACATTTAGATAATAAATCCTGCTCCTACTTTGAATTCAAATTCGCGTATCGTTACCATAAAATTGGTTAATGAAGATATCTAGTTTTCAATGGCTTAAATGATTTTAGTCATATAGCTCTAAAAATAAGAACAACTATTTGATAAAAAAATCTCTGTGAATCACAGTAATTACCTTTGTGAATTTTATATCAAAACAAAAAAACTTACTTCCTAATTATCTCAATCGACATATCAATTCCAATCTTCAAAATCTGAGATGGTTTCGTAGAAGTTTTCGTTCCTTCTAAGCAAATCAAATCAACATTCTCCTTGATTTTATTAGAGATTTCGGCATAACTCACAGGACTCGCCTCACCCGAAATATTCGCAGAAGTAGAAACAATCGGTTTACGAATCGAACGAATCAACTTCACACAAAAAGGATCTTTCGTAACACGAATTCCAACAGTTCCGTCTTTTGCTAACACACTTGCTGCCAATCCTTTTGCATTGGGATAAATAATAGTCAACGGTTTATCGGCATATTCTACCAAATCATAACACACTTCAGGAAATTCTACCGTGTATTTTTCTAACATTTGGATGCTATCTACCAGAACAATAAAACTTTTATTCTCAGGGCGATTTTTGATATCTAATATCTTTTTACATGCTTCATCATTCGTAGCATCACACCCGATTCCCCAAATGGTATCCGTAGGATAAAGTATCGTTCCTCCTTCATTTAGGACACTTTTCGCTTTTTCTATCGTTGCTTCCATCCTATTCTCCTAACAAATCTGGTCTACGTGCTTTTGTACGCTCTAGTGCTTTCTCCTCACGGAATTTTTCAATCAACTCAAAGTTTCCAGATAATAATACATCTGGCACACGGTTTCCTTTAAATTCTGGAGGACGCGTATATACCGGCGGAGAAAGTAAATCGTCTTGAAAACTATCAGTCAATGCGGATGTCTCATCGTTCAACACGCCAGGAATCAAACGTATAATACTATCTGTCAATACTGCTGCCGCTAATTCTCCTCCAGATAATACATAGGAACCAATGGAAACTTCTTTGGTAATATACATTTCACGCACGCGTTCGTCTACCCCTTTGTAATGACCACACAAAATGATCAAATTTTCACCGAGTGACAAATTATTCGCCATACGTTGGTCCAACACTTCTCCATCTGGTGTCATGTAAATCACCTCATCGTAGGTTCTTTCCGCTTTTAATTTATCAATTAAAATTGCAATTGGTTCAATGGACATTACCATTCCTGCTCCACCTCCATACGCGTAATCATCCACGCTTTTTTGCTTGTTTGTAGCATAATCGCGGATGTTATGTAAATGGATTTCAGCGATTCCTTTCTCTTGTGCACGTTTTAAAATCGATGCCGAAAACGGTCCTTGCAATAATTCTGGTAAAATCGTTAATATATCTATGCGCATGGCTTAGTTTTTATAGGCTAATACGGCTTCACGAACACTACCATATTTCAACAGTAATTCTTTCGCTTCTTCGTAGGGAATATTTAATTTTTCTTTGACCATGTTGGTTCCCCGATCCACTAATTTCAAGTTACTTAATTGCATATCTACCATACGATTACCTTCTACGCGACCCAATTTGATCATCAAGGAAGTAGAAATCATGTTTAAGACTAATTTTTGAGCTGTTCCTGCTTTCATTCGCGTACTTCCAGTAACAAATTCTGGTCCAACGACTGGTGTTATCGCAAATTGTGCCACGTGACTCAAGGGACTACCAGCATTGCAGGAAAGTCCGCAGGTAATCAATCCTGCTTCATTTGCTTTTTCCATGGCTCCCAAAACATAAGGAGTTGTTCCGGAAGCAGCAATTCCTACTAACACATCGTTTGGAGAAACACAGTATTCTTCTAGGTCTTTCCATCCTTGTTCGCGGTCATCTTCTGCAAATTCGACTGCTTTACGAATCGCTTTGTCTCCTCCCGCTATGATACCATTTACTAAATCAAACGGAACACCAAAGGTCGGCGGACACTCACTTGCATCCACAACTCCTAAACGTCCACTTGTTCCAGCTCCCATATAGAACAAACGTCCACCTTGTTGCATACGTACAAACGCCGCATTCACAAAATTCTCTATCGCTGAAAGTTCTTTTTCGATGGCTAATGGAACTGTTTTATCTTCGTTATTGATATTGAATAATAACTCGGCTGTAGACATTTTTTCGAGTCCATCGTAATTACTAGCTGTTTCTGTTGTACGAATCATAAGTCACACTAAATAAGCAAAATAATCCTCTTTATCTAAATCCATTTCTACGCGCTCTTTCATGGTAGTAGAAAGTGTAATTCCTACAAAATCACTTTTGATTGGATATCTTCTGTGTCGTCTATCAACCAAAGAAACAGTTTTAATTGCTTTCACTGGTTTTTCCAATAATTTCATCAACGCATACTGCATGGTAGAACCTGAATTAATTACATCATCCACTAACACGATAAAACCGTTTAACAACAAATTCGCATCGATAGAAATTGTGATATCTTCTGTTAATGGCTGTTCTTTATTCATCTTAATTTCAAAGACAGTCACTTGATGATCTGAATTTTCTTGAATAATACGTCCTAATTCTTTTGCGATACGTGCACCATTTCCAAATATACCTGCGATAAAAATCATTTTTTCCTCTAAGGAATTCTCTAAAATCTGATGTGCTAGACGCATGATTTTTTGATCAATCTGCGTTTTATTGAGTACTACTTGCATCTGAAATTTCTATTTTTTTCAAAGATAAGAGATATAGTTGAAAGTAGAAAGAATTGAGTGACCCTTCGACAGGCTCAGGTTAAACTTAGTGACGAGTGACGAGTGAAGAAGTGACGAAGTGACGTAGAAACGGTCCTTAGAGAACTTAGTAACTGAGTAACGTAGCGAAGGGATTTACCATTGAGAAGTTGAGAAATTAAGATAAATTGGTGGGGAGAAGGATAAGTTTAGGTTCATTGAGAATTTGACGGTATCAACCGAGTGAAGAGTGTTGAAGCGACGAGTGATGAAGGGATTAACCATTGAGAAGTTGAGAAATTAAAGTAAATTGGTGGAGAAGATGATTTTAGTTTCATTGAGAATTTGACTGTATCAAATGTGTGGGGTTTAAAAAATTGAGACTGAGCGGAGTCGAAGTCGACTGTTGTTTATTCTAAATGCACCTTTCACTCCACTACTCACTCTTAATATCAACCTCCACTTCTTAATTTCTCAATGGTAAAAAAGTCAGACTGAGCGGAGTCGAAGTCGACTATTATTTATTCTAATGGTAAAAAAGTCAGACTTAACGGAGTCGAAGTAGACTATTATTAATACCATCCCTCTACTTCTTAATTTCTAAATTGTAAAATCTACATCCTAATTTTCACTAATTTTACCAACCAACATAAAATCCAAGTAATGATTACAAAACCAACCTTTCTTGTCGACGAAAAAAAATGTCGTACGAACATCCAAAAAATTGCAGACAAAGCAAAACGCAACAATGTAATCTTTCGTGCGCATTTCAAAACTCATCAATCGTTAGCAATTGGTCGCTGGTTTAAGGACGCTGGAGTTGAAAAAATAACAGTTTCTTCCTTGGATATGGCACGTTATTTTGCACCGGAATGGAACGATATCACGGTTGCATTTCCTGTAAACTTCTTGGAAATAGATACCATCAATGAGTTAGCATCTAAGATTCAATTAAATGTAGTGATTATCAACCTAGAGGCAGTTGATTTTCTGTTACAGCATTTACAACATCCTATCGGTTTCTTCATCAAAATCGATGTCGGATACAAACGTACAGGAATACTACCTGACAACCTAGCACTGGTAGATGCAATCCTAGAACGTACTGCTGCAAGTGACAACTTAAATTTCTTAGGATTTTTAGGTCATGCAGGACATAGCTATAAATCTTCCTCGTATGATGAAATCGAAGCGACTCATAAAGAAAGTATTGCACGCATACTTCCATTCAGAGAGCGCTATTCAAAAGATTATCCTAACCTAATCCTTTCGGTTGGGGATACACCAACGTGTAGTGTAGTAGAAGATTTCTCGATGGTGGATGAAATTCGTCCTGGAAATTTTGTGTTTTATGATATCCAGCAAACGTCAATTGGTTCCAATACCATGGAAGATATCGCTATTGCAATGGCTTGCCCAATTGTTGCGATTCACCCAGACAAAAACGAGCTAATTATGCATGGTGGCGGTGTTCACTTTGCGAAAGATGCATTTGTAGACCCAAAACTTGGTACTATTTATGGACGAATTGTCGCGCAAACAGAAAACGGTTGGGGAGAAATTTTAGAAGGTATTTACGTAAAAAGTTTATCTCAAGAACACGGAATCCTTGCTGCAACCGATGAAGTGATTAAAAACTATAAGGTTGGGGATATCGTGTATATATTACCAGTACACTCTTGTTTGACTGCAAATTGCTTTAAGTCCTATCAGTTATTGAGCGGAGAAGTGATTGAAAGGTTTTGAGTGACGGTCCGTCCAGAACCTCAGGAACCTAGTGATGATTTAACGTGGATTACCATTAAGAAATTAAGATCGATGGAGGGGAGAAGATTTCGTTTAGGTTCATTAAGAATTTGACAGTGTCAAATATTCAAAAGTCAGACTGAGCGGA
The DNA here is from genome assembly GCA_943324745.2 of Chitinophaga pinensis. GTDB lineage: Bacteria > Bacteroidota > Bacteroidia > Flavobacteriales_D > Crocinitomicaceae > CANHVK01. Next base: position 35,347 of record CALPMT020000012.1, on the reverse strand, counting down.
GTCGAAGTCGATTATTGTTTATTCTCAGTGTTCCTTCCACACCTCTTTTCATCCTTAATTTCTTAATGGTAAAATCTAAGTCAAACTGAGCGGAGTCGATTATTGTTTATCTCAATGCTTCTTCCACACCTCTTCTCCTCCTATATTTCTTAATGGTAAAATCTAAATCAAACTGAGCGGAGTCGAAGTCGATTATTCTAAATGCTCTTTTCACACCCCACACCTCCTATTTTCCTCAATTTCTTAATGGTAAAATTACCCCTACCTTCACTTTTCATTTTTCTAATAACTCCTTCAATCACCCTAAACTTCTTAATTTCTTAATAGTGAAAACAACTTTTACTTTTAACTTTACATTTTAAAACTAAAGTTCATGTTATCACTACGCAACGCGATCTACATCGGAAGTAAAAAACGAGCAAGCTTATTTGACCTGACCATTCCTGGAGATTTCCAAGGAGATTTGATTGTATTTATCCACGGATATAAAGGATACAAAGATTGGGGTGCTTGGAATTTGATGGAAAAAGCTTTTGTAGAAGAAGGATTTGGTTTCTGTAAATTCAACTTGACACACAATGGTGGAACAACTGAAAACGGCATCGACTTTCCGGATTTAGAAGCGTTTGCGAATAACACATACTCTAAAGAGAAGTTTGATGTTCAAGCAATTCTAAACGAATTAGAAAAACACCTAAACCCTACCCCTCGCATTCATTTAATGGGACATAGTCGTGGTGGTGGAATTGCACTTTTAAATGGAGCAGATAAGCGTGTGACATCTGTAATCACCTTAGCAGGAATTTCATCTATAGCAACTCGTTTTTCAGATGAAAAGATGTTAACTTCTTGGAAGGAAACAGGAGTTCGTTATGTTAAAAACGAACGTACAAAACAAGATTTACCTCATTATTATAGCCAATACTTGGATTTTGTGGAGTATAAGAGCGAGCTAGATATCGAAAAAGTATGTAAAGAATTAAATAAACCTAATTTAGTTATACATGGCGACAAAGACACCTCTGTTCTGATCGACGAGGGCGTTGAGATTGCACAATGGACAAACTCTCCATTGTATACCATTGAGAATGCAGATCATGTATTTGGAAGTTCACACCCTTGGAAAAAAGATGAATTACCAGAAGCATTAGAAGAAGTGGTAACCATCGTAAGTACTTTTATTTTAAAACAACAATCAGTCAAACTCGCCGACGAAAACAAACAACTAGCAAGCCAATTGGTTGCTTTATCCAAGGTGGATGGCGAAACAAAAGAAATGGAATTGGAGTTCTTACTTCAAATTTCCGAACAATTAGGATTAAGCAAAGAAGACTTAATCGAATTATTTGAAAAACAAATAGCTATCACACCTCCAAAAAATGAAGTCGATCGTATTATTCAGTTTTACAGATTGTGTTTATTAATGTTTGTTGACCAAGAAATTCACCATGAAGAATTAAAAGCACTTCGTAATGCTGGTCTTCAAATGGGCCTAAATCCTGCAGCTACTGAAGAAGTTATTAAATTAATTCAGTTGTACCAAGGGAAAGGAATTGCAGTGGAAAAGTTAATTCAGATTTTTCAGGTCAACCATAATTAATCATTTGCCAAAAAAAACTGAATCAAAGGCTAAATTTTTCGTTAATTTCTTGTATATTATATTAATTGTTTTTAACTGTTAAAAAATTTAAACAAGTTATTTCATTGAATTCTAAACACCTTAGAATATTAAAAAAATATTTAACTATGAAAACAAAAAACTATGTACTTTTATTCTTGTTATTCTTGAGTTCTTTAAGTTTTAATGCATGCTCACAACAAACGTCTAACAAAAAAATCACCAAAGATTTAACTATGAAAAAGGAATTGACATCAGAAGAAAAACGCGTAATTATCAATAAAGGTACAGAAGCTCCATTTATAGGTGCATACACAGATCATTTTGAAGAAGGTGTTTATACTTGTAAACAATGTGGTAGTGAATTGTATACTTCTACAAGTAAATTTCATTCTGGATGCGGTTGGCCGAGTTTTGATCAAGAAATTCCAGGCAGAGTAAAAAAAGTATTGGATGCAGATGGTCGTAGAACAGAAATTGTTTGCGCCAACTGTGATGGACATTTAGGACATGTGTTCTTCGGGGAGGGTTTCACAAAAAAAGACACACGTCATTGCGTAAACTCCATTTCTATGGAATTCATAAAAAAAGAAGACGTAAAAAAAGTAGAAGCTAAAACAGAAGTAGCAATCTTTGCTGGCGGATGTTTTTGGGGAGTAGAATATTATTTTCAAAACGCGCCTGGGGTACTAAAAACTCAAGTTGGATACATCGGAGGCCATAAGGCTAATCCTACTTATAAGGAAGTCTGTGCACATACAACTGGACATATAGAAGCAATGGAGGTTACTTTTGATCCTACAAAAACGAGCTATGAAACTTTAGCTAAATTATTCTTTGAAATTCATGACCCTACGCAAGTGAATGGTCAAGGCGGCGATATTGGAGAACAATATTTATCCATGATCTTTTATACCTCATCCCAACAAAAGGAAATTGCGGAAAAATTAATTCAATTATTAGAAAGCAGAGGATATAGAGTAGCTACGAAATTAAGGGAAGCATCTAAATTTTGGTCTGCTGAAAACTATCATCAGCAGTATTATACAAAAACTGGTGGAACACCATACTGCCATTCTAGAACAGCTCGTTTTTAATATGAAAAACTAAGTATCTTTTTGACTCCTAATTGAAATGTAAAATTCACTGCGCTATACGAATTTGAGTTTTGTGACGTAAGATTGTTAGGCATAGCAATTAAATTATAATTAAAACCTAAATCACCGAAAACAATTCCTCTTACAAAAGCGTATTGAAGACCTGCGTTAGCACCCAATGCGAAACATAAAATATTACCTTTTTTAGGAATAGTTGATGGAAAATGATAATTAGCGGTATTATAACTTGAAAGATTGACAGCTACTGTATTATAAGAAACAGTAATATGTTCCGCTAAATAAACAGCTAATCCAAAATCTAAATCATTGGAATAATAATAATTTCTCTTTCCTAATTCTAATGTGTTATATCTATAACTTAAATTACCTATAACCACTGAATCTGCAAAACCAAGAGATGAATTGATTGGAAAATATTCATCCATCTCATTTTGCTTTAGAGATGCTGATAAATTTGCATACAACGACTGATCTTCTTCTATTTTTTCAGCAAATAAATTTATACCTAAATACGGTTTTTTTACTGTAAATCCTTTGATTAAATTTACACCTCCTCCTACGTAAAATTGGCCATGAACAATATTAGAAAAAGCCAATATAAAAAGAGGAAGAATAAGTAGTTTTTTGAGTTGAAATGAACACTGTGCCTTCATTTATTTACTGATTGATTTTTCTCGAAATTAAGCATTTTCCATAAAGCTTTAGTATGTTTGTTTAAAATTATCTAATTTATGGCTATTTTCTCTTTTAACGGATTTATTCCAGTAATAAAAAAGTCTAGTTACGTTCACCCTCAAGCTACCATTATTGGAAACGTTATTATTGGAGAACAGGTATATATAGGGCCACACGCGACTATTCGTGGAGATTGGGGTAAAATCATTTTAGAGGATGGTTGTAATATTCAAGAAAGTTGTACCATTCATATGTTTCCAGGTACCACTACCCTATTGAAAAAAGGAGCACATATTGGCCATGGTGCTATCGTACACGGAGGTACGATTGGTGAAAATTGCTTAATTGGCATGAATGCAGTAGTGATGGATGAGGTTGTTATTGAAAATGAATGTATCATCGGCGCCTTGTCATTTATTCCAGCACGAACAATTATTCCCTCACGAAGCTTAGTGGTAGGTAATCCAGGAAGGATTATCAAACAAGTTTCCGATGAAATGTTGGCTTGGAAAACAAAAGGTACTCAATTGTATCAAGCACTTCCGAGTGAGTGCTATGAAACATTAGTTGAATGCGAACCTTTGGAATTTGAAGAAGAAAATAGACCAGCACAAGAAAAAATGTTTGAAACTTGGAACAAATTGAGTGACGAGTGACGAGTGACGAAAAGGAATATGATAAAGAACGAACATGATAAATAAAATTCTATTAATTGGTGCTGGGAATGTAGCGACGAATTTAGGACTGCAATTAAAAGAGAGTGGTTTTGAAATCGTTGGATGTTACAGTTCTACTATTGATTCTTCGGGTCGTTTGGCAAACACACTTCATACAATCAATTTACACGATTTACAACACCTTCCTGATCATGAACTCATTTTAATTTGTGTTCCAGACGACAAGATATTTTCCGTCCTAGTACAATTACCTGAAGATTCAAAAATTGCGTACACATCGGGGACTATTTCTTTGCAAACTCTTCGTCCCTATCCAAACCTTGGCGTTTTCTATCCATTACAAACTTTTACGAAAGAAAAAATAATTGATTTAAAAACAGTTCCATTTTTTATTGAAGCGAATAATAGCCAGTTTGAAAACGAGTTATATGAACTTGCAAAAAATATAGGGAAACAAGCTACAGTAGCAAATTCAGAACAGCGAAAACAACTGCACATTGCTGCTGTTTTTGTGAATAACTTTACGAATCACCTTGCTTATTTAGCTAAAAACCATTTAGAAAAACATCAACTTTCTTGGGAAAATTTACTTCCTTTGTTTGAAGAAACATTTGTAAAAATAATGGAGTCAAATCCAAAGGATGTTCAAACTGGTCCTGCAAAAAGAAATGACATCGGTGTAATACACACACACCTAACTGAACTTTCAGAGGAAACAAAAAAAGTATATAAAGCAATTACAGATAGTATTATACACACATATCATGCAAAGTTATAAAGAGAAATTACCAAAAATTACTACCATTATTTTAGATATAGATGGTGTACTAACGAATGGAGAAGTATTTGTATTCAAAAATGAATTTGTTCGTGCAATAAACACGAAAGATGCCTATGCCATTCAATATGCCAAACGTGTTGGATTAAACGTGTTGATTATTACTGGTGGAGAATCTCAAGATTTAAAACAAGCCCTTGAAGGTATTGGGGTTACGGAAGTTTATCTTCGATCTTCCAATAAAATTGAAATATACAACAAAGCAAAAGCAAAATATAATTTCACGGATGCACAAGCATTATATATGGGAGATGACATTCCTGATTACCCTGTATTGAATGTAGTGGGTGTTGCTACTTGTCCACAAGACGCTGCTGTAGAAATCAAACAAATTTCACATTATCAATCACCAATCAATGGAGGACAAGGATGTGTGAGAGATATTATAGAACAGACACTTCGTTCACAGGGGAAATGGTTTCAAGAAAATGCTTTTCATTGGTAAAATTACAATTTCCAAGTTTTTTGTAGATCTGCCCAGAATTGCAAATAATTTTTCTGAATATTTGTAGACCAATCAAACATATTTGCAACTGTAACAGGCGTCACTGAACGCATGTATAAAGTCGTTATAACTTGTTGCACGGACATTTTGTTTTCAAGAGCTAACGTTTTAATGTGTTCTTGTACATCTTCAAAAGACGTTTTTTGCAGGGCTTTTGAATCGATAAATTTCTCCGATACATTGGGCTCTGCTTTCGAAGTAGAAATAATACCATCCGAGTCAACAATTACCAATGAGAGCGGATCTTTTTGATAAAAATCTTCTGAATCCTTTGATATATCAGCTATTGTTATAGGTTCCGTCTGTAAGAAACGAGTCAAATCATTCAATGTTGTATTTTTCTTCGCCATCGTTTAAAATAGGGTTAATATTTCTTTAGTTATCCCAAGATACTCTTTTTCTGCGAGAATTGTACTACTTTGAGTAAACATATTTTTCGAAGGTACGAAATTTTCAAGGATATGTGCATCCAATTGGACTAACATACCAGCAATTGTTTTATTTCGCGTAGATCCATGTATACGATTTGGAAGAATAACAATTTTCAATTTTTTATTAATTTCAATGGCTGGCTTTAAGTCCTCCACAGTCTGATAGGTAACCAATAAATCGTTTTGAGTCAAACTTGTTGGGATAAGCACTAAATCACTTCCTACACAGATTTTTTTAATACTTACATCTGTTGTCTTCCCAGCAGTATCTAAAATAATAAAATCAACCTTTTGTTTTTTATAACTTTCGATTTCTTCAGCTACCACACGATCTTCTGAGGGCACAATTGAAAACAATTGATCTTCTTTGGCGCCAGTCTTAAACAATTCCATTTTACGTAAGGTACTTAAGGTATAATTCGTATCTGTTTCAATCAAACGCACTGAATGACCTAAACTGTGTAACATGGTCGCTAGGTTGATGGCATTCGTTGTTTTGCCAGTACCCCCTTTTCTACTTATAAAAGAAATTATTTTGGTCATGTATTAAATTTTGATCTAAATTACTCCTTAATTCTAACTAGATAACTTATAAATGATATAACATTTAAACAAAATCAATGTTAATTTCAGATATATGTGATTTGATTTTCGAAGTAGAATGTTTAAACGATTAAAATCAGTATATTTACAATGTATTTTAAATACAACAATAACGTCAAAAATAAGAAAACAAGGAATATTTCATTTTTTTTTACTTTTACTAAAGTTTAATTAAATTTTATTCGTAATATTGCACTCCGAATTTAACGGGAAATTGATAAAAGAAATTAAGAATCATGGATATCATTAAACAACTTGAGAACGAATTAGTAGAAGTTAAGAACTTCCCGAATTTCAAAAGTGGTGATACAGTTATAGTATCTTATAAAATTAAAGAAGGAAACAAAGAGCGTATTCAGCAGTTTCAAGGTGTTGTATTACAACGTCGTGGTTCTGGTGTTACTGAAACTTTTACAGTTCGTAAAATGTCTGGTAACATTGGTGTTGAGCGTATCTTCCCTATTGCTTCACCATTTGTTGATCAAATCGTAGTTACTAAGAAAGGTGCTGTACGTAGAGCTCGTATTTTCTACTTCAGAGAATTAACTGGTAAAGCAGCTAGAATTAAAGAAAAAAGAAGTTTCTCTACGATTAAAAAGTAACAGAAATTCAACTATATTTAAAGACCGCTTTTTAAGTGGTCTTTTTTTTTGTCTAAAAAATGTCTGAACCTAAAAAAATTAATCAAAAATTAAAAAATTCGAACCAACTCATGGTTTCTGGGCTCCAATTATTTTTGGATGCACATGTTTTTATTTGGCAAAATAAATTGAAACGCTACCTACTCATTTCAGGTTTTTCTTTTTTGATTTTGTTTTCGATCAGTATACAAGGTTTGTTAAATTGGATTGAACTGAATGAAACTTGGATCACCGAATGGTTACTCAATCAAGGAACACATTACATCAAATTATCCAAAACAGAATTAAAATATGGTGTCAATGGAATTTTTTGGATTGTTCGTCATTCCATCAATGCGAATAAAGATTCTTTTTTCACAAGTATCTTTTTAATCATAGGCACCCCTTATTTCTCAATGATTAGTAGAAAAGTGCATCAACTGTTGCAGACACATCCAAAACGCAAAAATTTTGGTTGGACAGCTGAAATTTGGCGTGGAATTAAATTGTCACTTCAAAACTCTTTAAAACAGTTTGGCCTCATCCTTGTCATTACAGGACTTTCGTTTATACCTGTTATTTCTATCCTTACGCCATTGATGACTTTTATTTTACTTGCATATTACAACGGTATCTTAATGATGGATTATTCTTTAGAACGCAATGGATTTACGATACAGGAAAGTCGAGTAATCTACAAACAAAATAAAACCTTATTATTTGCATTAGGACTTGGATTTATGTTTATACTTTTAATTCCCGTTATCGGATGGTTTTTAGCACCTACATACGCCTTAGTTGGTGGTGCGCTGATGTATAAAAACTATATTCAAACGAACGACAGTACCTCTTTGTAGAGTGTTTCATAAAGCGGCAACACTTGTTCAATTCTGAAACCTTGTGCATGCTTCCATGCTTGTTGTTTAAATTGCTGTAAAACAGTTAGGTCTTCTACAATTAACTTCGCATTTTTCGCCATATCATCTACATCACCCACATTAGATAGATACCCTGAATATCCATGCTTATTTACTTCCGGAATACCACCAGTATTCGAAGAAATTACGGGTACACCAAGTGCCATTGCTTCTAAAGCGGCCAATCCAAAACTTTCCGTTTCAGAAGGAAGAATAAATAAGTCGCTGATTTGTAGTACTGGACTAGTATCACGGACTTTTCCCACAAAAATTATACGGTGACAGATTTTCAACTCACGCGCTAAACGTTCGGCTGTACTTCGTTCTGGTCCATCTCCAGCAAATAGTAATTTGGAGGGAACCTCTTCGTTCAATTTAGCGAAAACAGTAACAACATCTTCCACCCTTTTCACTTTTCTAAAATTAGAAATATGGCAAATGATACGTTCCTCGTCTAGCGCATATTTTCTACGCATTTCCATATCTTGAACCGGAAACTCATTTGGAACATGAATAAAATTAGGAATTACATGAATTTCACGTTCTGTTGCAAAATGTTCGTAGGTGTCATTTTTAAGACTTTCAGAAACAGTTGTTACAGCATCCGATTTATTTAAACAAAAAGTAATCACAGGTTCAAAAGAAGGATCTTTTCCAACGAGTGTAATATCTGTTCCATGAAGCGTCGTTATGAACGGAATATGTATCCCTTGTGTTTTTAAAATTTCTTTAGCCATATATGCAGCTGAGGCATGTGGGATTGCATAATGTACATGTAACAGTTCTAACCCCTCATACTTAACGACATCCACAATTTTCGAGGTCAATACAGTCTCATAAGGTTGAAAATCAAAAAGTGGATAATCCGAAACAGATACCTCATGATAGTAAATATTCTCCCTAAAACTTCCTAAGCGTACTGGTTGAGAATACGTAATAAAATGAATTTCGTGTCCTTTTACAGCTAAAGCTTTTCCTAACTCAGTAGCAACAACACCGCTACCTCCAAACGTTGGATATAAAACAATTCCGATTTTCATAAGTTACTTTTTAGTACGTTTCATGACTGCTTTATATATGACCTCTTGAATGTTTGTACGCACATTCATATCTCTAATTTTCCAATTTTCCGCACTTGGGCACACACGATTAGATAAAAACACATAGTTAATTTTGTGTATTGGATCTGCCCATGCAAAAGTTCCCGTAAATCCAGAATGACCAAAACTTTCTGCAGAAACTAATTCACAGGTTTGTCCTTTTTTACTTGGAGTTGGCTTATCGAAACCAGCACCACGTCGATTTCCTTTAAACTGAACTCGTGTAAATTCCTCTACCACTTTTTCATCTAATAATTGCAATTCTCCAGCTTTCCCTTTGTTTAAAAATAGCTGCATGATTGATGCTAAATCTTGCGCATTGGAAAATAATCCTGCATGACCACCTATACCACCTAACATCGCAGCTCCTGGATCATGGACATGACCGTGGATTTGTTGTCCTCTAAATGTTTTATCATTTTCAGTAGGAACTATTTTATCCAATTGATACCATGTTAAAGGTTTATACCCAATATGAGTCAATCCTAATTTATCATAAATTTCATTTTTCAAAAACACATCCATGGATTTTCCACTTTGTTTCTCGATGATTTTCTTCATAAAATAATACCCTAAATCGGAATATTCATAGTGATGACCAGGAGTTAAACTACTTGCTAATAAACGTTGGTAAATTGTATCTGAATACGAAGAATTTAACCAAACATCCTTCGCAACTTCATTTTCGTATCCATTTGCTTTTGCTGTTTTATATAATTCAGGTGATAGCTTTCCATTTTTCATCGTTTTATGATAGAATGGAATCCAAGCAACCAAACCAGCTTGATGTGCCATCATATCACGAATAAGCATGTTTGAAAACTTTCCTTCTGCTACTAATTCAGGCAAATAATCTTTCAGGTGTTTATCTAATGAAAACAAGTTCATCGTTTGCAAGCGCATTAATGCCAGGGTAGAACCAGCAATTTTTGTCACAGAAGCGATATCATATACATAATCATTTCTAATGGAATCATTATTTCCATACATCGTTGTACCGAAATTCTTTTGATAAATAATTTTACCGTCTACAGCTACTAGGATTTGGCATCCTGGAAATGCATTCGCTTGAATCGCTTGAAGTGCAATTTTGTCTACATCATTGAAATCTGAAGACTTTATACCTAGTGATTCAGGTGTTGTTTTAGAGAGTAAAACATTATTAATCAATGTCACTTCAGGATTCGTTTTAACAGTCTTTGATGTCTTATTTTTTACTTTATTTTGACAGGCTGCATTGATCCAACCGTAGGACACAATTAAGAGGAACAACAGAAGTCCTGAAACAAGAATTTTTTTCATAAAATAACAATTGTAAGCTATTCAAAATTACCCAAATTAATAGGTTTACCGATGAATTCAACATAAAATCATTCACAATTTAAAGTTCAACACATCGCAGATAGACTAAACCAATTCATTTATTGCATTTTAGGATTCATACGTAATAAAACAATTATGTTATTTTTGTCATCTAATTTAAAGTTAAATATTTTATGAAATTAGTGTGTTTAGGGGTACTAGTCATCCTTTTTTTTACACAATGTAGTAAATTTGAAGATACTGAAAAACCGATTATTACTATTCAATCACCATTAAATCATGACACAATTCCTGGGGCTGTATCCGAAGTTACAATGCAATTTACAGCAACAGATAATAAGTCACTATCTTCTTTGATATTAGAAATAACTGATTCAAATGGAAATAACTATTTTTCAGATACAAAATCAATTTTTGGAACTAACTATAATTACAAAAACTCTTTCATTATAGCCAAACATTCGTCAAAATATAAAGAATTAATAATGACAGTTCATATTATTGATGAAACAAAGCATGAAGCGATCGCTAGTTCTACTTTTTTAATAGCTCCATAAAAATCATCTTTGATTTTATTTTCACATGATAAATTCCCTCACATCTTTAAGATTTTTTTTTGCTTTTATTGTTTTTTTAAGTCATGTACACCTATTTGGCAATACACGTAGTTCATTAGCAAAAATAAATCTAGAATATCTAAATGAGGGACATTTAGGAGTCAGTTTTTTTTTTATCCTGAGTGGATTTATTTTAGCTTATAACTATCAGGATCATTTTTTAACAGGGAAAATTTCAAAACAAACCTTTTGGATAAATCGAATCATTCGAATTTATCCACTCCATTTAATCACTTTGATTCTTGCTGCTCCACTCTCTCTCAATGGGTTTCGAAGAGAAACATTTTATTGGTTTACTAAATTTTTCCTGAATTTGTCTTTGGTTCAAAGTTGGTTTCCTAATCAAACTATTTTTTGGTCATTCAACGCTCCTTCCTGGAGTATATCCAATGAGTTTTTTTTCTATTTCATGTTTCCATTTTTGATATTGAATGTGCTTACAAAAAAATATAGCAACACCTTATTTATTTTATTTTTAACTGGAATCGTGCTAAGTATAAATTTTGTTCATAAACCTGAATTGGGTGAGGCAATGTATAATATTCATCCATTAGTTAGAATTAGTGATTTTATTTTGGGCATATTCATTTATAAAGTATACAAAAACATAGAAAGCAAAAACATCTTTACTTCCTTTATAAAAAGTTCAATTTATGAGATCTCAGCGATAATTCTACTTTTATTTTTTTATTTATATCGACATTCTATTCCTATAAATTATAGATTTTCAAGTTATTACTGGATACCAATGTGTATAACACTCTTAATATTTACTTTTCAAAAAGGGATAATTTCCAAAATTCTTAATCTTTCAATTTTTATTAAATTGGGTGAGGTGAGTTTTAGTTTTTACCTTATTCACATGGTTGTTGCTCGGTACTTCAATTTTTTTGTTGATCGGTTTGAATTTTTAAAAAATGATTGGATATTAGTATTGTTAATATTTTCAATATCTATTTCATTGAGTTTTATGTCACATTATTATTTAGAAAAAAAAATCAGTCAAAAAATGAAAAATTATTTTGAGAAATTTTAACTATTTATGATTAAAAATTTCTTTTAGATAATTTTAATTGATTGTTTTTATAAATGAATATCCAATGAATAAATTCTTATTTTTACCTATCAATTTGTTTAATTTTCCGCTATCATAAAAAAATATGCAACTGAAAATAACTGTTTTTCTTTTGTTAATTTTATCTTTTCACTTACAATCTCAAGAACGATGTGGATTTGACAGATTACATCGTAAGCAAATGATTGAAAATCCCTCATACGCTCAATCATTGGCCGTTTTCGAGAAAAATCTTATTGATAATTACTCTAATTTTAAAACAAAAGCAAATGGATCCTATAAAATTCCATTGGTCATTCATGTACTAGAAACAAAAACAGCAATGTCTGAGATTACTGATGAGCAAATTTATGCTGCAATTCAGGGTTTAAATGAAGCTTATCGCAAAGTAAGCGGAACACATGGTGACGGTAATGGAGTGGATGTGAATATAGAATTTGTTTTATCGGTACGCGATCCTCAAGGGAATTGTACTTCAGGGATTACACGTAGAGATATGACTTCAGATGTTAAATATATGACAGCTGGTACAACCTCAAATTCAGATGGAATTAGTGATTCTTATTTAAAAAAGCTTGATGTTTGGAACCAAAAAAACTACTACAATATCTGGTTGGTTTCTGAAATTGATGGTAATAATGGAGGATCAGGAACACAAGGATATGCCTATTTTGCTTCAAGTCATGGTTTATCGAACGATGGAGCTGTCATATTGGTCAATGCTATTAAAAAAAATAATGATCACACTTTACCACATGAGCTAGGTCATGCATTAAATCTCTATCATACTTTTGAAGGAGATTTAGACAATAAAGGAAATTCGATTTGTCCAAGCAATTCAAATTGTACCACAACTGGAGATTTAGTGTGTGATACCCCACCACATAAAAGAAGTAAAAGTAATTGTAATGATACCTTAAACGCCTGCGACAATAATTCTTCGTCAACTTTGTTTATTCATAATTATATGGATTACTCCTCTAGTGTATGTGCTAATATGTTCACTTCAGGACAAAAAACAAGAATGATTGCTGCATTAATAAAAACAAGAGCCTCATTTTTAGAAGAAAATGGAAATTTATCTCTTAAACCTGTTTCCTCACCAAGTATCGATTTTATTTCATCCAATTCTGTGGTTTGTGCAGGTTCTTTCGTTCAATTGAAATCAAGAACGTCCTGTATTCCAAATTCACAACTAATAACTTCATCTTGGACGAATATAACTTTTCAGTGGACATTAAGTAATGGAAATACGGAATTGACATCAGCCTTAGAAAATCCAATTTTTCAACTCAATGAGCTGGGCATGTACACAATTACTCTAGAAGTTAAATCTTCATTTGGCTCCCAATCTTTCACGAAAAAAGGATCTATCATTGTAGTTGCCCCCTCTAAAAATGCATGTATACCCACTTCATTAAATGAAGGGAATTATTGGAATTGTATCACTAATGTTACATTAAACAATCTGGATAATACGACTTCAATCTATACAAATGTTGCCTACTCGGACTTTAGTTGTACGCATTCCACCATACTCGAAATCGGCAAAACTTATGATTTTACGGTTTCCATTAGAGCAGCTGCCAACCCTGAAGTATTTGAAGCATTTATTGATTATAATAATAATGGTATATTTGAAACAGAAGAAAAAATTCATGCTGGATTTACACCAAAAGATACTGTTAACATGATTATTTCACCTGTTAAAACAACAATTACGGTACCCCAAAATGCAGTAACGAATACCCCTTTAAGAATGCGTGTATATGGTGAAGCTAATACTTTAAATACTTCTGAAAAAAACTGTAGTTCCAAATTATTTTTGGGAGATGTTGAAGATTATACAGTTTATATTAAACCTGCGTGTAAATCTCCTATTATTACACAGCAACCTACAACTCCTTCAGTAACTTGCTCAGGAACAAGTACCCAAAATTTACAGGTACTAGCTACAGGAAATAATCTCACCTATCAATGGAGGAAAAATGGAATAAATATTTCCGATAATTCAATTTATTCAGGAGTCAATACAAATAACCTTACATTAACAAATGCCAACTATAATCAATCTGGAAATTATGACGTTTTAATTTCTGGTACTTGTGATGTATCTTCATCTATTGTACCTGTAACTATTGATTCTTTCATCAAACCAACATTAACATGTGGAGTTTCTACAGATGAATCAATTACATTTGAATGGTTGGCTATCCCTGGAATCACAAATTATGGCATTTCCTATAATATTGACACTAGCCAATTTATTGAACTTGGGAATACAAATGAATTAAGTTATACCCTGAATAACCTAACAAAAAATTCATTAGTAAAATTTAAGGTTCTTCCAAAAGGAGTCGGATGTTTTGACTTTGCTACAGTTACTTGTTTAGCAAATAAAGATGAATACGAAAATCAATTATCAAATCAAATCCTAATTTTTCCTAATCCTAGTTCAAGTAAAATAACAATTCAGGGTATTCCTTCTGGATATACAAGACTAGATATGATTGATTATTTAGGAAGAATTATTTCGACTGAAACGATTAACCAGGTTGAAATCACCAAAGATTATACCGACGTATCATCAGGTATATATGTACTAAATTTCAGCGGTGATGGTCGTACAACACTTAGAAAACGACTTGAAATAAATTGACAAGCACTATTGATAATGATGAATATGAACAATAATAAACAATAAACTTAAATTAAATATTATGAATCCTTTTTTAACCAAAAACTCAGCTCCACACGAAACATTTCCTTTTGAGCAATTAAAAAACGAACATTATTTACCAGCATTGGAAGCTGGAATTCAACAAGGTAAAGCAGACATCGAAGCGATTACTTCCAATCCTGCAGTAGCAAACTTTGAGAATACCATTGCAGCGTTAGATAATTCCGGGGAAATCTTAGAATTGTTAAGTAACATCTTCTTTAATTTACACGAGGCAGAAACAAGCGATGAATTACAAGATTTAGCGACTGAAATTTCTCCAAAATTGACGGAATTTGGTAACGATATTATGTTGAACGAAGCATTATTCAAACGCGTTGAAGCAGTGTATTTGAACAAAGCAAACGAAAATCTATCCGTTGAGCAAACGACTTTGTTAGACAAAACATACAAAGGATTTGTACGTAATGGTTCCAAATTGAACAATGCGGACAAAGAAAAATTACGAGAGATCGACAAAGAATTAGCGACAACTACCCTATTATTTGGTCAGAATGTATTGGCCGAAAGTAATGAATACAAATTGGTGATTACTGATGCGTCTTTGTTATCTGGTTTGCCAGAAGGTGTTATAGAAGCAGCAGCATTAACAGCAAAAGAAAAAGGGCACGAAAATGCATGGGTGTTTACCTTGGATTATCCAAGTTATATACCATTTGTAACGTATTCCGATCAACGTAAATTACGTGAAGAGATGTTCTTAGCATTTGGATCGAAAGCATTCAAGGGAAATGAGCGCGACAATTCAGCAATCATTAAGAAAATCGCTTTGTTGCGTCACCAACGTGCAAATTTATTGGGGTATGCCTCGCATGCGGATTTCGTATTGGAAGAGCGTATGGCGAAAAATCCAACAACCGTATTTACATTCTTAGAGGACATCTTGGTAAATGCACTTCCATTTGCGAAAGAAGAATTGGCAGAATTAACGGCCTATAGCAAGTCGATTGGAGGTCCAGACGAATTGAAACGTTGGGATGTTGCGTTTTACGCTGAGAAATTGAAAAAAGAGAAATTCTCCATCGATGATGAGTTGTTAAAACCATATTTCAAGTTAGAAAATGTTATTGACGGGGTCTTTATCACCGCGCAAAAATTATATGGTTTATCGTTTAAACAACGCAATGACATTGAAGTGTACCACAAAGACGTAACAGCTTACGAAGTGACTAACGAAGCAGGCGAATACGTTTCGATGTTGTACATGGATTTCTTCCCACGTGCTGGAAAACGTCAAGGTGCTTGGATGACTGTTTTTAAAAACCAAAAAAGAATTAACGGCGAGGATGTGCGTCCACACATTTCTATCGTGTGTAATTTCACGAAACCAACAGCATCTAAACCATCTTTATTGACTTTCAACGAGGTGACTACCCTATTCCATGAATTTGGTCACGCGCTACACGGCATGTGTGCTAACGGAACGTATGGAAGTATCACTGGAACGAGTGTTTACTGGGATTTCGTTGAGTTACCATCGCAAGTCTTGGAAAACTGGTGTTACGAGAAAGAATGTTTGGATTTATTTGCAAAACACTACGAAACAGGCGCAGCTATTCCAGAAGAATACATCCAAAAAATCACTGAAAGCGCGAACTTCCAAAGTGGATTGGCAACAATTCGTCAAATTGGATTGGGTCGTTTGGATATGGCATGGCATAGTGCTGATCCATCCAACATTGGGGACGTAAAAGCATTTGAATTAAACGCAACAGCTGCAACCGATTTATACCATGCAGTAAAAGAAACAAGCACTAGTTGTTCGTTCTCCCACATTTTCCAAGGTGGCTATTCTTCCGGGTACTATTCTTACAAATGGGCAGAAGTAATTGATGCGGATGCATTTGAAGCGTTTAAAGAGAAAGGAATTTTCAATAAAGAGGTTGCAAAATCATTCCACGACAATGTCTTAGCAGCTGGAGGAAGCGAGCATCCATCGGTCTTGTACAGAAGATTTAGAGGTAGAGATGCGGATCCTAAGGCTTTGTTGAGACGAGAAGGACTTATCAAGTGACGAGTGACGGAAGTGACGAAGTGACGGAAGAGAGGATTGATTAATTAAGTCGTAGGGATAAAACATTTTGCATCCCGAGAGTAAACAGATTTAATAATGTTTAATACAATAATTGTTGTATCTGCAAAACAATAACTTCCCCCCTTTGAAGGGGGATTGAGGGGGATGATAATTTCTATCACCTCCCTCGGTCCCTCCTCAAGGAGGGAAGAATTAAAATTCAATTTCATTTTAGTGTTAATTCGATAGATGTATTTTTTTATTTTCTAACTATTTAGAATTTTTGGTAATAAGAAATCCTATAGTAGCATTTCGTTGGGAAAGATGATGAAATTTGGAATGATTGGGGATTTTGTCTAAATTTGATAGAAAACACTCTTCAAACAAACAACTGAATATAAACAGCTTAACATGAAAATCATTAAAACTTGCAAAAATTACACGTTTTAATTATTTAGATTAAAAGAACCTAAAAATCAATCTCTAGTGCATAAAAAAGACCTTTCATTTTGCTAAAAAGTCTAAATTCTTTCACCTGGTTAAACTAACTTTCAGAAAGAGGCTTATCTAAGTATCACAAATCAAAATTAATTATATTTGTTTTAAGGGTTAACTTATAAAAGGTAAAATAAATGAGTGTAGAAATTTCAAACAAAGACGAATATAAAAATTGGTCTGAATCTATCTTCGTAAAAATTCAACATGCCCAAACAATTACTTCATTTAAAATAAATACCGAAATGCTTTCTCTATATTGGGAAATCGGTAATTCAATTTTAGAAAAACAAAATCAACATGGTTGGGGAACTAAAGTAATTGATCTTCTGGCAAAAGATTTGATAGATAACTTCCCAAATAATTCAGGTTTTTCAGTCAGAAACTTAAAATACATGAGAAGTTTCGCTGGAGCTTATCCAAATTTTCCATTTGTGCAAGTGCCACTTGCACAAAATGATTCTGAATTTGTGCAAGTATCACTTGCACAAATAACTTGGTATCATCACATTAGTTTATTAACTAAAGTTAAAGATCCAATCGAAAGAGCATATTATATACATGAAACAGCCAAAAATGAGTGGAGTCGTGATGTTATGCTTTTGCAAATTCAGAACAAATTATACGAAAGAGACGGGAAGGCATTAAATAATTTTGAACAAACATTACCTGATTATCAATCCGATTTAGCAAAAAGTATATTTAAAGACCCATATAATTTTGACTTTCTGATGCTTTCAAGAAAAGTTAAAGAAGTAGAGTTAGAAAACAAATTAACACAAAAAATCACCGACTTTCTACTGGAATTAGGAAAGGGATTTGCATTTATAGGTAGACAATTTTCGATAGAAATAGACAATACCGATTATAAAATTGACTTGCTTTTTTACCATACAATTCTTCATGCCTATGTTGTAATTGAACTAAAAGCCGGAGAATTTTTACCCGAGTATATTTCAAAACTCAACTTTTATATCAGCGCCATCGATGATAAAATCAAAACGATAGCCGATGAACCAACGATTGGATTGTTACTATGTGCGTCAAAAAGTAAAGTAAAAGTAGAATATGCCATGCGAGGATTAGATAAACCTCTTGGTGTTGCAACTTATCAATTGGAACAATTGGTTAAAGATAATATTGATGAAGTAATTGATTAAAATAAAACACCTAAACCTTAAAATCATTAAAACTTGCAAAAATTACATGTTTTAATGATTTTACAATAAACCATTTATTACTAATGACAAAAACCTTTCCTAATTCGTTAAACCTTCTTCACGTCAACAACTTCCAAGAATTGATATCTACCCCATTTCAAGGAACTACAAACGCCATCAGTTGGTCGCGAGAATTGGAGGGCGATTTTGAGGAAATTGTCAATGAATTTCACTTTGAAGGAACTATGCTAGAAATAGATGAAGAGGACCTTTTAGCGTTGGAATTAAGTGAATCTGGGAAAGTCGCAAGAGAAACTATACTTTCAGATTTTAGGTCACTTTCAGAACTCGGAGCCTCCCCTGTTTTGAATATTATAGCCAATTACGAAGCAGACGAACATCCTTTTTTTCCGACGGATGTGTATTCCTTTCATGTAGATCGTTCACCCATTGCAACAGATACCTTTTTATGTACGTATTTCGGGGATGCGAGCGAACTCATTTCAAATGAAGATGCGATTCAAAAGATTCAGGTTCCTGAAATTCGGGAACAACTTTTGAAATCATATTTCGGAAAAGAAGCAGATTTTGAAGCGTATTTGAGGGAGAATTTCTTTGATTTACATTACCAAGCTTTGGAAGACACAAAAGTTATTCGAGCAGGAGTCGGTCATTTATGGCGCTTAGCAGTGGACCATCCAGAAAGTAAGGTCTTCCCGTGCGTGCATCGTGAGCCGAGGGAAAGTAGTGGGAAGAAAAGGTTGTTGATGATTTGTTAGTTTTTTACCATTAAGAAGTATAAAATATTGTAAATAAAGAAATTAAACATAATAATAGAGAGTATTTAGGAGCACTGAGAGGTGTTAAGTATTTACCATTTAGAAGTTAAGAAATTGAGGGTAAAGGAAGGATGTATTAAGGGACATTGAGAGGTTTTTAACCTTTGAGAAACTAAGAAATTGAGGGTAAAGCAAGAATGTAATAAGGGGCATGGAGAGGTGTTGGGAATTTACCATTAAGAAGTTAAGAAATTGAGGGTGAAGGAAACCGCTGCCTGAGGTTCTCGAAGGCGAGGTTTTTAACCATTGAAAAGTTGAGAAATTGAGGGTGATGATGGATAGTTTTAAGGGCTTTGGAATTATTCTTTTTACATTTGTTTAATCTTACTGAATTAAGGTATTTCATGGAAGCATTTGGAGGTCCGAATTGGGCAATTTGTACGGAATGTCATGGTCGTGGTAAAGTAAGCCAACGACTGAAAAAAAAAGTACGTATTGCCTACCAGCAAGCACTAGAAGTGTATGAAAAATCTGATTCAAAAGGAATACCACCTACGCGTCCTGTAAGTCATCCTATCATTTGTAGTTCTTGTTCTGGTTACGGACTCCAACCTTCTAATAACAAAGTAATTGTAGACACTGAAAATTATCCACACCTTGCAATTATTGGTGCAGGAATTGGAGGTGTTGCTTTGGCTGTTGCGTGTTTACATCGTGGAATTCCATTTACGCTTTTTGAGCGGGATACCGATTTTGAAGCACGTGCACAAGGTTATGGACTTACCCTACAACAAGCAAGTGTTGCCATGAAAGGATTTGGCATTCCAACTTTTGAACATGGTGTAATTTCTACCAGACATGTTGTGCACACACCTGATGGAGCACAAATTGGAGAATGGGGTGTTCGTAAATGGCTACAAAATGAAACGCCTAAACATGCTCGACGTACGAATATACATATTGCACGACAATTACTTCGCGCTTCCCTGTTAGAACAACTTGGAGGATCTGATAAGATTCAATGGGGACACACACTAACTTCCATGCATTCTTGTCCTGAAAAAGGCGTGGAACTACATTTTCAAGTTCAAGGAGAAAGTAAACAAATACATGCAGATTTAGTAGTTGGAGCAGATGGAATACGCAGTGTGGTTCGTAAACACCTAATCGGAGAATCGGTTACTCCCCTACGCTATTTAGGTTGTCTGGTTATATTAGGTATTTGTTCGTTAGAGTTGCTACCAACAATCCAAAGCGAACTATTAGATGGTGCGACCGTTTTTCAAACTGCAAATGGCCATGAACGCATTTATATTATGCCGTTTACATCCAATTCCGTTATGTGGCAATTGAGTTTCCCGATGGAGGAAAATGCAGCAAAAACACTAAGTTTAGAAGGTAGACAAGCACTCAAACAAGAAGCGATTCGCAGAACACCCTGGCATAGTCCGATTCCAGAAATTCTCAACGCTACTCCAGAAGCAAATATTTCTGGGTATCCAGTGTATGATCGGGAATTACTCACCCCAGCACATTTTGAACAAGCAGGATCTATAACCTTACTTGGCGATGCAGCACATCCGATGAGTCCGTTCAAAGGCCAAGGAGCCAACCAAGCGTTATTAGATGCTTTAACCCTGGCTCGAACAATTTACAAAGGATGTAGACCAGGAACACATTGGCGTGAAACAGGTCTACGGGCAAGTGTTTTAACTGAATACGAGCACGAAATGTTGGAACGCTCGGCGGTAAAAGTCCAGGATTCGCATGATGCGGCACAATTTTTACATTCAGACGTAGTATTATACGCAGGAGATGAGCCTAGAGGAAGGGTTTTGAAGCGGGAATCAAGCAATTAAAATTATATATCAAAAAAAGAGAAGCGATTATTTTATTACCTTTAAATAATACCTAAAATTTAGAATAGATTATGAATAAATATGCCATTGCAATTCACGGCGGTGCCGGTACTATCTTAAAAAGAACAATGACTCCAGAGAAAGAAAAAGCCTATTTGGATGGTTTGAAAAATGCAATAGAAGCTGGTGAAACAATTCTAAAAAATGGAGGTTCTTCTTTAGATGCTGTTGAAAAAGCTGTTCGTTCTTTAGAGAATAATCCTTTATTTAATGCAGGTAAAGGTGCTGTTTTTTCGAACGCTGGAAAAAATGAGATGGATGCTAGTATCATGAATGGAGTGGATTTGTCTGCTGGCGCAGTAGCTGGAATTTCAAATGTCAAAAATCCTATTTCTTTAGCAAAAGGGATTATGCAAAAATCGGAACACGTATTTTTAGCAGGAAATGGTGCGATTGAATTTGCGCATTTAATTGGTTCTGAATTTGAAGAAGATGCTTATTTTTTCGAGCAAATGCGCTTTGACCAATTACAACAGGCAAAACAAAGTGATGGTGTTTTTCTAGACCATACGACTGATAAATTTGAAAATGGAGAAAAGAAATTCGGTACAGTTGGAGCAGTAGCTCTTGATATTCATGGAAATTTAGCTGCTGGTACGAGTACTGGTGGAATGACAAATAAGAAATTTGGAAGAGTTGGCGATAGTCCAATCATAGGTGCTGGAACCTATGCTAATAATGAAACATGTGCTATTAGTTGTACGGGTCATGGTGAATTTTTTATGCGATCGGTTGTTGCGCATGATATTTCGTGTTTGATCGAATACAAAGGACTTTCATTAAAAGAAGCGTGTGATTTTGTCGTAATGGATAAACTTGTAAAAATTGGTGGAGAAGGTGGATTAATTGCAATCGATAAAAATGGAAATATAGAATTGCCTTTTAATTCAGAAGGAATGTATCGCGCGAAGAAATCGGAAGATGGAGCGCTTTTTATTAAGATTTATAAAGATTAATTTTGAATGATAGATTTTTGATGTTGAATTTAAATCACACATTCAACATCAAAAATCAAACATCCACTAAATTGCCAAATCTGTTGAGTGATGTATGGTGAGTTTTTTTAATTTTAAATCGTAGTGATCTCCAAGGGACATTACGTGTACAATTAGATTTTCAATAGATACAGGTTCTCCCATTTCAACATCCGTGATATTCGTGTCTTTCATATGCGTTCCATCCACCAACATAACTAAACCGGAACCAATAGCTTCCATATTATTACCATTGATAATCAATAATCCTGTATCCTCCCCTAGTCCAATCCCTAAATTGATTGGGTTGCTAGCACACGCATAAAGTAAACGTCCAATTCTTCCACGTTGAACAAAATGCGTGTCAATAATTACGTTGTTTATAAATCCTAATCCGCCTGTAATTTTCACTTCTCCTTTTAACAAAGCTTCATGACTGCTCCCTTGATAAATCATATTGTTAGAACTTGCTGCGGCGCCTGCTGAAGTTCCTGAAATGATAAATTCTTCGTTTTGGTATTTTTCAAGTAACAAATGATGAAAGGCTGTTCCTCCAAAAATAGAAGTCAAACGCAATTGATCACCGCCTGTAAATACTACTACATCCGCAGCTTTTAAGCGTTCTATGTTCTCAGGAGCATTCGCTTCTTCTCTTGTTTTTATATTCAAAACAGAAACATTCATTACATCTAACTGAGCGAAGGCATTGATGTACTCTTCACCTACTTCTTCAGGTATGTTAGATGCAGTAGTAATTATTTCAATTTTAGAAAGATTCTTATTTAATGATTCTGTGGTAATTCTTTTCAAAATTCCTTTTTCAAAAAACATTAAATTACGCTTTAAATCATCTTTGCTTTCAGAAAAACTTCCTCTATCAACAGAACCTCCAATTATAATTAATTTTCCTTTGGGATTGTTCATTTTAAAACCTGTTTACATTAAAAATTTGCATAAAAATAGAATTAAAAGAACTTCTAAAATCCAAAACTCATTTTCGATTATAACTTTTTTATAAACAATTTAGTATATTAATGGGAAATATCCATATTTAACAGTAAATTAAAAAAATATAATTGTAATTTAAATTTGTTTATCAACGTCAAAAGACTTTAGGAGATCTCACAGCCTATTGAATTGTTTTAAAAGGCTTTTATTCAACATTATAAAAAGAAATTATGAAAATTATTGAAATAAAAATACTTCGCGGACCAAATTACTGGTCAAATTTCAGAAACAAATTAATTGCGATGAAATTGGATTTAGAGGAATTAGAAGAACGTCCGACAAATTTAATTGATGGATTTTCTGAGCGAATCGAAAAATTAATTCCTAGCATGTTTAAACACCGTTGTTCAAGAGGAAATGAAGGCGGATTCTTTGAGCGCGTGAAAGAAGGAACTTGGATGGGCCATGTTATAGAGCACATCGCTTTAGAAATTCAAACCCTTGCAGGAATGGAATGTGGCTTTGGAAGAACGAGAGGGACTGGAAAAGAAGGTGTTTACAATGTTGTTTTTTCCTACAAAGAAGAAAACGTTGGTATTTATGCAGCGAATGCAGCGGTAAAAATTGCGGAAGCGTTGATTGAAGGCTCAGAATACGATTTGAATAACGATATTAAAACGATGCGTGAAATGCGCGAAAAATTTCGTTTTGGACCAAGTACTGGAAGTATTGTAGATGAAGCAGTTTCGAGAAACATTCCTTTTATTCGCTTAAACAATCAATCCTTGGTTCAATTGGGATATGGAAAAAATCAGGTTCGTTTCAGAGCAACCATGACGGATAAAACGAGTTCAATCGCTGTTGATTTGGCGAGTAACAAAGAAGAAACTAAAAAAATGCTTACGGATGCAGCTATTCCTGTTGCAAATGGAATGTGTATTAGTGATATATCAGAAATCGAAACCGTTATTAACCGAGTTGGCTTTCCTTTGGTATTCAAACCATTAGATGGTAATCACGGAAAAGGGGCTTCCATCAACGTAAAAACGAAGGAAGAAGCATTCGTCGCTTTTGAACATGCTAAAAAGTATTCCAGAAAAATTATCGTTGAAAAATTCATTTCGGGATTTGATTTTAGAATTTTAGTCATCAATCACCGATTTATCGCGGCTGCATTACGAGAACCAGCGCACGTTATTGGCGATGGAGTTTCTACTATAGAACAATTAATTGAAATTGAAAATCAGGATGAACGTCGTGGTTATGGTCACGAAAATGTGTTGACTGAAATAAGTATAGATAGAGAAACACATGACGAATTAGCTAAACTAAATTACACACTTGAAACCATTTTAGAAAAAGGGAAAGTATGTCATTTAAAAGGAACAGCAAATTTAAGTACTGGTGGAACTTCTACCGATGTCACGGATATAGTTCATCCAAATAATATTTTCATTTTCGAACGCATATCAAGAGTTATCGGACTTGACATTTGTGGAATTGATGTAATGGCTAGCAATTTAAATGAACCTTTAGAAGTAACTGGCGGTGTTGTTTTGGAAGTAAATGCTGCTCCCGGATTTAGAATGCACCTTGCTCCTGCAAACGGTTTACCTAGAAATGTGGCAGCTCCAGTGATTGATATGTTATATCCTGTTGGGAAATCATTTACTATTCCAATCATTGCTGTAACTGGGACAAATGGAAAAACAACAACTACTCGATTAATTTCGCACATCGTTAAAAACAATGGTTACCGCGTTGGATTTACTACTTCGGATGGTATTTATGTTCAAAATTCCATGTTAACAAAAGGCGATACAACAGGACCGGTAAGTGCTGAATTTATTTTGAAAGATCCAACGGTTGATTTTGCTGTTTTAGAAACTGCGCGTGGCGGAATTTTACGCTCGGGTTTAGGCTTTAATAAATGTGATGTCGCAGTGATAACAAATATCCAAGAAGACCATATGGGACTTTCTGATATTAATACCCTAAGCGATATGGCACGTGTAAAAGGTGTTGTAGCTAGAGCGGTTAAAAGAGATGGATATGCAGTCCTAAATGCAGATAATAAATATTGCGTATCTGTTGCTAAAACACTTGATTGCAATATAGCTTATTTTAGTATCGATGAAAAAAATCCTATTATTATAGAACATTGCAAAAAAGGTGGAATTGCAGCGATTTATGAAAATGGATTTATAACGATTCAAAAAGGAGAATGGAAATTTAGAGTAGAAAAAGCTTCTCATATACCTTTAACGTTTGGAGGCAGAGTTACCTTTATGATATACAATGTGTTATCAGCTACGCTTGCAACGTATGTTTATGGATTCACCATTGAAGATATTAAATTGAATTTAGCAACGTTTATTCCGTCAGCAGCTCAAACTCCTGGTAGAATGAATATTTTCGAATTCAAAGAATTCAAAGTTTTAATTGATTTTGCACATAATGCAGATGGTTTTAAAGGAATCAAGGAATTTTTAACAACGGTAGAATCGCCTTATAAAATCGGAATTATTACTGGAACCGGTGACCGAAGAGATGACGATATTCGTAACATGGGTAGAATTTCAGCTGAAATGTTCGATCATATTATCATTCGTCAAGATAAATTTTTGAGAGGAAGAAAAGCCGAAGATATTGTAAAATTATTGGTGGAAGGAATTCACGATTCAAATCCACAACAATCGTATGAGTATATCCCTAAAGAAGTTGAAGCCTTGAATCACGCTTTTTCGTTGGCTAAAAAAGGAACGTTTATTACTGCTTTGAGTGATGTTATTGATAATGCAATTGAAGTTGTTCAATCGTATTTAGATAAGGATTTAGGGGAATAAAATGATTTTGAATTAAAAAAGGTTGAGTAAAAAGATTATTATTCGTTTTACTCAACCTTTTTCTACTTTTACGGAAACTTAGTCATTTGGAACAGAATAATTAGCAATAAACGCTTTAATTACTTCTTGCACTACTTCCACATCCGTTTTCTTAACATATATCCACTACACCAAACAAGGAAACAATTCTACGCAGAATGTATCCCTTTTAATTTCTTTTGAATAAAATAATTCCAACACGTAAATTTTTTACGCACTTCTACCCGTATCTTTAGCACGATTAATTTAAATTAATACGATGTCAGAAGAACAAAAAAAACAGTTAGAACAACAACTTTGGAATATAGCGAATACCTTACGAGGTAAAATGAATGCCGATGAATTCAGGGATTACATTCTTGGATTTATCTTCTTTAAATACCTCTCTGAAAAAATGGAGTTGTATGCCGATAGTATTTTAGAACAAGATGGATTGAAATTTAGAGAGATAAACGAAAATTCAGCAGACGGTAAAGAATACATTGAAGCCATTCGAGAAGAAGCGTTGGATAAATTAGGCTATTTCTTAAAACCAACGGAATTATTTTGTGAAATCGCGGTAAAAGGTGCTTCGACAAGCTCAGCATCCAATAGCAATTTCATCATTGAAGATTTGCAGCGAATTTTAATCAATATCCAACAAAGTACAATGGGTACGGAAAGCGAAGATGATTTTGATAATCTCTTTGAAGATATGGATTTGAATTCGACCAAATTAGGGAAAACACCTGATGCAAGAAACGAAATCATTTCCAAAGTATTGTTTCATTTAGACCAAATTGATTTTGAGTTAAACGATACCGAATTAGATGTATTGGGTGATGCATACGAATACCTAATCGGACAATTTGCGAGTGGGGCAGGAAAAAAAGCAGGAGAATTTTACACACCACAAGAAGTGAGTAAAGTCTTAGCGAAAATTGTTACCACAGGAAAAACAAAATTAAAATCGGTGTATGACCCAACGTGTGGTTCTGGTTCCTTGTTGTTGCGCGTGGCGAAAGAAGTGGGCGAAGTTTCTGATTTTTACGGACAAGAAATGAACCGTACCACGTACAACTTGGCACGTATGAATATGATTTTGCACGATGTCCATTACCGTCAATTTGATATCAAACAAGAAGATACACTCGAACGACCACAGCATTTAGATAAACATTTTGAGGCGATCGTTGCTAATCCACCTTTCTCGGCACAATGGAGCGCAAATCCCTTGTTTACTTCCGACGACCGTTTTAGCCAATATGGAAAATTAGCACCTTCGAGCAAGGCAGATTTTGCCTTTGTGCAACATATGATTTACCATTTAGCGGACAATGGAATTATGGCCATCGTGTTACCGCACGGTGTTTTATTCCGTGGTTCGGCAGAACAACACATTCGACGTTACTTGATTGAAGATAGAAATTACCTCGATGCTGTGATTGGTTTACCTGCCAACATTTTCTACGGCACGTCTATACCAACCTGTATTTTGGTGTTCAAAAAATGCCGTGAGAACCCAGAGGATATTTTGTTTATCGAAGCAAGTCAACATTTTGAAAAGCAAAAAACGCAAAACTACCTACGCGACCAACACATTGACAAAATCATTGAAACCTACCGCAATCGTACGGAAGAAGAAAAATACAGCCGTAAAGCGCCCTTAACTGAAATTGCAGAAAACGATTACAACCTGAACATTCCGCGTTATGTGGATACGTTTGAGGAGGAAGAAAAAATCGACCTAAACGCAGTAGCAGAAGAAATTGTACACCTTGATAAAACGATGGTTGATATTGATGCGCTTCTATCTGACTTCTGTAAACAGTTGAATATCAAAACACCGTTTTAAGATGGAATTACAAAAAAATGGTTTACCTACCGATTATCATCAAACGATTTTAGAAATAAAAAACAATATTAATTCGGCTCGATTAAAAAGTTTACGAGCGGTTAATACTGAATTGATTTTAATGTATTTGGAAATTGGAAAAGTGATTTCATTAAAAGTTACTTTGGGCTGGGGGGATGCTGTTGTAGACAAATTATCTACTGATTTACAAATGGAATATCCTGGTGTTAAAGGTTTTTCACTTCGTAACATTCGAAGAATGAAATACATTTATGAAAAATGTCAAGAATATTCAATTTTGCCACAGGCTGTGGCAAAATTACCTTGGGGACATATTGATTTGATTTTCACTAAAATAAAAAACGTTGATGCAATCTTGTTTTACCTACAACAAAGTAATGAACGTGGTTGGAGCAGAAGTGTTTTAGAGGAAGAAATTAGGTTTGATGCACATGCGAAAGCATTAAATTTTCAAAATAATTTCATAAAAACAATTGAAGAGAAAGAATTAACGGATTACCGACTTGAATTTAGGGATGAATATGATTTATCATTTTTAGAATTAGAAGATGTACACACAGAAAGGCAACTTGAAAATGCATTAGTGAATAATATTACAAAAACATTAGGTCGTTTTGGCTCTGATTTTGCATTTATGGGGCGACAATTTAGATTGGAATTGGATAATAAAGAATATTTTATTGACATTTTGTTTTATCATCGGAAATTGAAACGAATGATTGCCGTAGAACTAAAAGCAACAGAGTTTAAACCAGAACACAGTCAACAACTAAACTGGTATTTACATTTGTTAGATAAAACTGTGAAATACGAAGACGACAAGCCAAGTATTGGCATTTTACTGTGTAAAAACAAAAGTAAAATCACAGTAGAATACGCATTAGAATTGGTGAATAGACCTGTTGGAGTTGCTACTTATACATACACACAATTACCAAACGAGATTGCTCAATTTTTACCGAATGAGGACGAATTAAAACAATTAATTCAAGATGATGAAGACAAATAACATACCAAAATTACGTTTCCCTGAGTTTGATAGGGATTGGGAAATAGATAAATTAGAAAATTTAACTTTAAAAATCGGTGATGGTTTACACGGAACACCTAATTATGTAGATAATTCTGATGTGTATTTTGTTAATGGTAATAATTTGGTTGATGGCAGAATAAAAATTTTCGAAAACACTAAAAAGATTGATGAAAAAACTTATATTTTGAATAATAAAAATCTTACTCATAATTCTATTTTAATTTCTATAAATGGAACGATTGGTAATATTTCTAAATTTAATAACGAAAAAATTATGTTAGGCAAAAGTATTGCTTATCTAAATTTTAGACAAAATTCTGATTTTTTTTATTTTTTATTGAATAGTGATAAAATCAAAAATTATTTTATTTCTGAATTAACAGGCTCAACGATCAAAAATTTATCTTTAAAAACTTTAAGAGAAACAAATATAACATATCCACTTCTCCCCGAACAACAAAAAATCGCTTCGTTTTTAACCACCGTAGATGATAAAATAAGCAACTTAAAGCAGAAAGTAAGCCTATTAGAGAAATACAAAAAAGGCGTAATGCAACAAATTTTCTCGCAACAGATACGTTTTAAAGATACTTCGGCAGGGCTCAGTACAGGTAACGGAAACGATTATCCGGATTGGGAAGAGAAGAAAATAAAAGATGTTTTAAAAATTGGTAGTGGTAGAGATTATAAACATTTGAAAATTGGTAATATCCCTGTTTTTGGTACAGGTGGTTTAATGACTTATATTGATAGTTTTTTATATGATGGTGAAACTGTTTGTATTGGTAGAAAAGGGACAATTGATAAGCCTATGTATTATAATGGTAAAATATGGACTGTTGATACTTTATTTTATACTTATGACTTTATTCATTCTAATCCAAAATTTATCTTTTATATTTTTCAAAACATAAATTGGAAAGAATATAATGAAGCATCAGGAGTTCCAAGTTTATCAAAAAGTACTATTGAAAAAATAGATTTAAAAATCCCTTCTATTGAAGAACAAACCAAAATCGCTGAATTTTTATCGGGTATTGATGACAAGATAGAAACTACGAAATTGCAATTAAACAAGATGGAGGTTTGGAAAAAAGGCTTGTTACAAGGAATGTTTTGTTAGAAGATGGAAAAAAGTAAAAATGACTTATTGAGTTCTATCAAATTAATACAACTGTATTTAAATAACTATTATGATGGACATACCGACTGTTATAAAAGTATTGCAGTTGAATTAAGAAAATTATTATGTGATAAAAATCCATTACTCCCAAGAGTACACCCAGAAATAAAACTTCATAAGTTAAATTTAACCAAATTAAAAGAAACATCACCCAGTCTTATGGGAGGGCTTGTTCTAAGTATTGCTGGAAGTATTTATAAAAATGAAAAAGGAAAAAGTTCTTTTGAATTAAAATTTGCTAATCCATTCGAATTAATTTCTGTGAAAGATTGGGTTAATCAATCAGTACTTTCAACTCAAATCACAATATTTCAAATTATTAAATCTATTGCAGACAAGGAGGCTGCTCATTCCGACCCAGAATATGATAAAACTTTGTTATTTACAAAGTCATTAGGGTTTATAGACACGGAAAGTCATATTCCAGTATTAATAGGGATTTCTGAATATATTCTTAAATTTTACAAAAAAGAAATTGAAACAGATTTATAGTTTTTTAGTTATATAATAAATAACAATTATATGATAAAAATTATTAATGTTTCAAAAAACAAAATGCTAAAATTTGAATCTTCAAATTGGATTCAAATCACCCCGAAAACCTACTTTGATACTCCTCAAATTGAGATTGAGTTTAAAAATGGATTTAACTTTTTTCAGCATTCTAAAAAATGTGGAAAGTGTAACTCATTTTTAGAAAAATTTACCGGAGTTGATCAATCAAATTGGTTATTAAAGTATAATAACAAATATTTTTTGATTAATACACAACTTAAAAATGAAAATGGTGCATACATTTCAAAAATTAAACATACCATTTCATTTTTCGAATACGGTACAAAAATCATACTTTCATTAATTGAAATAAATGAAACCAGATTATATCAATTAGAAATGAATTCAGTCCAACTTGAAGATTATGAGAGTGCTTGTCTATATCGCGATGCAGTTAAAGAATTAAAGTCGCTAATAGTTAAGTACAATTAACTTTCAAGTAAAAACTGCGAGATTCTTCTTGAATCTCGCAGTTTTTATTTAAATGAAAATGAAACACAAAAATTTCTTGTAAAATGTTTCCTAAAATTCACTAGCTAAGAAACACGTATAAAAAAAAGAGTTATAAATTATTGTTTTTTATTTGCTCTTTTTCCTAATAGAAAAGTGTATAATATCACACCGATTGTAGTAGCAAATATAGTTATACCCGCTTTTTCATAACCATTTTTGGTTAATTCATATCCAAACCAAGTAGCAACACCTACAAGTATAAATGCAAATATTTGACCCAACAAATGTTGAAAAGAAGCTCTTCTTAAAGCTGTTCTCTCCATATTTATACCGTGCATTTGCTGATTTTCGGCCATTTTCATAATCCTTTCTGCTCCATTTGGAATGATATCAGCGTACTCTCTTAAAGTTTCAGGATCAGGTAGTGGACCTGAGTGTTGTTTAATTACCAAAGAAGCAGATCTTAGAATAGTTTCTTTTTTGGTTTTATTCAAACCACTCAAAACTTTCCCCATTTCAGGATTAATTGAAACTAACTCCTGTTCTAATTCTACTAATTCAATATCTTTATCCGAATTATTATTAGACTTCGGTTTTGATTCACTCATTAAGTTATTTATTAGTTGGGTTTAATGTTGAATTCATAGATTTCTGAATTGTTTCACCAACTTTATTCCAAGTTTGTTGCAAAGACTTTTTAGAGCTAGATTCAAAATATTTTAAATATTCGTTAGTTTCAGGACCACTAATATTAAAAATAGAACTAAACCCATCAATAAATGGATTTAATGAAATTTTCTTTTTTTTCATTTCTTTTTCCATCCTTTGTATATTTAGTTTCGTTGTTTTTTATAATCAAACAAATATATGAATGTTTCAATTGTTTTTTACAATATGAAACAAAAATTATTCAAAAAATAGGTTATATTTGCATTAACAGTACTCGCCACGCTACCCATTGGAACAGCGTCCCAGGGCGAGTCTTTTGCTTTTATAGACTTTTCTTTTTTAAAATTTCCTAATAATAAGCTATTCAAAACGATAGCGTAACCACTTACTTAATTAAATTTGTAAAAAAAGTCTACCCTAATCAATGGCAAAACAACCTGAATTAGTATTAGAAGAACAATTGGTATCTCTATTAAGCACAATGGGATATGGATTGGTGCAGATTAAAGACGAAAAAGACCTATTAATCAATCTGAAACAACAATTAGAGAAACACAACAACATTCAGTTTACCGACAAAGAATTTGAACGTGTGTTGAATATTTTAAGCAAAGGAACCGTTTTCGAAAAAGCGAAAACCTTGCGAGAAAAACAGCACATTGTAAGCGATGCAGGCGATAATCTTTATTTTGAATTCATTAATTCAGAGTTTTGGTGTCAAAACCAATTTCAAGTGACACACCAAGTTACCGTTGAAGGAGATTACAAAAACAGATATGATGTTACCTTATTAATCAATGGCTTACCCTTGGTTCAAATCGAATTAAAACGCAGAGGGTTAGAATTAAAAGAAGCGTTCAATCAAATCAACCGTTACCAAAAACATTCGTTTGGTGCTGGATCTGCCCTATTTCAATACGTTCAATTATTCATTATCAGCAACGGTGTTAACACCAAATATTACGCAAACAACAAAAAACAATCCTTCAAACAAACCTTTTATTGGACCGATAAAAACAACAAGCGCTTAACGAACATATTGAACGGATTTACTTCCGAATTTTTAGAACCGTGTACCATTTCTAAAATGATTTGCAAATACATCGTTCTCAACGAAACACACAAAGTATTGATGGTTTTACGTCCGTATCAATATTATGCTGTTGAGTCCTTAATTGAAACTGTAAAAAACACCAATAAAAACGGATACATTTGGCACACGACGGGTTCAGGGAAAACCTTGACTTCGTTTAAAGCAAGTCAAATATTAATGAATTTGCCACAAGTCAAAAAAGTAGTCTTTGTAGTAGATAGAAAAGATTTAGATTACCAAACAACGCGAGAATTTAATGGCTTTTCAGACGGAAGTGTTGACGGAACAGACAATACTAACAATTTGGTAAATCAATTCATTGATAATTATAAAGACAAAAAAGGCGAATTAAAGAATAACAAACTCATTGTAACCACCATTCAAAAACTAAATACTGCCATTAGCAAAAAGCAATATTTAGACAAAATGGATAAATTGAAAGAGGAGCGTATTGTTTTCATTTTCGATGAATGTCACCGTTCGCAATTCGGTGAAACACACGCTAAAATCAAAGCATTTTTCAATAATAGCCAGATGTTCGGTTTTACTGGCACACCTATTTTTGCTGAAAACGCTGTAAAAAACGAATTAGGAAAACGAACTACCAAAGAACTTTTTGGAGAATGTTTACACAAATACGTGATTACCGATGCCATCAACGATGAAAATGTATTGCGTTTTTCCGTTGAATACGTTGGTCGTTACAAACAAAAAGAAGATAGCCGAACGAATGTAGATATTGAAGTAGAAGACATTGATACTGCTGAACTAATGAATTCGCCGATTCGTCTAAATAAAATCGTAGATTATATCATAGACAATCACAGCCGTAAAACACATAACAGAACGTTTACTGCAATGTTTTGTGTAAATAGTGTCGACACCTTGATTTCTTATTATGAACTCTTCAAACAAAAGAAACAAGAAGGCAAGCACAACTTAAAAATCGCAACGATTTTCAGTTACACACCAAACGAAGAAGATCAAGGTGCAGATGGTTCGTATAATTTTGATTTTACAGAAGAAAGTGCAACCTCGTTGATGGCAGCCGATACCGGCACTGAATACATTCGTAAAGAAAACCTTCATACACGCGATAAATTAGAAGAGTTTATTGGTGATTACAACTCACTATTTGGAACTAAATTTTCCACCAAAGACAGTGTGTTGTTTTACAATTATTACAACGACATTTCTAAAAAAGTCAAAGAAAAGCAAATTGATATTTTGTTGGTAGTCAATATGTTTTTGACTGGGTTTGATAGTCCAGGTTTAAATACCTTATACATGGATAAAAACTTAAAATACCACGGATTAATTCAGGCTTACTCACGTACTAACAGAATTTTAGACGAATTAAAATCCCAAGGTAATATTTTGTCTTTCCGTAATTTGAAGAAAGCCACAGATGAAGCCATTGCTTTGTTTTCGAATAAAGATGCGAAAGACGTTATCATTATGCAACCGTATGAAGATTACGTGAGTAAATTCAACGAAGCATACGAAACACTTTTGAAATTAGTACCAACGGTAGATAGTGTAAACGAATTAAACAACGAAACAAGCAAATTAGAATTTGTAAAAGCCTTTCGTGAGTTGATGCGTGTTAAAAATATATTGACTACGTTTTCAGATTTTACACACGAAGCGTTAGAAATGAAGGAACAAGAATTTGAAGACTACAAAAGTAAGTATTTAGATATCTACGAAACCGTTCATAAAACAACCGAAAAAGAAAAAGTATCGATTTTAGAAGACGTAGATTTTGAATTAGAATTAATTCATCGCGACGAGATAAACGTCAATTACATTCTAAACTTATTAGGGAATTTAAAGAATTCAGAACCGAACGAACTAGCCAAAAAGCAGAAAGAAATTGTCGACCTACTAACAGGTGATCCAAAACTACGAACCAAACGAGAATTAATCGAACGTTTCATTCAAGAAAATCTACCGACCATTCAAAACTCAGAAGATGTTTCCGATGAATTTGAGCGTTTCTGGTCAGCTGAACAAATCAAAGCATTCAAGCAAATCGTAGCCGAAGAAAATCTTTCAGAAGAGAAAACAGAAAAATTAATTGAGACCTATCTATTTGCCGAAAGAGAACCGTTAAGAAATGAATTGCTAGACCTAATAGAGGGTGAGAAACCAAAATTATTGGAGCGCAAGTCGATTGGCGATAGACTACTTTCTAAAATTCTAAATTTCGTAGATACCTTTATTAATGGAGTGAAATAAATGTATAAATTGGTATGTATGCAAACTGCATGTATAAACCGGTTGAATAGTATTAGTTTTGGATCATGACCAACTTTTGGTATTGATGGGTCATGACCAAAAGTTGGGGATGAATTTTTAAAATTAGTAATTTTGTTTTCAAAAAACGATTTTGACAATTGACTTAATAAAGTTATTTCTACCTGATTTTTTGGTAGATCATTTTGATTTCTTGCGAAGTGAAGAAAAAGCAGG
>CALPMT020000011.1 GCA_943324745.2 Chitinophaga pinensis | reverse complement strand
TTCGAGATCGCAGAGAATTTTTTGACTATGTCAAAAACAATTTGCTTTTTCATGCCAAAGGTAGAAAAACTCTGCGTCCTCAAAAATTGTGTCAACCCTGTCACATACCTCTTGAGTCCTCTGCGGAAACTTTCTTAATGAGCATAGTTTACTTGGAGTATCTAGTGGTGAAATTTCAACATAAATCCTCGTAGATTTTCACAAAGTTCACGGAGTTTTTTTATTAGCGCAGAGGTAAATAGAGATTTTTTTGACGAAATAACGTTTTCGAGATCGCAGAGAATTTTTTGACTATGTCAAAAACAATTTGCTTTTTCATGCCAAAGGTAGAAAAACTCTGCGTCCTCAAAAATTGAGTCAACCTTGTCACAATTCTCTTGATTCTCTGCGGAAACTTTCTTAATGAGCATAGTTTACTTGGAGTACCTAGTGGTGAAATTTCAACATAAATCCTCTGAGATTTTCACAAAGGTTACGAAGTTTTTTTATTAGCGCAGAGTTAAATAGAGATTTTTTTGGACGAAATAACGTTTTCGAGATCGCAGAGAATTTTTTGACTATGTCAAAAACAATTTGCTTTTTCATGCCAAAGGAAGAAAAACTCTGCGACCTCAAAAATTGTGTCAACCTAGTCAGAATTCTCTTGATTCTCTGCGGAAATATTCCTCCATACTATCCATGAATTTTACTCCCTTTCGCTTTTACGTCTAAGGTAAATGCATTACATTCTTGCATTGAAAATATACTACATAAATGGGTATTTGATTCTCTGAAAAAAATAGTGTGTTTGGATACTGATGATTCCTGTAAGTGCAAAGCTATTCGAACCAGATTCATTTTTAAAGGCATCGAATTCGATGCTTTTAAAATTTGGACTTTTTAATTGTTTCCATAATCCACAAAATTCAATCGCACTCCTAGTTATCGACCTATTTACTACAACTTTCTCATCAAATACCGATACAACTCCACCATACACATGATATCATACTTCGCAACAATTTCATTCGGTGTATGCACATTGTCTTCAGCTGCTCCAATAAAACACCAATCAATTAGCATATCTGATTTTTGAAGTGAACTTCCATCGCTTCCTCCGGCGGATTCTACTTCTAATTGAAAATCAATCTTCGATTTTTTAGCGAGGTCTATGATTTTGTTGAGGTAGGATCTGCGAGGTAACATACTGTCGCGCATGGAAATGGCTACACCTTTCCCTGGTTGTACATAGTCAGTAACCCAAGTAATATCGGAAATTAACGCTTGACGTACTTGGTAGTTATCGTATAAAAATTTCGCGCAAAATCCTACCGAATTTCCGCCGTGTTCCTCGTAGGTTCCAAAAACGATTGCGCCGTTTTCTAGTGTTTCAGCGACTTTCAATGCTGACCAAACACCTAAACGATTGTCTAAATATGGGGATTGAACGGTGGTGTCGGTCTCTCTAAAGTTTGGTTTGTATGTTAAGATGGTGCCTCTGTCGATGGTGCGTGGAAACACACATTTGTAGATTGGTCGTGCGTTTTCTTGCTCGATGAGCATCAATTCAGTTTCAATTTTTCCTTGGCTATCGCTACCAACTAACTGCATTCCGTCCTCTATGTCTGGTCCACCGATTTTAACGAGTTGGTTGTCGTAACTTACACTGAAACCAATTGTGTCGATGTGCGCATAAATTGCTGTGCGTGGTTTACCGAAAACAAGGATGATGTTGTCTTGGAATTGATCTCCAGCATATATGGTAGGTTGCACTTTCCAATCGGCTTTGTTTTTGTCGATATAATTTAAGATGAATTTCGCGATTTTACGTTCGTCGCTCGACGCACCTTGAATGGCGGTTAGTTGTTTTAATAGTTTCATTAATAGATTCCTTTTGAATGTATTTCGGTGTTTTCGATTTCGTGTAAAAGTACTTTCAATTTTTCGCTTTCTGCTAAAGGGATACAAATTTCCAGGTTGCAGTCTAATTGAAAATCTTGCACAATCACTTTAGCGTTTGTAGTTTTGATTAAACCCATAATTGCGGGTAGTTGCGGATAGTTGAACGTGATTTGTAAAGTTTCTTCCAGTTCTTTGTGGATGATGTTTCCAGCTTCAATCGCTTCTTTTGCTGCTGCACGGTAGGCGTGTATGAGTCCACCGACCCCTAATTTTGTTCCTCCAAAGTAGCGAATGACACCTATCAGAACGTTGGTGAGTTCAAAGGATTGTATTTGACCTAAAATTGGGGCTCCTGCGCTGTTGTTTGGTTCGCCATCATCGTTTGCCCGTGTGACATAGTTTCCAACGCCAAAACGATAGGCATAACAGAGATGTCGCGCTTGGTGGTGCATTTTTTTCCACTCGTTGAGGTGTTGTTTCGCTTCTTCTTCGGTACGACAAGGAACAGCATAACCAATAAATTTGGAACCTTTTTCTTTGTAGAGTCCTTCAGAGAGTGTTTCGAGTGTTTGGTATGAATGTGGATTATTCACAACTTGGTAGATAAAAGAAAACCACCTCGAAAGGTGGTTTTAGTATTATTGAATAGAAAGTTTTTTCTCTAAATCTGCGAGATAAACTTTGAATTGTTTGTCTGTTTCAGAAAGGTTGGTTACCGTTCTGCATGCGTGAAGTACTGTTGCGTGGTCTTTTCCTCCACAGTGAGCTCCGATACTTGCAAGAGAAGCCTTTGTCATCTTTTTAGAGAAGAACATAGAGATTTGTCTTGCTTGAACCACCTCACGTTTACGTGTTTTAGATTTCAAGATTTCCATAGGAAGGTTGAAATAATCACATACTACTTTTTGGATATAGTCAATCGAAATTTCACGGGAAGTGTTTTTAACAAATTTGTCAATCATTTGTTTCGCAAGATCCAAGGTGATTGCTTTTTTGTTTAAAGAAGCTTGTGCTAATAATGAGGTCCAAGCACCTTCCATTTCACGGATGTTTGTATTAATACTATACGCTAAGTATTCTACCACTTCGTTTGGAAGTTCGATACCATTACCGTACATTTTTTTCTGTAAGATCGCGATACGTGTTTCTAAATCTGGTGTAGATAAATCTGCAGATAATCCCCATTTGAAACGAGAAAGAAGACGTTGCTCCATGTCTTGCATTTCTACTGGTGGTTTATCGGAAGTTAAGATAATTTGTTT
This sequence comes from Chitinophaga pinensis, assembly GCA_943324745.2. Classification (GTDB taxonomy): domain Bacteria; phylum Bacteroidota; class Bacteroidia; order Flavobacteriales_D; family Crocinitomicaceae; genus CANHVK01. Next base: position 99,827 of record CALPMT020000011.1, on the reverse strand, counting down.
ACCATTTTGGTGTAAGTGGTTGAAAACAGAGAAGAATACATCCATTGTTTTCGTTTTACCAGCGAAGAATTGTACATCATCGATAATTAGCACATCTACCATTTGATAGAAGTGAATAAAATCGTTGATAGATTCTTGTTTGATTGCATCTATAAATTGGTGCGCAAATTTCTCAGAACCAACGTATAATACGGTTTTGTTTGGGTATTTTTCTTTGATGCTAATACCAATTGCGTGCGCTAAATGTGTTTTTCCTAAACCAACACCACCGTAAATTAACAATGGATTGAAAGCTGTTCCTCCAGGTTTATTTGCTACTGCGTAACCTGCAGAACGTGCTAAACGATTGCAATCTCCTTCAACGAAATTTTCGAAAGAATATGATGGGTTCAAGTTAGATTCCACGTTCAATTTCTTTAATCCAGGAATGATAAAAGGATTACGAATTTGATTTTCGTTAATGTTCAAAGGTACACTAACTGGTGAATTCTTAACAGAAGTATTGTTAGCAGTTGGAAGTTTAACTGTGTATGGATTTTTGTTTCCTTTATTGTTTTCCATTACAATAGAATACTCTAAACGACCCTCGTTTCCAACTACACGTTTGATTACTTTTTTCAATAAAACAATATAATGCTCTTCTAGCCACTCATAGAAAAAATGAGAAGGTACCTGAATAGTTAGCACATCGTTATCTAACTTAACTGGTACGATTGGAACGAACCAAGTATTGTAAGAATTTAATGCAATATTATCCTTAATAACCTTTAAACATTTTCCCCAAGCCCCTTCGTGATCTGTGTTCATTGTATGAATTTAGTGTAGGTTTTTACTTTTTATTGTTTAAAACTTTTTATCTTTGTAAATGATTGTTTTTCAGATAAATAGTTTGAGTGATTTCTCACAATACAAAGATTAGGATAATAAAGTTTAAAAAAAAATCATTTTGCTATTGACTTTTAACTTTTTTTTACTTGTAAATATTTAATTGCTTAAACTGAATTTACACTTCATTTTGTTTGGTAATTTTAATTTTAAGCATCATTTTATTTTGCTTAAAATTATTTCAATGTATGGAGATTAAATTTTCGCAAGTTACTAGTATTCGTGTAAGATACGGAGAAACAGATCAAATGGGGTATTGTTATTATGGGAATTATGCGCAATATTTCGAAGTTGGTCGCGTGGAGGCCTTGAGAGATTTTGGGATGAGTTATCGCGAAATGGAAGAAGATGGATTTATGTTGCCGGTATTGGATTTTCAGGTGCGTTACTTGGCACCTGCTTATTATGATGACTTGTTAACAATTACTACTAAAATTGTTTTACTGAAAGGTCCGAGACTTTATTTTGAGTATGAAATAAATAATGAAGAAGGAAAGTTAATTTCGGTTGCTACCACTACGTTGGTCTTTGTGTCTAAAGAAACAATGCGTCCAATTGCGCCACCAGATGCTTTTTTAAAGTTGATGGAAGAATATAAGGTGTAGTTTTTTTACCGTTTAGAGATTAAGGGATAAGTGTGGGTGTGGATAAATAGCTTGATTTACTTTAAGTTTGGTTTATTTATTCTAAACTTCTTAATGGTTAACTTTGTTCTGAATTTTAATAAAACATATCATGAATAGTTCAAATTCAATTTTTACATTTCAACAATCTACTAAAGATATGGTTCTCTCTTGTGTTTCACAACGTGATGGGGAGGTGAAATTGGGAGAAAAAGTTGCTGTTTATAGCGATTTGGAAAATTTTCCTGGAAAATACGTGTTGTTGGGGGTGAAAGAAGATTTTGGTCCACGTGCAAATTTAGGATTGTCTGGTTCTGATGCTGGGTATGCTTGTTTTTTGAAACGCTTTTTAAACATGCAGTCGAATTCTTTTCTTTCAGGAGAAGAGGTGTTGCTGTTGGGGGAGGTTTGTGTTAATTCTGTGATTACTGAGTTGGGTGCTTTGAGAAAAGGTGTGGCGGAATTGGATGATTTGTTGGTTTCGCTTTTGGTGCCGATTTATGAAAAAGGGTTAATTCCTATTTTAATAGGTGGTGGTCATAATAATGCTTATCCCTTAATAAAGGCCTGTTCGATGGTTCAAAATAAAGCAATCGATGTGGTGAATTGTGATCCACATGCTGATTTTAGAGCGTTGGAAGGAAGGCATAGTGGAAATTCATTCTCGTATGCTAAGAAAGAAGGGTGGTTAGCAAATTATGCGGTGCTAGGATTACATCAACAGTATAATAGTCAGTCGATGTTGGATCGTTTGGCTGAGGAAGAATGTTATGTGACTTTTTTTGAAGAGTATCTAACTGGTCAGAGCGATTTTTTGACTGATGTTGATGATGTGTTGCGTCAAGTTGTAGATGTGTCTCTGGGGGTGGAATTAGATATGGATGCTATTATTAATATGCCTTCTAGTGCGTTTACTCCTTCTGGATTTACTTTAGAAGTAGCGAGAAGGTATCTTATTAAATGTGCGAAATCAAAAAAAGCAGCTTACCTGCATTTGCCAGAAGCTGCTCCTAAAAATGAACGTGAAGAAGCGATTGTAGGTAAATCCTTAGCTTATTTAGTAAGTGATTTCATTAAATCTTAACCTTGTCCTGAGCTTGTCGAAGGATCGTCACTTCCGTCACTCGTCACTCGTTGCTATGGTTCCTGAGCTTGTCGAAGGATCAATAGCTCATACTTACAATTTGTCTTACATCGCTTGGGGTAATGTTTTTATGTTCTCCTAATCCAAGCATTCCTCTTTCGGTAAATCTTGCTTCGATGCGTTCTGCTGTTCCTAAATAATCTTCTGTGTATTCGGAAAGTTTAGTTTGAATTCCAAGTTTGTGGAAGAATTGTTCGAATTGTTCGATGCATGCCACTGCTTTTTCTTCGATGGTACCTGTTTGTATGTGAAAGACGCGTTCTGCGCATTGCGCTAATTTTGCTTTTTTTGCTTCGAAGTTATAGCGGTAATGACTCGGTGCGATGATTGCTAAGGTTCGTGCGTGATCGATTCCAAAGAAAACAGTTAGTTCGTGACCCATTGCGTGAACTGCCCAGTCGGTTGGAACCCCTTTTTGGATGAGTCCGTTAAGTGCCATGGTGCAAGACCACATAAAATCTGCTGCTGCTTCATAATAAAATGGATTTTCTTGAACAATTGGACCGACTTCTAATAGTGTTTGTAGGATACTTTCTGCAAAACGATCTTGTAAGTTTGCATGGGTAGGGTAGGTCATGTATTGTTCGAGTACATGAGTGAAAGCATCTACGATTCCGTTTGCGATTTGATTTTTTGGAATGGATTGAATGACTTTTGGGTCAAGAATGGAGAATTGAGGAAATAATCCTGGTCCGCCCATGCCTAATTTTTGTTGTGTACTTCTTCTAGAGATAACTGCTCCGGAGTTCATTTCTGAACCAGTTGCAGGAAGTGTTAAGATTGTTCCGAAAGGTAATCCTACATCTGTTCTAATTCCTTTTTCAAGAATTTCCCAAGGATTTTCTCCTGAAAATAATGATGCGGAGGATAGAAATTTTGTTCCGTCAATAACGGATCCGCCACCTACAGCAAGTAGAAAAGTAATGTTTTCGTTTTTGATTATTTCTAATGCTTGAACTAAGATTTCGTATTCTGGATTTGCAGGAATCCCTCCGAATTCGAACACTTCAAAATTTGTTAAAGCAACTTTCACTGCGTCGTAAATTCCGTTTTTTTTGATGCTACCGCCGCCGTAAACAAGGAGTACTTTTGCGTTAGTAGGTATTTGTGTTGCTACTTGTTGGATGGTATCTTTTCCAAAGATAATTTTGGTTGGATTTTTGAATTCGAAATTGAGCATAATATCTTTAATTTTTAGTTTAGATAATCTTAAATAATGTTTTTAACATCAAAATGTTATTAACTACAAGTTAAACAATTAATTCACCATTTAAATCGGTTGTTAAAATCTCACTCATATAGTCAAAAAATGGGCGCATTGCTTGGAATGTTTCGATGATTTTTTGTGCGTAATTTTCCGCTTGTGCTTCTTGATCTGTGAATGATTTTGAGAGTAAAAATTGTTTGTAATTGAGTAATTCTATTGCAGGATGATTTTTATCAAATCCTTTTGGCGCGGTTTTTAATTTTTCACCTTCTAGTGTGTCAAAATGTTTTTTAAAATCTGCTGATTGAATAATGTCAAGAAGAGGTTTTGGGTCTGCAGCGATTTGTTCGCGTATGTGTTTTAAGTCTTCCGCGGAAGGGTTCCAAAATCCACCTCCTACAAAACAATTTCCTGGTTCGATGTGGAAATAATATCCTCCGCGAAGTAATTTGGTAGCACGGGACAAATGTCCGCCAAAATGGGTTTTATAAGGAGATTTATCTTTTGAAAATCGCACATCCTTATAGATTCTGAAAATTGCTTTTTTTCCAGAGGGGGTTTCGATGGTGTCCGTTTGATTCATGCCATGAATGATTTCATCTGCAAATTTCACAAGTGATTCATGTGCTTCTTGGTATTTTGGTTTGTGTTCAGTAAACCAATCGCGATTATTATTATTTGTAATGTCATGTAAAAATTGAAAGACACTAGCAGGGATTGATGAGCTCATTTTGTTGTGTTGAATTTTGCAAGCAAGTTACATATTTATGTTTATAAACGTGTCGTTTTTTACTTACATTTACAAAAAGCATTTGCTATGAAAAGAATTCTTATCAATAAAAAATGGCAGTTAATAGGAATGTTACTTGGTGTTATTATTGGGTATTTGTATTACCGATTTGTTGGTTGTTCAAATGGCACCTGTAAGATTACTTCAAGTCCGATTAATAGTTCCTTGTATGGAGGTTTACTTGGTTATTTGTTGATGGATTTACTTTCTGATTTGCGACTTCGATTACGTTCTAAAAAGTAAAAAAATCTTTTTTATCACTTTTAAGTGCTTATGTAACGAAAGTTACGTTTCAGATTAAATAGTCTATTTATTTTTGAAGAAAAATAATTGCTGATGAACCCTATACTTTATTCCGTTTCAAAAAATAAATGTCCTCGTTGTCACCAAGGTGATGTGTTTGTACATGGGCATGCCTACAAAAAAGGGTTTGATCAAATGCATACACATTGTTCCAGTTGCCATTTGAAATATGAGAAGGAACCAGGTTTTTTCTATGGGGCAATGTATGTGAGTTATGCCTTAACGGTGGCTATATTTGTTACTGTTTGGGTACTTAATTTGTGGTTTTTAAATCTTTCTACCACAGCGTTTATTATAGCAGTAGTTGTGTCACTAGTTGGTTTAATGACCGTGGTTTTTAGAACAGCTCGATTAATTTGGTTAAATTTTTTCGTGCGTTACAACAAAGAAATGGATACGGAGTTAAAATCGTAATTTATTGATCGATCACTTTTCTACTAATTTTCACAACGAGACTTCTTGGTGTAAATCTAACTATGAATGCTAAAAATTGATTCATAAAACCATGAATTGCAACTTGTTTCCCTTTTAACATCGCTGCATAACCAAATTGAGCAACTTCTTCTGAGGTAGCTAGTTTTGTTTTGCTGAATAAAGCACTTTTATCTGCTTTTGCTGTTTTACTAAATCCGCTTGCAGTTGCTCCCGGACATAAGGCTGTTATACTAATTCCATGATGACTCACTTCGTTGTTAACTGCTTCTGAAAAACTGAGTACATATGGTTTTGTTGCGCAGTAAACAGCCATGGTTGGTCCCGGGACAAAAGCAGCAGTAGAAGCTACATTCATGATTTTTCCATTTTTCCGCGCAATCATTCCTGGTAAATAAAGTTTGGTAAATTGTGTAAGCGCAGTGATATTCACTTGAATCATATCGTTTTCCGCTTCCCAATCTGAATCCTCGAATTTCCCATACAATCCAAAACCGGCGTTATTGATGAGGTAATCGACTTGAATCCCATGTGATTCCGTTTCGGTAAATACTTCGATTGCTGCATTTGGAGTGGCAAGGTCTTTTTCAATAACTAAAACATTAATTCCAAACTCTTTTTCTAATTGAATTTTTAACGCGTTTAATTTGTCTTTGCTTCTAGCAATAATTACTAAATCTCCACCTTTTGAAGCGTGAATTTTTGCTAGTTCTAATCCAATTCCACTGGATGCTCCAGTAATCAATGCTGTTTTCATCGTTTTTATGTTTTTCAATTATTTAACTTAATTTTATCCTTTTTGTTAATTTTCGTCACACGTCACTTTCATCCTGAGCTTGTCGAAGGACGTCACACATCGCTTTCATCCTGAGCTCGTTGAAGGACGTCTCTCGTTACTCATATCCTTCATCCATAACTTCCGTCCCTAGTTCCGTCCTATTCTCGTTCCTCATATTCGTCACTCATTACTTCCGTCCCTCGTCACTCATTATGCTTCTTCCAATGTTTTTATATCAAACTTTTGCATTTTCATGAAAGCTTCAATTACTACCTCGCCTTTTTCTGCAATTAGTTTAGATAGTCCTGTAGGAACAATTTGCCAAGATACACCGAACATATCAGCTAACCAACCACAACGGTCATAGCGACCATTTTCACCTAGTTTTTCCCAATAATGATCAATTTCATCTTGTGTATCACAATCAATGACGATCGAATTTCCTGGCGTAAAATCAAAGTCGTGTGCTAAGGAACTACTCATTGCTTGAAAGATGGTTCCGTTTAATACATATTGTGCAAATAACAACGTACCTTCATCTAAACCTGATTCCGTTGGGTAAGGCGCTTCAAATCGTATGGATGCATCTTTGAAAATTGTCGTATAGTGATCAATGGCTTTTTTAACGAATCCCATTTTTTCATTAGCAAATAACAAACAAGGTACAATCTTTTGCGTACTTTCTATGTCTTTTACGTCGAGTTGCCAGCTATTTCCAAATTGATCTTCTACCCATGCATATTTTGGCGACCAAGCATAGGAATCAAGTGGCATCATCACCTTTCCATTTTCAGAGAGAAGAGTGTATAAACGCGTAACTTCGGATTCATTCCCTGCATAAACATATAATGAAACGGATTGTGTTGTTTTGTACATTGGTCCGCCGTTCAATCCCATGATTTTTAAACCATCTAAATGAAAGCTAGTAACCATAGGGTTGGATGCTAAAATAGTTGCTTTATTGAAAACGGAACAATAAAATTCAGCTGCTTGTTGTGCCTCAGTGTTGAACCAGAGACATGGGTATATAGGATGTTGCATAGGGTTTAATTTCTTTAAAAGTATATATACTGATCGAATATTCATTTAAGTTACTAGTCATTTATAATAGTTTATATTACTAAAATTAACTATTGTATTTTATTAAAGTATACTATTGTATTTTACTAAAATAAACTTTTGTATATTTGTAAAATAAACTTTTGTATTTTACTAAAATAAATTCAGGGATGTTACTGAAATCAGAAATAGAAGATGTGTTTAATGCACAACAATTAGTCCTTAAAAAAGATTTAATGACTTCGCGTAATTATTTGGTAGAGCATACTTTCAAAGGAAAACAAGTGGAGGTTATCTCTGGGATAAGACGTTCTGGAAAAAGTACTTTAATGCGCATGATTATGGCGCATTATGCTCCAAATGTAGTCTGTTTTAATTTTGAAGATTCACGCATTTTTGGTTTTGATGTCACTGATTTTAAACGCTTGGACGAAATCATAGGGAATGGACATCCTGTTTATTTTTTTGACGAAATACAGAATGTGGAAAATTGGGAAATCTTTGTCCGACAATTACACGAGCGGGGGGAGAAGGTATTTGTGACGGGATCCAATGCTTCTCTATTAAGTAAAGAACTCGGGACGAAACTCACAGGACGTTATTTAAGTCACGAATTATTTCCTTTTGCATACAACGAATTTTTGGACCATACCAAGCAAGAAAACAACTTGATTTCTTTTGAAAATTATCGAAAACTAGGAGGTTTTCCGGAGTTTTTAGATACTCAAAATACCGACGTGTTGCAGACTTTGTTGCGTGACATCCTATTTCGGGATATTGCCATACGGTATGGAATACGTAATACGAAAACGTTGTTTGATATCGCGTTACATTTATTGAGTAATGTTGGTAAAGAAACAACATTCAACAGTTTACGTAAAACGTTTGACATTGGTTCAACTAATTCCGTTTCTGATTATTTAAAATGGCTAGAGGATACATACATTTTGTTCTTTTTGCCGCGATTTAGTTGGTCGCCTAAAAGTGTATTGGTAAATCCCCGTAAAGTCTATGCAATTGATACTGGATTTGTACAAGCAAATACTTTAAGTCGTTCCGCAGATACAGGTCGATTGCTAGAGAATATGGTGTATCTTTTTTTACGTCAACAAACCACCGAACTCTTTTATTTTCGTGAAAAAGGGGAGTGTGATTTTGTAGTAATGGAAAAAGGTACATGCAGACAAGTGATCCAAGTATGCGAACAATTGCATTCCGAAAATAAAAATAGAGAAATTGCTGGTTTATTGGAAGCAATGAAATTTTTCGGATTAGATGAGGGGTATATCTATACCTTAGATCAAGAAGATGCATTTGTGGTGGATGGAAAGCGAGTGGTAGTGAAAAAGGTCAGAGATATTGTAATAACATTTGGATAATCCTTATACGTTTTATTTCCTGCAAAAGAGAGCTAGTAAATAGCTCGTATGAAAATAAGACGACTTTCCATTGTTGAATTATAATTTGCACAATCATTTAGGTCATAAATAAACGATTTTTCTTGGAGATAATAAGCTAAGCAAGTGCTTTATGATTCATGAAATGTTGCGCCATTTCAGATTGTAAAAACCAAATTGCTATTAGTAATCATTTAATAGCTTTTAATACGCGCTAAATTCGTAACCACTTCTCCAATTTATTCCAATGGCAGAAGTAAATACGTTATAGTTACTATTTATTTTCATATGCTTGATAAATAAGGGTGAAGGATAAGATAAGAATTATTTAAATAATTGAAGTCGTACGGATTTCCCCTCTGTTGCGTGTTTGGAATTTAATAAGTACACGCCTGCGCTTAGTTTCTCAGTGGTAAACTCAATTTTGTTTTCATGATTTTTAGTACTAACTAAAGATTCTAATTCGATTTGATTTCCAAATAGGTCACAAAGTGTCAAATCGGAAAGATTAATAGGGAAAGAAGATTGTATGGTACAAGTGTTTTGAGCAGGATTTGGATATATAACAAAGGATTTTTCTATTCCATTGGAGGTTAAATTACTTGTTTTAGGTTGGTTTAATAATTCAATGTAAGCTCCCATACTAGGAATGTTGATGTATTTACCGTTGCTTTTCGCCTGTTGCATGTAATTACCTAATAGGTTTTTTAATGACAGATATTCATTTGGGCTAAAAATAGTAGAGTCTATTGTAAAAGCACTGACCAACCAACGAAATCCTGTTGTAGAACCACACGATGACGTATAATTCAATTGGTTGAGTACCGCTTTTCGCACCATAGCTTTTATCGAATCTACATATTTTGTGTTTTGTTTTAATTGAAGTAGTGTAGGTACTGTGTTGTAAATAAGTAAATTATGGTAACGCGAGTTAGCATTATGTCCATCCATCCATCTACCGTTGGTTAATTGACCAGGAATAACTGAATAACGCAGAGTTGTTTCAGTTCGATCTAGGTATAGTTTCTTCTGATTCAATTCATAACCTCGGGTAAGTGCTAATGATACGAAGGTGTTGTAATTGTAATTGGCACTCATGGGTAATGGAAGGCAATAATCTGCAATTCTCAATACATTTTCTTTATAACGATCAATGTTAGTATAGCGGTAAGCTAAATAGTAAGAATTTGCAATTACCCCAGCATCAAATTTGAAATCACCACGATTATGGTCGTCGATAATCCATCCATTCTTTAGAACTTTAAGAGAATCTTTTCCAAGTGTCGAAAGATAATTATTAATAATTGGCGTAAATGTTGGATCGTTCGTACTTCGTAAATCTGGAAAAGGATAAGCACCATCCGGAAGTTGTTTCGTTGCTAAGGTATCAAGGGCTCGATTTGCCCAGGTAATGTATTTGTTTTTTCGTTTTATATCTGTTTCGACCACAGCAAGTTGGTATAACCCAGCTGCAATCTCTGCAGCACTGCGTAAAAAAATAGAATGAGGTTGTTTGTATATCGGTGAAATTCCTTGTGCTACTTGCCATAAGTTACTGTATATACTGCTGTCTTTATCTATGAGCTGTCTCGCTAATGTCAGAGTCTCGTCTATGTTAAGCCATTGTGTTGAAGTAGAGAGTGGATAAAAAGATTCTTTACTATCTGGTTTTCCTCCTTCCTGACCAAAGGTAGATTTTAACAAAAGTGAAAGAGAATCAACGGAAGACCAATATTCTTGAATGAGTGATGTATTTAATTGTGACAAAAGGAGACTAATTGAATTTTTTTGATTGCTGCTTAACGTTTGTACATCATTGCAATTTTGACCGAAAACTACAAAGGATAATACGAAAGAAATAGAAACAACGAATGATTTCATGAAATTAATTTTTAGTTAAATGTAACTATTTTTCTAAAAGTAGGAAATCTAATAAATTGATTAATAGTACTCCTGAAGAATTACTCCCATGGTTAAGTTGATTTACACTGAATTTCCAATTTACTTTCCGTATTTTTAATGGTAAAAACTAAACAACCGATGAAAACAACATTACTTATAGGAGCAGGATCAGATATTGCAAAAGAAATTTTCACCTCCTTAAAAGCAAAAGGGGAACGTGTGATAACGATTTCAAGAACTGAAATTGATTATACATCAGACCAACATTATCTGGTAGATTGGAGTACATCCGATGCTTTACCTACCATCGAAGGAGAAATACATAGCCTCATTTATTTCCCAGGAAGTATTACACTTAAACCATTTCGTTCTATAAAACCCGCAGATTTTCAGACAGATTTTGAAATCAATGTGTTAAATGCTATACGAAGTGTACAAGCCTATTTACCTAATCTAAAATTGGCAAATCAAGCATCCATTTTGTTCTTTAGTTCGGTGGCTGTGCAACAAGGAATGTCCTTTCATGCTACGATTGGTGTGAATAAAGGTGCAATTGAAGGATTGACAAGAGCTTTAGCTGCGGAATTTGCTCCTGCAATACGAGTGAACTGTATCGCTTTGTCTTTAACGGATACTAAATTAGCTGGTAAACTAACAAGTACACCAGAGAAAATAGAAGCGATTGCGCAAAAACATCCTATGAAACGCATTGGTAATGTGCAGGATGTCTCAAATTACGCTGCATTTATTACTTCGGAGGAAGCATCTTGGGTAACTGGCCAGATTTTACATTTGGATGGAGGAATGTCTGCGATTAAGAACGGATAGTTAAAAAGTATAAATGATTTTTAAGGGTTACGGTTTTTCGTAACCCTTTTTTTGTTTTTGATACTTTATATTCTATTATTCAGCGATTTTCTTTTTTTGTGTGAACATATTTACGTTTATTTGTTTAAATAAAATAAAATATATTTAAACAAAATAAATTAAGCGCTCCTTAAGTCTCAAAAAAGATGTCAAAAACCGCTATCAATATTGTTTGGTTCAAACGTGATTTACGATTTATCGATCACGAAGCCCTTTGGATGGCGCAACAACATCCGGAACCAATCGTTTTGGTGTATTTTTTTGAGCCAAGTTTAATGGGAGAACCGGATAGCGATACAAGACATTGGCGGTTTGTCTATCAATCGATTCAGGAAATGCAACTTAAGTTGGAGCCATTGCAAGCAAAATTGCATGTCTTTCATAACGAGTGTTTACCTGTGTTTCAAAAATTCATCGATCAATATCAGGTGAACAAGGTGTTTTCGCACCAAGAAATTGGTAATAATCGCTCGTTTCAGCGCGATAAAGTAGTTGCGTCTTTGTTTGAAAAGAACGGGGTGGTTTGGCAAGAATTTCAATGTAATGGAGTGATTCGTAAATTGAAAAACCGTTCGGATTGGGAGAAAAGATGGCGAAAATTTATGCTAGAAAAACCCTGTTTGGTGGAGCTCAATACGATACATTATTATAATATTCCTTCGGATTTTTTAGTGGATATAGTTGGTGCGGATTTGCCAAAAGAAATTACCGAAACCAATCCAAATTTTCAACAAGGTGGAGAATCTCTCGCATGGCGCTATTTATCTAGTTTTTTGAAGGAACGCTATGTGAATTATAGTAAACATATTTCTAAACCTGCGTTAAGTCGTAAAGGATGTAGTCGTTTATCGCCCTATTTAGCCTACGGAAATATTAGTATGCGAATGGTATATCAAACTACCTTAAGTCACTACGAACAATCCAAAAACAAACGTGCGCTGTCGAATTTTATTTCCCGTTTGCATTGGCATTGTCACTTTATGCAAAAGTTTGAGGATGAATGCCGCATGGAATTTGAAAATGTGAATCGCGCCTATGATTCTTTACTTAAACCTCGAAATCCAGTCTATATCGAAGCATGGCAACAAGGAAAAACGGGTGTTCCACTCATAGATGCCTGCATGCGATGCTTGGTTACAACTGGCTATATTAATTTTCGAATGCGCGCCATGGTGGTTTCTTTTTTCGTGTTCAATCTTTGGCAAGATTGGCGTGAATTACATTTTTTAGCACGACAATTTTTAGATTATGAACCGGGAATTCATTATCCGCAACTGCAAATGCAAGCAGGGGTAACAGGTATTAATACGATTCGCATATATAATCCAATCAAAAATTCAGAAGATCATGATACTGATGGGGTATTTATAAAACAATGGTGTCCGGAGTTGAAAGAGGTTCCAACCCATTTGGTGCACGAACCATGGAAGTTGAATGAATTTGAACAAGAAATATATAATTGTCACATCGGGGTGGATTACCCTGCTCCCATTGTAGATATCGAAGAAACAAGAAAGTATGCGAGTGATCTTGTTTGGTCATTTAGAAAACAAGGAGCAGTGAAAGTAGAGGGTGCACGTATTTTAGCAAAACATGTAAATCAGCGAAAAAGATGAAAAAGACGCTACGTTTAATTTTAGGGGATCAACTTAATCACTCCCATTCCTGGTATCAGTCGGTGGATTCAGAAGTACTTTATGTGTTGATGGAAATCCGTTCAGAAACAGATTATGCGAAACACCACATTCAAAAAGTGGTGGCGTTTTTTCAAGCAATGCGTCAATTTGCAGAAATACTTAGGAATGAAGGACATGCAGTTCATTACATTTCGTTAGATGATCCGGAAAATAAACAAGCGTTTACCGAAAATATAAAACAGTTGTGCGCCAAACATGCAATCGCGCATGTGGAATACCAATTACCGGATGAATACCGTGTAGATCAGGAATTAGGAATGTTATCGGATATAATAAAACTTCCTGTAAACGTAGTAGATACAGAACATTTTTACACTACAAGAACGGAGTTTTCGGAGTTTTTTGCTGGTAAAAAGCAATTTTTACTAGAAAGTTTCTACCGAAACATGCGTAAAAAACATGATGTTTTAATGCTTGCTGGTAAACCGGAAGGAGATAAATGGAATTTTGATAGTGAAAATCGCAAGAAAATCCCTGCTAATCATACGGTTATTACGCCACTATTATTTCATCGCGATGTTTCAAACTTGGTAGAAATGATACATAAACATGGTGTGAAAACGATCGGAGAAATAGATGAAAAACAGTTTTTATGGCCAGTAACGAGAAATGAAAGTTTGGAATTACTTGACTTTTTTGTTGCATATTGTTTGCCTTTATTTGGAACTTTTCAAGATGCGATGACACCTGATGCCTGGTCCGTGTATCATTCGCGTTTATCCTTTGCATTAAATGTTAAGTTGATTTCTCCAAAAGAAGTAATTGAAAAAGTAATACAAGCCTATCGAGAAAATAAAGCAGTTGCCTTAAATCAAGTGGAAGGCTTCGTTCGACAAATTTTAGGATGGAGAGAATATATGCGTGGAATGTATTGGATGCAAATGCCTGACTATGCTTCTTTAAACTATTTTGGCCAAGAAAATAAATTGCCGAATTGGTATTGGACAGGTGAAACGAAGATGAAATGTTTGAGCCATAGTATTCAACAATCGTTACAGTTTTCATATGCACATCATATTCAACGTCTCATGGTAACTGGGAATTTCGTGCTCTTGGCTGGAATACATCCCGATGAAGTGGATAAATGGTATTTAGGAATGTACATTGATGCGATAGAATGGGTGGAAATAACCAATACAAGGGGCATGAGTCAATTTGCGGACGGTGGAATTGTAGGTACAAAGCCATATGTAAGTTCTGCAAATTACATTGATAAGATGGGAACATATTGTACGAAGTGTTATTATAATTCGAAAGAAAAAGTAGGAGATAAGGCTTGTCCTTTCAATAGTTTGTATTGGAATTTCTATGCGAAAAATGAATCCTTGTTACGAAGCAATCCTAGAATAGGGATGGCATATGTAACCTTAGATAAAATGCTGCCAGAAGCAAAAGCAGCATTGCTTCAACAGGCAGAATTTTATTTAGAAAACATAAATAATTTATAATCATCATTTTCTATCCTTGAATAGGAGTGGAGGAGGTGACAACACTATAGCGTTATGAAAACATCCATTATTTGGTTTACCACAAACCTTCGTATCCACGATAATAAACCGCTTTTAGAAGCAATTGCACATTCGGATCAAATCCTTCCAGTTTTTATTTTGGATAAATCAAATTTCGAATTAACGACATTTGGAACTAAGAAAATGGGCGATTTTCGATTGAAATTTTTATTGGAAAGTTTACAGGCTCTGGATCAGTCGTTGAAAGAACTCGGAAGTGGATTGTATTTCGAAGTAGGCAATACAAAAGAGATAATTACTTCTTTGGTAGAGAAGTACCATGTTTCTTCGGTGTATGTTACGGAACCTTCTGCTTTTGAAGAAAGAAAATTAGTGGAAGAGATTGAAAAACGCTGTTGGTTTAAAAAATGTACGTTAAATACCTTTGAAACTGCTACCTTATTTGGATTGAACGAATTACCTTTTCCATTGAAGAATCTACCAGATGTCTTCACGAAATTTAGAACAATTATAGAAAAGGAATGTATTGTTAAATCCCCTTTACCTGCACCATTATCAATCAAATCACCGGCCTTTGAACCATTTAGAATTCCGGAAGAATTGCAAGGAAAAATAGCAAAGTTACCTGAGGATCATCGCTCTGCGTTTCCATTTTTAGGCGGACATCTAGCAGCACATACGCGAATAAATTCCTACTTTTTTGAAACAAATTCGGTAAGTAAATACAAGGAAACTCGAAATGAACTTATAGGTACTGATTATTCAACCAAATTTTCACCTTGGTTATCCTTGGGATGTGTAAGTCCAAGAGAAATAATCGAGCAATTAAACACCTATGAAACGGAAGTTGTCAAAAATGAATCTACCTATTGGGTTTACTTTGAATTGCTTTGGCGCGAATATTTTCATTGGGCAATGCGCAAGTATGGAGAGAAATTTTTCTTCTTAAATGGTATTAAAGCACAATCTCCCTTGGACAGAAAGATACAAATGGAACAAATCGAGGCATGGAAAAATGGGCAAACTGGAAATGAATTTGTAGATGCAAACATGCGCGAATTAATGCGTACTGGCTTTATGAGTAATCGAGGAAGACAAAATGTAGCTAGTTATTTTTGTAACGACCTTCAGTTAGATTGGCGTTTTGGTGCAGCATATTTTGAAGAACAATTAGTGGATTACGATGTGTGTAGTAATTGGTGTAATTGGGCATATATCGCAGGTGTAGGAAATGATCCAAAAGGTCACCGTACATTTAATCTAGAAAAACAAGCAAAAGAATACGATAAATTCAATAATTATAGAACATTATGGATAGCATAAATCGACAGATAGACACAACAGAATTACTAGAAATGGAGCAACGGTATCGCGCTAATTTTATTAATTCCTTGACAGGTTTTAAATCTTTAGCGCTTGTTGGAACAAGTGATAAAAATGGGCGGAAAAATCTCGCGATTTTTAATTCGATAGTACACCTAGGTGCGCACCCACCATTGATTGGAATGGTTATTCGTCCAGATTCGGTAGATAGACATACCTTACAAAATATCTTGGAAACAGGCTATTATACCATTAATCATGTGCAGGAAGAGATGATGCAGAAAGCACACCAAACAGCGGCAAGGTATCCAAAAACGATTTCCGAATTTGATGTAGTTGGATTGGAGAGTGAAGTCATCAATGATTTTCCAGCTCCTTTTGTCAAAGCTTCTTCCATAAAGTTGGGTGTTCAATTCAAAGAAAAAGTGCCTTTCGTAATTAATGGGACAATTTTTGTTATCGGTGAGATTAAACAAATTACCCTTCCAAAAGACGTTGTTCAAGCGGATGGTTTTGTAGATTTGGTTAAAGCTGGAACTATAACAAATTCTGGGTTAGATAGTTATCATATTGTGTTAGATGGTAAGCGTTTTCCGTATGCAAAACCATGAAAGGCGTTAAAAAACAACATTTACCAGAAAAAGTTTGCTTAAAATGTGGCAGAAATTTCACCTGGCGAAAAAAATGGGAAAAAGTGTGGGAAGAAGTTAAATATTGTAGTAAAAAGTGTAAAAATGAAAAGTAATTTAGACATAGCGGATATAGATAGAATCATAGAAATGGCCTGGGAAGATCGTACTCCTTTTGATGCTATATTTTACCAATTTGGTCTCGCGGAAGCAGATGTGAAAGCATTAATGAAAAAAGAATTAAAGTTTTCGAGTTATAAATTGTGGAGAGAGCGCGTAGAAAATTGTGCAACTAAACATGCAAAGAAACGCGTAGAAGGGATGGATCGTTTTAAATGCAACTTACAACGTACGATTACTAATAATAAAATCTCGAAACGTTAGCCCTAGGTATGGTGTTAATCCCATAGCTAGGGAAATTAAGAAATTCCCATTATTCCAATTCCCTTTAATCAATTGTTACATTATTAAACGGGATAATTAATGCTTGTTTTCAATTATATTTGTTCAATCAATAGATTTGCAATAAAAAAAACATTCAATGCAGTATTTCAATAATAAGTACCTTCTATTATTTGTAACAATATTATTTTTAGTTAGTTGTAATTCTATAAGACGCTATAATGAAAAGTTTGATGAAAAGATTGCCCCAGAAAAATTACAAAAAGATGTAACATATATTCACAAAAAACTTACCAAACTTCATCCTCAGCTTTATTATTATATCTCTAAAAAAGACTTTGATTTTAAATTTGATAGTTTAAAAAAAACAATCCAAGAACCACTCACTAGAAAAGAATTCTTTTTTAAGTTAAGTCCAATAATAGCTTCGATAAAACAGGGGCACGCTAGTGTGAATGTTCCTATTAAGCGTTTGACAAAAGATAAAAAAAAAGTAATTAATTCGACAAATTTATTAACTCCGATGTCTGACTTAGAGGTTGAGTTTTACAATCAAAAACTATATGTTGTAAAAAACAAATCAGTAGATTCTAGCATTCAGATTGGTACAGAAATTATTTCAGTCGATTCAGTAAAACCAATTACGTTATTTGATAAATATTATAACACCTTCGCATCTGATGGATTAAATACCACTTTTAAAAAATCAATGCTAAATGAGAATATTTTTGCGTATTATTTTGTGGATCAAGGTTATAAGGATAGTGTTAAAGTGAAGTTAAATGACAAAGGGGATACTTTGATTAAAATGATTAAACGAAACACAAATAAAGTTTCAAAATCACCCAATAAGCCAGGTGACCGAAAAAATTTGGATACAAAAAATTGTCATTTAAGTTTTGTAGGAAAGGATAGTAATATAGCTCTATTAAAAATAGATGATTTTATGAGTTTTAGCTATGAGCGGTTTTTTAGAAAAATTGATTCTGTGAAATCATCCAAATTAATCATTGATTTGAGAGGGAATCCTGGAGGAGCAGCATTTTCATGTAGAAAATTATTTTCTTATTTAATTGATACATCATATTACTTTTTTAATCCTTATGAAGTAACTTCAAGGACTAGTCTTCTTCAGACAAGAAGATTCAGAGAAAAAAAAATGATAGGTAAACTTTTTCATTTAGCATTTTTACCGATTACAATTTTAAGATACGGTATACGATTATCGGCTGTAAAAAAGAAAGAGGATCGTTATTTTTACATACCTATTCTGTATGATTTAAAAGTTACTCCGAAAAAGAAATATAATTTTAAAAATAAAATTTATGTAATCACAAATGGAGGTACTTTTTCTTCCTCTTGTATTTTAAGCTCAAATTTAAAAGGATATAAACTCGCTACTTTTGTTGGGGAAGAAACAGGCGGAGAGTATAATGGGACATGTGCAGGACAAATGCCAACGTTTATACTTCCTTATTCAAAGTTGAAAATAAATTTTGGTATCATGTATATCAAAGCTAGTTGCTCGACAGATGTCTATGGTCATGGTATAATGCCTGATATTGAAATCATCCCTACTTTGGAAGATCGCATCCATCAACATGATCCAGAATTAGAGTGGATTTTGAAGGATAGTAAGAATCAAAAACAGTTAGATTAAATCCAGAATCATTTATATTTTTACAAATAAATTTATTATCAATTTACTAACTAATCATAAAAATGCGTAAGAATATTTTTTACAATAAATATTTACAGATTTTATTTTTACTCGTTTTAGCATTTTTTTTACGTTTTTGGCATATCAATAAAACGAGTATTGGAGGGGATGAATGTTTTTCCTTGTTTATTTCTCAATATAACCTGAGTGAAATAATTAACATTTTAAGCACCGGAGATAATCCACCTCTTTGGGAAATATTACTGCATTACTGGTCCCATTTTTTTGGAAATACAGAATTAGTAATAAGAATTTTACCCTTATTATTTAATGTATTGACGATCATTCCAATTTATATAATTGGCAAAAAGTATTTTAATACAAGGGTGTCAATAATCGTATGTTTACTTTTTATATTTTCATCCTTCTCACTTTTTATGGCGCATGAAGCAAGAGGATATAGCTTAGTAGGGTTATTATCTTCGCTTTCAATGTTGACCTTTTTTAACTTTATGAATAAACAGGGTAAAAATACACGGGTAATTCTACTTACTTTTTTAAATGTTTTACTTCTGTATACTCATTATTTGTCTGCATGGATTATGGTGGTTCAATGTATCACTTTTGTACTTCTAAATAAGAAAATGAATGTTAAACCTCTAAGTTATTTAGTGCATATTGTCCTTGTATTTATTGCTTTAATTCCTTTTATACCTGTTGTTTATAGTAGGTTTTTAGATTCGGGTATTCACGGCACTTGGATTCCTGAGGTAACTGGATTTGATTCATTGTATTTCATGTTATGGGGATATTTAAATAAACCAATCGTAGTCATTTTTTCAATCGTCTTTGTTATTATTGCTACTGTCAAAGTAATCATGTCTAAAAAAGTGACTAACTACAATTATTTGGTCATTCACCTTTGGTGTTGGTTGCCGCTTATCCTATCTTTTTTATTGTCTTTTAAAGTCAGTTTCTTTTTAGATAGGTATTTGTATTTTATCTTACCTGGATTATATTTTTCAATTACATTGGCTTTAGATTATGTAATTTCCAATAGAAAATGGAATGTGATTTTCTCGATATTACTCGTTGTTTTAATGGCTAGTTCTTTTAAAATTGATAGCAGTAAAATGGGGTATAGTGGTCATCATGCAAATACGAAATTGGTTGCCAATGTATTTAGTCAACTATTAAAAGAAGAACATACGATGATACTAAGCTGTCCGAATTGGTATGAAAAAGAAGTGATGTATTACCTAGATAAAGAAATGTTTTGCTCAAAACCTAAAATAAGTGATCTTAATAATGTTTTTCAAAAACAACTCCTAAAAAAGAATATCTGCTTGGCCAATCATTATTCTGATTTACAAATTAATAAAGGAATTAATAGCATTGTATATTTCGATAATAATTGTGATTTTCATTGTGAAAACAATAAAATATCTAGTTTTCTTAACAATAAATTTGAGTGGAAAAGTTCTAAAATCATCGATGGAAAATCATTGACTTTTTATAAAGTTAATCATTGAACAAATCGCACTTTATTGTTAGTAACTCCTTATCCATTTTCAAATCCTCTTTTTTCAAATTTACACCCTGTGCTTCTTGAACAGCAAATAAACAAATCCAACGCTGTGCTTTAATTTTATTCATACACCATTTTCAAAACTTCAAATTAACAAATCATTACCAAAAAAAATAAAATTGGTTTATCCCTTTATTTACTGTACCTTTGCGACTTAATTTATAATACTTTATATGACCTTTAGCGAATTAGGGCTAAGGGATGAGGTGCTAAAGTCGATAACCGATTTAGGGTTTGAAGCACCTACTCCTATCCAACAAGAAGCAATACCGTATTTACTTAAAAGTGAAAGCGACTTTGTTGGACTAGCACAAACAGGAACGGGAAAAACGGCAGCATTTGGCTTGCCACTAGTGAACAATGTACAGTCTGGTACACGTCTTCCGCAAGGATTGGTAATTTGTCCAACACGTGAATTGTGTTTGCAAATTTCAAAAGATTTAGAGAATTATGCTAAGTACGACAGAGACACGCAAGTAGTTGCGGTTTATGGAGGAACAGACATTCGTCGTCAGATGACACAGGTGAAATCAGCAACAATCATCGTTGCTACACCAGGAAGATTGGTTGATTTAATCAACCGCAAAGCGATCGTGCTACAAGAAGTTCAATGCGTTGTATTGGATGAGGCTGATGAGATGCTTAACATGGGGTTCAAAGAAGATATCGATATGATTCTTCGTCAAACTCCAGAGAAAAAGAATGTGTGGTTATTTTCTGCTACTATGCCAAAAGAAGTGGCAATGATTGCGAAAACATACATGACAGACCCTCTTGAAGTTTCTATTGGACACAAAAATCAAGGTAACGAGAACATCGAACACATCTACTATTCTGTAAAAGAAAAAGATAGATATGCAGCGTTAAAACGTTTGATCGATGTAAATCCAGATATTTTTGGGTTGGTATTCTGTCGTACAAGACACGAAACGCAATCTGTTGCGGAAAAGTTGAGTAAAGATGGATACAATGCTGAACCATTACACGGAGATTTATCGCAAGCACAACGTGACAATGTTATGAAACGTTTTAGAGAAAGAACGTTACAATTATTAGTTGCTACAGATGTTGCTGCGCGTGGAATTGACGTTGATAATATTACACACGTTATTCACTATCAATTACCAGACGATATCGAAAATTATACGCATAGAAGTGGTAGAACTGCTCGTGCGGGTAAAAAAGGTGAGTCTTTAGTCTTGATCAACACAAGAGAAGGATATAAAATCCGCTCTATTGAAAAACAAATCAGAACAGATTTTACACAAGGAACAATTCCGAGTGCTCAAGAAATTTGTGGGTTGCAATTGACAAGTTTGATAGGTAAAATCAAAGAAACTGAAGTAAAAGAAAAAGAAATTGAAAAATTCTTACCTGCTATTTTTGCTGACTTTGAAGATTTCTCAAAAGAAGAAGTAATCAAGAAATTTATTTCGGTAGAATTCAATCGTTTCATCGATTATTACGGGAAGGCAGGCGACATTAGTGCTGATGGTGGTCGTGATAGTAGAGATCGTGATTCTAGAGACTCCAGAGATTCCAGAGATTCTAGAGATAGAGATTCGCGTGGAGATCGTGGCGAAAGAAGAGAAAGATCGGATCGTAATGACGAAGGGAAAACACGTTTCTTTGTAAGCATTGGTAAACGCGATGGTTTAAACCCTGGTGGTTTATTACGTATGATTTGCGATGAAGCTGGTTTAACTTCAGCACATATAGGTAAAATTGATGTACTTCCAACTTTTAGTTTCTTTGAAGCGGATGATGTGCATGCAACTAAAATTTTAAGTACTGTGAACGGTGCTAATTATGAAGGTAACCAAGTAAATGTTGAAGTAACTAAAAAGAAAGCTGAACCACGTAGATCTTCCGGTGGAGGATTTGGAGGTGATAGACGATCTTCCGGTGGAGGATTCGGAGGTGAACGTAAATCATTCGGTGGAGGAGAACGTAGTTCTTTCGGCGGAGGTGAGCGTAAGTCGTTTGGTGATCGTGACCGTTCAGGAGGAGGTGAAAGAAGCTCTTTTGGAGGTAATCGCGGTGGAGATCGAGGAGGCTTCTCAGGAGGTAGATCAAGTGCTGGTGGAGGTTCAAGACCAAGAAGAGATTCTTACGGTTCAAAATAGTTTAAGTATAAATTTATAATAGTTTTCTTAAGATGGAAATTAGAAATATTGCAATTATTGCCCATGTCGATCATGGTAAAACAACGCTTGTCGATCGTATGATCGAAGCAGGTACAGATGCTAAAAAACATGAAAAACCAAAAGGGGAATTATTCATGGATAATAATGATTTAGAGCGTGAAAGAGGAATCACGATCGTTTCTAAAAACGTATCTGTTTTGTATAAAGGGACAAAAATTAACATTATCGATACTCCTGGTCACGCCGATTTTGGTGGTGAGGTTGAGCGTGTATTGAACATGGCGGATGGTGTTTGTTTGTTAGTGGATGCTTTCGAAGGTCCAATGCCTCAAACTCGTTTCGTACTTGGAAAAGCATTAGCATTAGGATTGAAACCATTATTGGTAATCAATAAAGTGGACAAAGAAAACTGTACGCCAGAAGAAGTACACGAAAAAGTGTTCGACTTAATGTTTGAATTGGACGCAAATGATAATCAGTTAGATTTCGCAACTATTTATGGTTCTGCTAAAAATGGTTGGATGTCTGAAGATTGGAAAAAACCAACAGACTCAATCGCTCCTTTATTAGATCGTATTTTAGAATATTTCCCACCTAAGAAAATTGAAGAAGGAAATACTCAAATGTTAATCACTTCGTTGGACTTCTCTACATTCGTTGGTCGTATTGCGATTGGACGTTTACATAGAGGTACATTGAAAGAAGGTCAAAACATCATTCTTGCTAAACGCGATGGTCGTCATGAAAAACACAAAATCAAAGAGATGTTTGTGTTTGAAGGGATCGAAAAAGTAAAAGCAACTGAGATTCAAGCGGGAGATATTTGTGCGTTAACAGGTATTGAAGGTTTCGAAATTGGGGATGTTATTTGTGATGCAGATAATCCAGAACCATTAGATTCAATTACAATTGATGAGCCTACAATGAATATGTTGTTCTCTATCAATGACTCTCCTTTCTTCGGAAAAGAAGGTAAAAAAGTGACTTCTCGCCATATTCAAGAGCGTCTAACAAAAGAGTTAGAGAAAAACTTGGCAATGCGTGTTACAAACACCGATAAAGCGGATAAATGGTTAGTTGCAGGACGTGGTGTATTACACTTGTCTGTATTGATTGAAACAATGCGTCGCGAAGGGTATGAATTACAAGTGGGTCAACCGCAAGTAATCATCCGTGAAATTGATGGTGTAAAATGTGAGCCAATTGAAGAGTTGACAATCGATTTACCAGAGGAATTTAGTGGCACTGCTGTTGAGGCTGTTTCTAAACGTAAAGGAGAGATGACAAATATGGAGCCTAAAGGTTCTCGTATGACAATTCAATTCCAAATTCCTTCAAGAGGTATCATTGGTTTAAGAAACTACTTATTGACACAAACTGCTGGTGAAGCGATTATGAGTCACCGTTACTTAGAATACCAACCATACAAAGGAGAAATTCCAGGACGTCAAAATGGTTCGTTAATTTCTATGGAACAAGGGACTTCCATTCCTTTCTCTATAAATAACTTACAAGAAAGAGGTAAATTCTTTATCGCTCCAAGTGAGAACATTTATGAAGGTCAAGTAATTGGTGAAAACTCAAGAGCTGGTGATATGGTAGTGAATGTTACGAAGACGAAGAAAATGTCTAACATGCGTTCTTCTGGAAATGATGAAAAAGTGAAATTAATTCCACCAATCAAATTTAGTTTGGAAGAATGTTTAGAGTATATTCAAGGAGATGAGTATGTAGAGGTAACACCAGAAAACTTAAGAATCCGTAAGATTTACTTGAAAGAAACAGAACGTAAAAGATCTGGAAATAAATAAATTTAGAATCAATTTCTTAAAGCCCTTAACAGCAATGTTAAGGGCTTTTTTGGTTAATAACTTCAATAAATTAATTTTTGTAAAGCAATTATTAAGACTTATCTTTATACAATAAACGTGGAGTTATGAATTACGATGACGAAGAAAACGACAATGATTATTATGATGGTAATTTGAATGAAGAGTTGGATCGTTTTGAGAAATCCTTGACCGGTGAACCATTAGGTTTTATGGACAGCGATACGTTAGAAGCAATCATCGATCATTATCTAATTCAAGGAAACTATACCAAAGCAAATTTGTGTGCTGAAATAGGAATACAACAATTTCCTTTTATTCCATTATTTACCTTACGTAAAGCGCAAGCAATCTCAGCAAATGGTCAGTTGAAAGAAGCGTTGAATTTATTAAGTCATTTAGAAAAGTCTGGAATTACAAGTTGTGAGCACTTTTTAACTAAAGCATCCATATTTAGTCAACTAAGGGATTCTAAAACTGCTATTAAGTACTTTACCGAAGCATTAAATGTTGCTGAACCAGAAGATAGAGATGAAATCTTTGTGGATTTAGCTATGGAGTATGAAACTGCACGCGATTTTAAAAATGCAGTGCGCATTTTAAAGAAAGCGTTGGAAACAAATCCAAATAATGAAGTTGCAATTTATGAACTTGCATTTTGCTACGATCAAATGGAAGATTTTGACAGTGCGATTAAATGTTATTCAGACTTTATTAATGAAAACCCGTATTCGTTTACAGCATGGTATAATCTAGGCAATGCGTACTCAAAATCAGAAAATTTTGAAAAAGCAATTTGGGCATATGATTACTGTTTATTAATCAACGAAGATTTCTCACCAGCTTATTTTAACTTGGGGAATGCATACTTATCAGAAGAAAAATACCTTTTATCTATACAGAATTTTGAAAAATGTATCGAATTTGATGGTGAAGATGGTTTGACTCTCTGTTATTTAGGAGAATGCTACGAGCAATTAGGAAATCTAGACGAAGCGAAACGTTTTTATTATAAAAGTTTAGAACTAATGCCTGAGTTGTCTGATGCTTGGTTAGGGTTAGGGATTGTAAAAGATTTAGAAGGTGATGTGAAAGGTGCTATCGGATTTATTGAAAAAGCAATTTCTTATGACGCATTCAATCCGGGATATATTCATGTATTAGCTGGAGCTTTAGAAAAAACAGACGACCTAAATTTAGCAAATGAGACCTATCTCAAAGCGTTGTCAATGGATACAAATAATGATGAAATTCTTACCGATTATGTGAATTTTTTAGTGAAAAATGATTCATATAAGCAAGCGGTAGATTTCTTAGAAGCGCTCGATACAGTACAAGAAGAAATAGCCCTGGTAAAAGACTTGCATTTATTTGCAATTTTATATGTGTATTTCAAGCAAGAAAACATACTCAATAGGTTGATTCAAGCCCAGGTAAAAGATAGTGTTGTCACGAAAGAAATTATTTCTTTATATCCTACCTTGATTAACGATCCTAAAATTGTAAATTTGCTTAACAATTAATCGTAAAAAATGAATTTTGACCTGCCTTTTATTCCAGAACGACCAGCCAAACCTCGTGATAGTGGTCTGACTATGATGATGGATAAAGGGTTGAGTTTACGTGAAACAGAACATTTTATTGAAGCAAATAAAGAGCTTACCGATATCGTTAAATTTGGATTTGGAACAGCTTTTGTAACCAATAATTTGGAAGAAAAGATTGAGCTGTATAAGCAGAATGGAGTACGTCCTTATTTTGGTGGGACTTTATTTGAAGCCTTTTATGCACGAAATAAATTTGATGATTATTTACGATTACTGGATAAGTACAAGTTGGATTTAGTGGAAATTTCAGATGGCTCGATTATTATCGACCACAATGAGAAATGTAAACTTATCAATCGTATGGCCAAAGATCGAACTGTTTTGTCTGAAGTAGGTTCAAAGGATTCAGGAATTTTGATCAGTCCAAATCGTTGGATAAAAATGATGACAACCGAACTTCAAGCTGGTTCATGGAAGGTTATTGCTGAAGGTAGAGAAGCTGGTAATGTTGGTGTGTTTAGGCCAAATGGTTCTGCTCA
The DNA here is from genome assembly GCA_943324745.2 of Chitinophaga pinensis. Lineage (GTDB taxonomy): Bacteria > Bacteroidota > Bacteroidia > Flavobacteriales_D > Crocinitomicaceae > CANHVK01. Next base: position 73,610 of record CALPMT020000011.1, on the reverse strand, counting down.
TACAATGTTGATTAATATGATTACTGCAAAAGTAAAACCTGAGGATATTTTGTGGGAGGCACCACAAAAGAATCAACAAGTTTGGTTTGTTAAATTGTTTGGAGCTAATGTTAACTTGGGTAATATTGCTCCAAATGAAGTGATTCCATTAGAATGTTTGCGCTTAGGTTTACGTGGTGATACGTTTTTTGAATTTCTACCTAAAGATTATGCTGATCGTCTCCAACAAGTCCAAAGCGATATAGAAGAAGATATTACTGAATAAGATGCTTCTTCATAAACGTGTTGAACTATCAGGTCATGCAGCTTCTATTTATGCTGTTTGTTGTCATAATGATAAAATCTATTCAGCTTCAGGTGATAAATTTGTTGCAGCTTGGGATATTATTCAAGAAAAACAGGACAATTTTGCAATTAGAACAGAATTTAGTAATTATTCAATCGAATATTTAACTGAAACAAATCTATTGATTATTGGGACAAGTACAGGTGCTTTTTACGTAGTAGATGTAATTAATAAGCAGGAGTTACACTTTATCGTTCAACATACCTCAGCAATTTTTTCAATGAAAGAAAATAGGCTTAAAAATCAGTTGTATGTTGCGGATGCAGATGGTAATCTATCCGTTTGGAATAGTTTAACTTGGGAGTTAATCCTCTTTCTTCCATTGTTGGTTGGTAAAATTCGGAAATTACTTGTCGTAGATCAAGGTGAATCTATTTATCTTGCTTGCCAGGATGGGACAATTCGTAAATATGATACGCGTTTTTTCAATGAACAATTGGTAATAAAAGCACACAAAGAAGGGGTAAATTGCATGGCTTTTTTTCCTAATAAAGATCAAGTTTTAATTAGTGGAGGTAAAGATGGTTTTCTTAGGGTTTGGTCTTTGAAAACAGTCTCTTGTGTTCTGGAATTACCTGCCCATAACTTTGGTATCTACCAAATCCTCTTCTTTAATCAAGGTAAACATTTTTGCTCTATAAGTCGAGATAAATCTATAAAAGTATGGAATTCAGTTGATTGTTCTGTAATTCAAAAGATTGAAAGAAAACAAGGAGGACATTCTCATGCTGTCAATGATGTGTGTAAAATAGACGAACAAACACTTTGTACTGTTGGTGATGATAAAAGATTAATCGTTTGGGATGCAAAATTTTAAACGTAAAAAATAACGTCTTTCTATCGGTTTTAGATTTTAGTACCTTTTTTTATAATATATTTGTAAGAATAATCGAATCCTAATTGGGTGAAAAATTACCGATGCTAAAAAATAGATTTTTATTTTTATTTTTATCTCTCTGTTTGTCTGATGTTTATTCACAGACAACAAATTTTAATTCTACCAAAAATTGGAGGAGAAATAAGAAAGAAATTGTATTAAATATCGGACCTACAGGTTTTTTAGGTGAACTAGGAGGTAAAGATATGATTGGTACGGAATATAGTTTGGCCGATTTAGATTTGAAATCAACAACAATGAATATTGGACTTTCCTATAGGTATCGTTTTAGACCCTTTTTTGCTACATCAACAATCATTGATATAGGTCAAGTTAAAGGAGACGATAAATTGACACTAGAGCCAGTACGTAATGCTCGTAATCTTAACTTTAAATCAATTTTATTTACTGCTTATCAACGAATAGAGTTTTTGTTTTACTTCAAAGAGTCCTTTGGTCATAAGTATAATTTTAAAGGTGTTAGTGGAAGAAAAAATCATAACGAGCAAATTTATTTATTTGCAGGAGTAGGGTTGTGTTATTTTAATCCAATGGGTAATTATAACGGTCAGTGGGTAAAGTTAAAACCGCTTCATACTGAAGGTCAAGGTTTTCCGGATAGACCTAAAGATTATTCACTAATCACACCTATTATTCCAGTTGGGATGGGGTTTAGGATGGGAATAGATCGTATGTGGAGAGTTGGTTTAGAGGTTACCTACTTCAAAACATACTCTGATTATATTGATGATGTTTCTACAACAGGCTTTGATACCGATTTATTGCAAGAAAAATATGGTACAGTTGCTGCCTATATGAGTAATCCTGCTCGTACTGAAAAGGAAAAATCATGGTTTTCAAATGGTCAACAACGCGGTAACTCTAAGTTTAAAGACGCGTTCTTATATGCAAATGTAATTGTTGTTAGAAACATTACGTATAAAGTTACAGCACCTCGAAGACCTCAACTTAAATGGAAAGGTTTAAGAGCTAAATTCTAAAATTAACGAGGTGCCTGCCTCGTTTTTTATTTAACATGGTTATGTATACATTTATTCGATCTATTCTATTCTTTTTCACTCCAGAAAAAGCACATCATATCACTGCTACCTTGATGCGAGTTGCATTACAAGTTCCTGGCATGAAATCTATTTGGACTTCCTTATTCTGTCTAAAAGACAAACGACTCGAAAAAACAATTTTTGGAATTACCTTTCCAAACCCAGTAGGCTTAGCGGCAGGGTTTGATAAAGACGCTAAAATGTTTGAAGATCTTGCTTATTGTGGATTTGGATTCATCGAAATAGGGACGCTTACTCCTAAAGGTCAACCAGGAAATCCTCAACCTCGATTATTTCGATTGAAAGAAGATCATGCGATTATTAACCGTATGGGGTTTAATAATGAGGGTGTTGACGCGGCTGTTCACCGTTTGAAAAATCGTAAAACAAAAACTATTATTGGAGGTAATATTGGTAAAAATAAAATTACTGAAAATGAGGACGCATTAAAAGATTACATCATCAATTTTAATGCGTTATTTGATTATGTTGATTATTTTGTTGTAAATGTTTCGTCTCCGAATACCCCTGGTCTTAGAGAGTTACAAGAAAAAGAACCTTTGAAACAATTGTTGTTAGCCTTGATGAATGAGAATAAATTGAAAGTAAATCAAAAGCCAATCTTATTGAAAATCGCACCTGATTTAACAAATAGTCAATTGGATGATATTATCGAAATTGTAGATGAAACAAAAATTGCGGGGATTATTGCAACAAATACAACTGTTTCAAGAGAGGGGTTGAAAACCGACAAATCTAAAGTAGAAGAAATTGGTGCAGGTGGATTGTCCGGAAAGCCGGTAAGTGAACGCTCAACGGAAGTAATTCGTTATTTAGCAACAAAATCTAATAAGTCTTTTCCTATTATTGGTGTAGGAGGTATTCATTCTGAACAAGATGCTTTGGAAAAATTAGATGCAGGAGCTGATTTGATTCAACTATATACTGGTTTTATTTATGAAGGTCCAGGATTGGTTAAACGTATTAATCAGGCAATTTTAGCTAGAAAATAACAGCTTGTAATCTAAACTTCGTATTTTAGTGTATGGAAAATATTTCGTTAGTTGAGTGTCCAAGAGATGCAATGCAGGGGCTACATAATTTCATTGAAACTTGTGATAAAATAAATTATTTAAATGCACTACTTAAATGTAATTTTGACGTGTTAGATTTTGGTAGTTTTGTTTCTCCGAAAGCGATTCCTCAAATGCGGGATACACAAGAAGTAATCGAAGGGTTAGATCTGAACGGAATAAACACTAAGCTTTTAGCAATTGTTGCAAATGAAAGAGGAGCACAATCAGCTCTAATAAACGCTCAGATTTCTACAATAGGGTTTCCATTGTCTATTTCTGAAACATTCCAACAACGAAATACAAACGCATCGATTGATGATGCTTGGAAAATGTTAGATGCGATTTCTAACCTTTGTCAGCAAAAAAACAGAGAGTTACTAGTTTACTTATCCATGGGGTTTGGAAATCCTTATGGTGACGTATGGAGTGAAGAAATTGTATCTGATTTTTCTGAAAAACTTTATCATCAACTAGGAGTGAAAACAATTGCATTATCAGACACAATTGGTTGTGCAACACCAGAATTAGTGACCAGATTGTTTAAATCGATTATTAAAGAACAGCAAGATGTAACTTTTGGGGCACATTTACACGTCTTGCCTGAAAATGCTTTGGAAATTATTGAAGCAGCTTATGAGGGTGGGTGTAGAAGATATGATGGTGCTATTAAAGGTTTCGGTGGTTGCCCAATGGCGAAAGATGATTTGACAGGTAATATGCCTACGGAGAAATTGTTGGAATGGTTTTTGAATAAGGGTATTTCTACAAATGTTGATCGTATTGCATTTCAAAATGCATATGATATGAGTACTAGTATTTTTAATAGTTAAGCTATGGTACGTTATTTATTTTTGACTTTATTATTGATGACTACTTCCATTTATTATGGAATGGAAAATCAAAAAAAGACTTTACCTTCTTTTAAAGATTTAGTAGTTAAAGGGCGTATATCAGTGATTTTACAAGAAGGTACTGAATATTCAGCAGACATTAAATCAAGTTTGTCTGAAGAAGATTTAAATAAACTTTCTTTTACGAGTAAGGGAAATGAAATGATTATTAAGTACATAGGAATTAATTTTAAAGAACTCGATATCACAATTACGCTGACTGTCCCAACTATTGAATCGATTGAATCTAATCAAGGTGCGCGCGTAAGTTTAATGTCTAATATGCGTATTAAAGCTCCAAAAATTAGCTTGTCCGCTTTTGCAGGTGGTTATATTTCCGGAAAGTTTGATGTGGAATTAGCGGAGGTTCGCGTTGATCAGGGAGGAACGATTAACTTAGTAGGTACTGCAAAGATGTTTATTTGTACAGTTACGACGGGTGGAGAAATTGACGCTGTTAATTTTGTAGCGAGTAATTGTGTTGCTAAAGTGAAAATGGGAGGGAATATTACTGTTCAAACCAAAGAGACGTTAAATGCTACTGTTTTTAGTGGAGGTTTAATCCGATACAAAGGGAATGGAATTGTGACTGAAACTATAAAACTAGGCGGGACGATCCAAAAGATTTAGTATGAAAAAGTGGTGTTATTTTGTAGTTGGTTTATTAGTGGTGGCTTGTCAAGAAGAAGTTTCCAAAGCAAAAGTAAAACCAGAGGTTAAAACTGGAAATCAAACAAACATTGAATGTTTGTTTGATGAAACAACTTTTGCTACACCAGATGAATATCCTTTACTAAAAGAATTGAAAATTTGTGATCAGACACAAAAAGATTTAAATAATTATGATGTTCCCGCTTGTAATCCAAAGTTTTTTAAATTTTATCCATTTATTGAGCATAAAGAATTGAAAGATGCTTTTGTTCTTTTAATAAAATCAAGAGTACAAGGTTTTCCATTACGTCGCGTTTTAGTATTCGAGCGTGAAGGAAAAGAACTTGTGAAAGTAAATGGTTTTGTTGCAAATTTAATTGGTAAGCGTAAATCTGCTTCCAAACATGATGATTTGATCTTGAGATTTAATGATCAAGTAGGTCAAGGAGAGGTTGTGTTTTACAATTGTTTATATGTGTGGAAAGATAAACGCTATGTGTTTAAACAAGTAGAACAAATTAACGATGCCAACATTAAATCACAATTCCAAGATTCAATGAATGTTGAAATTGAGACGGTAATTACAAAAAATAGAATGGTATTTTAATGAAACCACTCTGTTTTTTACTTTGTCTTTATATCATTTCTTCTTGCACTTTAGATGTAGAATTAAAACCATTAAATAGTTGTGCTATTTTCAATGATGGAAATTCTAAAATGTGGTTAGTAGATCATTTATGGATTAAACAACGTGATTACTCAAATCCAATGCGCAATAAAAAAGACATTATTGTTTTTTTTGAATCGGGTAGATGTTCTGTGCAAAAATTAAATACATTCGGAATCGAAAAAGGCGATGTTGTAGATTACAAGGTAATCGATAAAAAAATATTGATTCTGTCAGGCAAAGGAAAGGTTTGGAAGTTTAAGATCACACAATTAACTCAAGAAAATATTGAGTTGACACCTATGAAAGGCACTTCATTTAAATATGTAATGAATTTAGTGCCAATTACGGAACCTTAATTTACTTCACTAGGTGGTATAATATTTCTCCATAAGCATCATAAAAGCGGTCGAAACGTATAAGTTTGTCTTCGAAGAAATCATAAATTTTCTCTTTATTTGTTGCAGTTAAATAGTTCGTTCTTTCTAAAGTCCATTCTATTCTACACATCGATTGAATAGTTTTTGTAGAATAATCTTCGATCCAATTACCTTCACTACCCATTTCAGAAGTCAATAATTTTTTCAATTCTCCCATTTGTTCCCAAACAATTTCTCGAATTGCGTCATCTTTAAATTGGATGTCGAAACAAAATTTACATTCTTTATTGATCGTTTCTAGTCGCACATACACGTTTTGTAAATGCGTTCGATACTGAAGCCAATTCACTCTTTTCCCTGTAGCTCCTCGATGTTGCCCCATGCGTAGCTTAAATTCAGCCCAAAATTGAATATTGTAATTTTTAAGTTCTTCTTTGGAAAACATGAGTAGGAATTATAAGTTATAAATTATGCGTTATGAATTTTCAAATTTACTCATTTTCAAATTTTCAAATTGACTTTTTGTAAATTCAAATAAATAATGTACTTTTGTGCTCAATTATAATCAGAGGTTTCGTACCTCACTTACTATTAACCGAGGTTTCGTACCTCAACAAATAAAACAAAAAAATGGCAACAAGAATTCGTTTGCAAAGACACGGGAAAAAATCAAAAGCATTTTTTCATTTAGTAGTAGCTGACTCACGTGCAAAAAGAGATGGTAAATTCATCGAGAAATTAGGTACTTACAATCCTAATACAAACCCAGCAACAATCGAAATTAATTTTGATAGTGCTTTAACTTGGTTACGTACAGGTGCTGAATTAACAGAAACTGCTCGTGCTATTTTATCTTACAAAGGGGTATTGTACAAAAATCACTTATTAAATGGTGTTAAAAAAGGAGCATTAACAGAAGCTGATGTTGAGACTAAATTTGCTGCTTGGGTAGCAGATAAAGATGCTAAAATTTCTGCAAAAGTAACTGGTTTATCTTCTTCTGCTGAAAAAGCAAAAGCAGATGCATTCAAAGCGGAACAAGCTGCGAAAGAAGCAAAAGCAAAAGCAATCGAAGCGAAAAACACTCCAGAAGTGGAAGAAGTAGTTGCTGAAGAAGCTGCAACTGAAGAAACTGTAGAAGAAACTACATCAGAAGAAGGAACTACAGAAGAGACTTCTGCTGAATAATTTTATTTCTAAATGCAAAAAGCAGATTGCTATCATTTAGGTTATATTGCGAAACTTCACGGATTTAAAGGTGAAGTTTCGTTTTTTTTAGACGTAACAGATCCAAGTGAATATACGTCTTTGAATAAGGTGTTTATTGATATCAATGGATATTTAACACCTTTCTTTATAAAGTCTTTCCAATTAAAACCTCGCGGTTTTGCTGCCGTTAAGTTTGAAGGAGTTGACTCTGAAAACGATGCCTTACCTCTTTTACGTAAAAATTTATACTTACCATTAACGGAACTTCCTGAATTAACTGGAACTCAGTTTTACGACCATGAAGTAGTTGGTTTTGAGGTGGTGGACGATACGTTTGGAAAAGTAGGTACACTTATTCAGATTATTGATTTACCAGTTAATCCTTTGATTCAAGTAGATGCAAATGGTAAAGAAGTACTCATTCCTTTTGTAAAAGGTTTAGTTCAAGAAGTAAATCGTACTGAAAAAATCCTTAGAGTTAAAGCGCCAGAAGGATTAATTTCGATTTATCTGGATTAATTTCCAATGTCCCTTTTTCAATTTAAATATTTTTCGATCAAACAAGAAGTTTCTGCTGTAAAAGTTGGTACTGATGCCATGTTACTCGGTGCCTTCGTTGATGTGCATGATGCTTCAGATTGTTTAGAAATCGGAACAGGAACAGGAGTAATAGCATTGATGTTAGCTCAACAAAATAGCGGTTTACAAGTCCTCTCACTTGAAATTGACAAAGAAACAGCAGAAGAGGCAGAGTTTAATGTTTTTAATTCTCCTTATTCCTCTCAAATTCAAGTACAACAGATTGATTTTTTGGTGTTTAAATCTCGAAAAAGTTTTGATTTAATTGTTTCTAATCCACCTTATTTTGAAAACAGTCTATTTCCTGAGAATCCAAAATTAAAAATAGCAAAACACATAGATTCCAAGGTTATACAATTATGGTTCGATCAAATGCAACATTTACTTACTTTGAGTGGTAATTGTTGGATGATTCTTCCGTACAGTTCGTTGAGCGAATGGGTGACGATGGCTACAAAGAGTAATTTGTTTTTGAATCAAGAAATTAAATTGTTTGCAAAACCAAATGTTGTTAAACGTGTGATAGTTTGTTTTTCCAGAGTGAAAAAAGAATTAATCAGACAAGAATTCTTGATTAGAAACGAAGATGGTAATTTTTCACCATCCTATATTGAACGTACCAAGGAATTTCATAATCGAGTTCCAATACGATAAAAGAACTTATTTGTGAATTTATCGTATAATCTGTATATTTGATTATAAACAAGATACGTCGTGAACTATTTCTCTCTTCTTTTTGTTAGTCTTTTTTTTATTTGGACATCTGTTTCTTGTAAGAAAAACAATTTGGAAGTAACCACTACTTCGATCAGCTCGATTTCAGTTAACACTGCGTATTCGGGAGGAAATGTTTTGAATGATGGAGGTTCTGCAATTGCATTGAGAGGTGTTTGTTATGGCTTGAATTCTGGTCCATCGCTATCTAATGCTTCCTATACACAAGATGGAGCAGGAACTGGAGAATTTACTAGTAGGTTAGAGGGATTAAAAGCAAATACTACTTATCATGTTAGGGCATTTGCCAAAAACACCAAGGGTATCGCTTATGGTGAAGAAAGAACATTTACAACGAATCCATATTATTCTTCTACTACTCCTTTGGTTAAAACAAATGCATTAAGTAATCTAGATACTTTAGGGATGAAGTTGGTATTAAATGGAGAAGTATTACATCCTGGTGGAAGTGAAGTAACAGAGAGTGGATTTGTGTATGCGTTAAAAAAAGGACCCTCAATTTCTGATAATAAGATTCTTTCAAAATCTTTAACGTCACCATTTAGTGGTGATTTTGTATTTGAGTTGGGTGTCATCTATTATGTTAGTTCGTATGCAATAAATTCTTTTGGCGTCGCTTATGGTGAAGAAATTCAAGTGAAGATTGATCGTGCAAAACCTAAAATTCGTACTTCTCAAGTAACAGAAATTGATTCTACATCTGCAGTAAGTGGTGGAGAAGTACTTAGTAATGGAGGAATTCCAATTCTAGCGCGTGGGATGTGCTGGGCAACACATCCTTCTCCTACTATAAATGATAATTTCACCTCAGACGGTAGTGGATTAGGCTCATTTGTTTCAACTATGTCTGGTTTGACACCGTTTACAACGTATTATTGTCGTTCCTATGCAACAACTAGTGAAGGAACAAGTTATGGTAGTGTGTTTTCTTTTAAAACTGTTGTTTCAAAACTTTATATTGGAATGGAGTATAAAGGTGGAAAGCTTTTTTATTTAAACCCAACTGGAGGTGGGGGATTAATCGTAACAACTTATGATTTGAGTTCATCATGTTCATGGGGATGTACAGGTGTAAATATTTCAGGCGCAACAAATACCGGTATTGGAGGTGGAATAGCAAATTCGCAAGCAATTGTAAATGCTTGTACTGGTGAAAGTGCTGCAAAATTATGTGAAGATTTAGTTTACGGAACCTATAGTGACTGGTTTTTACCATCCATGGATGAGTTGGCTATCATGTACAAGAATGTAAAAATTTCAGATTTAGAGAAATTCTCCTCTGGATATTATTGGTCTTCCAACCAGAAAGATGCCAATACTGCTTACCGTTATGGTTTTTTAGGTGGGAATTCAGGAGAGGCAGACAAGTCAACAAAGCATTTCGTAAGGGCGATAAGGAAGTTTAATTAATTACTGTTTTTTTTTATTTGAAGTGGTAAATTTAATATATTACGACTTTACTTTTCCAAATCAAAAAAGGTCATCGTAACTGATGACCTTTTTCATTTTATTTTAATGTTTATTAATTAAATGTCCCGAATTGTGCGATGATTAAATTCGCTAATTCTAATCCGATGCGATCTTGCGCTTCTAATGTTGCTGCTCCAATATGTGGAGTTGCTGCAATTTTAGGGTGGGATAACAATGCTTTAGATGGTGTTGGTTCGTTTTCGAATACATCTAATGCTGCAAATGAAACTTTACCGCTATCTAATGCTGTAATCAAATCATCCTCTTGAATAACTCCTCCACGAGCAGCGTTTACTATACGTACTCCTTTTTTCATTTGATCAAATTGTGCTTCTCCTATCACAGCTTCACCATTTGCTTGTTTTGGTACATGGATGGAAATGTAATCACAAGCAGGTAAGAAAGTAGCCCAATCATTTTCTACTTGGATTTTCACTTTTGGTGTGCCAAATCCTTTAATTTCAGCTAGTTCAATTTCTACTTCTTTTTTCTCAATTTCCAAAGCTCTAACATTCATTCCAATGGCTAAAGCATAGGAAGCTAACGATTGACCAATACGACCAAATCCGATGATTCCTAACGTTTTCCCACGAAGCTCTACGCCTTTTGCATAGTTTTTCTTCAAGGTGTTAAAATCACCCGTTTCGATGTTTTTGTATGAGTCGTTCAAGAAACGAGAGACAGCGAATAATTGTCCCATAACTAATTCTGCTACCGACTGAGAAGAAGATGCTGGAGTATTGATGACCGTTCTACCATTTTCACGTGCGTATGCTACGTCAATATTGTCCATACCAACACCACCACGACCGATTAATTTCAATCCTGGGCATGCGTCTATTACCTCTTTACGAACCGTTGTTGCACTTCGTACCAACACGATTTCATAGTTCTCTTCGTTTACTTTTGTCGCTAAATCTTCCTGATTCACTTTATCCGTTATTACCGTATAACCAGCAAGTTCTAATGCTTTTTTTCCTTCGTCAGAAATTCCGTCGTTTGCTAATATTTTCATCTCTTATGCGTTTTTTGTTGCGAAATCTTTCATTACATCTACCAATACTTGTACACTTTCTATTGGTAATGCGTTGTACATAGAAGCTCTATAACCACCAACCGAACGGTGACCAGGAAGACCAACAATTCCTGCTGCTTTCCAAGCTTTGTCAAATTCTTCAGCTAATGCTTCGTTGTGTAATTTGAACGTAACATTCATTTTTGAACGATCTTCTGTAGCTACAGTCCCGAAGAATAGTGGATTAGAATCAATTTCGTTGTATAATAATGTAGCTTTTGCATTGTTTTCAACTTCTTTCGCTTTAACACCACCATTTGCTAGTAAATCACGAAGGTTTAACATCGCAACATATACGGCAAATACAGGAGGAGTATTCAACATCGATTCTTTTTCAATGTGTTGCTTTAAATCTAAGTAAGTAGGCATAAAAGGAGAGGTAGATTTACCTAACACCTCGTCTTTCACGATGTATAAAGTTGCTCCAGCAGGACCTAAGTTCTTTTGAGCACCAGCATAAATTAAATCGTAATCAGCTACATTGATTTCTTTTGAGAAAATATCAGAAGACATATCACAAACGATAGGTAAATCTGTTTTTGGTAAAGCATGGAATTGTGTTCCGTAAATCGTGTTATTAGATGTGTAGTGGAAATAATCCAACCCAGCAGGTACAGAAAAATCTTTAGGAATATACGTAAATCCTTGGTCTTCGGAAGAGCCTACCACTGTAACTTCTACACCAACTTTTTTCGCCTCTTTGATTGCACCGCTAGCCCACGTACCTGTATTTAAGTAAGCCGCTTTTTTGTTTTCACGCATCATGTTTAGTGCAACTATGGTAAATCCTAGGGTAGCGCCACCTTGTAAAAATCCAACAGAATACCCAGCAGGAACATTCAATGCTTTTTTCACTAGATCAATCGCTTCGTCCATCACGGCTACGAAATCTTTGTGACGGTGAGAAACTTCTAAGATAGAAAGTCCGTTAAAATCTAACACTGCATCAGCAGCTTGTTTGAAAACGTTTTGTGGAAGGATGCATGGTCCTGCGCCGAAGTTATGCTTCATAGTTTGTATTGTTTTCGATTTAAATACAGAGAATTAAATCGTGATTATTTCTATTTTTTAACAATACAAATTTGGAATAAAATTCTTACAATCGAAAGTTATCAAGGAGATAATAATTCAACAGTTATTAACTTTAATTTTGTGATAGTATTTACTTCACATCTACCACCTCTACATCAAATACCAATACCGAATGTGGAGGGATTTTTTCTAAGTCATAATCTCCATAGCCTAAATAAGGAGGGATAATCAGTTTTGCTTTACCACCTTTCTTTAAATACAGCATTCCTTCCTTCCAACCTTCAATCAGATCTGCGACTTTAAATGAAATCGGATTCTTTTTATGCTCTCCGTCGAATATGTGTCCATTCAATAATTTTCCTTGGTAGTTGATTTTGATTTCGTCTGTAAATTTAATATTTCCTCCAGTTCCTTCTTTCTCAATGAAATAGTGTAGACCAGATTCTGATTTTTGGTAATGCGTAGTGTCTTTTTTAAGGTAGGATTCAATTTTGGTATTGATCGTTATTTTATCGTCCTCAGAGTAGGTTTTACAGGAAGCCAATAGGAAGGTGGTTAATAGAATAAAAAGTAACTGTTTCATGTTTTTTACCATTGAGAAAATTGAGGATTTAAGGACGATTGATTTTATAGTGATAGAGATTATTAAGATATTTCACTTTGTTCAATTTTGTAAGATTGTTAGTTTTTTACCATTGAGAACATTGAGAAATTAAGGACGGTTGGTCGTAATAGTTGTTTAGTTTATTAAGATATTTCACTTTGTTCAATTTTGTAGGGTTGTTAGTTTTTTACCATTGAGAACATTGAGAAATTAAGGACGGTTGTCGTAATAGTAGTTTAGTTTATTAAGATATTTCACTTTGTTCAATTTTGTAAGATTGTTAGTTTTTTACCATTGAGAACATTGAGAAATTAAGTACGGTTGGTCGTAATAGTAGTTTAGTTTATTAAGATATTTCACTTTGTTCAATTTTGTAGGGTTGTTAGTTTTTTACCATTGAGAACATTGAGAAATTAAGGACGGTTGGATATCTTGGAGTAAAGTTTAGTAAGAGATTTTTGTTTTCCTCTATATGTGTAATATCGAATATCAACTTTTATTTTCCTAATGATATGCAAAGCAGCCTAAATCTAACTGGACTCTAAATTTCTTAACTTCTTAATGGTTAAAAAGTTTAGTTATATAAATCAATTCGTGATCTCTGCTAGGAAATTATCGTCTTTATCGTACAAACGTTTTGCTTTTAAACCTACGTTTTTTGCAGCGTTAAAAAGAGAGTCGAAATCTACGTACAACCAATCAAACCAAGGACCTGTTTCCTTTTTGTATTTCATTTGGAAACGGAAATTACCATAGTATTCTTGGTTTAAATTTACCCATAAGGATCCATCTTCATCTTCGTATAAATACTTGATGTCGGATGAGTCACATAAGATTTTACCTCCAGGATTTAATAAAGATTTAGCATGTGCTAAGGTGTTTTCTAAATTAGAAAGTGTCCCAGCAATACCGATCCCGTTCATAAGCATTAAAATGGTATCGAACTTCTCGTCTTTTAAGTCAAAGAAATTTATTTTTTTACTTTTTAATCCTTGAGTTTGCATAAAAGTAACAGCACCTTCTGAAATATCAATCGCAGTTACATCTTTACCCATGTTTTGCAGGTAGTTTGCATGTGTACCTGCACCTGCGCCAACGTCAAGTATTTTTCCTGTAGCATTTTGTAGAGCTAACACCTCTAATTCTGGCATTTCATCTTCGTTACGAAAAAGAACTTCGATCGGAATGATATCGTCTTCGCAAATTTCTGAGCAAACGATAATATCATCTGGTCTTTTTGATCTTGAAAAGTCTGTAATTGCTTTCCCTATAGGGTCTCCGTAATTTTCCATAATTTAATAATCGTCAAAACTTGAGTAATCTTCTTCGGAATATCCGTCTTCGTAATCGTCTAAACCTAAATCATCTTCATCTTCGTCGAACTCTTCATCGTCAAATAGATGATCCTCTTCTACGTCTTCAATCCCTGTACTACGAGAATCTTCTGGGGGAGCCATTCCTATTGCTAAAGCAACTTCTGGTGCTCCTATGTTATCTTCTAATTTTTCTACTAATTCAATCAAGAATATCCACATACGCATGAAGTCATAAACCAAAATGATTTTTTGATCTGCTGCTTCGATGAAATCTTTGATTTTCGCTTGAGACATTATGGATGCTTTTTCATCAATTGATTCGTCTCCATAATTTAAGTCTACTAAACTGATTTCGTGACCTTTATCCCAATTGTCATTAGAGATGTAAAACGAAGCCATTTCTTCTCCAGTAAAATTAAAAGACTGGATGATAGCGTTATATAGACTTTCAAAATCGTCGTTTTCATTAATTAATAGGTCGCGAAAGATTTCGCTTTCTTTTTCAGTATCGAGTAATACACGGAATTTAAATGCTCCCATTGTTGTTTACTTTTGAAGTGTTAGAATATTAGTTAAAATTAAGTTTTTTTTTTGATTATGGATTGCAGGTTGGAAGATTACAAATGACATATTGGTAGAATTTATATTTTTTGATTGAAGGCTAACGTCTTTTTCCTTTTATCTACTAGTCTTATAATCTACTTAACTTTTTTCATTCCAATTTCTTCTGCGATTTGCATCAAGTAAGTGTATGCTGCATTATATTCGTTTTCGATAATACCTTCTAAAATTGCATCTTTAATTTTCGTTTTCAAGGTTCCAATTTCAGCACATGGTCCAATTTGAAATAACTCCATGATTAATTCCCCAGAGATAGGTGGTTGAAAATTTCGAACACGGTCTTTTTCTTCAACATCTTTTAATTTTTGGCCAACAAGTTCAAAGTTTTTCCGAAACTTCACAACTTTCATTTCGTTTTTGGAAGTAACATCTGCATTGCAAAGGGTCATTAAATCCTCGATATCATCTCCCGCTTCAAATAATAATCTTCGAATAGCAGAATCAGTCACGTGTCCTTTAACCAAAGCGATTGGTCGTAAGTGAAGCCGTACTAATTTTTGCACGTATTTCATTTTGGAATCCAAGGGTAATTTTAATTTTTTGAAAATTTTGGGTGTCAAACGTGCTCCAAAATCTTCGTGACCATGGAAGGTCCAGCCAACCACTGGGTCAAAACGTTTAGTGTTTGGTTTGGCAATATCGTGCAAGATTGCTGCCCAACGCAACCACAAATCTTTCGTGTTGGGTGCAATATTATCTAATACTTCTAAGGTATGGTAGAAATTATCTTTGTGCGACTTTCCATTTACTGTTTCTACCCCTTTTAAAGCGATCATTTCTGGGAAAAATTGATGCAATAACTTCGTGCTGTCCAGTAATTTGAATCCGCGAGAAGGTTCCTGAGAAAGGATGATTTTATTTAATTCGTCTGTGATACGTTCTTGGGTAATAATCTTTAAACGTTCTGCATTTGCTAAAATTGCTTCTAAACTTGCGAGTTCGATTTTGAATTCTAACTGCGTTGCAAATCGTATTGCGCGCAACATTCTCAACGGATCGTCTGAATAAGTGGTAATTGGTGCAATTGGTGTACGAATAATTCCGTCTTCTAAATCTTTTAATCCATTAAATGGATCAATTAATTCTCCAAAATTGTTAGGATTCAAACTGATTGCTAATGCATTTATAGTGAAGTCTCTGCGTAATTGATCGTCTTGTAATGTTCCTGCTTTCACAGAAGGATTTCGCGAGTCTTCTGTGTAGGATTCTTTTCGCGCACCAACAAATTCTACATCTAAGTCTTTATAATTGAATTGTGCTGTTCCATACGTTTTGAAAATGGAAACTTTTTTCACGCGAAGTGTTTCTGCACATTTTTTAGCATAGTCAACACCATCACCAATAACAACTATGTCAATATCCTTGGATGGTCTTTCTAAAAGTAAATCGCGAACAAAACCACCTATAACATATGCCTCGACGTTATTTTCGCGACAGATTTGTGCCGCAACTTTGAAGACAGGATGTTTAAGTTTGTCGCTAAGATTGAGTGTTTTCATAGGAGGGACAAATATACGAAGGATTTAGGAGAGTGGAAAGTGATGTATTGAAAGTTAATGGGAAGGACAAACCATGTAAAGCATCTAAGAACAACTTGGATTGATTCAAAGGTTCTCTTTAAGTTAACTTAGTGGATATAATCTTATTCTTAGGGTGTTTTGTGGAAATCTTTAAGGCTTTTTTTTAAAATGGGGTGAGCTTTAACACGAAGTACTCAAAGGCTAGGAGATACACAAAGTATTAGTTTGTTTGGCTCGGAGGTTCTCAGAGAATTAACTTGGTGGAGAAAATCATAATCTTAGTTTTCTTTGTGAAAATCTTTGAGGCTTTGTGTTAAAAATCACCTGAGACTAGATTTTATATATGAAATTTTCATTATATTTTTTTTATATTCGTGTAATTAGATAACTAACAAATATTTATGGCAACAGAGACAAAAGGACTTTGGAAAATTATAGGGGCGTCTTCTGTAGGGACGTTGATTGAATGGTATGACTTCTACATTTTCGGGAGTTTGGCTACCATTATTTCTACCAAATTTTTCCCTTCAGAGAATCCTACCGCGGCATTTTTAGCAACCTTAGCGACCTTTGCTGCTGGATTTGTAGTGAGACCTTTCGGGGCATTGTTTTTTGGTCGTTTGGGTGATTTGATAGGTCGTAAATATACATTTATGGTCACGCTCATCTTGATGGGAGGTGCCACCTTTATGATTGGATGTATCCCTTCCTACGAGTCGATTGGATTTATGGCGCCGGTATTGGTTTTACTGTTGCGTTTATTACAAGGTTTGGCATTGGGAGGAGAATATGGGGGAGCAGCTACGTATGTGGCAGAGCATGCACCTGCTAATAAACGTGGGTATTGGACTTCTTGGATACAAACGACAGCCACAGTTGGACTTTTTATCTCGTTGTTAGTAATCATGGGAACTCGATTAGCGATTTCTAAAGAAGCATTTAATGAATGGGGATGGCGCGTTCCGTTTTGGGTATCGATCATAATGGTTGCTGTTTCGTATGTGATTCGTAAGAATATGGATGAATCACCTTTGTTTGCGAAAGTAAAAGCTGAAGGACACATTTCAAAAAATCCTTTAAAGGAAAGTTTTGGGAGCAAGCAGAATTTTAAATATGTACTATTAGCGCTTTTTGGAGCTACGATGGGGCAGGGGGTAGTTTGGTATACGGGTCAATTTTATGCAATGAGTTTCATAGAGAAGGTGTGTATGGTCGATAAGATGCAGTCGGATATGTTGATAGCGATTGCCTTATTGATGGGGACTCCTTTTTTCCTCGTATTTGGGGCACTTTCTGATAAAATTGGACGCAAAAAAATAATGATGGCAGGTATGTTGTTAGCTATGTTTGCATATCGCCCTATCTATGAAAAAATGTATCAAACAGTTTCTATCAAAAATAAAACAGAGGTCTCAAGGAAACATACAGAAGCTTTTAGTCTCGTTTTAAATCCTAAAACCGGCTTAAAGGATTCCGTTTTTACATCCACTTCTTTTTATACGGATCAAACCAAGAAAACGGATATAAAAACGTTACAACTTGCTAAAATTTTAGGGGAAAAGGTAGTTATCCATGAAGAGGTAAAAACGTCCATAGAAATTAATTCTAGTGATAAATGGACCTTGATTTGGATGGTGTTTTTTCAAGTGATTTTTGTGACTATGGTTTATGGCCCAATCGCAGCATTTTTAGTGGAGATGTTCCCGACAAACATACGCTATACCTCTATGTCTTTGCCTTATCATATAGGTAATGGGGTGTTTGGAGGTTTGTTGCCTGCAGTAGCAACCTATTTAGCATCGAAAGCAAACGATGCGAATGCACTAGCAGAAACAACTGGTTCAAAACTACCATTTGACAAACCATATTTAGAAGGTTTATGGTATCCGATTATTGTGTCGGGTGTGTGTTTTGTGATTGGGATGGTTTATATAAATGGGAAGAAGAGGAGTATTGAGTGACGAGTGACGAAGTGACGGAAGATTAGAACTATATAAGGCGTATAAGATTTTTAGGTTTGATTGTGATATAAAACGGTTGATAACATTGTTGGTATGTAGTATTACAACATACTTTTGAAGTAAAATACTAAAATAAAAGAGATGAATAAATTAAAAAGAATATTGGGAATTGTTTGGTTGTTGTTAGCAGTAGCCTGTGCGTATTTTGGAATAGCAGATTTTGGTTGGCCGAAGGTGTCACACGCGAAAGGGAATGACGACTTGGTATTTGGAATAATAATCCTGTTTGTACTAATGCCTATTATTGTTGGTGGATTAATGAAGTTTGGATGGTATGCATTGCAGGGGGAGTATGATGATTGATTTAGCAATTGTTCAATGTGTAAATGTAGCAACGGGTTAATTTGAAAATTCTACAAAATCAATGTACGTAAAATTTTGATACTCTTCGGTCCAAATCCGTGAAAAGTTAAAAGTTCCGATTCCGTTATAGTTGCCAATTTTTCAATTGAAGTAATTCCATGATTTTCTAAAGCACGACGAGCTGGCGCAGGAAATAAGGTTAAGAAATCAGCAATGGGTGTGCGCTCTTGCTCACATATTGGGCAAACAAGACAAGCACTAGTTTTCATAAAAGTATGTCCTTTGCTACAGGTTTTTTCCATGTTTCTTCGCAGCTAATTTCAGTTCATTTTCTTGTACACGAAATTGGATGATTCTTCGTATTAAATCATAAGGGAGTTCCTGATCTAATGGGAATTGAATGGTGCCTTTGGAAAATTTATACGATTGAATATCTTGCTCAAAGTGTGTTATTCCAGAACCAGTAGGATAAAACCCTATGTGTTTTTCATATCCTGCAAAATAGACCAACATTCCATGTAATTTATAGGCAGGCATTTTATAACTAATAACTTCTTCCGCTTGCGGAACTTCTTGAAGTATGAATCTGCGAAGATTATTTAGGAGTTCCTGTGCTTGTGGAGGACAAGATGCAATATAGCAGGTGATTTCTGGATTCATACTTGCTAATTTACATAGTAGTCAAAATATTTACATTCTTTCACGAGTTCAGCATAGAATCGCGTATTATTATATTTCATTTGTAAAGTATTAAAATTCGAGAGGAACCCTAGGTTTTTCATCTCATCGTAATATTTAGTGAAATTTTCTTCTATAGAATCTTCCCCACGATAATCTTCAGGAATAGCACCATGTATAAGTGTATAATTATTTTGCGTGCAACGTGCTAACATAAAATGAATTTTTGCTTCTTGTTCTTGTGATAAACCTCCGTAATTCAGTGCGTTATTAAAATAATTCTCACATACATTCATGCTAAAATTTCCATTTGGTTCATAGGTACAACGATAGTAAGCCATACTTTCCCATTGAAGTCCATAATAACTTGTATTATAATATGCTAAACCCAGCTGATAGTAATCTAAAGCAGATTTTTTATTTTGATTTCGTTCAAGTAATTGCTTTGCAAATTCCAATTTGGATTGCTGATTGTATCCATTTTTATTTTCATCAAACTTCCCGAAATCTGGGTTTTTTAAAGTAAATCCAAAAGGATCTCCAAGAACGGATTTATTATTTTTTATATTTTCAGGAAGACTCGAAAGTAGTTGAATAGCTTCTTCTAATCGATCAGGTTGTCGCATTAACAAACTTGCTTTGAATTCTTTAAGCACTGCTTCACAATAAACAAAATCCCTTAGCACTTTATTTGAAGGATTGTCATCATATCGAATATTAAAATAATACGAGGAAGCAAATAGTGATAATTTGGTTTCAGGAGTTTTCTCTAAATCAGAAATCAATGTTGAAATATCATCTATTGTTAGAACCTTTTTTGATTCTGTACTTTGCAGTTCAAGGTACAAGTCACTATCAATTGTTAAACCTGAAAAAATTAAGGAAACAAACTTATTTTTGGTCTTATAGCGTTCTTCAATTTTACTAAAAATAAACTCATTGATTGTATTGTATTCTTCGATGAGGAAACTTTCATTAGTAAATACATTTTTATCCGTAAAAGCATCATGCATATAAGGATAACTAGGATTATTTTTATTTAGCGAAAATAACTTATTCCCTATAATATTTTCATCCATCTCTGTTAATACCGTTTTGGTTTCTAGGTAATTTACAATGTATATAACATCGTATTGTTTTTGAATATTATCATTTGCAATTTGAATATTTGATAGCACTTCAGTACAAGCTTGATGTTGATGATCCAGGTAGTACAAATATGCGAGTGAAAGTTGCCAAAATGCATCCGTCGAATCACTTGGAACCATTTGTTGGTTGAATGTAATGAGTTCTTTTAAATAGGAATTTAGCTGACTTTTTAATAAATCATTTTCTTTTGTTTCCTCGTCGTTGTTCATATCCCCTCTTTTCAATAAAATCTTCTCTAATTTGTTAATTTCATGCGCCATAACAATACGAGCATATTCATGGTTTCCAAGAGATTGTGTAATTGCTTCTAAATCTGATAGGGCTAGACTTTTTGTGCGCATGGCACGCATATAATGTAAAGCCATTTTCTCCTCATGTGTTGAACACAACATAAGAGTCTCCTTGAAATCTGCCTCCGAATCCAATTGTGTACTTAGGTATGCACTCATACGTTTGGAAGGACAATGTACATACACTTTAGTAAATAAATAATTCGCTTGGTTGTTTTTCCCTTGTAATGCTAAACAACCCGCGTATTGCTCCATCGACCAATAACTTAACATAGATTGACTTGCTTCAAAATACTTTTTGTAGGTTGATGCAGCAAATTCCAATTGATTACTGTAACGATACAACTTGATTAGTTGATACGCAAAACGTTCGCGTTTGAATACATTTGTAGACTGTTGAATCAAGCTGTTTACTTCTTGAATTAATGGTTGAAAAATTGTCTCATCTATTTCTTGTTTTTCTTCTGCCCATGGGTCTGGTGTATTTTCATTGATAAGCTTTTCGACTCTTAGAGCGACTTCTATAAACTGAATAAAAAATTGTTCTTTATCCGAAATTACTTTATTATTTAAACGTTTTGCGCGTAATCTTTTTAGTTCATTCACCTTATTTGTAAATGAATCTGTCGGTCGGTAAATAAAAGTTTGTAAATCATCCACCGAATACACATTTTCTAAATACTCACCCCAACTTTTACAATTCTCATAGATTGCTTTATTGCTACTATATTTTTCAGTATTGTAGAACCAAGTGTTATAGGTAGATGTATTTGCCCCATGATTGAATACAAAATTGCGGTCAAAGAGCATTTCATAATCCATGTATGGGCTCCATGCACATGCAATCGATTGAAAGCTAATACAAATACTAAGGAATAGTGCGGTTAATCTGTTTAAAGAATGCTTCATTATATTGATTTAGATGATCTTGACTTAGGTGATATAAAATTAACTGATTAAACGTTATATTACTCGAATTAAGAATTTTAATTACGGATTTTATTACAGAAGGAGAAGAAGTTTCCAAACGAATCAGATCCCCTTTGCACACATAATTTCCATTCAAATAGTGATTATTCAATACTTGATAACTATTTTTTGTTACTTTTTTAAAATTTGGATTCGATAAATCCTTATTACAAATATCATTGACAATCAAACTTAATTGACCTAATCGAAATACTAATCCCCACTGGTATATTGGTAACGCTAAGTCCAACGTTAAGTCATACTTAGTATTTTTAGTAACGTATTGCGCAAACACATCTGTTGAAATAATTGAATTTGGTGTTTCAAAGTGATCGATATCGTCCATATTATAACACATAAGCACCCCTTTTTCAACTGGTGGAATGCCTGTTTGTTCAGGATATTTCAGTTGATGCAAACGAATCGTACTAGAGATAATTGTAGTTGGTTGTAGTGTTTTTAATTCTTTAAGGAATTGAAAATAATGACTTTTGGTAGTGTTTGTCCAATCACAATCTAGTTGAATTTCTTTCAACCTAATAGACTGTCGTTTTGAAATCTGATTAACTAATTTGCTTACTTTCAATGCTAATCCCTTCTGATTTTCAGTAAACTTAAAAACATTGTTTTGTATATATACACATGGTATAACTTCTTGATTGGGTTTCGTTTTAAAGTCGATTAATGCAATTGGTTTCGCATGTTTATCCTTGTTTTCAAGGACTACATCAAAATACTTAACATATATTTTTTTTGATTTTAAATCACTAAGTAGTTTTTTTTGATTTTGTTGAAGTGAATATGTTTGCTTCCAGTAGTATAATGCAATAGGTGGATGTTCTTTTGTTGTACAAGAAAAAATAAAACAACTAAAAATAAGGTAGAATATAACTCGCATATTTGCCGCTTTAAAATTCCGCATCCACTTGAAATGTAACCACTTCCTTACTTACTGGATGACGGAATGTTATACTTTCAGCATGTAAATGTAAACGTTCGCCTTTCGTTCCATATAAGTCGTCACCTACAATCGGGGTATTCAATCCGAGTGGATGAGCAGCATGAACTCGTAATTGGTGAGTACGACCTGTCACCGGATAAAAAAACACTTTTGTTTGTCTTTTTTTGGTGTCGATAGTTTCAAAATGCGTTAAGGCAGTTTTTCCATAATCGTAACATACCAATTGACGCGGACGATCATCCAAATCCACACGTAATGGTAAATTAATTTCACCAGAAGGAATTTTAACGATACCATCTAGCAAAGCAATATAACGCTTTTTGACTGTACGTTTTAAAAATTGACTTTGTAAATGTTTATGAATTTCTTTGGTTTTTGCAATCAACATTAGTCCAGAAGTAGACATATCTAAACGATGTACAATAAGTGGTCCGGTTGCGTTAGGGTAGAGGGTTCTTACACGTTCGTATACCGAGTCTGAAATATTTTTTCCAGGTACAGATAAAAATTCTGCAGGTTTGTTTACAATCGATAAATATTCATCCTCAAAAATGATTTGCAATTCTTTTCCTAAAGCTGGATTAGTCAACATTGGATTTTCATCCATTTCGATACCTTCCAACATGTGACCTAAAATGGGTTCACACTTACCTCTACAAGCTGGATAAAACTGTCCATGTTTTTTGATTTCAGAACTCGGTGATTGTCCCCACCAAAATTCCGCTAATGCTATTGGTTTTAAGTGGTGCAGAAAAGCATATTGCAACAATTTTGGAGCTGCGCATTCCCCTGCACCAGCAGGAGGTTTTTGGGCTTCAGTTGCTTGGAATATAGTACCTAGACTTTTTTGATCTCCTAGTTTATTTAAGAAGTAATAATGGTCGAAAATCTCTTGTTGACAGGCAGCTGATTTTACTTTTCGCTCCTCTTTTAATGTGTCGATTTTATCCTTAAAAAATTGTGTTTTTCCTTTACTTTCTTCGATTGCTATTTTTGAAGCTTGGGTTCTGTCTTTGAGGTAATAACTTTCTTTGAGACTCTTTTTTACTAATTCTTGTAAGAGTTGTTCGTAGGTGTCTTGATTGATTTCTTTGGTAGAAAGTTGATTTTGATAAGTGTTTCGAAGTAAGTCGCGTTGTGTCTTATTCTTTTTTATTTCACTTTTTATTTCTAGCAGCTCGTTTTGTATGGTTGAGTTAATTAGTTTTTCTTCTTCTAGCTGAATAAGATATTCTGGTTCATTTTCTAAACGTTCAATTTCATGATTAATTGCACTGATTATGTCTTCTTGTGTTCTGAAAAAACCATCTTCTAACAGTATATCAAACACCGGCGGAACAAATCGTTCGTGATGATTTCCTTTGGCTAGTTTTCCTGAAAATGCGGAAAGATATCCTAGTTCCCCATTTTTATTTTGAACCACTAATACACCAAACATTTTACCAATGACTAATCCTTCTTTTCCGGATTCAATCCCAAAATTATGCTCGAAGTCGCTTTGATTCTCGATGTAATCTTGTAATTCTTTAGCCGCTAACAAAGCAATTGGATGAGGATCGTAATAAAACGGAAACGTGAATTTTTCTGGTAATTCGCTTATAGCTAATGAAGCTTTAAAAGGTGTAAACATAAAAATTACATATACTCTTTAAAATCTTCCAATGGTTCATCAAAATCATCATGAATAACAATTTTACCTTTTAAGGTTCCTCTTTTAGGAACAGGCTTTGATTTTTCTTCCGAATTGTTTTTAGAAAATAATTTCTCCAAATATTCCATAGCTTCTTTTTTTAAATTAGAAGGAAGTGATTCGAATTTATTATAAAAAGATACTGCATCCATGATTGTGTGATTTAAACAAATATACAAAATTCCCTCTTTATTACTTATCTTTACCTCAAATTAACACCCACGAATATGTCTACACTTCCAAGTATCCGAGTTACGAAAGACTTTACTTTTGATATGGCCCACGCGCTTTATGGGTATGATGGACCTTGTAAAAATATTCATGGACATACCTACCATTTAAGCATTACCTTACTTGGTAAACCTATTGCAGATATCGAACACGTGAAGTTAGGCATGGTGATCGATTTCGGTGACTTAAAAGAAGTGGTGAAAAAACACATTATTGAAGTGTTTGACCATGCATTGGTATTGAACGAAGAAGCTCCTTATTCTAAATCGGAGGTGATTTCCAATGAATTTGAGAAAGTGATCTTGATGCCATTTCAACCAACGTGTGAGAATTTATTGTTGCACTTTGTGGATTTGTTGCAGGATCAATTTGCGCATGAGACGAAATTGGTAGCGATTCGTTTACAAGAGACACCGAATTCCGGTGCAGAGTGGAGATTGGAGGATAATATGTAGGATTGACTTTTTTACCATTGAGATTTATTGAGAAATTGAGGGATGCGTAGAGATTGATTTAGGCGCATTTAGAGACCTGTGGTCTTGGTTGTTTTTACCATTGAGATTTATTGAGAAATTGAGGGATGCGTAGAGATTGATTTAGGCACATTTAGAGACCTGTGGTCTTGGTTGTTTTTACCATTGAGATTTATTGAGTAATTGAGGGATTGGTGAGGTTGATATAGGCACATTTAGAGACCTGTGGACTTGGTTGTTTTTACCATTGAGATTTATTGAGAAATTGAGGGATGCGTAGAAATTGATTTAGGCACATTAAGAGACCTGTGGTCTTTTTTTACCATTGTGATTTATTGAGAAATTGAGGGATTGGTAGAGATTGATTTAAGTGCATTTAGAGACCTGTGGTCTTTTTTTAGATTCCTTATTATTTGAAAAACATTAAATTCCATCCATTTTTCTCTTGATAATATGAAAATTATTTGTATATTTTAGTATCATGACAAAGAAAATGATAACACGCCTTTCCTATGAAATTATGGGATGTGCAATAGAAGTTCACAAAGAATTAGGACCTGGATTATTAGAAAGTATTTATGAAAAATGCTTGATATTTGAATTGAATAAAAATGGTTTTAATGTTGTAAATCAACTATCCATCCCAATAAAATATAAAGAGATTGAACTTGATTCAAATTTTCGATTAGACTTACTTGTTAACGAACTAATTATTGTTGAAATAAAATCTGTAGTACAATTACTACCTATCCATCAAGCACAACTTCTTACCTATATGAAATTATTGAAAAAACCTCAAGGTTTATTATTAAATTTTAATAGTACAAATCTCTCTAAGGAAAGTGTTCCGCTGATAAATGAATATTTCAATGAATACGATCTTAAACAAAACAATTGAGCAAAGCGAAAATCTTAATTACTCTAAAAACCTCCAACAATACTCACAATCCCTTAATTCCTCAATGGTAAAAAGACTAACTAAAAAATTGAGTAAAGCGAAAATCTTAATTAATCTAAAACCTCCAACAATTCTCATAATACCTTAATTGCTCAATGGTAAAAGACTAACTAAACAATTGAGCAAAGCGAAAATCTTAATTAATCTAAAACCTCCAACAATTCTCATAATACCTTAATTACTAAATGGTTAAAAACATCTTAAAAAACAATTGAGCAAAGCGAAAATCTTAATTACTCTAAAAATCTCCAACAATACTCACAATCCCTCAATTACTCAATGGTTAACAAATCCATAAATAATCATCTTGAATTTTTAAATGGTAGAAAAACACCCCAAATCAAAAAGGACCTTCCGAAGAAAGCCCTTTATGTTTTTTAACCTGTAGATGTTAAATTTGATCCGTAAGACCCTTAACGCTAGAGTTAGTGAAAAGTTACAAAATAATAAAAAAAAATTACAAATTATTAATCAACCATTTCATTTTCAATTTACTAACTTCTAATTTTATTTCTAATTCTACCAATTTATTTTCGCTAGACAAATAGGTTTGTTCGCGTGAATTGATCATAAATAGTGAACTTTCTCCTGCTTGAAATTTTTCTAACTCGGCTGTTCGAAGTGTTCGCGTATGTTCTACGATTCTTTTTTGCGTGATGATATTGGTAGTTTGAAGTTCAATTTCATTTGCCAAATTTTTGATTTTCTGATCATATTCTCGTTTTTTTGCAATTAAATCTAATCCAGCATTCTCCATTTTTAATTTTGCTAATCTCACGCCTCCTCGCTCTTTCCGAAGGAATAACGGAACATAAGCAGTTACACCAAACTTATAATTCTGCATTGAAAATTGACTTACATCCAAATTTCCACTTGGTTGATTCAATAAATTATAATTGGCATTTATAGATGGCTTTAATTGTTCTTTTTTCCATTTAACATCCAACGCCATTTGATCGACCTTGTATGCTGCTAATTGTATACTTGGTAAGGAGTCAATTTCATTGGCATTTAAAATTACAACTTCTGGCTTAGCATTTACTAATTGAGGTATTACGTTCGAAGGAATACTAACTAATTGATTATCATTTGCCCATAAAAAAGTCTGTAACAATAAAGTAGCATTCTGAAATTGAGTCTGTGCTGATTTATTTTCTACCGTTCTATTTTCTAATAAAATCAATGCTTCTACCGTATCGATTGGGGGATTTTCTCCAACCGCTACATTTTCTTTTGCCGCTTTATACCTTGCCTCTGCCAATACAAACCCCTCTTTTGCGATCATTAATTTTTTATATGCTTCTGTCCATGTCCAATAGGTTGAAAAGGCGTCTAATAATAAATCATTGACAGCTAATTGTCGTTCAGCAACACTCATCTGTTGTAAATTTTGCGCTTGCTGTAATTGGAATTGTCTTTCATTATACAAAAATCCTTGTAATAAAGGGATTTCAACACCTGCGTACCACAATCCACTACCTGGTAATTTTTGATCATTTTCAACGTATTCTCCACGATTAGCCTCGTAGCCCGCTTTTAAATTTGTCCCAAACCAAATCGGAATTTTTAACGTTGTATTGGAGGTCCAATAATATTCCTTGCCATTAAATGTCTTTTGATTGACATTCGAAGAAATCGTTGGATCAAAACCACCACGTGCTTTAAGTACTTCTCCATTACCAGCTAGCGCCAAGTTGTTCGCTTTTTGTATCAATGGATGAAATTTAGTTACTGTCAATTTGAAAGTCTCAAAATCAAATACTTCTGACTGCGCATTTAAGCTCCAAACACAACCAAAAAACAGACTAAAGAAAAAAATCAACCGTTTCATTTCTTGTCTTTTTTAAGTGGTTTATTTGCAGGATTTCCCGTGTAATATTCTGGTGGAAATCCGTTTAGGTTTCGCCATATTTCATACCAAACTGGTACATTTTTAAGCAAAGTAAATGTCTTCACCCCACCTCCGACACGCAATCCTTTCGGCCAAGGTTTATCTCCCGGTTCTGGAATTGCCAAAACGCGATACATACCATTGGAACTACTGAAATTGTCAATAGCTAATATTTTACCACCAAATGTTCCGAAGGAAGCATCTGGCCATCCACCAAAAACTACTGCAGGCCATCCATCGAACTGAAGTCGAACATGCTCTCCTTTTTTGATTAATGGATAATTCATTGGTTCCACATAAAATTCTACCGCTAAATCATATTTTTCAGGCATAACCGTTAAAATTTCTTCCCCTTCTTTTAAAATTTCCCCAATTCCTGAACGAATTAACTTAGTGACATATCCTGTATTTGGTGCTGTTATGTAATAAAATCCTTTACGAATAATATAATTGGATAATTGGTTTTCCAATTTACTTTTCACAGCGGATGCTTCTTGCTGGTCCGAAAATGCGGATGACATTTCTGATTCTACCTTTGATACTTTTTCTAAGTATTCATTTTTGATGTTTGCAATTTCGATTTTTGCGTTCATCAACTCATTTTTGGAGATAAACAACTTGTTTTCAAGTGCAATTGTTTTCCCCATGGTCTCTTGTAATTTCACATTCGCCATTTCAACGTCTTTCATTGCTTTCAATCCTTTTTCAAACAAATCTTCTGTTCGTTTAAATTGACGTTCTGCAATTTTCAATTGAGCATCCATTGTTACAAAATCGATACTGTCCGATTTGACTTTTAACTTAGCCTGACGGTATTTATTTTTTGTTTGTTGCAGTTTTAGTTTCAATATAGAAGCAAATGCATCCTTTTGACGTGTAAGCGCCTCTACTTTATTCGTATACGAATCAATTTTATTCTTTTTAAAAGCAACCTGTTCGGTAGTTCGATCGACCAAAGATGGATCAAAATAATCACTTTTGACTTCGCTGATATAGACCAATGTATCGCCTTTACGCACAAAATCACCTTCTTTTACATACCATTTTTCTAATCTACCAGCAATGATTGTATGTACAGTTTGTGGACGTTGATCGGGGTACAAGGTTGTTAAATAACCTTTAGAATTGATATTTTGTGTCCATGGTGTAAACATAAAAATCACTACAAGTATAAAAAAGAGAAACAAAACCTTTCTAAACCAATTTTCCCATGCTACAAAATAGACTTTTGTAAACGCAGAAAATTTATCGTAATGAAACCGTTTATGGATATTATTTTCGGATAGATTGAGCATTTTTCTATTTATTTAAAAATTGTTTGTATCCCTCGTAATTACCTTGAAATAAAATATTTCCTTTTTCAAGTAGCACAATTTGCTTAAAATGTGGTAACCAAGTTTTATTATTTGTAGCAGCAACAATTGTCCAAGAAGCATCTTCGGAAAAGAAGAGTTCCTGCATTGCGTTTTCCGATTGCGAGAAATTTGCGCTGAATTTTTGATGATCATCAATCAACAATAATCCTGGTTTATGTACTATGCAACGCGCTAATATAATTTTTTCGGTTACGCTTTTAGAAAATCCGCGACCATCAGGAAGTATAACCGTTGAAAAACCGTCTGGTAGAGATTTAATATCCTTTAATAGTTCTGTCTTTTCGCAAGCCCAAAGAACATCTTGAAGCGCAATACCACTTCTACCCATAACGATATTTTCTTCTATTGTACCTGAGAACAATTCTTGATCCACTACATAATCACTTATTATGGTTCTTAAATGTTCCATATCGATATTAGACGACGGAACATTATTAAAACTAATACTTCCTCCATCCAAGGGATAAGCCATCCCTAACAAATTTAAAAGCGTAGACTTTCCAGAGCCATCCGAACCAATTAAAGCAGTATGTTGCCCTGCATCTATTTTTAGTGAAAAATCAGAAAAGCCAAATTTGGAATTACGGGTGTACGTATAATCCATTTTTGAAATTTCTACCGCCAATGGGCCTTCAGGTAATTTATACGTATTCAATTTAGCCACCTCCTCAATTGGCATATCCATTACATGACCAATTTTATCAACCGCAGCAAGCACATCGTAAAGTACTTCTAATCCGCTAATTATTTTTTCAACGGAGTTTATAATCAATAAAATTATAATTTCAGAAGCTACAAATTGACCAATATTCATCTGATTATTAACGACCAAAACACCTCCTACGACCAACATACACAAAGCTATAATCACTTTAAAACTTGTCAATTGTATAAATTGACGCATCAAAATTTTAAAATGACTCTCGCGACTTTTTAAATACCCTTCTACAAAATCGTTCGTACGGTGGAGAGGCAAATCACTTTGACCAACTAATTTGAATGTTTGCATCGTACGCGCTAACTCTTCGAGCCAAAAAGCCACTTTATATTTATATTTTGATTCTAAAATTGCTGTGTTTACTGCTTTCTTACCTGTAAGATAAAGCGCAATTATAAGTGCTGTGAGGAGGAAAAGACTGAAAATAATAAAAAAGGAATGGTAAAAGGATAATAAAATTAATCCAAACAATAACTGCAAAATCGAAGCAGAAAAATCGATTAATAGTTTCGGGATCCCTTTTTGAAGTGTAATCGTATCAAAAAAACGATTCATTAACTCAGGGGTATAGGTATCCGCCATTAAATGTGTCTCAAAACGAGGAATACGATAGGCAAATTCAAACGAAGAACGGACAAAGATTTTCTGTTGTAATGTTTCAGTTATACGTAATTGTATAAATTGAAGCAATCCAGAAAAAAGTATCCCTATTACCACAAGTGCTATTAAAACAACCCAGGAAGCGGAGATACTACCCAACTGAATCATATTTATAATCGCTTGTATACCAAGAGGTAATGTTAAATTAGTAATTCCCACAAAAAAAGAATAGAAATAGATATGCGAAATATCTTTTCGATCTACATTCAACAATCTTAGAAGACGTTGAAATGGTTTTAAAGTTGATTGATTCTCCATAATTACGCAATTGTTTTTAAGCATAAATCCAATAAAAATTCTTCTAAACGCTTATCGATATGCATTTCGTTTGTTAATCTAGGTAAATGATTCCCGAAATAACGTTGGTGAAATGAACTTTCTAAAATAGTGGTTACCAATGCGTTTGGATATGGATAACCTGAATTTATTTCAATAATAACCGCTGATATTCGGTCTACTAATTTTTTATATTGTAAAAAATATCCTGCCTGATTTTCTTCATCTACCTTTTTGGAAAGAAATGTTTTCGAAGATTCTAAAGCAATCACATCTTGTAGTAATGCCTCATCGATGAATGGAGTTCGTAAATCATTACTCACTTTTTTTGTTATTAATCCAATAATACGACGTAAACGCTCTTTAGGATCGTCAATGTTTGTTGTTGCAAATGAAATATTCACATCCATCCACGCCCAATAGAAATTGAATAAATAAGAAAGGAATTGGTGTTTATTTTCAAAGTAACGATAAATTGTACTCTCCGTAGAAGAAATTTTAGCTGCTAATTTTTTAAATGTAAAATCTTCCAAACCAATTTCTGACAACAAAATTAAACCATGCTCCAAGATGGATTTACCAACAGTTGAACTTGTTGGATCCTTTACAAAAAGAGATTCCTGCACCGGAATTTGTAATACAGAATGTTGCATATTTATAGCTTTTTGACAAATATAATAGTATTACTATCAATTTGAGTTATTTTACTATTAATTTTTCAAAATCAAATTCTGAAAAATTTTAATATTTAGCTACTAATATTTTCACAAAGCACACTAATTAAGACTTTGACTTCAAAGGTTAGACTTTGAGAAACGCTGTGTTTAACCAAGTTAGTATTTGTGTATTTTGGTGCAATTGTGTACTTCGTGTTAAAGTAGTTTACAGAATTAATTTCGTTTTAGAATTTTCCAACTATAAACCGCAATGATTGCACCAACAAAAGGCGCTGTCAAATACACCCATTGATGTTCAAACTTACCTGAAATCAATGCAGGTACGATAGATCGAATTGGATTCATAGATGCCCCACAGATTGGACCAGCAAATAAGACTTCCAATAAAACAGTTGAGCCAATTGCAATTCCGGCAAACATCCCTTGCTCTTTACTTCCCTTTGCTACATGTAAGATTACAAAGACCAATACAAATGCTAAAATTATTTCCAAAACAAAAGCACTATTATCTGGTACGATCGGCATGGTTTCTCCTAAAGTTGGAGAAGTTGGAAATAGAATTTTTAAAGAAAAACTTGCTAAGAATGCTCCTATTCCTTGTGCGAGTATGTAGGGTAAAATTAATTTTATAGGGAAATCTTTTGCCAGATAAAATGCAAATGTTACCATTGGATTCATGTGCGCTCCTGATATATCTCCTACGGTATAAATCATTGCTGCAACTGTTAAACCAGTAGTTATGGAAATCCCCAAATGACCTATATTTGTTCCACCTGAGAGTTGATTAAAAATAATAACTCCAGTGCAACAAAATACTAATACAAATGTTCCGATTATTTCAGCAAGATATTTAGATTGATTTTGTTTTGAGAAAATTGTTTTCATTAATTTATTGTTTCTAAATAAGTTTGTACTTCTTGTATTGCTTGTTTTACATTTCGATTGATTCCGATCAACGTAGCAGATGCATATCCTGTCCAATTACCATACCCAATAAACCAAAGTCCTTCCATTTCGGAAGATTTACTTTCCGTTGTCAATGCCTTGCCGCGATCGTCTAATTTTACTAAATCACTTAGATAACTTGTTCCATACCCAAAACCAGTACACCAAATGATAACATCAAATGATTCTTTAACCCCATTTGACCAAACAACACCTTGCGTATCTAGTTTATCAAACATCCCTTCAGAAACAAAAACATTTCGTTCTCTGGCTTCTTTTACGGATGGTACCATTACTATATTTCCTAGACTATAATTTTCAGCTTGAAATGTCTCGCCTTTTTTCTCTGCATGATATTTTGCTGTAGCTAGGTTAAACAGATAGTAACCATCAACATCGTCGGGTAAAAAACAGGGAGGATTCTTAGTTGCCCACTTCACATACGTAACTTTTGAAACTTCTGCGAGAATTTGTGCGCCGGAATTCCCTTCACCGACTACTAGAACTTTTTTCCCGATAAATTCAGAAGCATTTTGGTATTGTGCTGAATGTATTTGTTCTCCTCTAAATTCATTTCTTCCATCTACATTCGGAATAAATTGGTTTTCCCAAGTACCAGTTGCGTTCAAAATCACTTTGGCTTTAAAATCTCCTTGTGAAGTTTTAACATGAAACAAATCGGCTACTTTCGTAATTGAGATTACTTCCGTATTTCGGTGTACAGGAAGCTTATAATGTACTTCGTATTTATGTAAATAATCGATTACCTCTTGTTTTGTTGGAAATAAATTATCTGATTTAGGCATTAGCCAACCAGCTAAAGAACTATGTTCCGCAGGTGAAAAAAGCGTAAGACTATCCCAAGCATGATTCCAAGCTCCACCACCTTCCGATTGTTTATCCAATATTAAATAAGAAAAATTCAATCTACGTAAATAATACCCACACGTTAATCCACTCTGACCACCACCAATCACTAGGACATCATATACTTTTTCCATTGACTATTTTTATTTAATTTTTGAGAAAACATATAAGGTTTCTAAACCAATTTGCATTGCTCGTTCTTTGTATTTTTCATGTTGAATTTCAGTACCATCAAAAGCTTTAGGATCATCATAGGTTGTTCCAATACGTAGTTCTACTCCAGGAATAAACGGACAATTTTCCTCCGCATCACTACATGTCATGATTGCTGCAAAATTAGAGGATGGATTACTTACATCATCATATACCTTCGAAAAACAAACACTTGGTTTTGGATCACCAAAATCCACTTCATATTTTGGATTTAAAGTCCTATCCATTTCGGTAATTTCAAAACCTAATTCTCTTAATGCTTGAATTGCATTCGAATTAAAAGCAGTAGCTTCGGTTCCTCCTGAAAATGTACATACTTCATTCACTCCAAAATATTCTGCCGCTACAGCTGCCCATATTTGACCAAAATGACTACGACGAGAATTATGCGTACATACATAGATCAATTGTATTGGTGAACTAGCGTCTTTTTTTTGTTGGATGTAACTGGAAATTTTCTCTAATAATACTTTTCTGTCATTCGATATACTTTCAAATTGTTGCGAAAGTTGATCGCATAGGTTTTTAATTTGTGTATTCATTTTTTTAGATTAAAGAAAAAAGACGAAAAGACAAAAGATGAAAATATTTTATAACTAAATATCTAAAATCTATTGTTAAACGATCTTTTATTAAAATTTTCTTTGAGCGAAGCTGTCTTTTGTCTCCGAGTCTTTTGTCTCAATTAACAACACCCTCCACCAGGAGTACACGTATTTTGAATTTTTTCTTGATTTTTTGTATCCTGAGGTTCTCGAAGGATGTCCGCTGGAATACCACATTTATCTTGTGCTAAACAATTTGTTTGTGTTGCTTCCAATAAGAAATTTACACCATCAAAACCTAAATGGAATTTACCAATCGTTTCTTGTTGGTATTCCACCTCTACTTCTGCATCTTTTAGGTTCAATACTTTTTCAGACAACTCGATGATGTCTTTCAACTTTTGCGGTGCCAAGCGATGGTCGAAATCATTTGCTTCCCACAATTGGAAATTCACCACTTTTTCTTCGCGTACTGTTCCACCACAATCGATGAAATTCTTTGTAATTACACCAACTTCTGTTACGTGAAAATGTACCGGAACAAATGTACCATTCGGCAATACGAAACGAACTTCTTGTACGTTTTCTAAACTTTTTTTAACTTCTGATAATTTCATTTGTTTTTAGATTAAAGAATAAAGATGAAAAGATAAAAGACGAAAAGATAAAAGAACAAAGACTAATGTGTTAAATATATTTAATTTAAAATATTTTAGTTACACGGCCTTTTAAATATTTTTCTTTTAGCGAAGCGATCTTTAGTCTATTAGTCTTTTTTCTATTTAACAACACTTATTTTTCGTTACAGATTCTATGACAATCCCCATGAATTTTGTGATTTGTTCAAATACCTGTGGATTCAAACAATAACAAATGGAATTTCCTTCGATGTTTCCTTGAATAATACCTACTTGTTTCAATTCACGTAAATGCTGGGAGATGGTCGCTTGCGATAAGGGTAACTCATTCACGATATCTCCACAAATACATTGCTTGTGTTGTATTAAATATTCCACAATTGCAACACGTGCTGGATGACCTAATGCTTTTAACACATTCGCTAATTCATTTTGGTGATCCGTAAAATGTTCTGATTTTGTAATTCCCATATCGCTTTAAATCTATATTGCAATATTACGATATAATTTGAATTAGAAGAAATATTTTAAGAAAAAAGAAAAAAGACAGATACTATTAAAGAATTACAACCTAATTAAGATTGGAAAAACAATGAATTCCGTCAATCAACTGACGGAATTTATATCATTTCCGTCAATCAACTGACGGAATTTATATCATTTCCGTCATTTCGAATCTAAAAATCAAAAAATAGATGCTATATTTGAAGTATAATTGAGGTTATGGAATACATACAACGAACAGTAGAAAAACAGATTATCAACTACTTAAAACCAAATAAAGCAGTTGTGTT
Source organism: Chitinophaga pinensis (assembly GCA_943324745.2). GTDB lineage: Bacteria > Bacteroidota > Bacteroidia > Flavobacteriales_D > Crocinitomicaceae > CANHVK01. The sequence goes on along the minus strand of CALPMT020000011.1, from coordinate 38,178 downwards.
ACTTGGTGCAAGAAGGGTTGGTAAGACAAAACTCATTCAACGAATCATAGAATTGGTCAATGAACCTACACTTTTTTTAAATGGCGATGACCAAGATACGCATGCTTTACTAGCAATTCAAAGCAAGGCAAATTACGAACGACTATTAGGAAATGTACGTTTTTTAGTCATTGATGAAGCGCAAGAAATACCAAACATAGGCGCTAAACTTAAACTGATGGTCGATACCATCGAAGGCATCAAAATAATTGCTACAGGTTCCTCTGCCTTGGATTTGAACGAATCAATCGGTGAACCATTGGTTGGTCGAAAAATGACTTTTCATCTTTACCCGTTGTCGCAAGGTGAATTATCTAAGCACGAAAATTACTTGCAAACAACTCAACAACTTTCGAATCGTTTAGTCTTTGGAACTTATCCAGAATTGGAGTTCCTGCAAACAAACAATGAAAAAATTCAATATTTAAAAGAACAAGTTAATTCCTATTTACTGAAAGATGTTTTAGCATACGAAGGAATCCAAAAACGCGAAAAAATTGTTTCACTATTGCGTATCATCGCTTACCGTATTGGAAGTGAAATATCAATAGAAAGTATTGGAAACGAATTAGGTATCAGTAAAAACACAGTCGATAAATACCTAGACCTTTTATCCAAAGTTTTCATCATTCATCGAGTTGGTGGATTGAGTCGTAATTTAGATAACGAAATAACAAAAAAAGCCAAATGGTATTTCTACGACAACGGCATACGTAATGCATTAATTTCAAACTTTAACAGTTTGGAGTTACGCGAAGACCAAGGACAACTTTGGGAAAACTACCTCATCTATGAACGTTTAAAAAAACAAGCGTACGCCATGGATTATGGAAGTCATTATTTTTGGAGAACACACAGTCGACAAGAAATTGATTGGATCGAGGAAAAAGACGGAGCTTTGAAAGCCTACGAATTCAAATGGGCGATGCAAGGTAAAGCTAAAATCCCCCAAGCTTGGTTGAAAGGCTATCCAGATGCTACATTTGAGATTATTGACAGATCAAATTATATGGATTTTATAACAGAATAAAAAAAAGAAAAGTCTTATTTTTAATTTTAATGAACATTGTGTTTAGACACTAAACGCACAAGATTCGCTTATGAGTTCCATTTAATAAATTTAGGCATAGGTATCAATGATTTTAGTACTGCGCAACTACGACTTGGAAATTCATAAACTTAAGAATTAGCTTAATTGAATTAAATCATAATACATTAATCTTGTTCGTTCATTTGTGTTCTGATAGTCCAAAAAAATAAAATCATTTTTAATGTAATAATTCAACTGTTTTTGTTTGTTGTAAGCATCAAGAATTAACAACCTACAGGCTGGAATATGATTCTGAATTGAAAATATTTTTATAAAATCCATTAACTCATAGGCCAATCCTGTACCATGTAATTCTTTTGAAACACCCAACCTGCCAATTTTAACAGCAGGATATTGCTTCGTTCGTTTATTATTTGAAATTTGTTGTTTTCTATGAAATCGATTCCAAATATTATTTTCAAATCCTTTATCATGAAGACAATCATTCAGAATACTAAAAAATGCTTTAACAGAATTATTCAAATGAAAAACATAAGTATTTGCCATCAACGCTTTCTGATAATTCAAAGCATCTTCCCTCAAAAATTCATTTATATCTAAATCCAAAGAATCAAAAGAAGTTGTGATATGTTTGTCTGACAGAAGTTCAAAATCAAAATCTGAAAGCAACACAAACTCTTATTTAAGATTTTTAGACAAAATTTTAGCTACCAATGTAAGCATTTGCTCTTTCTTTTCAGGTCGCACACGATTTACACTTGATTTCTCAAGTTGCTCATTAAATATTCGGGATTGATTACCACTAATTGGCTTTGTAATTTTAATTGGTGTTGCCATTGGATTAAATTGATGATACAAATTTATGAAAACCAATAAGTCAATGCAAATAAAAACAAAAAATCGCGTAGAAATACTATGTTTTTAGATTCCTTGACTACAAAAAATCTTTCCTCAAACTTAACACGATATCAATTGGATTTTCAATGGCTTCGTCGATGATAACCCGGAATTTTTGATCTCGTGTTATAAATTGCGCTTTTGGATACTTGTTTATAAAAATAGAGATTGCTTTAACAATAATATCATCAACCCGCGACTGCGAAAAAAAGTAAACTCGCTTTGGTAATTGTTGTTTAAATCGTCGCAAGGTAAAAAGAGATAAAAATGCAGATGAACCAGCTCTAATCCACGGATATTCTGAGAGTAATGTTTTTTCATACGAAATCTCATGGTAAATTGGACCTCCCGATTTACTTGTATGTGTAATTTTGAGAACAATCACTTTTTCTTCAGGAATTGAACTCGTAAAGGTTAACTCATACCCATAACTCGTACAAAAACCTTCTACAGTAAAATCTAATGTCGCTAAATGAGCTTCCACCTTCTGACAAAACAAGGCGTTGTCATCGTAAAAAGAAGAATCAGCTTTTAGGTATTGGATCATTCTATGTTTTTTGAATTCAACATAAAAAAGACTGATAAATTCTCATCTATCAGTCTTTCTTCTTTTATCTTTTCGTCTTTTGTCTAGTGTCTGACATCTAAATCTTACTCCGGACAAATTACAAACAACGGATAATCTTTCATCATCGCGTTTACTTTTGTTCTTACACTCGCTAACACTTCTTCGTTACCGATATTCGAAAGTACCTCATCCAATAATTTCACAATTTCTTTCGTTTCCACTTCTTTCAATCCACGGGAAGTAATTGCTGGTGTCCCAACACGAATTCCAGAGGTTACAAATGGAGATTCGGTATCAAAAGGTACCATGTTTTTATTTACCGTAATATCTGCTTTTACCAAGTTGATTTCTGCATCTTTACCGTTTACTCCTTTCGAACGTAAATCGATCAACATACTGTGATTATCTGTTCCTTCTGAAACGATGTTGTATCCTAATTTCACCAATTCTTCCGCCATTACTGCTGCATTTTTTTGTACTTGCAACATGTATTTTTTGTACTCTGGTGTCAATGCTTCTCCAAACGCTACTGCTTTTGCTGCAATTACGTGCTCAAGTGGTCCACCTTGAATTCCTGGAAAAACTGCTGCATCTAACAATGCTCCTAATGTTTTTAAGTTTCCATTATTCCACTTGATACCCCAAGGATTTTCAATGTTACCACGCATCATAATTACACCTCCTCTTGGTCCACGTAATGTTTTGTGCGTTGTAGTTGTAACGATATGACAAAAAGCCAATGGATCACTTAATAATCCAGCAGCAATCAACCCGGCTGGGTGCGAAATATCTGCTAAAATAATTGCTCCTATTTCATCTGCTACTTTACGAATACGCGCATAATCCCAATCTCTAGAATACGCAGAAGCACCACAAATAATCATTTTTGGTTTCTCGCGACGCGCAACTTCTTCCAACATTTCGTAATCAACATATCCTGTCTCTTTTTTTACACCATAGAAAAATGGTTTGTACAATTTCCCAGAGAAGTTAACCGGAGAACCATGTGTCAAGTGACCACCATGCGATAAATCAAAGCCTAAAATTTTATCTCCAGGATTCAAACATGCTAAAAATACTGCTGCATTAGCTTGTGCACCAGAGTGTGGTTGCACATTCGCCCAAGTAGCTCCAAACAATTCACACAAACGGTCAATCGCTAATTGCTCTACTTTATCTACTACTTCACAACCACCATAATATCTTTTTCCTGGAAGTCCTTCCGCATATTTATTAGTCAATACAGAACCCATCGCTTCCATGACTTGTTCGCTTACAAAGTTTTCAGAAGCAATCAACTCAATTCCGTGTAATTGTCTGTTTTTCTCTTCTTGAATTAAATCAAATATTACTTTATCTCTTTCCATGATATTCTATTCAGTGGTTAATTGTAAACAAATATATTAATTAGACATGAGACATGAGACATGAGACATGAGAAAAGGAGTTAAAAGATGAAAGACTATTAGAAAAAAGACCACTTCGTTCAAAGATTGAAAGACCACATTAATGATTTAGTCTTTGTTCTTTTGTCTTTAAATCTTTTGTCTAAAAAAAAATATAGAAAAAAGACCACTTCGTTCAAAGATTGAAAGACCACATTAATGATTTAGTCTTTGTTCTTTTGTCTTTAAATCTTTTGTCTAAAAAAAATATAGAAAAAAGACCACTTCGTTCAAAGATTGAAAGACCACATAAACTATTTATTCTTTGTTCTTTTGTCTTTAAATCTTTTGTCTAAAAAACTCTTTTTATAACACTTAATTTATGCGAATACTCGTCCAATTCTTCACTCCAAATTCCATGATCGTCTAACTTGTCTATTTTCACGCGACCACTAGCATGGATGATTTTGGATTTAGAAAGTAAAATCCCAACGTGTATGACACGACCAGCTTCATTGGTAAAAAAAGCAACATCACCAGCTTTAGCTCTTGAACGACTAATTTCTGTTCCAATGTGTACTTGTTGGGAAGCATCGCGAGGTAGTTCCATTCCTTGAGTGCGAAAAACGATTTGTGTGAATCCAGAGCAATCGATACCGTAATTCGATTTACCTCCCCAAAGGTAAGGTGTGTTCAAATACGTTTTTGCGAAAGGAACAAGTGCGGTTTTCTTGAATTGATAATTTCCTGTAAATACAGCTTCGCCTATCGAAAATTGAGAAGGAGTTGATTTTGAAACGTAGGCTCCGACAGGTAAGGATAATCGACCAATTGGAGAATTAAGTTTGGTAGGCTTAGTTATTACTTGTTGTTCTTTGCTCCAAGTGTTAAAGGCTTCCTCGGAAAGATAGGAAATTTGTTTTTCGTCAATCCACCCTTCGTACTTATCTAAAAAAGTAGTGATTTGAAGCCAATTTTTATTTTTTTTAGTGACAAATATTAATTCGCCAAATAGTAATTGAGTGACCTGTTCAGCACTGTCTTTCATTTCACTTCTGACAGGACTAATGGCAACGCGACAATACGCAAAAGACTTCATTATTTTGTTGGGAATGCACGGTGACTCATCAAATTCATTGCTTGTTGGATATGGCGTTGATTGTGATAAATCACAAATAAAAACGCATCACCTAAACGTAAACGAACAAATTTAGAAATGGAAGTCGGAACTTTTGCACGTTGGATATTCACACTTTTTGCACTTTCCAATATGGTTAAAAGTTCTTGTTGAAATCGTTTGAAAATCTGGATATCATCTCCTTTTATCAAATCTTTATTGAAAATTGGATTAAAGTTGCGAGCAGCATTAAATTTACGTTTGATATTTTTTAATTGACCTAATTGCATTGATTTCCAAGCGGATTTTCCTAAAGGTGAAGAGATAAAATTTATTCTTGGATTTCTATAGCGTGTCAATGAAATTTTCTTAGTGAATGCAGGATGGTAAAATGCAGCGTACTCATTCAGATGGGCAATAATTTCATGAATGCTCCAGGTTGAATCAGAAGGCTTCCAAGTTAGTTGAATATCAGAAAGATTTGATAGTTGTTTTTGAGTGAATTCCAAGTTGGAATTGGTTATTTTCTCGCTTTCGTTAAATAATTCAACTGTTGTCATGTGTGTTTAAAATTAGTAGTTCAAATGTACGTTATTTTCTGTAAATTACTTTGTATTATACTGAAAAAACTATTGTCCGACGTACACTTTTTGTGTAGGGTTTTTCATGATAAAATGAAATTGGGTTTTGGGTTTTCGCGTAATAGTCATTTTGGCTTCAATTTGTTGAGAAAGAGCATCAATTAATTCTAGTCCGAAAGAGTTTTGTAGACCCGGTTCTTTCCATGTGCCATTATCAGTGTAGTTCATTTCTAATTCATCTGATTTATTCATTTTCAATTCGAAATTGATGAGTAATTGTTTTTCGTCTTGCTTGCTATGTTTTAATGAGTTAGAAATTAGCTCGTTAAATATTAAGGCGATTGGAACAATCGGTTTGAGTTTGATCTTTTCGATTTCAAAATGAAGGTTTAATTTTATTTGATCATTTTCTCTATGGGCATGTATGATATCATTTCCTAGATTTTTAAAATAACTTTTTAAATCAAGTTGGGATAAATCATCTGTTTGATACATTTTTTCATGCACTAAAGAAATGGTGACGATTCTGTTGACCGCATCGTTAAATTGATCAATCGTTTCTTGATTTGTGAACTCTCTGGATTGCAGACGTAATAGACTTATAATAAGTTGTAAGTTATTTTTAACTCGATGGTGAATTTCTTTTAACATTACACTTTTTTCTTCGTTTTGTTTTGAAATAGTTTCAAATTGTTCTTTCAAAATACTAGAAGAAACCTCGATTTTCCTTGCAGCAATGACATTCGTAGAAATTGCCAACCAATTAAAATATATGAATGTTAAAAATGCTAAGAATATACTAATGCATATTTCCAAGATATCTGATTGTGAATTTTGTTGAATGGAATTTATTATACTTTCATCAATAAATGAGTAATAATATAGATAATATAAGGAAAGATTGAGACCATGAAATAACGTAAATACAGTACCTAATCTTTTACCTAAGGTAAGAAATACAAAATAAATATTATTAATCATCCATAAACCTTCTATTACATGAGGGTTTTGAGGATTGTAATGCAATGAAAAAATCAAAATGATAGCTGCAATTATATTGGCGAATATTGCGGTATTTTTATAATTCCCTGTTTTTTTTAAAGATATATTGGCGAAAAAGCATGCAACACCAACGGTAGCGGTAGGAATTAGTTTTGATGGGGTGTAATTAATGACATTTATCAAACTAATTAAAAGCATTGAAATTGTAATGAAATTGAATAATTTGCAAGTGATGGTATATTTAGCTTCCTCATAAATATCATCCGAATGATGTGAAGGGATTTTCAATAGGAAATTAAGCGATTTGAAATTAAAATTTTTCATTCTATTTTTTTTTTAAAATTACAAAGCTTTGTTAACTAAATCTAATTTTGAGGATAGAAGTAAATAACTTATCTTTGCAAACGTTAAGAAAAAGGCATTTTCTTATTCACGATTAAACATGTATACTATGATGACAATGGAAAGTAAAACGGCGATGGATTTGATCCAATTAGAAGATAAATATGGAGCACACAATTACCATCCGCTTCCAGTTGTATTGTCTCGTGGTGAGGGGGTTCATGTTTGGGATGTAGATGGAAAAAAATACTTTGATTTTCTTTCAGCATACTCTGCAGTAAATCAAGGTCATTGTCACCCAAAAATTATTGGGGCGATGATTGAACAAGCTAAAACATTGACGTTAACTTCTCGTGCGTTTTACAACGATACGCTTGGAGAATATGAAAAATACGTGACGGATTACTTTGGATTTGACAAAGTTCTCCCAATGAATACTGGTGCTGAGGCTGTTGAAACTGCAATTAAATTATGTCGTAAATGGGCATATGAAAAACGTGGTATTGCTGAGAATCAAGCGAAAATAGTGGTTTGTGACAACAACTTCCACGGTCGTACAACTACGATTGTTTCTTTTTCAAACGATCCGGATGCGCAAAAGAATTTTGGACCATTTACTCCTGGTTTTATTCGTATTCCTTATAACGATACAAAAGCGTTAGAGGAAGCAATGAAACAGGAAAATGTAGTTGGTTTTTTAGTGGAACCAATTCAAGGAGAAGCAGGGGTGTACGTACCAGATACGGATTATTTGACTAAATGTCGTGCTATATGTACCAAATATAATGCGTTATTTATTGCAGATGAGGTTCAGACAGGAATCGCTCGAACAGGAAGTTTATTAGCTGTTTGTGGAAATTGCACCTGTGAGAAAAAATGTGAAAAACAAGTGACTTACGCACAACCAGACATTCTAATCTTAGGAAAAGCTTTATCTGGAGGCGTTTATCCCGTATCTGCAGTATTGGCGAATGATGAAATAATGATGGTTATTAAGCCAGGTCAACATGGGTCTACGTTTGGTGGAAATCCAATAGCAGCAAAAGTAGCTATGGCAGCATTGAATGTTGTTGATGAAGAGCAATTAGCATTGAATGCACGTGAACTTGGTGAACTTTTCCGTAGTGAAATGAATCGTATTATTTCAACTACAGATTTAGTTTTAAAAGTGAGAGGGAAAGGTTTGTTGAATGCAATTATTGTAAATGACACAGAGGATAGTTTAACTGCATGGAACTTATGTGTTGCTTTAAAAGACAATGGTTTGTTGGCTAAACCAACCCACGGTAACATTATTCGTTTTGCTCCACCATTGGTAATGACAAAAGCGGAGTTATTAGAATGTGTTGCGATTATTGAAAAAACGATTACAGAATTTAAAAAGTAATAAAAAGTTAAAATTGATTAAAAATCGTGATTTTAAAAATTTGATTTTTTGAGGCAAACAAGAAATTAAACCAGCAGTTTACCTTAGTAAATGAGGAGAGAAAGCCTAGCTTTCGAAGACCAAACGGTATGCAGGGAGATAAAAGGAGTTTAAAATCGAAAAAAAAGTAATTTATTAAAATCACATATATTATAAATAAATGACTAAAATAAAATTTGGAACTGACGGCTGGAGAGCAATCATCGCGGAAGAATTCACAGTTGATAATGTTGCTCGTGTTGCGCAAGCTACTGCTGTTTGGGTGAAAAATAATTCAAATAATCCAACCATCATTATTGGTCATGATTGCCGTTTTGCAGGAGCATTATTTGTAGATACTTGCGTGAAGGTGTTTTTAAACGAAGGTGTAAACGTGAAAATGTCGAAAGGATTTGTTTCTACGCCAATGATTTCCTTAGGTGCAAATAAGTTAAATTGTGCTTTAGGTGTGATTATCACTGCGAGTCACAATCCACCATCCTACAATGGGTATAAATTAAAAGCTGATTTCGGCGGACCTTTGGCACCTGAACACGTGCAAGAAGTGGAAGATATGATTCCAGATACGTTGGCTAACGATTACAAAACCATTTCTATCGAAGATGCAATTGCAGCTGGTAAAGTAGAGATTGTCGATTTAGAGACAATGTATGTAAAACATGTGGAGGCAAATTTTGATTTGGATGCGATTCGTAATTCCGGATTGAAATTTGTTTACGATGCGATGTATGGTGCTGGACAGAATGTTATGCGACGTATTTTACCTAATACAGAATTATTGCATTGCGAAGCGAATCCATCTTTTTATGGTCAGGCTCCAGAGCCAATCGCTAAAAACTTGAAAGAATTAGAAGCGTTTATCAAAAACAACAAAGGAATTGCTTGTGGTTTAGCTACGGATGGCGATGCAGACCGTATCGGTTTGTATGATTCTAACGGTGAATTCGTAGATTCTCACCACATCATTTTATTGTTGATTCATTATTTGGTAAAACACAAAGGAATGACGGGTAAAGTAGTTACTGCTTTCAGTGTTACGCCACGTGTAGAAAAATTAGCTGCTTTATACAATTTACCACAAGAAACTACGAAAGTTGGTTTCAAAGAAATCGCTTCTAAAATGGTTGCAGAAGATGTATTGTTAGGTGGTGAAGAATCAGGAGGAATCGCTGTTAAAGGACACATTCCAGAACGTGATGGAATTTGGATGGGATTAATCATCTGGGAATACATGGCGAAATCTGGAAAATCGTTGGAAGCATTGATTGATGAAGTATATGCATTGGTAGGTGAATTCAAATTTGAAAGAAATGATTTACATATTACCGAAGAATTGAAACAAAAAATCATTGCAAATTGCAAAGGAGATACGTTCAAAACTTTTGGGGATTACGAAGTACGCGAAGTAAAAACAACCGATGGTTGGAAATATTTCTTTGACAATGAAAAATGGATGATGATTCGCGCTTCAGGAACAGAACCTGTTCTTCGTACGTATGCAGAAGCTCCAACTTTAGAAGAAGTTAGAAAAATATTAAGCCTAACAGAACAAACAATTTGTAATTAATGGCTGGTTCTTCTTACGGAACACTTTTTACATTAACAACCTTCGGGGAATCTCACGGACCTGCCATTGGTGGAGTTATCGAGGGGTTCCCCGTTGGTTTTTTAGTAGATTTCGAAGCAGTTCAAGCAGAACTCGATCGAAGAAAACCAGGACAATCAAAATTAGTTACCCAACGCAAAGAATCGGATAAGGTTCAATTTTTATCCGGAATCTTTGAAGGAAAAACTACAGGGACTCCCATTGGATTTATCATCCCAAATGAAGATCAAAAATCGAAAGATTATACACATTTAAAAGATGCTTACCGACCTTCTCATGCGGATTTTACATACGATATTAAATACGGTCACCGCGACCATACAGGGGGTGGACGTTCCAGTGCTAGAGAAACAGCTTCTCGTGTCGTAGCGGGCGCTTTAGCAAAACAATTTTTAGAGGCACAAGGAATTAAAATTACTGCCTTTGTAGATCAGGTAGGTGGAATTAAACTTTCTGAATCAGAAATCGATAATGCTGATTTTACTGTCATTGAACAAAATTTAGTTCGTTGTCCGAATGCCAAAAAAGCTTCACAAATGGAGCAATTAATACAAGAAATTAAGCAAAAAGGAGATTCAATCGGAGGTAGTGTATTTTGTACGGTTTCTGGTGTTCCTGCAGGACTTGGAGAGCCAGTCTTTGATAAATTACACGCTGAACTTGGGAAAGCCATGTTGTCCATCAATGCAGTGAAAGGTTTTGAAATAGGTTCCGGTTTTGGAGGTGTTTCGATGTTAGGATCTGCACACAACGATGAATTCATGGAAGGAGGTAAAACGAAAACCAATCACAGTGGTGGTGTTCAGGGTGGTATTTCGAATGGAATGCCAATTTATTTCCGTACAGCATTCAAGCCCGTCGCAACAATATTAACACCTCAAAATTCAATTGATTCTTCTGGAAATTCTGTCATTGTCGAAGGTAAAGGTCGTCATGACGCGTGCGTGGTGCCGCGAGCAGTTGTAATTGTGGAAGCAATGTCTGCGATTGTATTATTGGATTTTTATTTAAGGCAAAAAGCGGTGAATTTTTAATTGCTTTCTCGAATAATCCGAAATTAATTCCTCGTCAATCATTTAACAACATTACGTTCAAAACTATCTCTTTGTTCGATTTCACGCGCATACATTTCCTTTAATTTTAATTGTTCAATAAAACCTTTGAAATTAACGACTGATGTCAATTAAATATTCTTTTATTTTTCTTTTGTTTGTGACGTTTACAACGTATTCTCAATCTAAAAAAGTGCGAATTCAACGACTTACAAAATCTAATGACAGTCTGCAAATTGTGTGCACTTCAAAGGAGCATGAAATTGGTTTGTTGAACAAAGAATTGAAGCAATGTGCGATTCAGCATGAGGAAGATATGCGATTGTTGAATGGCAAAATTTCAGAATTAGAAAGAGAACTCCATGAGTCTAGAAACGTTGTTTTAACTCCTGTGAAAGAAAAGAAATCCAAAAAGAAATCTAAATCAAAAGAAAAAAACGCGTTATTAACTGAATTAACTAAGGTTAGGGAAAAATTAGATTCCATTCAACATTCAACGGATTATTTCAAAACCGGAAAACAGATGATTTTAAAAAAAATGTCAAGACCTGAAATGTCGATAGTGGACATTCAAGGGGGGACATTTATGATGGGATGTGATTCGAAAGATGGGAATTGTGAAACTGATGAGCAAGTGCATCGTGTAACAGTAAGTGATTTTCGTATGAGTAAATATGAGGTTACGTTTGATTTGTATGACGCTTATTGTGATTCAACAGGCGTTGAAAAACCGGATGATAATGGATGGGGTAGAGGCAATAGGCCAGTGATAAATATTACTTGGGCTGAAGCTGATAGTTTTGCCAAATGGATGGGGGGTAGGTTGCCAACTGAATCAGAATGGGAATATGCTGCACATGCTGGAGGCAAAGGAGCTTTTGGAAAATCTAATTGCTTGTCTAAGTCGCAGGCGAATTTTGATGGGACAAGCGAAGCAATGCGCTGTGGAGAAGAATTGTTTTTGAAAAGAACACAACCTGTTGGTAGTTATCCTGCGAATGCATTCGGGTTACATGATATGTATGGCAATGTATTTGAATGGTGTAGTGACTGGTATGGAAATTATCCGCAGGGCACAACAATCAATCCAACAGGTCCAGCCGAAAGCAGTTACAAGGTAAATCGTGGTGGAAGTTGGGCGAATCCAGCGACTGCATGTAGGGCTGCTGCGCGAGAAACAGGTGAATTGGAATTTGAAGGAAATCGTATTGGGTTTCGTTTAGTGTTCTCAAGAGATTAATACTTTGTATTAAGCAAGTTTATTAGTCTTATGTAAAGTGTTGATTTACATAAGATAATTTCATTATTTCACTTTATTTTAACTAATTAACATTGTTTTGTTAATTAGTTGATTTTAATGATTTGTCGTAAATAATTCGTTGTTAAATTTTTAGCATTCAAAAATCACATAATTAACAAAAAAAATCTATCTCTTTATAATACAGCCTAAAATCGTATCTTTGTATGGTTAAAATCACAGAATATGATACAAAGAATTCAATCTCTTTATTGGTTAGGTGCTACAATTTGTTTGAGCTTTTTAAATTTTGGTTTAAATGTATTTACGTTTGAGACCAAAGACGGAATTTATGAATTTGATTTTTATAAATTAGTGAAATTCGAAGCTGGCAAGGTTGTAAGTGAGAAAATGATTTGGGTTTATCCAGCTTCTATTTTGTTTACTGTATTTATTGTTATTGCTATTTTTTCATATAAAAGATTAAAAGGGCAGTATAAAATGAGTAATCGTATCAAGTTTGCATTATCATTTATGTTTGGTATGTTAACAGTTAATGCCTATGTGGGTGTTTTTGTCAAGAATACGAATGCCGTAGTGTTAGGTCCTGGATATTTTTTGTTTGCAATAGCAGTTGTTTTCACTTATTTAGCTTCGTGGGGAGTTAAAAAAGACAAAAAACTACTTGACTCTGTAGATCGTATCCGTTAATTAATTTGATAGTGGTGGCTTCTAGAAATTAGATTTAGAGGAAGACCAGAAATCGACGCAAGTGTTTTTCTTGTGAATAATGAATTTGATTTCGAATTATATATAAGCATTTTTTAGAAGACATTTTATGAATTATCTTTCCGTTGAGAATCTTACAAAGTCCTTTGGGGACCGTATGTTGTTTTCCGATATTACCTTTGGGATTGACCAAGGACAAAAAGTAGCCATCGTTGCGAAAAATGGAAGTGGTAAAACAACCCTTCTGCGTTGTTTGATGGATAAAGAACAGTTTGATTCAGGTCGAATTGTATATCGAAATGATATCCGTGTAGCTTTCATGGAACAAAGTGAAAACATGGACGACGAAATGACAATCATGGAGGCGGTTTTTGATCATGATTTACCAGAGATTCAAGCAGTAAAAAAGTACAACTTGGCGATGAAAAACCAAGATGATGAATTGTTGAATGAGTGTTTTCAAGAATTGACGGATTTAAATGCGTGGGATATTGAGGTAAAGGTTGCTCAAATTTTATCGGTACTAAAACTAGACAATACCGATGTGAAAGTCGGAAGTTTATCTGGAGGTCAGAAAAAGCGTGTGAACTTGGCGAAAGTATTGGTGTCTGAGGCAGATTTTTTGATTTTAGATGAGCCAACGAATCACTTGGATTTAGATATGATTGAATGGTTGGAAGAGTACCTTTCTAAATCGAAATCAACGATTCTAATGGTTACACACGACCGTTATTTCTTAGAGGTAGTGTGTGATTCTATTTTAGAATTAGAAGATAAAACATTATACCGATACAAAGGTAATTTCTCTTATTTCTTAGAGAAAAAAGCAGAACGTCAAGAACAATTACAATCTACGATTGATAAAGCAAGAAACACCTTTAAAAAAGAGTTGGATTGGATTCGTAAACAACCTAAAGCGCGAGGTGTTAAACAAAAAGCACGTGTTGATTCTTTTCAAGATATTAAGAGTGTTGCTCAGCAACGTATCGATGATAGCGAAGTAGAAATCCCCGTGAAAATGGAACGTTTAGGGACAAAAATTCTTGAGTTACACAAAATACACAAAGCTTGGCCCTCACGCGTGATTTTGGATGGTTTTACCTATAATTTTAACCGTAAAGAACGTTTAGGGATTGTTGGAAATAATGGCACGGGAAAATCGACGTTCTTGAACATGATTCAGGAGTTAGAACCAGTAGATAAAGGAACTGTTTCTATTGGCGAGACCGTAGTTTTTGGGTATTACAACCAAGAGTTAATCAAGGTTGATGACGATAAAAAAGTAATTGATGTCATTCGTGATATCGCAGAATATATTCCTTTGGAAAAAGGGAAACAAATGACAGCAGCGCAATTCTTGGAGAAATTTTTGTTTCCAAGAGATATGCACTACAATTTCGTGTATAAACTTAGTGGAGGTGAAAAGCGTCGTTTGAAATTGATGACCGTGTTGATGAAAAACCCGAATTTCTTGATTCTGGATGAGCCTACCAACGACTTGGATATCTTCGTAATGAGTGTCTTGGAAGATTACCTACGTACCTTTGAAGGTTGTTTGATTGTAGTTTCCCACGACCGATATTTCATGGATAAAATGGTGGATCACATCTTTGTGTTTGAAGGTCAAGGTAAAATCAAAGACATCGTTGGGAATTACACCGAATACCGACAAAAATTACAAGAGGATATCAAGCAAGAGCGTCAGGATAAAGCCGATGCAGTTAAACAACAAAAACAAGAAGAGGCGGCAGCGCCAAAACCGGCAGTTCAAACTCCACAACCCGAAAAGAAAAAATTGTCTTTCAAGGAAAAACAAGAATTTGATTCTTTAGAAAAAGAATTAGAAGTTTTGGAAACAGAAAAAGAAAAATTTACTTTGATTTTATCCGACGGAACCAAAACGAACGACGAAATCATGGAGGCTGGTTCTAAGTTAGGTGAAATCGTTCAAGCGATTGAAACAAAGACAGAACGCTGGTTAGAGTTGGCGGAAGGGGTGTAGCTATTGTAGCTGTACAGTCGATAATAAGATGAATACTAATTTATTAAAAAGAAATATTGAGTAATGGGAAGTAAAATTGGAATTATCGCACTTTTTGTGTTGACATTAGGTGTGTCATTTGGCCAAAGTCCATCTACAAACGAAATATCTTTTTTTGTAAAAAGTAAACTATGTACTTATAATGTTCCAAATAATTGGATACTTGATTCGACTGGAACAAATGGAACAACTTTTTTTATATATTCTGAAGCATCTGATCCGAACGATAAATTCAGAGAGAATGTTAATTTGTTAGTGCAAGATTTAAGTCAGTATCCTGGGATGAATTTGGAAAAATACACGGAAATATCTGTGAATCAAATTAAGAGCATGATTACTGAAAGTAATATAGAAATTTCTAAAACCAATTTTTCGAAGCCAAGACCATATCAGCATGTAATTTATACCGGTAAACAAGGAATGTTTAAGTTGAAATTTGAACAATATTATTTTATTTCAGAAAATAAAGCATATGTTTTAACCTATACTTCAGAAGAAAAAAACTATCTTAAATACTTAGAATCTGCACAATTTATTCTAAACAGCTTTAGAATAAAATAGATTTTTGATATTAGTTTTTCTTTTTACGTAGATATTTGTAAATAAATAATCCATTTACAATAAACCATAAAATCCAAGCTATTGGTACTAACTTCCAAGGATAGGATTTTTCTTGTATGTATTTTAGGATGTCCATATTAAAGTTATCATCTACATCCATCATCAAAAGGGATAAAAAGATTAGAGTAGTTAAATTAATAAGTACGATTGAAACGAGTTTGAAAGTTTTCATTCTAAAATGATGGACATCCTGTAGTTGTTCTACCTACAATTTTCTTCTTCTTTCTAAACCATTTTCTTTTAGGTTTTTCAGTTGCAACGATAGTGTCGTTAGGTAGTTTATTCAGAATCACTTTTCCTTCTATTAAAACTTTGAGAGAATCTGATTGATTAATCACACTATCTTTTTTTGGCTGTGTGTCTTGCGCGTAAACAGGTTTAACGTTAAATCCAATAATGGATAATATTGTCAAAACACGAAACAATATTTTGTATTTAAATGAAAATGTGGGAGTACTAACTTGTTCCTCAGAAAATATACCACAGGTAATGTCAGAATCTACATTTAGGATCTCATTCACAGGTTTATTTCTGAAATCGATAATTGTTTTCGAGCAACTTTTACAATAAAACCCATCGGCTGTTTTCATTTTGTTTAATGACATCGGACAAGGATTTTCGATATGTATTTGTTTTTCAACCATAAATTCTTATTTGAATAACAATAATACGATTAATGATGTAAATTATTGTGCTTGGTTTTAAGAATATTTATAGTTGATTATCAGACAATATGATATTTTTCCTTAAATTAAATAAGAAAAGTATCAAAATGAGTGAGAAATTCAAAGGTTTATACCGCAATGAAACCTTCAGAGCCCAATGGTGGGATTATAGAACGGAGGGTTCTTACCACATTACCATTTGCACTAAAAATCGGAATCATTTTTTTGGTGAAATTATGGATGAACACATGTGTTTATCCGATATTGGAAAATTGGCACATCAATATTGGTCGGAAATCCCAAAACATTTTCCCCATATACATTTGAATGAATTTGTGATTATGCCCAATCATATCCATGGGATATTAATCATCTGTGGGGATGTTGCATTGCAACATCCCCCAACATTGAATGAACATTTTCATAGTGGAAATATGGAATGTAATGAATCACATTCCAACTATTTGAAATGGTTGGATGAAATAAATAATTGTTTTGTTGATGATATTTCCACAATCGACCAAGTCGATTATAGAATTGATGGAGATATTAGTAGTGGTCCAAGGAATATTGCAGTGCAATATCCCCGCCAATTGGAAGGGCCATTTTATAATCCTTCTATAAAAAATTCCCCATCCTATTATTCTTCAATTTCACCAAAACCAGGTTCAATATCTGTGGTGATTCGATCATTTAAATCGGTCGTTACAAAACATGCACATCGGATTCATGCCGATTTTCAATGGCAAAAATTATTTCATGACCGCATCATTCGTGATTATGACGAATTTCTCCGTGTAAAATACTACATCCGAAATAATCCTAAAAATTGGGGGAAACCTCGAAAAAGAAAACGTTCATAAATATATTTTTTATCCTACAATTAATTTTGTAATTTCGTTACATCTTTAGGGGTGCCAATGTGCTGAGATTATACCCTCCGAACCTGATGCAGTTAGTACTGACGAAGGAAAAAGTGTAAAGCGATTTGTCGCGTATATCTCTTTGTGTTCCCCTAAAGTGAGAAAATTAATTTTAGGATGGAAGTAAAATTCAATAATCAATCGATCGAACTAGCAGAAAACACAAGTGTTTTGGCATTTGTTGTTTCGCAAATTGGCGATAAACAAAATGGTATTGCAGTAGCTGTCAATGAAGCTATTGTACCCAAATCTCTATGGGGGGAAACAACCCTACAAGCAAACGACAATTTATTAATCATTAAAGCAACGCAAGGCGGATAGTATGAGTAAAGCAGACAAAACACCAGAACAAGGAAACATTACTACTGGAGCTATCAGTGGTTCTAAAAAAGTATATGTGAAAGGTAAAATTCACGATATACAGGTAGGTATGCGTGAAATTGAGGTTTCACCAACCAAATTATTTAGTGGTAAAATGGTGGAGAATCCACCTGTGACTGTGTATGATACAAGTGGACCATATACGGATGTGAATTACCAAGTAGATGTAAAAAAAGGATTGCCACGTATTCGTGAACAATGGATTTTAGATCGTGGTGATGTAGAATATTTGGAAGGAACAAGTTCTGATTATGGCCAAGAACGATTGAATGATAATACCTTAGATCATTTACGTTTTGAACATATTTCAAAACCAATGCGTGCTAAAGCTGGAGCAAATGTTTCTCAAATGCATTATGCGAAAAAAGGAATTATCACTCCTGAAATGGAATACATTGCGATTCGTGAGAACCAACGTATCGAAGACTTAAAAGCACAATGGGGGAAAGACTTTGAAACGATGTGTGCACAACATCCAGGAGAAAGTTTTGGAGCAAATACACCAAAGAATTTAATCACACCAGAATTTGTGCGTGATGAAATCGCTGCTGGTCGTGCAATTATCCCTAATAATATTAACCATCCAGAAAGCGAACCGATGATTATTGGTCGTAACTTCTTGGTGAAAATCAATGCAAACATTGGTAATTCTGCGGTAACTTCAAGTATCGAAGAAGAGGTAGAGAAAATGGTTTGGGCTTCTCGTTGGGGAGCAGATACGATCATGGATTTATCGACAGGAAATAACATACACGAAACGCGTGAGTGGATTATTCGTAACTCACCAGTTCCGATTGGGACAGTTCCAATTTACCAAGCCTTAGAAAAAGTAAATGGTAAAGCGGAAGATTTAACGTGGGAAATTTTTAAAGACACATTGATTGAACAAGCAGAACAAGGAGTTTCTTATTTTACAATCCATGCAGGTGTTTTATTGCGTTATATTCCAATGACTGCAAAACGTATGACTGGTATTGTATCTCGTGGAGGTTCGATCATGGCAAAATGGTGTTTGTCGCACCACAAAGAGAATTTCCTATACACGCACTTCGAGGAGATTTGTGAAATCATGAAAGCGTATGATGTAGCATTCTCTTTAGGAGATGGATTACGTCCAGGTTCGATAGCAGATGCTAATGATGAAGCACAATTTGGTGAATTAGAAACGTTAGGTGAATTGACAAAAATCGCTTGGAAACATGATGTGCAAGTAATGATTGAAGGTCCTGGTCACGTGCCAATGCATATGATCAAAGAAAATATGGACAAACAATTAGCGGAATGTCACGAAGCACCCTTTTATACCTTAGGACCATTGACAACCGATATCGCACCAGGGTATGATCATATTACTTCTGCGATTGGAGCCGCAATGATTGGTTGGTTTGGTTGCGCTATGTTATGTTATGTAACACCAAAAGAACACTTAGGTTTACCAAATAGAAAAGACGTAAAAGACGGTGTGATCACCTATAAGTTAGCTGCACACGCTGCTGATTTAGCGAAAGGTCACCCGGGAGCACAATACAGAGATAACGCGTTGAGTAAGGCACGTTTTGAATTCCGTTGGGAAGATCAATTTAATTTGTCTTTAGATCCAGATACAGCGAGAGAATTCCACGACGAAACGTTGCCAGCTGACGGCGCGAAAGTGGCACATTTCTGCTCTATGTGTGGACCTAAATTCTGTTCCATGAAGATCAGTCAGGAAATTCGTAACGATGCGGAAGCTGGAATGTTTGAAAAATCGGAAGAGTTTAAACAAAAAGGGAGCGAGATTTATTCTTAGAAAGTTATTTTTGACTTTCTAATTTTGTATTTTTGACAATAATTGTCAACATGATTTTGTGATGGAAAATTTACTTCAAATTCTTAAAAATGCAAGGGAAGAAAAACAACTTCCTTTGCGTTTTGTTGCTTCCGAAGTTGGGATTGATTTAGCAGTTTTAAGTAAAATTGAAAATGGTAAACGAACTGCAACACGGGAGCAAGTAGTAAAATTAGCGAGTTATTATAATTTGCCAGAATCAGAATTATTGATTGCTTGGTTGTCTGAGAAAATACAATATGAAATTTCAAATGAAGAGGTTGGTTTAGAAGCATTAAAAGTTGCTGAAGCTGCTGTGATGTATCAAACAAAATATACATTTTCGTTTGAGAATATGATACAAACGATCCGTGAATTTTTACAAAAGGATGGACGTATTTCTGTTGCCTATTTGTTTGGGTCTTTTGCAAGAGGTGAAAACACTGCAAAAAGCGATGTGGATATTTGTGTGGAGTTTAACGATAAAAAGAAATATTCGTTGTTTGATTTGATTGACATTTCGCATATACTCGAAAAAGGAGTTCATCGAAAAGTCGATATCGTTGAAAAAGGTTCGATCAAAGATTTTGCATTACAATCAGCTAGTAATGATTTCATTAAGATTTATGGATAAGATAGCCTCTAAAGAACGAATTGAACATATATTGCAATCCATTGCATATATCCACGAGTTCATGCAAGGGGTAACGGAAGATTCTTTTTTATTAGATGTTAAATTACAATCGGCAATACAATACCAGTTTTTGATCGTAGGCGAAGCGACACGATTTTTAGATAATGACTTATTAGAAAAATATTCCTACCCATGGCATATCCCAAAATCCTTTCGGAATTTTATAATTCATGAATATTTTGGTGTGAAAATGGAATTGATTTTTCAGGCAACGCAAGAATTAGATGAATTAGAAATGCAATTAGGAATGATGCTTAAAAATGAATTTTGAGATGAAAATCCTCCTATCCACTTCCAATCCCCACCCTCAAGAAATGGACATCATCCGTTCGTTCTTTAAGAATGAAGATGCTTTGTTTCATCTTCGTAGATATGATTGGGAAGAAGGTCAAGTGGCAGATTTTTTGAGTCAATTTACGAACGAAGAATTGGAGAAGATTGTGCTTAATCATCATCATTTTTTAGCTACTGAATTCGGAATTAATCGACTTCATTTTTCAGAACAAGCTCGTAGAGAGATTGACGAAGAAAAATTACAACGATTTGCAGATGCTGGGTTTATCCTTTCGACTTCAGTACATGAACTTGAATCGTTCAACAAACTACCTGCATGTTTTACTTATGCTTTTTTAAGTCCTGTGTTTGATAGTATCTCGAAAGAGGGATACAAGGCAGTGAACTTCGATTTGTCGCATAGAAGAATAGATATTCAATTGATAGGTTTAGGAGGTGTTACAGTAGAAAATTTTGGTTCATTGATAACTATGGGATTTGATGGAGGAGCGGTTTTAGGAGGAGTTTGGAATTCAGAAAATCCTTTTAAAGTGATAGATTCATTGGTAAAAATATTATAGATGAAAAGTAAGATTGGAGTTAAAAGTTCAGAAACGAGGCATGTGAAAACTGAAAAAGCGCTCCCGATAGATATCGGGATTACATCAGTAAATGAACAATTTTCGGTTAAGCATAACGATGTTAATGAACTTTTAAAACAATCCAAATCTTATGTACTAACAATTGCTGGCTTCGATCCTTGCGGAGGTGCTGGAATCCTAGCAGATGTTAAAACGGCTGAATTTAATGGTTGTATGGGAATGGCGGTAATCACTGCCAACACCATTCAGACAGAAGATGCGTTTTTCTCCATTGGTTGGGTGGATGAGGTGCAAATTCTTAATCAGTTAGAAACACTTCTTCAAAAGTATTCGTTTGAGGCAGTCAAAATTGGAATCGTTGAGTCATGTGAAGTCCTTCGAAAAATACTTTTACTCGTTCGTACCTACCAACCGGATGTTTTTATTGTTTGGGATACAGTTTTAGCTGCGAGTGCAGGGGTTGATTTTGTTTCGAACATCCAACAAGAAACATTGATAACGGTTTTGAAATCTGTGAATTTGATTACACCGAATGCAAAAGAAATCGTACGATTGACCTCGAATGTAGATGAATTAGAAAGTGCCAAATGGCTTTCTCAACATACGTCTGTATTATTAAAAGGAGGACATAGAGCGACTAAATTAGGTGTGGATACGCTTTTTATTAACGACGAGGTAATTGAATTCTTACCAGAAAAAGAGGAAGGTATAACACCAAAACATGGTTCTGGATGTATGCTTTCTTCAGCGATAGCAGCTCAAATGGCATTAGGAAAATCGATTTCAGAAGCATGTGAGTTAGCAAAACGATTTATTGAAAAACAACTTTCAAGCAACCAAACATTATTAGCGTATTATGCATAACATACAATACATATCTCAAGGTTCAACGCAAGAAGAACAATTGACAAACATTGAAAATGTCTTGAAAGCAGGATGTACTTGGATTCAATTACGATTTAAAAATTGTGATGAAACACTGTTTTTAGATACTGCTCAAAAAGTAAAGAAATTGTGTAGTCAGTATCAAGCAGTTTTTATAATAAACGATCACGTGAACATCGCGAAAGCAGTGGATGCAGATGGTGTACATGTTGGTTTGACCGATACTCATGTACGTGAAGCGCGAGAAATACTGGGAGACGATAAAATTATTGGAGGTACCACGAATACCTATGAAGATGTATTGCAACGCATCGAAGAAAATTGCGATTACATTGGGTTAGGTCCGTTACGTTTTACAACCACAAAAGAGAAATTGAGTCCAGTGTTGGGTTTAGAAGGATATCAAGCAATCTTAGATCGTTTGAAAGCTGAAAAGAAAGACATTGCCATTTATGCCATCGGAGGGATAGAAGAGGAAGATATTCAACCGATTTTGGATCTTGGAATTCATGGAGTGGCATTATCGGGATTATTAACAAATAATGAAAATACCGAAACATTAATATCAAAAATTTCGCAGGAATCAGTCGTGAATGATTCAAAACGATAAATTTATTACAATGAAAAAATATACAATTATTAAAGAAACTGGTTATTGGACTACAGAGTCTTTAAGACAAAATGTTCAATTTACAGTTAACAAATTAGCTCAGGATGGTTACGAAATTGTTTCTGTAGCTTTTGGAACAAATATGTGGGCTTTCCCAACTGCGTTTATAACGATTGCCAAAGAGGAATCGACTATATAAAAGAAATTTTTTAAGCATTATGCAAAACCTTACAATAGCAAATAAAGAATTTACATCCCGATTATTTCTAGGGACAGGGAAATTTGGATCTTCCAAACAAATGGAGGAAGCAGTGTTAGCATCTGGGAGTGAATTGGTGACAGTTGCACTAAAGCGTGTAGACTTAGAAACTGAAACAGATGAATTACTTGCTCATTTACGTCATCCAAACATTAATTTATTACCGAATACTTCTGGTGCGCGTAATGCGAAAGAAGCTGTTTTTGCTGCGCAATTGGCACGCGAGGCGATGGAGACCAATTGGTTGAAGTTGGAAATTCACCCAGACCCGAAGTACTTGTTACCTGATCCAATTGAAACCTTGAAAGCAACTGAAGAATTGGCAAAACTTGGCTTTATCGTGTTGCCTTATATTCATGCAGATCCAGTTTTGTGTAAATTATTGGAGAATGCTGGGACAGCCGCTGTAATGCCTTTGGGAGCGCCGATTGGTACAAATAAAGGATTGCGTTCCATTGATTTTTTAGAGATCATCATTGAGCAAAGTAAAGTGCCTGTGATTGTAGACGCTGGAATCGGAGCACCTTCCGATGCTGCAAAAGCGATGGAGTTAGGAGCGGACGCAGTATTAGTAAATACTGCGATTGCAGTTGCGAAAAATCCACGCGAAATGGCGTTGGCTTTTAAACTTGCTGTAGAAGCAGGGAGAAGAGGATACGAAGCAGGCTTGGGTGCACAAGTTCGCGCAGCGGCGGCATCAAGTCCACTGACAAGTTTTTTAAACGATTAATACAATACAACTATGGGGTTTCAATCCGTTTTTGAACAGTACGACTGGGAGGAAGTGAAAGCTTCGATTTACGCTAAAACAGAGCGTGATGTCCTTTATGCTTTGCAGTCGACAAAACGTACGATCGAGGATTTTAAAGCCTTGATATCTCCTGCGGCTGTTCCGTTTTTAGAACAAATGGCGCAGGCAAGTAATGGATTGACACAAAAACGGTTTGGGAAAACGGTTCAATTATACGCTCCCATGTATTTGAGTAATGAATGCAATAACATTTGTACGTATTGTGGGTTCAGCTTAGATAATAAAGTTCGACGTAAAACCCTTTCAGATAAAGAGATCTTGGAGGAAGTTGCGTTTATCAAATCGCAAGGTTACAATCATATTTTGTTAGTGACTGGCGAAGCGAATCATACCGTACATGCTGGCTATATTAAAAATGCGGTGGAATTAATTTCGAAGCAGTTTGCGAATATTTCCATTGAGGTTCAGCCTTTAGAACAAGATGAATACGCTATGTTGCACGAATCGGGTGTGTATGCGGTGTTGGTTTACCAAGAAACATACCATCAAGAAGTCTATAAGCAATACCATCCAAAGGGAAAAAAATCAAATTTTAACTATCGCTTAGACACTCCAGATCGTATTGGTCGCGCGGGAATTCATAAAATTGGATTGGGAATTTTACTAGGTTTAGAAGACTGGCGAACAGACTCTTTTTTCTGTGCGTTGCATTTGGATTACTTGCAAAAGACATATTGGCAAACAAAATATTCGATTTCATTTCCACGTATGCGACCAGCAGAAGGGATTATCGAACCCAATGTGATTGTTAGCGACAAAGAATTGGTGCAATTGATCTGTGCATATCGACTTTTCAATGAGGATGTGGAGATTTCACTTTCTACTCGCGAGTCAGAAAATTTTAGAAACAATGTCATTCCATTAGGGATAACGAGTATGAGTGCAGGTTCCAAAACAAATCCTGGAGGGTATGCAGTCGAACCAGAATCTTTGGAACAATTTGAAATTTCAGACGAACGCAATACGGCAACGATTGCTCAGTTAATCCGAAATCATGGGTACGAAGCGGTTTGGAAAGATTGGGATAGGTTTTAATGTGTAAATTTTTCAATGAATTAATGTGTAAATGAGTGAGCTAACTCACAAAAGCATACATATAAAACAATTACAAATGCTCTCCAAAGAAGAATTTAATCGATACACCAAACAAATCATGTTGGAAGACGTGGGTATCAACGGACAAATCAAATTAAAACAAGCAAAAGTATTGGTAATTGGTGCGGGAGGACTTGGTTCTCCGATACTTCAATACCTTGTTTCAATGGGGATTGGTACTATTGGTGTGATTGATTTTGATGTGATTGAGGTTTCTAATCTTCACCGTCAAATTTTGTACGGACCTGCCGATGTTGGTCAGCCGAAAGTGATAGTTGCGGTTGAAAAACTACGTCAGCAAAATCCGTTTATTGAATTGATAGCCTACAACGAGTTGCTTTCCGAAGAAAACGCTGCTATGATTTTCCCTCTCTACGATATCATCGTGGACGGGTGTGATAATTTCTTAACGCGCTACAACGTGAATGATGTCTGTGTGCAATTAAATAAACCATTGATTTACGGAAGTATTTTGGGTTATCAAGGACAATTAGCGGTTTTTAATTATCAAGGAAGTAAAAACTTACGCGACCTATTTCCAGAGCCACCCAATGCAGAAGACGTTCCAAGTTGTTCCGAAAATGGGGTTATGGGGCATATTCCAGGTAGCGTCGGACTCTACATGGCGAATTTAGTAACTCAACTTATTTTTGGACAATTTGAAGGTGTAAACACCTTGTTTTTAATTGATTTGAAAGGAATTGGGATTACGAAATTGAGGTATTAGATGAAAGGGGGTTATGATTATCTTCTCTTGTATTTTTGCCCAAATATTACACCGAAACAACCTCCTGTAACAAATACAATAAATAAGATGGATAAATAGCTTATCACTTCGAATGTTGAGTTTAATTTTTGAGCGTCACCCATAAATAGACTCAACATAAATGATATTGTAATTATAAATATAAAAGACCCAATGTTAAAAGAAATAACATTAAAAAAATTCAATTTCCATTTAGGGTGAATTATTAATAGTAAAGTACCAACTAGACTTGAAATTAATATTTCAAAAATTATTCCGAAAACTGCCATTTATTTACGACTTTTAAAGGAATAAATATACAAATTTCCCTACCTTTAATACATGCTTCACAAAACAATTACTTACCTCATTGCTTTGATTTGGTTTACCAATGGACTCATTTGTAAGGTATTTGGATTGGTTCCTCGACATCAAACAATTGTATCACAAATACTAGGGGCAGAACATGCAGTTCTGTTCACTAAAATGATTGGTGTTTCAGAGGTGTTTATGTCATTTTGGATTGTATCTAAATGGTACCGTAAACTGAATGCAATTCTTCAGTGTGTTATCATTGCTGTAATGAATACGCTGGAATTTATCCTCGTTCCAGATTTACTTCTTTGGGGAAAATGGAATAGTTTTTTCGCACTCCTTCTTATTGGTTTTATTGTTTGGAATGAGCGTTATTATCAACAATTGGAGTCATGAGCGGATTGAAAAATCACCCTTTTGCTGTGGAAGCATTTTTTGAGAAATCGACAGTGTTGACCTATGCTTTTCCGAAAGAAGCTTTAGAACATTTATTGCCACCTTCTTTGACTTTAGATTTATTTCAGGATAAGTGGGCGTTTGTAGCAATTGCGTTAGTACAAACAAAAGGATTACGTCCTAAGGGATTTCCTGCGTTTATGGGGAATGACTTTTATTTGATTGGTTATCGCATTTTTGTTCAATATACTGACAGTCGCGGAAAACGTTTAAGAGGCTTGTATATTCTCAAATCGGAGACGGATAGTAAGAAGATGGAAATCATGGGGAATATCTTCACACATTATAATTACACAACAACCGATATAACCGATCAAACGCTAGAGGATGGTTCTCGGGAAATTTCTTCGTTACAATCAAAGTTTGCCATTGTGATTAATGTAGGTCAAGATGAGGTTGCGCTGCCTCCGAATTCTCCCTTTCAAGATTGGAAAGAAGCTAGACGTTTTGCCGGACCCTTGCCTTTTACCTTTACCGTTGATGAAACGAAAAAAGAAACATTGATTATTGAAGGAGTGCGTGAAAATTGGTCGCCAAAGGCCATTGAAGTAAGTGACGAGCAGGTTGATTTCATGGAACATCTTACAGAAGTGAAAGGAGTATTAGCCAATGCTTTTGAAATTTCGAACATTCCATATTATTGGAAAAAAGGACGTATAGACCCATGGAAATAGTACGAAAACCATTTCAAGGAATACGAAATATTGTGTATTTCAATTGGCATTTTTATGTGTTGTTTGCAATTTTGTTTACACTAGGAATAGTATTGCTATTTTATATTGACTCCGTTTTTCTTCAAGTCGGAATAGTAGTTGCATTCATCTTCGGAACTTATAGTTTACTTGCTTCCCTTGTCGTTTCGATGTATGTTTATGATTTTACCGATGTTTATCAATTAGCATGGATTTCAGAAGATAAATCGTTCTTACGGATTTTGAATATACATGCTGGTTTTGACGAAACTTCTCCAGTAATTCAATTGAAACGACCGAATTCTGAACTAACCATTTGTGATTTTTATCAACCCACAAAACATACAGAAATTTCCATTGAACGTGCACGTAAGAAATATCCGCAACCCAATGCCATCGTTATTCAAACATCTTTACTTCCTTTTGAAAATCAATCGATTGATGAGGTGTATGTGATTTTTGCGGCGCATGAAATTCGAGATAATACCGAACGTGAAGTGTTTTTTAAAGAGGTTTACCGCGTATTAGTTCCAGGTGGTACTGCCTATATTACCGAACATGTGCGTGGATTAGCAAATAGTTTCGCTTATACCGTTGGTGTATTTCATTTTTTCACAGATAAAACTTGGCTTTCCAATATTAAACATTCAGGGTTCAATTTGGAAGATAAATTGCCTTATACGCCGTTTATTACAACTTATAAATTACAGAAAGATGGAACTACACCTTAAGATTATTGGACTATTATTAATGTTATTGGCATTCGTACATGTTATTTTTCCTCGTTATTTTGAATGGAAAGAGGAGTTGAAGTCACTTTCTTTAATTAATCGTGAGATGACCTATGTTCATACTTTTTTTATTGCGTTGATTGTGTTGATGTTTGGTGTATTGTCGTTCTTTTATTCATTTGAATTAGTTCATACCCCTTTTGGAAAGGTTATTTCACTAGGAATGGGAATTTTTTGGAGTTTTCGATTGATTGCTCAATTCTTTGGGTATTCTGCTGAAAACTGGAAAGGTAAACGCTTTGAAACACTAGTTCATGTTGTTTTTACGCTATTATGGGTGTATATGACAAGCACTTATTGTTTGATTTATTTAATCCGTTCATAAAACCCCTTCCGATACGTCTCAGAAATTGGAATCAATTCTTTACCAATCATAATTCTATCGCGTTCGATCCCTTCAATAAAATCTAAATTGACCATATACGATTTGTGAACACGAAGCACCGATGTATCTTTCAATTCTTCTTCCAACTCTTTGAACGTTTGCAAGGTCATGATTTTCTTTTGCGTAGTATGTATACGTCGGTAATCTCCCATTCCTTCAATGAATTTCAAATCCGATAACGCAACTTTCTCCAAACGGTATTCCGTTTTTATAAATAAATTGTTTGGAACTATGTGTTGTTGTTTATGTGAAAGTGATTGTTCTACCCGTTCCATTGCCGTGTAAAATCGGTCGAAGGCAAATGGTTTTAATAAGTAATCAGTTACATTCAATTCAAATCCTTTGAGTGCAAATTCAGGGTAGGCTGTGGTGAATACTATCGCACAATCTTTTGCTAGTTGTTCCGCAAGTTGAATCCCTGTGACTTCCCCCGTATTAATGTCTAACAATAACAAATCAACGCTGTGTTGTTTTAAGTACAATAAAGCATCCATGCCATTGTCAAAATGCGCTTCGAGTGATAGAAAAGGAACCTTAGCAACGTACTGCAACATGCGCTCCATTGCCAAAGGCTCATCTTCTACGATTATACAATTAATTTGCTTCATACGGTATTGTCAGTGCTACACAAAAATAACCATTCTCTTCCTGGATATCGAGTTTGTAATTTTCTTTATAGATCAAATCCAAGCGTTTTTTGAGTAACTCATTCCCAAGTCCATTGGAGTTTGTAAACGGTTCGTTCGTTTGCGTAATTCGATTTTTACATACAAAAGAAAGTTTCTTTTCATGGTAGGTGAATGCAATTTGTACCGCATTTCCTTCTTTGTAGGTCGATGAATATTTGAATGCGTTTTCGATGAATGGAATAAACACTAAAGAAGCCACTTGACCATGCGTGTTTTCTAGTTCATGGGTAAGTTTTACGTAATCGGAATTAGCGGCGCGCAATTGATGTAGAGCTACATATTTCTCAATAAAATGAAGTTCGGTGTCAAATGGCATGTATTCCGCTTTTGCATCAAATAACATATAACGTAAAATATCGGATAGTTTGTTCAAATAATTAGATGCTTTTTCTTGGTCTTTGTGGATGAGAATGTCAATATTATTTAACGAATTAAACAAGAAATGAGGGTTTAACTGTGCAGTCACTAATGCTAATTCTATTTGGTGATTTTGTTCGGTTAGTTGCTCTTTTTCTTTACGTAGGTTGAACCAATTAAAGAATGATCGCATGAATAATCCTAAAAAACCATGAATCAAAGCGGCAAGACTTGTCATGAACATAAAAAAGGGCAATAATATATTTATATGTTCATTATTTGCTTTTTTAAGAAAAATAAACATAGTCGTAGTTATAAGACCCGAAAAGAGAACAATGGCTATTCCATAGAGTAAGATTTTATACCATTTTATTCGTTGATTAATTTTTGAAAATAGTATGAAATAAAATAAGTAAAATCCTAGTGGAGCCGCAATAAAATTGTTGTAAACGTAGATGTTTTTCCACGTAAGAACTCCATTCACACTTAAATTTGCATCAGTATTATTTTCTAATGCAGCAGTTATTACGATAAATAATACTGCGATTGTAAATAAATAAATAGTCCAATAACTAAAATGGACTCCAAAAATTGCAATACGTTTCATAGTTTATAGTTTTAAAGTTTATGAAGCAAAACTCGATAAACTCCTACAAAGTAAAAACTTAAATAGGTATAGTGGGGGACTTTCTCTGTGAAATAGGAAATTGTATCGGTGAAATGTGTGACGGTCCTTCGAGAGCCTCAGGAACCGTCATTTGACAACCTCGGAACAGTTCTTTAGTTAACCTCAGTAACCGACTTAATGTTCTTTGAGACGAAGTCGAAATCTTAATGAACCTAACCCCATCTTTATCCATCTCGTCCTTAATTTCTCAATTTCTAAATGGTTCAAATCCTAAATCTGCTAATTTCACCCTGAGTAGGTCGAAGGGCCGTCAATCAATTAATTCAAAACGTTTCCTAACCACCCCGTCCACTTCAATCTCCTCCTCAAACATCCCTTTTGGTCTTATCCATAACGAATCTTTACCTTTCCCTTCGATGTCATAAAGCGCTTTGTAAACCACCAATTCTTCTAAAGTTTCACTGTGTGTGGCAACTCCTAGGACTTCGTATTCTTTCCCTTTGTAATGACGGTATTTTCCTAATTTCATGCGATCTGTTTATTTAATTGTTCTACCAAGTTTTCAATATCAGGAAACTGTTTCCAAGCTGTTTTTTCGATGTTTAACTGCGCGATGGTTTTTTCATTGGAAGATATACGATACACTCGTTGTTTTCCATACCAAGTATTTTCTTTTGTTTTAAAATCTATTTTCAATTGATTGTATGGGATAGATGTTTGAGTTGTTTTGCCTGAGAAGGTATTTAAAAGTTCTAATTCTAGTTGTTCTTGTGGAGCGTTAAATCGAAATGTTGTAACTATAGGTAAGGAGTATTTTTTGATTTGGGACACTACGTAAAAATAGCTTCCTATACCCACTAATATCCAGCTAATGATATGGTAATCGTTTAACCAAGTTAATGTCGGTGGATATTTTTCACCCGACCACGCGATACATGGATAGGTGAAGATGAGAAGTTGTCCAAACATCCATGCGATGAAGAAAACTACGGAGTATTTCATAAGAGCAGTAAAGTACCCTTCAGTCAATTCTCGGTTGGGTTCGTGTAGGATGAATGTATTCATGATTTTTGTTTAATTAAAGGTATGAAATAGAACGGTATAAATCAATTTAAAATTGTCTTTTTATATTCTGTTTATTTTATAAATTCCGAAATTACATAGATTAAATTCCGAAATTACATAAACTTTTTTCCGAAATTACATAAAAAATTATACCTTTGAAACATGATACAAAGAAACGCACGATTCAAGATGCTGGAGATGGCTAAAAAGTTTCCGGTGTTAGTATTTACAGGACCTAGACAATCGGGCAAGACGACTTTAGCAAAGTTAGTGTTTCCGGAATATCGCTATGTCTCATTGGAAAATCCAGACAACCTAGAGTTTGCATTGAGTGACCCGCGTGGGTTCTTAGCGATTTATGATAAATATGTGATTATCGATGAAGCGCAAAATGCACCGCAGTTATTTTCATACATCCAACAACTTGTCGATGATTCTGGATTAACAGGGCAGTATGTGTTAAGTGGTTCGCAAAATTTTTTGTTACTAGAAAAAATCACCCAAAGTTTAGCGGGTAGGGTGTACTTAATGGAATTACTACCCTTAGCGCAAGACGAAATTGAAACCGTAAAACAACAAGATGTTTTTACGTCTATTTTTAATGGAAGTTATCCCCGTGTGTATGACAAACAGATTCAACCACGTGACTTTTATCCAGCTTACATTCGTACGTATGTAGAGCGCGATGTGAAAACGATTATCAACGTGCAAGATTTGACACTATTTCGTAAGTTTTTATCCTTGTTGGCGCATCATGTCGGACAACTATTCAATGCTTCTAGTATTTCCAAACAATTAGGTGTCGATAGTAAAACGGTACAGCGTTGGATGTCGTTGTTAGAATCGAGTTACATCGCATTTACCTTGGTTCCATGGCATGCTAATTTTTCAAAACGAATCGTTAAAACGCCTAAGTTGTACTTTTATGATACAGGATTAGTTGCATATTTATTAGGGATTAAAAAGCCGGAAGATTTGGTGCTCTCCACCTACAAAGGGGCATTGTTTGAAAACTATTGCATCTTGGAATTGATGAAGTCACATAAAAACAAAGGAGTTGCTCAGGATTTTTATTTTTGGCGAGATAGTAATGGGAATGAAATTGATTTGCTTTTAGTAGATGGGGTAGCAGTGTCTTGTTTGGAAATGAAGGCATCACAAACGGTAAAAAATGAATATCTAAAAGCCTTACATTACTTGGATGACACACAAGGATATTCCTACAATCATTACCTCGTAAACACTTCTGAATTAAATCAGAAAAGATCAAATGAAGAAATTATTTCTTGGGGTAAATTGAGTGGTTTATTTGTTTAATAATTAATGCTTTAATATTTTTTTTACTATTTTAAATTCCGAATTTACATAACTAAAATTCCGAAATTACATAAAGTTTTTTCCGAAATTGCATAAGTTTATCTCTTTTAATTCTTTAGGAAGTCTATGTTCATTTTAATATTCTTCCCTCGTCGCTCGTAACACGTCACTCATTTTCTCACTCATTTTCCTTATCTTAGCGTCCACTTACTTTAAGTAACAAATTATGGATCCTATTACACCTTACAAACCAGTAAATAAAGTTAGAATTGTAACCGCTGCTTCGTTGTTCGACGGACACGATGCTGCTATCAATATCATGCGACGTATCATCCAAACTACTGGATGTGAAGTAATCCATTTAGGGCATGATCGCAGTGTGGAAGAAGTGGTAGATTGCGCGATTCAAGAAGATGCACAAGCGATTGCAATGACTTCCTACCAAGGAGGGCATAACGAGTATTTGAAATATATGTACGATTTACTGCGTGAAAAAGGTGCGCCACATATCAAGATTTTTGCTGGTGGTGGAGGAACAATCTTACCTTCTGAAATTGAAGAATTGCACGGATATGGAGTTACGCGTATCTATCATCCGGATGATGGAAGATCAATGGGATTGCAAGGTATGATCAATGATCTAGTACAAAAAAGTGATTTTCCATTGGGAAATAAAACGGATTTGGATTTAAGTAAATTGGAAGAAAAACATGTTCCAACGATTGCAAGTGTGATTTCTGCAGCAGAAAATTATCCAGAAGAATCGAAAGGAATGTTAGATGCGGTACATAAATTGGCTGAAAATTCTACGGTACCTGTACTAGGAATTACCGGAACAGGTGGTGCTGGTAAGTCTTCGTTAGTGGATGAGTTGGTGCGTCGTTTTGTGTTGGATTTCCCAGAAAAAACAATCGCGGTAGTATCTGTGGATCCTTCGAAACGTAAGACGGGTGGAGCATTGTTAGGCGACCGTATTCGTATGAATGCGATTAAAAACAAACGTGTGTACATGCGTTCTTTAGCGACACGTCAATCCAATTTAGCGTTATCAAAACACGTAGCAGAAGCAATTTTAGTTTTAAAAGCAGCAAAATACGATTTGATCATTTTGGAAACTTCTGGAATTGGTCAATCGGATACAGAAATATTGGACCACTCCGATGTTTCTTTGTACGTGATGACACCTGAATATGGTGCTGCGACACAATTAGAAAAAATTGATATGTTGGACTTTGCCGATGTGATTGCATTGAATAAGTTCGACAAACGAGGTGCCTTGGATGCCTTACGCGATGTGCGTAAACAATACCAACGTAACCATAATTTGTGGGATCAAAAAACAGATGATATGCCTGTTTACGGGACAATCGCATCGCAGTTTAACGACCCAGGAATGAATACCTTATATTCGGTAATCGTTCAAACAATCAATGAAAAAACAACGGCTTCCTTGACCTCTTCGTTCCAAGTGACGGATGAAATGTCCGAGAAAATCTTTGTAATTCCACCTGATAGAACACGTTATTTGTCTGAAATTTCTGAGAATAATCGTGGGTATGATAAATGGGTGAACCAACAAGTGGAAGTAGCGAATAAGCTATTTGGACTTCAAAAATCCATTGAAACAGTTAGCAAATTATCCATCGACGATAAAGATAGAATTGTTAAAGGATTACAAGAATCGTTTGAAATAGAAAAATTAAATATCGATCCTAAGAATTTATTAATCTTAGAAAATTGGGAAGCAAAAAAGGCTTTATACAAAGATCCAATTTTTAGATTCAAAGTACGTGATAAAGAATTGACCTTAGAAACGCATACGACTTCGTTATCGGGTTCTCAAATTCCTAAAATTGCCTTACCTAAATACACTTCTTGGGGAGATATTTTACGATGGAATTTACAAGAGAATGTTCCGGGTGAATTTCCATATACGGCAGGATTATTCCCATTCAAACGCGAAGGAGAAGATCCAACACGTATGTTCGCAGGAGAAGGAGGACCAGAACGTACCAACAAACGTTTTCACTATGTGAGTTTAGGAATGCCAGCAAAACGTTTATCTACAGCGTTTGACTCCGTGACTTTATACGGTAACGACCCAGATGTACGACCAGATATTTATGGTAAAATTGGTAACTCAGGAGTGTCTGTTTGTTGTTTGGATGACGCGAAGAAATTGTATTCAGGTTTTGACTTAAGCGACCCAAAAACGTCGGTTTCGATGACAATCAACGGTCCTGCGCCGATCTTGTTAGGATTCTTCATGAATGCTGCCATCGACCAAAACTGTGAGAAGTACATTCACGCAAACGGTTTAGCAGAAGAAGTAAATGCAAAAATTGAAGCAATTTACAAAGCGAAAAATACGGAACGTCCACGTTACCAAGGGGAATTACCGGAAGGAAATGATGGTCTAGGTCTTTTCTTATTGGGAGTTACAGGTGACCAAGTATTACCTGCAGATGTTTATGCGAAAATCAAAGCAGATACCTTAGCACAAGTACGTGGAACGGTTCAAGCAGATATATTAAAAGAAGATCAAGCACAAAATACGTGTATCTTCTCAACAGAATTCGCTTTGCGTTTGATGGGGGATGTACAAGCATATTTTATTGATCAAAAAGTACGTAATTTCTATTCGGTATCGATTTCTGGTTACCACATTGCAGAAGCAGGAGCAAACCCAATTTCGCAGTTGGCTTTTACTTTGGCAAATGGATTTACATTTGTAGAGTATTATTTAAGTAGAGGTATGGATATCAACGATTTCGGACCAAACTTATCGTTCTTCTTCTCCAATGGTATCGATCCAGAATATGCGGTGATAGGTCGTGTTTCACGTAGAATTTGGGCGAAAGCAATGGCGAAAAAATATGGAGCGAATCCGAGAGCGCAGATGTTGAAATACCACATTCAAACTTCTGGACGTTCGTTACACGCACAAGAAATTGATTTCAACGACATCCGTACAACGCTTCAAGCGTTATATGCAATTTACGATAACTGTAATTCCTTACATACGAATGCGTATGACGAAGCGATTACAACACCTACAGAAGAGTCTGTACGTCGTGCGATGGCGATTCAGTTGATCATCAATCGTGAGTTAGGATTAGCAAAAAACGAAAATCCATTACAAGGAAGTTTTATTATTGAAGAATTAACGGAGTTAGTAGAAGAGGCAGTATTGGCTGAATTTGATCGTATTACGGAACGAGGAGGTGTACTAGGAGCAATGGAAACGATGTACCAACGATCTAAAATTCAAGAAGAATCGTTGTATTATGAAACATTGAAACACACAGGAGAGTATCCAATTATTGGAGTAAATACGTTCTTGAGTTCTAAAGGTTCACCAACGATTATTCCAAGTGAGGTAATCCGTGCGACAGAAGAAGAGAAACAATTTCAAATTTCGATGTTAGAAGCCTTACACGATTTCAAAAAAGACGATACAGCGAAAACGATACGTGACGTGCAGTTAGCTGCAATCCACAATAAAAATGTTTTTGAAACCTTAATGGAAGCTTGTAAACATTCTTCATTGGGTCAAATTACAAATGCCTTATTTGAAGTAGGAGGACAGTATAGACGAAATATGTAATTATAATTCCCCTGTCTTCCTGAGCGGAGTAGAAGGAAAAGGGATTGAGGGAGGTGACTTATATAAACACTATGATGAAATTTAAACAACTTTTCAAAAACAAACCATTGTTAGGTTACCTAGCTGTTGTAGTTTCTTTTTCGTTACTTTTTATTTTTGTAGAGTTGAATAATGAAAAGTTATATACCAATGACTTTTTAGTGTATTTTGAAGCGACCAATGATTATTATAATGGAAATAATCCGTACGAACATGCCTATGGTTTAGGTACAGGTTTTTTTAAATATGCACCAACTACGCTCTTGTTTTTTGTGCCATTTCTACTTTTATCTTTTGGTAAAATGAAATTCGTACACTTATTTGTATTAATGTGTTCGTTAGCAATATCATTACCACTTTGGAAACGATTGTTAGAGAGTAGTTTAGGAGTGGTAAAAAAACAATTCCTCTTCCTTTTCCTCTCTTTTTTGGTTATTACAATTCATGTTACACGAGAATTACATCTAGGGAATGTAAATCTTGTATTGCTTTTTTTGTTTGTGCTCGGAGCCTTTTTCAGCAATAAAGAGAGGTTGTTACTCTCAACAGTGTTTTGGGCGGTGATGATTGTATTAAAGCCAATTATGATTCTCGTTTGTGTTCCGATGTTGTTCTTAGGTAAATGGAAAGAAATCCTTTATTTAATTGCATTTGGAGCAATGAGTTTTCTATTGCCCATACTATTTTTTGGATGGACTGAGAATTTAAATCTTTGGTTTGGATGGTTTGGAGCATTGTCATCACATGGGGAATATTTAACGAGTCCACAGTCTCTACAATATCTGGTACATACGTATTTCGGTTTAAAACCATCTTGGTTGTATTCATTTATAGGATTAGGGTTACTTATTTTATTTCTCGTTGTCAGAATGAAGGGAAAGCAAGTTTCTAAGTTGAATTATATATTTTTCTTAGCTCTTTTTATGGCTTTTACGCCTAATTTTTTTATTACCGATAGTCAACATTTTTTACTTTCAATTCCCTTAGTTATGTTTTTACTTTACCGTGCTTTTCAAACGCATAATTGGAAATATTGGGTGTTGTTTTCACTTGGAATGCTTTTATTTTCATTTGATTCGATGGATTTGTGGGGAAGAGATTTGTCAAATTGGTTTACACAAATAGGAATATTAGGTCTTGGAAATTTAGTTTTTATCGTCTCTTCTCTGTATGTTTGGAGCCAACTTCAATCAGAGAATGCTACATCACATCATTTATAGACATGTAAATTCCGAAGCACCTTGGGTCGTTTTTATCCATGGAGCGGGAGGGAGTTCGACTATTTGGTTTAAACAAATCAATGCGTTTCGTAAAGAGTACAATTTGTTATTGATTGATTTGAGAGGACATGGACGTACAAAAGTCGATGATGAGGTGAATAAACAATTAGTGTATTCGTTTCCTTCCATCGCACAAGAAGTCTATGATGTGTTGGATTTTAATAAAATTGATCATGCACATTTTGTAGGAGTTTCATTGGGAACCATTCTTATTCGACAATTGGTGGAACTAGATCCTTCACGAATTCATTCCATGATTATGTCTGGAGCGATTATCAGTCTTACCAATTTCTCTCGTTTTTTAATAGTTGTTGGAAATACATTGAAAAAACTGGTTCCTTTCATGTTTTTGTATACGTTGTTTGCTGTGATCATTCTACCTAGAAGAAGTCATGCAAAATCACGCGCTGTGTTTATTCATGAAGCAAAAAAGATGAAAAAATCCGAGTTTATTCGCTGGTTTGGTATTACCCGTTATTTGGATACATTATTGAAGCGTTTTCAAAAAGAACCGCACGGATTACCAATTTTATTTATCTCTGGACGAGAAGATCACATGTTTATTGAAGATGTAAAAAAAATGGCAAAACTAGAGCCACAAGGAACAATGGCTGTGGTAGAAAATTGTGGTCATATCGTAAATATCGAACAAGCGGAAGAATTTAATCACGTGACCTTGGAGTGGTTGCGGGGGAGGTAAAAAAAAAGACCCTATACTTGATAAGGTCTTAAATTTAAAGGACTGTCTAGGAATTAACCCTGCTTATTAGCTGTCCAGGTTTCAACCCTGTCCTTTGAATGTTTTTCACTAAAACAAAATTATTATTATTTTGGAAAAGTATCAATCATTTCTTCCTTTTTATTTTATGTAAATTGATTTTTAGTTAGTTTTTATTAGAATGATTTAACCGCATAACCTTGGAGTGGTTGAGGTGAAAAAAGACCCTATACACATTAATTTACTCCAAATTTTTGATTTTTATAATCGATGATGATAACATTATGTAGAAAATTAGCATTTCCAGTAATACCCCAAATTTTAAGCATAAAATAGAGTAGTTTAAAGTTGAAATTTTTAGAATAATAAACTTTTGATGAGTTAATTCTATTTGA